>JAXLUE010000005.1:0-134443 GCA_046329695.1 Ferruginibacter sp.
ATTGGCCGACAGCAACACGTTGATCGGAACTGGCATTCACCCTTGCTGTGGTTTGCCTGTTCCTTTTTTCCGTAAGCACTGTTTGTTGGTTAGGCTGCCCAGAAATGGGGGAGGAGTAATGAACGGCCTCGTTCTTATGAGTTCTTTGTATATCCTGTTGTACTGTTGATCCGGTTTGATCATGTCCAGGATATTTTGAATTGTCCAGCGTATGTTGATCTTCTGGCAACGGGTTAGTCAGCTTATGGCTATTGCCTGATATTTCCTTGTCATTAGATTCGGCGGCAGAACCTTGACTGTACTTCGGTGTTGTTTTATGATCCTGATTGGCGAACCATTTATATATGCCAAATCCGAGTGCTATGAAAAGCAGGGATGCGGCAAGCCAGAGGAATCCTGCCGGCCTTCTCTTCCGTTTTTGCCCGGAGATATTCTCCCACGCGTCACCGGGAACCGGATCTTCATGGCGGGTTGCCTTATCTCTGATTATATCAAAAATGTCGCCCATGCTTTATTGGTCTTTTTAATGTTGGCTATCAGTGCCTTCATAAACTGTTTGGCTTTCATCAGTTGCACCCTTGAAGTACTGGCCTGTATGTTCATGATCTTAGCGATCTCTTCGTGGCTGTACCCTTCGATCACGTGTAAATTAAAAACGGTTCTGTATCCCACCGGCATGCTCCTGATCAATTCATGAATCTCATCTTCTGTCATCCTGGACACCACATCGGGATCTACGTGTGGTTCAGTGAGGATGGCCGTATCGATATCGCTGAAACTGACCTTATTCCGTTTGAGTTCCCGAACGGCCACGCTGGCAAAAATCCTGCGCATCCAGCCTTCAAAACTTCCATCGCCTCTGAACTGATGGATATATTTAAATACCCTGATAAAGCCTTCCTGCAACATGTCCTGCGCCAGGTGACGATCGCTGGTATACCGGTTACAGAGGGCCATCATTTTGCCCGCATAAAGGTCAAACAGTGCTTTTTGAAATTCCTGCCTGTTTGCCCTGCAACCTTGTATGAGTTCCTGTTCCGTCAACCGAGTCTGATTAATAGGCTTTAGATGAACATATCAGGGGCCATTGAACCCTATCCGGAATCAACAGCCCCTGATCTCAAACAAAGTTACTGCATATGAGTTCACCCGGGAGTCTCTTCCCGATTACCTTGGACCAACATAGGTCAGGGTATCAAAGAAAGCCCTCAGCGGGTTGTTGTTGTAATTCCAGGACACATAGATGGTCTTTGTGCTGGCATCGTAACGGCTTACACCGCTTCCGGCTCCTGTGAACATGGTGATCGGCGGGCCACCTGCACCTACGTTGTAAACGTTGGTAACCAGGTCGGTAGTGCCGTCAAACACGATAACGGGCTGAACAGCAGGGCCATACCAGCTCACAGAGTTGTTAGGACCTACGCCGATCGGGTGACCGAAATCGTCTACGTCAGGCCAGAAATAAATGTCTGAAGTAGGACCGTAAGTAACCATGTGCATTTCCACTTCATACGGGAAGGTGTATGGTACACGGTTGTGGTAACCACGCAGGGTGTAAATGCCATCATATTTGTTTTTCAAGCCGATAGACATCAACAGCTTGTTCTGATTTGAAGACAATACATATCCGGCGTCTGCAGAAGCGATCTTGATACCGATACCATAGGTCTCATTAGCACTCAGGGCGGCGGTGGTTGGAATAGTGATCGGCACATTCACCTGCTTGGCTCCTTTCGGAATCACGAAAGTGGCGGAAGGCAGGGTGAAATCAGTTCCTTCCTGCAGGGCGATGATGCTGGTACCGTTTTCGGTGTTGTAGTCGTCAACGATCGCTTCATCGATAGCCACTGTAACGGTGATGTCGTTCGGGGCAGGATTGGCCGCGAAAAGCATGATCACCGCCTGGTTATCGATCACTTGCGGATCGGGAGACAGGTCAAGGCCGAGGTTCACCTTAAAGGTCACCCCTTTATGGAAGCCGATACCGGCAGGAGAATTGTCTGCACCGTTGATGCCATACTCGTTATTCTCGAATCCCTTGTCTTTCAGGCAACCTGTCGTAGCGATCAGTGTTGCACCGAGAAGGAATGAAAAGAATTTTATTTTTTTCATGTTTTAGTCTGTTTTGTTTTTAATTAATTACGATCCCAGAAGATTTTGCTGGTAAATGCGTTGATAGTTCCTTCGGCACCTACGTTACCTGCGTTATACAGGTATTCTGCCTGGGGATACAACAAACGAACTGGTAATTGCTGATCAGCAGGTACACCCGGAGCAACTGAAATAGCCGGACCAGGATCGTAACCAACAGAAGAACCATATTCAAAATGATTAACAGTTGAAGAGAAATCAACACGACGGAAGTCTGTGTAAACTTCAAAAGGAGCGATAGCATTCAGAGCGAACCATTTTTGAGAGATGATGGTGAACAATCCGCCTGGTGCACCGCCAAACCTTGAAGCGGCATCATAATCAACGTCGGCATAAGTAGCGTTACCGGCAATGTATGAGTTAGCAGCGGCAGCTGTAGAACCCACCATCACGAAAGAAGCACGGATACCGTTAGCCAGGGTAGCTTTTGCATCACCAGACATTTTACCACGGTGCATGGCTTCAGCCTGCAGGAAATAGGATTCCGCAGCGCTCATGATCCAGCAAGCGGCAGTAGCACCCCTTGTAACACCAGGTCCGATACCGGCCAGTGTAGCAGCAGCGTTTTCAGTAATCGGTAATGCGCCATAAGCAACACCCCTCATACCTTGTGATCCGGCAACATAAAAACGTGCTTGCCTTGGATCGGCATTGTAATCATAATAATCAATACCCCATGCATTCGCTTTGTAATAAACTGAGTTGGCTGTAGCAGAACCATTATTGTCTGATACATACAGGTTATAGAACGGGTTCCTCTTATCATTCTGATAGCCGGGTTGTACTTCAGCATCAAAATCCATGTAACCGCTGCCTTCAGCATCAATCTTGGCCAGTTCGGCATCGATCAGGGCTTCGTCAACGTATGAGTTAGGAGTACCAACCGTACCGGCAGGATTAGAACCAACACCACCGTTCATCAGGTGAACCAGCAGGCGCAGTTTAACTGTATTGCCAAATTTGGCCCACAGTTCCTTTTGCTCGTAAGGCGTGTTCTGATAAGCGGCACTGGTAGTACCAAACATTACGTCATCAGTTCCGATAGATTTGTTTGGACCAGATGTGTTGAGGTCTGCATTTTTAATTTGAGCAATACCGGTATCGATTTGAGCGAGGAGATCTTTGTAGATATCCAGGCCTTTGTCATATTTCGGTGTGCTGTTGCTGGCGCCTTTCAGTGCTTCTGAATAAGGAGCATTGTTATACAGGTCAACCAGGATAGCTGAATTGTGTGCTTTCATGATGCGGGCGATACCTGCATAGAAATCGGCACCTGCTTTTTCAGCAGATATACGCATTACTTCATAATCGTAGTTCACGTCATACACAGCAGACCAGATCTGAGCCTGGAAGCTGGTAGTCAGTGTATACGTTTCTTCCTGCGTATTGGGAGCATACGTACCAGACCTGGCCCAGTATCCCATGTAATTTTGCAGCCATCCCCAGTTACGGGCCACCAAACGGGCCGTGTTGTTCTGGGCAGAAGGCAGAATTACATTATACACGATTGTACTATCTGTAGCCTGGTTAGGGTTCTGATTAATATTAAACGCTTCTTTCTTACAACTTGCAGCTCCAGCAACCAGTAATATGGCGATGGAAAGTTGTGCTGTTATCTTTTTCATGTTCATATTGATCTAGGTTGTTTAATTAAAAGTTTAAGGTCACGTTAGCACCAAAGATCCTTGTCGGTGGGTTGTTATCACGAGTGTTTACACCCTGGGCATTTCCTGTACCAGTTGAAAACTCGGGATCAGTCCACTGATTGGTCTTAGGCAGCCATGTGAACAGGTTCCTGCCTGTGATGGCGATAGAAGCACCTTTGATACCTTTCTTACCGAACAGATCAGTTGGGAAGGTGTAGCTCAGAGCTACTTCCCTCAACTTCCAGAATGCAGCGCTGCACAGGTAGTTGGCGTCGATATCGGTATTGTATGCACCTTGTGACCAGAAACCATAACCACCGCTTTGAGTATATACGCTAGTGTTAGCTTCGTATACTTTCGGTGAAGTTTCGATAACAGAGTTCGGGAAAATAAATGGCTGACGGTTGTTGGTACCAGACCTGTAAGAGATACCAGAGAAGTCCATATCAGATCCGATATCAGAGAAGATCTGGTTACCGCTCCTGTAATCAGCAACAGCGCTCAAAGTCAAACCTTTCCAGTTTACACTGAGGTTCAGACCGAGGATGTGCTTAGGAATGGTGCGACCAAACTTCTTGGCAACAGGATCCAGTGAAGGCATACCTGTACGGCCATCAACGATCACACGACCCAGTGAGTCACGCAGGTAATCGGTCAGTTTGAATGTGTAAGCGGGGTAACCTACGATAGCGAAGTTACCGTTTCCGATACCCAGTTCATCCACACCTTCGATGATGCGGTTAACTTTATTATCCTGGTATGTGTAGTTGATTTTGAAATCGATGTTTACATTTTTGATCTTCACCAGCGGAGTCAATTTCAGATCGAATTCAACACCTTTGTTGGTGAAATCGGCTGCGTTCAACAGGGCGTTAGGATAACCTGTAGAAGAAGAGAACGCAACTGTGATCATCTGGTTGGTATTCTTTTGCTGGTAAACGGTAGCTTCCAGGTTGATCCTGTTTTTCAGGAAAGCAACTTCGATACCGGCTTCAGCATTCTTTACGAATTCTGGTTCGTAAGTGGCGCGACGCAGTGTATTGTCAGCAGAGAAACCTAAGAGCTGTCCGTAAGGGAAACCGTTAACCTGAGAATATGTATTTTCCAGGCTGTAAACACCAAGGTTTACGTTACCGGTTTTAGACAGCGCACCACGTACTTTCAGGTAAGAAAGCACATTGCTGTTTTTCAGGCTGGAGATCGCTTCAGTCAGAACGATTGAAGCACTTACGCCTGGATAGAAATAATTGATTTTAGAGAAATCGTAGTTGTAAGGATTAGCCAAACGACTATCAATATCATTGCTACCGGTAACTTCCAGGAATGCCCAGTTGTTATAACCGACAGAGAATTTACCGAAGAACCTTTCCAGCCTTGATTTGCTGTTAGATTCACCAGCGCCTGGTTCACCTTTCCTTACACTTACGTTGAATACGGCGGGGATACCCAGGTTAGAAGATGAAACCTGTGTGCTCTTCGCGTTAGTTTCGCGGAATGACTGACCCAATAAGGCGTCAAAACGGAACTTACCATATTCTTTACGTAAAGTAGCGAAAATTTCAGAGTTCAAACGGCTGCTATAGCTTGATCCGTCGATAACGGCAGAAGGAATGTCACCGGTTTGGGCAACAGACTTACCGCTGTTCTTAGCAAACAGGCTGTATTGCAGTGCACCCTGGGTAGCTTTGAAGCTTCCGCCTGAGTAAGTGGCACCCAAACGATAAGTCAAACCGATCCATGAAGCGATTTTGTAGTTGAATTCGAGGCTTCCAACCAGATCGTCAGAACGACCTTTGTTACGGAAGTTGTCAACAGCCCAGTAAGGGTTGTAGTAGTAGTCATTATAATATCCATCAGGGCTGGAGAAGAAATCAGATTTCCAGTTTTTGTATTTGGTGATGGGTATCTGCATCGGTGTGTTGATCAGGTTCCAGTAAGGACTGTAGTCACGGCCATTACCGAAGCTGTTACCGGCATTTACGTTATAGTTACCTTGTGTGTACTGAACATTGAAGGTAGCTTTGATCTTGCTGTTGAATTCTTTTACAGAACTCAGGTGAACGGAGATCCTTTTGTTCACATCTTTCGGCATAACACCTTTGATGTCAACATTCTGGAAGCTCAGATAGAAGTCACCTGCAGAGAAAGACAGGTCGGTCTGATTGGTCAGACCCGTGTTCCAGAACTTTTTCTTTTCTTGCGGACGGGCTTCGTACGTTACTTTTTCCTGGATACCACCGGGGCCATCACGACCGATCTGACGGAGTGAACCGTCGAATGCGTCGCCATAACCTTGGTTTTCAATTGGGTCATACACACCATTGAAGAATTGGTCTTCAGAAGAACCTGAACCGAACTTAGACTGGAACAAAGGCATGAAAGAAACCCTTTCCAGCTGAGTGGTATGGCTCAGTGTTACCTGAGGACTGCTCTTAGAACCCCTCTTGGTAGTGATCACGATAGCACCGTTCACACCATCAGGACCATAGATAGCTGTAGATGAAGATGATTTCAGGATCGTTACATCGGCGATATCATTCGGGTTGATCGTAGAGATCAGGCCGAGTGAAATGGGCACACCATCCAGGATCAGCATCGGCTGGTTGTTACCCGTCAGTGAACGGATACCACGCAGCGTGATCCTTGTGTCGGCGAATACACCGTTGTTAACAGTCTGGATGTTCAAACCGGATACTTTACCAGTCAGACCATTTGCCAGGTTAACCACTTTAGCCTGAGTCAGTTCAGGAGCTTTAACCTTGGCAGTGGAATAACCCAGTTCCTTGGCCTGGCGTTGAACACCAAGAGCCGTTACAACCACAGTGGCCAGTTCCGTTGTGTTCCTTTTCAGGACTACGGAAACACTGCTACCAGTGGCGTTAATTGTCTGGGCATCATATCCAACACCCGATACTTCAAGCGTAGCAGCAGACTGCTTTACCTTAATGCTAAAATTACCGTTGTCATCGGTAGTTGTGGCATTGGTTGTTCCGCTTTCCGTAATAGTCACAAACTTGGCAGGGTTACCCTGCGCGTCCCTTACCTGACCAGAAATAGTCTTGTTCTGGCCGTATGCTAATATCCCACTGAATATCAGCATAACGAACATCGTAAAAAATCTTCTCATGTGCGGTTATTAGTTTAAATGAATTGTAAAAATAGGGATGATTGTCATTTGAGCCAAAAAATTGTTAATTCTCCGGCCTTTATCCCCAACTTCAAGATACATGACAATAGCCGAAACCCTTCTGCTGCACCCCATACTAAAAAAGCTTAGAACCGGTACAAACACTGAAGCTTCAACTCCGTTCTCCTATTTCCGTTGATTTCATCTAACCCGCTACCAATCAATACTTTATTTGAATAAATTGAACGGCTTATCCTTATCCAGAAACCGATCGATTTATTAAGGTTATACTCCACATTAATGTAAACCCTCCTTACCTGTCCGTAAAACGCAGGTACCGAAACCTGATACAGTACATCATTTTCATACGTGTAAACACGGCTGTTATAATCATCTGTTTCTGCATACAACAGGCGAGCATTGGCTGAAACACGACTCAATAAAGGCTTGTAAAACAAATCGGTATATACCAAAAAACCCATCGATGCCGGATTTGTACGGAATGTTATCCTGCTTAATTCCAATCTGCTCCTGATACTGAACCTGTTATCAAGGCGGCAACTGGCATGCATCCGCAAGCTTACACCTGATCTTTCTCCTATGGCCTGTACCGGATTACCCATGGCAGGCTCATTCATTTGCCTGTTCAGATACCGGAAGCGCAGATATATTTCATCATTCCTGCCAGGTTTGTACAAAATCTTCAAGCCATACTCAGTTCCGGCAGACGGAGCGCTTACGCCATATTGCAGCCAGGGAAAAACTAAACCGGTCTGCGCACGCAACAATTTCCCACCTGTAAGCTGGCCTGACCGACATCGCCGCATATAACCCTTTTTCATTACCTGGTTTCTGAATTCCATCCGTAAACGCCGATCCATTGACCGTTTGGTAACGGGTGATAAATTCCTGTATAACAGGCCACGATATCCGCCTGGTTGTCCAAACTTAACAGGCAGCCGGCCAACAAGGCTTTTCCACCATTCCCGGCCCCGGCCACTTCGCCAAATACGTGCATTTGCTGGAGGGTATAGCCGGCATCAAAACTCAGATTATGCCAACTGTTGCCCGATAAAGCATACAAATTATACGGCTCCTCCGCTTTTTGCAAATCGCGCGAAAACCGGTATCTGACCATATTGAATCCGATATGACCATTCCCTCCATGTCCGTTTTACATTCATTCCATATGCCAGTTGCCGAACCCTGCCCCTTCCTGATAATTCACTTTCTGTTCGATGCAGGCCCGTAGTGATCAGGGATGCGGTGTTAAGCAATTTGACTGTTCAAACTATCCGTTCCTTCCAGATTGGCATCCAGTTTTCGATATGAAACAAAGCCTGTCAATGACCATTTTTTTTGTACCAGATTGATTGCCAAACCACGGTGAAAATTAAATTCCCCCGACGAGCGGTATGGTTTGATCAGATCGGATTGTCTTTTTATACCCGTCAAATCACCCCCTTTTCCAAATGAAAAGCCCTGCCATTCAATAAGTCCTTGTCCCATATTGACCGTAAAGTCTCCCAGGGCAAGGCATCTTATCCTTCCCCTGTTCCTGAGATAAAAATGGAATGAATAGAAATCAAAACCTGTTTTATGTCGACCGCTGAATAGGGGTTCGCCCGGATCTTTTTCACCCAATACGCCATATTGAAGGATATTTTTATATTGGTAATCGTACCTCATGAACCACTTGTCCGGATTGCCAAGAAATGCCGGCGATGCCTGGCCTGGCTCTGTTTTGAAGCCTTTCGCCTTTTCCATATTTCGGGTATAACGCAGCAAACCGAATGCTTCCCCAGAAGGCCCTGCATGTCATCGAACATTTTTGGAGGTGCTTGCAAAGTCACATAGGGCAGCATTTTTTTGATGTCGACAACAGACCAACCGGGAATCGCCTGCAATTCAAAAAGGTCAACCAATGGTCCGAAAATCCGGCGGTAATTCACCAGGCTACGTACCTGGACCTCCGTAAGTAATCGGAATTGTAACAGTTCGGATTCATCGGTCAAATTGAGATTAACCGGATTGTCTGCCCAAAAACTGCTCTCCTGGATCAATGCCTCGTCTTGTGTCCTCAGCATCTCCCGCTTGTTCCGTCATTCGCCTACCCTGTTCCCATTCCGGGGTTACCTGGGCCTGGGCATCGTGCAGGACACAGACAAGGAGGAAATGAACAGGATATACAGTATGATCTGCTTACGCATGGCTTTGTCTTTTCCCCATGAGCTGATAAGAGATAGCCGGACTAAATCCTGCGCCAGAGCGATAACAACCGGTATTGCTCCATCCGATATTTTCGCCTGACGAATCCGGCTCCCGCAAAGCCTGTTCCTGAAACGCTTTGAAAGCCCGCTTTCAGGAAGAACTGCCGTTGTATCATATTGGATACCACAGGTTATGACAACCGGCCTGTTGGCTTCTTTACGTGCCTCTACCATAGCATACAATTGTTCCGACACGTCCACTCCCAGCCCCCAGGATAAGACCGCATTGGGCCAATCTGTTGCTTTTTGCCCCGTATGCGATCCAAATCGTATTCATCGCAGAAAACCCAACTGTCCATGACGGGCCCGGACGGATCAGGGATTCCTATTTCACCTGGAAACAGCCCCCATTCCCACCATGACCGCTGATCGAATATCCATGGTAGTGAAAGCGCACACCTGACTGAATTTTTCTCCAACGAACGTGCATAAGCAACAGACATGGATTGTTCATGATAAAGTGAGAAGCCGGCATAAGAAAACTCCGCTCCAAAATGACCCAGACTGCGGGCGTTGCGAAGACAGCACATACAAACCTGATTCTTCCATCATGAAACTCACTTTTCCGCATAAATACCGCGACACTTTGGTCCAACCAGGCAAAGAGGCAGGGTTCCGGGAAAATGAAAAGGCATCCCTTTGCTTCTCTGACTGTAAGCGTCGAGGCTGGCAAATGATAAGGGAGGTCTGGATAAAAGGCTTTGAGCCCAGGCCGGAGGCATAAAAGATTGGGCGGCCATAATGGCTGCCAAAAAAAATTGTTTCACGGGTGGATAGTTTTATGCCGCAAATTATTTCTGTCATTCCAGGAACCAGATACGAACAGAGGGAGAAAATTCTCCCCGGCATTGAGTATTTTTGCGGCATGCAATTACTTGATGGGAAAATAGCTTCCCAGGCTATCAGGGAAAAACTGGCAAAAGATGTGGACGCGCTTATACGCGGGAATAAAAGACCACCCCACCTGGCAGCTATCTTAATTGGCAGCAACGGAGCCAGTGAAACTTACGTAGCCAGCAAGATCAAAAATTGTGCTGAAACAGGTTTTGCCAGCAGCCTGATCCGTTTTGCGGATGATGGTGAAGAAAGCCGATCTGATCAGCGCCATCGAACGCCTCAACGGGGATGATGAGGTGGATGGCATTCTTGTCCAGTTGCCAATTACCGGCCCACATCGACGAACGTAAGATCATTCAGCTTATTCACCCCGATAAGGATGTAGACGGATTCCACCCGATGAATACAGGAAGGCTTGTTCAGGGCCTGCCGGCTTTCATCCCGGCAACTCACGGCATTATGTTGTTACTCAGCCATTACCGGGTAGAGACGACTGGTAAAGCGCGCTTTCGTGGTCATCGGTCGTAGTAATATTGTAGGCCGGCCAATGAGCATTTTGCCAAGCCAGGATTCTGCGCAGGGCAACTGTACCGTAACGGTGCCATAGCCGAAGCAAAAATCTCCGGGAGATATGTTTGCAGGCAGATATCATCGTAGCAGTTCTGGGCCGCCCCTTATTCCTGACAGCCGACATGGTCAAAGAAGGAGCTGTGGTCGTTGACGTCGGCATCACCAGGGTGCCTGACAGCACTAAGAAGACCGGCTTTTCCATCAAAGGCGACGTGGATTTCAGTCATGTCGCCCCGAAATGCAGTTACATATCCCCGGTACCGGGCGGCGTTGGATTAATGACCATTGCAGCCCTGCTTCAAAATACATATGAAGCCTACCTGCGCAGGCGGGCAAGCTGAATGAATTTTCTATTTCCGAACAATCAACGATATCCATTGCATCAAAAAAGTACAACTGAACAAACGCTCCCCGTTATGGAACATTTCTATACCATCCAGGGAGAAGGATTCCACCAGGGAAGGGCGGCTTATTTCATCAGGCTGGGTGGTTGCGACGTTGGGTGCGTCTGGTGTGATGTTAAAGAAAGCTGACGCCAACGCACACCCACACGTATGAGTGTAGACGAAATCTTGCAAACCGTTACTAAGGGCAGGCCCCGCCGGCTCCATTTCCGCTAACCCCGAAAACCACTGGTGGCTTATTACGGGAGTGTGTGAACCGCTGATGCACAACCTGGATGAACTGACACAACAATTACAGGCTGCAGGCTTTGAAACCAATATTGAAACGTCCGGCTCTCATCCATTAAGCGGTCACTGGAACTGGATCTGCCTTTCGCCCAAAAAATTCAAAGCACCGCCCCGGAAAATACTACCGCTGGCCCATGAACTAAAAGTGGTCATCTATCATCCGTCAGATTTTGACTGGGCCGAAAAATACGCGTCGGAAGTTGGCCCCGGTTGCCGTCTTTACCTGCAGCCGGAATGGATATGCGATAAGGTCACCCCGCCTATTGTGGATTATATCAAGATCCACCCTCAATGGCAATTATCCCTTCAAGTGCATAAATACATACATGTACCCTGATATTTTAACAACTGCAGTTTACCAAGTTATCAATCAGGTGCTATCTTCATGCAAGAAACTGACCATGCACCATTCGTTCCGCTCATTGCTGCTGCTGTTTATCCTGATCATTGCCGGCACTTCCCAGGTATCCGCACAATGGTACGACCCTGATAAGGTGAACAAACAAGCCCGTGATATTTATGGCCTGCCTACAATAAGGCCGTGGAAGGAGAATACGATGCCTCGATCAAATTATTGGAATCCGCACTGCTGGCTGAACCACGCTTCGTTGAAGTATATTTATCACGGGCAGGCATATTCGCAGATATGAAGGACTACCGCTCATCCGTCAGGGATTTCCGGAAAGCATTTGAATTGGATTCGGTCTTTTCATCCACCTACCTTCTCCCCTTTTCGATATCCCTGGCCGGAACGGGCCAATTCAACGAGGCGCTGGAAAAGGTGAATCAGTTCCTGCAAACACCCGGTCTGAACCAGCAAAGCATCAAAGCCGCCAACTACCGCCGATCCGTATACGAATTTGCCGTTGCGCGTGAAAAGAACCTGGAAAAGATCCCGTATGAATTCAAACCTGTAAACCTTGGCGATTCGGTGAATTCCGCCGACCTGGAATATTATCCTTCCGTAACGGTTGATGGCAAAAAGCTGGTCATGACGCGCCGGGTCAATAATGATGAGGATTTTTTTGAGTCGGATTTTACAGATGGAAAATGGGGACTGGCCACGCCACTCACCGGTAAAATCAATACCAACCTGAACGAAGGCGCCCAGAATATATCACAGGATGGAAACTGGCTCGTGTTCACGGGATGTAATTATCCGGAAGGCCAGGGCAGTTGCGATCTGTACATATCCTATCGTACCAAAACGGCGGGTGGACGGAACCCGGAAAACCTCGGGAAGCGCGTCAATACGGGATGCATGGGAATCTTCTCCTCACTCTCTCCAGGATAAAAAGGACTCCGTATTTTTCCAGTAACCGCCCCGATGGATACGGGGACTGGATATCTGGGTTTCACACAGGCAAAATCCAACGGAACCTGGGGGAGAAACCCGTTAACCTGGGTCCGAGATCAACACGGGAAATGATGAAAGTTGCCCGTTTATTCATGCCGATAACAGCACCTCGTATTTTAACAGTAACGGGCACCCGGATATGGCATGACCGATCTTTAACCCGCCGGCTGACAGACAGTACATGGAACAGGCCAGACAACCTCGGTTACCCGATCAATACCATCGACGACGAAGGCTCGCTGGTTGCGGCAGATGGGCAGACCACTTACTACGCGAGCGACAAGGTGAGGGCGGCGGCGGCTTGATTCCTACACCTTCAACCTCAGGCCGATGGTCTTGCGGCTGCGCACAACCTGGGTAAAAGGGCGGGTCTTCGACAGCAAGACCGGACAGGGCCTCCCATCGACAGTGGAACTAACAGAGATCAATACCCGAAGAATATTCAGCAGGCTGCAAACGGACGAAGACGGCAATTACCTGGTCACCCTTCCGGAAGGGAAGGAATTCGCATTCAATGTTAACCGCAAAGGATATTTGTTTTATTCAGATCATTTTCAGATCGAATCACTTCGCCGATTCTTCCTGACAGCCAACATACCGCTGCAACCCATCGAAGCCGGAGCGGCAATTGTTTTGAAGAACATATTCTTCGAATCAAAAAAGCCGAATTGAGCGCCACTTCCCATGAACGAACGGATAAGGTCGTGCAACTGATGAACGATAACCCGCGCCTGAAAATCATGATCGGAGGCCATACAGACAATGTCGGCAAAAAAGAAGACAACCTCGCACTAAGCCTGAACAGGGCCACAGCGGTCACCCAATACCTCGTTTCCAAAGGGGTAAGCACGGCCAGGATGCAGCCGAAAGGATATGGTGACAGCAAACCCATCGCCCCTAATAATACCGACCAAGGGAAATCCCCTAACCGGCGAACAGAATTAAACGTTCTCTCTAACTGATTCATCCGGTATCATTGCCCATATGAAGGACAATGATCTGCTATACCAGGTGGCTCCCTTACTCCGGGTGCCACATATCGGTGACGTACATGCGAAAATGCTGGTTGAAATTTACGGATCGGCGCAAAACATCTTTCACGCCCCCAAAAAGGAACTGGAAAAGATCGAAGGCATCGGTCCTGCCAGAGCCCGCGCCATCCGACATTTTAATTTATTTGCTGAGTGTGAGCGGGAAATAGCTTTTCTCGATAAATACGGGATCAAAGCCCTGTTCGTTACGTCGAAGGAATATCCAAACGGTTACTGCATTGCTATGATGGCCCCGCCCTCCTTTATTACAAGGGAAACGCCGACCTCAATGCCGACAGGATCATATCGGTAGTGGGTACCCGAAAAAACAGCGCCTATGGCAAATCGGTTTGCGAATCCTTCCTGGAAGGCCTGCAGGGATCAGGCATCCTTGTTGTCAGCGGACTCGCTTTTGGGATTGATACCATTGCACACAAAGCCGCCCTGCGCCACGGATTATCCACCGTGGCTACACTGGCCCACGGGCTCGACAGGATCTACCCCGTTCAGAACCGTAGCCTGGCAGGGCACATGCTGGAACAAGGCGGATTACTAACGGATTTCGGCCAGGGTACCGCGCCGGATAAACAGCATTTTCCACGAAGGAACCGAATTACGGCAGGGATGTGCGACGCCCTCATCGTTATTGAATCGGGGGCCACAGGTGGTTCACTGATCACGGCGGAAATAGCCAATAATTATAACAGGATGTCTTTGCCGTCCCCGGCCGGTTGAACGACCCTGGGAGCATGGGTTGCAACCAGCTCATCCGGCAAAACAAAGCTATCCTGTTCTGCTCGCACCAGGAATTCATGCGGAAGCCATGAACTGGGCGCCTGACAAGCTCCGAAAAATCAAACAGCGCGAACTGTTCCCGGAACTGAGCCCGGAGGAAAAAAGCCCTCGTGGATCACCCGCAAAAAAGCCCCAACTGCCATTTTGATACGCTTATGTACCATGCCCGTCTGAGCAGCAGTGCATTATCCAGCCTATTGCTGAACCTCGAATTACAAGGGCTGGGTTTCAGCCTTCCGGGCAAGATGTACAAATTGTTATGAGCGCAATTTTCAAGTTGATTTACGTTACCAGTAATTTCGCTCTATGGCAAGAATCAATAACCTGGCAAAAGTAAAACGGGTGCCGCCCAGATCACCGAGGGCCTCACGTTTGACGATGTTTTGCTTGTACCGGCTTATTCTCAGGTACTTCCCCGCGATGTAGATATCAGCACCAGCTTTACACGTACGATCACGTTTATCATTCCCATGCTCAGCAGCCATGGATACCGTAACGGGTAAGGCCTAACTGGCCATTGCTCTTGCAAGAGAAGGCGGCCTGGGCATACTCCACAAAAACATGACCATAGATCAGCAGGCGGAACAAGTGAGGAAAGTGAAAGAAGCGAAAAAAGCGGGTTGATCCTTGATCCCATGACCCTTACCCCGGATGCAACCATTGGTGGAAGCCATCCGGCTTATGAAAGAAAATAAGATCGGAGGCATACCCATTGTAGATGCGCAAAAAAAACTGGTTGGCATACTTACCAACCGCGACCTCCGGCTGGAAACGAATATGAAGCTTCGGGTCAGTGCGCTGATGACCAGCGAAAACCTTATCACCGCTCCCGAAGGCACTGATTTGAAAAAAGCTAGAACTGATATTTAAGAAAAATAAGATCGAAAACTTCCCGGTCGTCAATAAACAAGGCAGGCTCATTGGCCTGATCACTTTCGGCGACATCCTGAATCAAAAGCTATCCCAATTCCGCCAAAGACGAATTCGGACGCCTGATCGTTGGAGCCGGCGTGGGCATCACCACGGATATCATGGACCGCGTTCAAGCTCTTCAACAGGCAGCGGTGGATGCTGTTTGCCTCGACAGCGCCCATGGCCACACCCGCGGTCAGGCGGTGATGTTTAAAAAAATCAAACAGACTTATAAGCACATGCAGGTCATAGCCGGCAATGTGGGTACTGCCGAAGCAGCCACCGCACTCGCAGATGCGGGTGCCGATGCCGTAAAAGTTGATCGTCCGGATCCATCTGAAATTACGGCGTATCGTCGCCGGAACCGGTGTGCTTTTCTCAGATCACCGCAGTCATGGAAGCGGCAAATGCCCTGAAAGGAAGAAATACGGGGATCATCAGCGATGGCGGCATACGGTATACGGGAGATATGGTCGTAAGGCCCTGGCAGCCGGTGCCAATTGCGTCATGATGGGCAATGTTTTTGCCGGAACGGAAGAAAGCCCCGGCGAAACGATCATCTATGAAGGACGTAAATTCAAACAATACAGGGGGTAGGGCTCGCTCGGCGCCATGGCACAGGGTAGTAGCGACCGTTATTTCCAGGATCCTGAAGACGATGTCGAAATTTGTTCCCGAAGGCATCGAAGGACGTGTGCCCCTTTAAAAGGGTACCTGCGGAAGCGTGGCAGGCAAATACCATCGGGAGAGTGCGCAGGCCTGAGTGGCCAGGCGAAGTGGACATTACGCCAGTAGTAAAGGCAGCCGACATCAAAACCCTTCAGCAATCGAAGTTCATCAAAATTACAAACGCTGGTATCAAGGAAAGCGCCCATGATATAGCCATCACCAAAGAAGCACCGAATTACAGTAGGCAAATCACGACAGGATAAGCCAACATGCACAAACTTCTGTATATACCTAACCGCTATCTGCCTGATCAGCCTGTCTTTTTTTTCCCGGGCACAAACCAATGAGCGTTCCGGATTGAGGATCTCGCTGATCACCTGCACTCCGGGAGAAGAGTTGTATTCCATATTCGGGCATAGCGCCATGCGTGTGGTGGACAGTGTCAGCCTGACCGACCTCGTTTACAATTACGGCACTTTTAATTTCGACGATGAAGGGTTTTACCTCAAGTTCATCCGCGGAAAACTCCTGTATTATATCAGCCTGGAGAATTTCAGCGATTTCGCCTACATGTATAAATCCGAAAACAGGGGCATTACGGAACAGGTTCTTGACCTGACCGAAGAGGAAAAGACAGACTTACGATCTTTTTTAAACGAAAACCTGAAAGAAGAAAACAGGTATTACCGTTACGATTTCTTTTTCGATAACTGCACCACCCGCCTAAGAGACCTGATCAGGGCTTATAAAAGGCCCCGTCCTCATTTTGAGACGGTCATGCCAGAGAACACCAGGTTTCGGGAAGCTATTCACATGTACCTCGACAGGGGCCGGCAATATTGGAGCAAACTGGGGATCGATATCCTGTTGGGTGCGCCCACCGATGCGATCATGACCGCTGAACAACAGCAATTCCTTCCGGACAACCTTATGTGGTCACTTGACAGCACCAGGAACACTTCCCTTGTGAAAAACAAACAGGTCATCGTATCAACAATACCCGTTCAAGAAAGTGGCTTTCGTTTCACCCCGGGCATTTTTTTCACGTTTCTGCTCTGCATGGTCATTTTACTGAGCCTGTACAAACATCCGAAGGCCGCTTCCCTGCTGAACAGGCTGGACGGATTGTTCTTCTTCCTCACCGGATCACTTGGCTGCATACTCCTGTTCATGTGGTTCGGCACCGACCACAGCATGACCAAAAACAATTACAACTTGCTATGGACCTGGCCTACCCATGCCGTCATGGCTTTCTTAACGGGCAGCAAAAAAAAATGGGTCCGCACTTACTGGCTCTTGACCGCTGCGGGACTCACCCTCCTGCTCATCAGCTGGTTTTTCCTTCCACAGCAAATGAACCAGGCACTGATACCATTTGTATTAATGATTATCTACCGATCATCTGTCAAATACGTCAAAAATAAATAACCATTTTGCAGGAAAAATACATCCGGTTTCAAGATGCGCATATACATTACCGGGTATCCGGTTACGGAACCCCGGTGGTATTGTTGCATGGTTTTGGGGAAGACGGGAATATCTGGAACCGGCAGATCGAATTTCTCCAGGATCAATACCGGCTGATCATCCCGGACCTCCCGGGTAGTGGCAGGTCGGATCTGATCCGCGAAGAAGTTGCAGGAATGGAAACCTATGCCGCCTGTATCAGGCAAATACTGGATGAAGAAAGCATACCGCATTGCGTCATGATCGGTCATAGCATGGGCGGTTATATCGCGTTAGCTTACCATGAATTGTACGGCGACAGCCTCTTATCATGGGGATTATTTCACTCCACCGCCTTTGCTGACAGCGAAGAAAAAAAACAAACCCGTAAAAAAGCCATTGAATTCATACTTCAGCACGGGGCAGAAGCGTTTTTACAGACCAGTATCCCCGGCCTTTTTTACAGCCAGGAGTCAAGCAACCAAATGATCCGGGAACTCGTTCTAAAAGGGCAGCTATTTGAAGCGGAAGCACTGGTTCAGTATTATGAGGCCATGATCAACAGGCCCGACAGAACCAGTCAATTAAAAGAAAGTCGGCGCCCTGTTCTATTGGTGTTGGGAGAGTATGACCAGGCCGTTCCTTTTAAGCAGGGGCTTGAACAATGTCATATGCCGGAAAGGGCTTCCGTGCATATCCTGAGAAACAGCGGCCACATGGGCATGCTGGAGGAAACGCAGAGATCGAATGAAATTTTGGCATATTTTTTACATTACCAGGGTATGTTTAACAAATAGTGGGCTGCATATTTGCCTATTTTACAATCATTCACAGAGAAGGACACCCGATGAAGAAAGGTTTACTCATTATTTATTTACTGGCCTGTTCCCTGCTGGCGAAATCAGCCCATATCACCGGCGGGGAAATGATATACGATTTTATCAGCGCCACGCCTACCTCCAAGACCTACCGCATCACATTACTGCTGTTCAGGGATGAAAACTGCTTAAACTGTGCAGTGATGCCATCCAACGTATGGATCGGCATATACAATAACGACAATGCCCAACTGTTCGGTGGCACAGGCGGGCAGAATATATATGACATCAATCTGTCGAGGGTTGAAAATGTACCACTGGGCACCATTCCAGATTGTATTACCAACCCCCCCACTCTCCGGTACACCGTCGGATATTATACATTCACGGTCACGCTGCCCAATAATAACAATGGATATACGGCGGCTTATCAAACCTGCTGCCGAATAGACAATATCATGAATGTGGGTAACAGTGTCGGCGCAACTTATACCTGTACCATGCCCGGATTGAACACATTGGGCGTGGGTGTCGGCGACAGCAGTCCGAGGTTTTCCCAGGAAATTTCCATCGCCTGTTTTCAACGTCCTTTCACCATGAATTTCAGTGCAACAGATCCGGATGGCGATCAATTGGTCTACAGCCTGTGCAGCGCTTATAATGGCGGAGCGGCTGCCAATTCCAGCAATATCGTTCCTGGCGGCCCACCCTATCAGCCTGTGGTCTACACCAATGGATTTTCCGGGGGCAATCCCCTGGGGCCCCAGGCCGCGATCAATGCACAAACAGGCATCATTTCAGGTGTGGCGCCTGATGCAGGCAGGTATGTCATATCCGTTTGTGTCAGCTCGATCAGAAACGGAAACGTGATCGATGTGCACCGAAAAGATTTCATCGTAACGATCGCCCCATGCGACCTGCCCGGCGCTCAACTGCAAACACCTTATTATATCAGTTGCGACGGATATACCTTATCCTTTGCCAACCTCAACAGTTCCCCGCTGAACAATAGCTTTGAATGGCAGTTCGGCGACCCGGGTTCCGGTGCCAATAATATTTCCAACCTGGAAAATCCTACCCACACATTTTCAGATACCGGCACTTTCATCATCAAACTGATCGTGAACAAGGGCACTTCCTGTGCCGATTCAGCCACATCGCCTGTGCGTGTTTATCCGGGATTCAGGCCGGGGTTTAGAAATAATTCACCCATGTGTAAAGACAAACCCGTTCAATTCACGGATACCACTTACGCTAGATATGGCCAGGTAAATTTTTGGAAATGGGATTTTGGCGTGGATGCCGTATTGAATGATACCAGCCGCCTGCAAAACCCCACTTACTCCTATTCCCAAACTGGCACATATAATGCCAATCCCTGATCGTATCCACCAGCAAAGGCTGTATCGATACCATACAAAGGGAAGTGACGATTGTAGACAAACCGGAATTCCGGGTGACGAACGACACCCTGATATGCTCGGTTGATACGCTGCGCCTGCAAGCCATTTCCCCTACGCCCGGGGCGGTTACCTGGACCCCCAATACCAGGATCAACAATGTCAATAGTTTCAGCCCTTTAGTTTGGCCGAATGTGACCACGCGTTACATAGCCCGTTTCGTTGACCATGCCGGCTGTACGGCGCTGGATACCGTACTCGTTAATGTCGTCGACTCCGTCACTTTATCCATCAACCCGGATACCACGATCTGCCGAACCGATCCCGTTGTGTTAAAACCCCGAACGGATGCTCTGGCCTTTAGCTGGACGCCCACGGCGACCCTTGATAACCCCGCTATCAAAAACCCAACGGCTACGCCTACCGCGGCTTCAACAACGTATTACGTCACGGCCCGGATCGGTAAATGCATAGACAGAGATTCCATCAAAGTCAAGACAGTACCCTATCCGATCGCCAGATCCATTAAAGACACGTCCATTTGTTTCGGACAATCGGTACCATTGACCGCCAGCGGAGGCAGCAACTATGTTTGGACGCCATCCCTGTATCTTTCCAATCCCTTTATACCGAACCCGGTTTCCGTTCAACCGGGCGACGACATCACTTATTTACTGTCGGTCAGGGATACATTGGGTTGCCCCAAACCGGGAAGAGATACCGTTACCATTACCGTCATCAAGGTTGTGGCCGATGCCGGCCCCAGGGATACGTCCATTGTTCTCGGTCAGCCCCTGTTCCTTCAGGCTACCGGAGGTTCTATATATAATTGGACGCCGGTTACACAATGGTTGAGCGCAACGAATGTTTCCAACCCAACAGCTAACCCGCAAAATGATATTGAATATGTTGTACAGGTATCCAATGCCATCGGTTGTTTTGATGATGACAGCATTTCGGTAAAAGTGTATAAAGTGGCTCCAGACATGTACGTTCCCACAGGATTTAGTCCAAATGGCGATGGCCTCAACGAGATCCTCAGGCCTTTGGCCCTGGGCATGAGATCGGTGGATATTTTCATGGTGTATAACCGCTGGGGACAATTAATGTTCCGCACAACCAATATCGGGGAAGGCTGGGATGGCCGCTATGGAGGAAAAGAACAGGCTCCCGGATCCTATGTATGGTATGCAGAAGGAACCGATTATCTGAACCGGAAGATCAGCCGTAAAGGATCCGTTGTACTGATCCGGTAATTTCCCTGACATCCGAAATTTCAATCAGCATTTTGACCTCACTGCCGTATTTTGCAGGCATGAACAGCATTGTACTCATCACCGGGGCCACATCCGGAATTGGCCTGGCCTGTGCAAGGAAATTCGCCTCTTCGGGCCATGCACTCATCATTACCGGCAGAAGACAGGATAGGCTTGACGCAATCAGCCACGAATTGAAATCAATGTTCGGCATCCAGGTACTTCCATTATGTTTCGACGTCAGGAATAAAGCGGAGGTTGACAATCTGCTGGGAAACCTGCCTGATACCTGGGATCGGGTGGATATATTGATCAATAATGCCGGGCTGGCTTTAGGTAGAGACCCTTTTGATGAGGCAGATATGGACGATTGGGATACCATGCTTGATACAAACGTACATGGGCTGTTGTATGTAAGCCGGGCGGTCATTCCGGGAATGATCGCCAGGAAAAAAGGGCATATCGTCAATATAGGTTCCGTTGCCGGGAAACAGGTTTATGAAAATGGCAACGTGTACTGCGCCAGTAAGGCAGCGGTGGATGCTATCAGCCAATCCATGCGAATCGACCTGCTCAAACACGGGATCAGGGTTACGGCCATACATCCCGGGGCGGTAGAAACGGAATTTAGTATCGTACGATTTAAAGGAAATGAAGGCAAAGCCAAGTCGGCTTATACGGGGTTCACTCCCCTGCAGGCGGAAGATGTGGCCGATTCCATACATTATTGCACCTCTCTCCCGGGACATGTATGCATCAATGACCTCGTGATTACCTGCACCCAACAGGCCGACGCCATTTACTTCTCCAAAAATCCCGGTTAACGGAAAATGGAAGCCCGAAAGGACTGACATACAATATTATCCCTCTTTTTGCGTTTTTTCCCAGAAGAACCCTTGCATTTTTGAAGGATTCCCCATATTTTGGCAAGTATCCGATCAAACCCAAATCTATGAAAACAAAAAAATTAGCCCTTTTTATTTGTTTGATGGCACTTTTTGCGTGCCCAGTTGTTGCCCAGGATGTGATCCGCCAGGCTGGCTGCAGCAACGACCTGATGAAAAAACAGGCTGACAGTATCAAACAATCCCTTATTCAACAAGGCTTTATTGTTGTAAAAGAAGCTTCCGTAACCATGGAAAGCGAATATGAAATGCCGGTCATCGTTCCGCTGAACGAAGGCAGCTGGTACCAATTTGTTTTTATTGGCGATGTCAGTTCCAAGATCAATGAAGTGAGGATGTTCGACTGGAACGAGAAACAGGTAGTGTACCAGAAAAAATTTGGCAGTGATCCCGAAGGAAATATTATAAGCTTTTCCTATATACCTCAATTCAGCGAATATCACATGATGAAACCGGTCCAGGTCAATAAAAAGAAGAAAACGGATTTGTGCGGTTATGTCATGCTCCTGAAGAAAACAAAATAGCGTTATAAATCAGGCAAATAAAATCAGTACTTTTCTAACAGTTAAAAATCGCCCCGTTGAAAGACGGGGTTTTTAATATGATGGATTTTGAGTGACATCACTTAAGAAATAAAACAGGACATTTCACCGGAATAATTGAAATGGATTCCCTTTCCAGGTTCCACGAAAACTTCTACCAGATTTCCGGCCTGGGCATTTCCCGATGAACCGGCATCGCAGCATGTATGATAAGAACGGCACATAAGCCTGTACACGGGGATATTTGAGAAATGTTATAATTCAGGCTGACTGCCTGCGTGAAGCCAGTCATTCATTCCTGTTTACCCAACACAACGATCAAACGATAAGAGGAAGGCTCCCGCATCCCATACAGGGCCTATTTTCCGGTTCGTAAACCGGAATAATCTTCGCCGGCCTGAACAATGAATGTAGCCAGATGGCATCCGACAGGTGATACTATGCCGATTCTGCCACATTGGGTGACAGGATCAGCGCAGTGGTCAAATCATCTTAAGGTTGTAATGAAATCCTGATCTGCACGCCCGCACGGGTATTGGTCGTCGGTGCGCTGGAAGAGATATACGGCTTCACTTTGCGCTGATCAAAGAAGAGTTTCACATTCACCCTGTTGCTCAGAAAATAATCAATGGTCGGGCTGATGGTTATCTCCTTGCTTCCGCCAGTAGCAAAGTTATTATCCTGATCCAGGCGGCTGTTGGCAGTCACGTTATCGCGTATGCGCACATCCAGCCGGAAATTGATCTCATTATCCAGTTTACCGCTTTGGTTCTTACTCAGAAACTTAGGCAACTTCAATCCGCCCAGCAGCTTCATGCCCCGTTTCCGGTAACCTGCGCCGATGGTGAATTCTGTACTGCGTACTTCACTGAGTTGGTAATCATACAGGCTCAGGCTCAACTGGCGCGATTTGGCATATTCAAATTTTGCCTGCATCTGGTTGGTGAACATCATGTCAAAACCGATCAATGGAGAGAACTGTTCCTGGATGCTGACATTGGGCACCAGGAAATAAGGAACGAAATTCTTAGAAACCGTATCGTAGAATGATGGATAACCAAAGCGCGATTCATCCTGATAGAATAAAGCGGAAGTAAATCCATTCATGCTTAGGTTGCCGGTATAGCCGTGCGATATACTGAAGTTTGTAAAGATCTTTTCCAATCCCTTGATACGGGTCAGGCCGTTATAATCCAATTTCCAGTTAGGTCTTGGAATGATGGCACGGAATGGATTCGATTTGATATTTGGGTTCGTTTGACGAATCAGCGCCACATTCTTCGGATCCTGGCCGGTATAGGCAGCGATGAATGAAGGGATCAGCACATCCACTGCGTATTTGCCGTATCCATAATAATATCCATCCGTACCAATCGGTTGCCCGTTACTGTAAGGGTTTGCTTTACCTAACCTCTCAGACAATACGAGGCGGTTACGCTCAAAGGTCTTGAAGGTCTCTGACACCCTATTGGGGTCAAATTTGCCAAACAAGGTCTTAAAGGCAATGTACGATACGTCAAAGCTGCCACCGGTGTATGGGCTCAGGTGTTTGAAGGAGAGGTCATTGCCAAGGGTTGATGTATCGATGAATTTAAATGTTTCACTGTAATTCTTACTGAACGACTTATTGAGGTTAACCGTAATGGTGAGGTCGCGGACGGGTTCCAATTGTGCAGACATGGTGATGCGTTGCTCAAAATTCTGCTGGAAGAGAGCATTGAAGTTGCTGTCCTTGGTGATCAGCCCCTGCCTGGCTTTCTTATTGAGCCAGTTCGTATCAGGTTGATATCCCAAAATGAAATCAAATCCTGGCGCCATACTCCGGAAATTTTGTCCGAAGAATTGCGTGCTGTCCATGTAACCGGGCAAACGCGTATTCCCTGTTTCAGATAAAGAGAAATTAACCTGCTTGACACTGGTCAGCAGTTTGCCAAATATCCTGGCTCCTGTTCCCAGGTATGGCACCGCTCCCTTGTCGATCACCCTGCGGGTGCGGAGCACTTTCTTGCCGGTCTTGGTCATCACCGAATCCCGGATCTTGGTGATACGGTTTTTCCAGCGCTCTTTGTCTTCCGCTTTTGAGGGCACATCAAGCTGACGCAGCCATTTTGATTTTTGATATAAGCGGTTCAGATCAAGCTGTACCGTTCCTTCTTTCTGTAATCCGTTTTCCAAGAAATTACCCAGTTCAACGGCAAGCCTGGAAGCGCCGATCCAGCGATACGTAGCCTGGTACTTGATATTGACGGTTGCAAAATCAAGCGCCGGTATCTTATTGGTAGGAACCGTATAAGAGAAATTGGCTGTTTGGTTAAAGATCGTATTACGGCCACCGCGGAAAAAGTTCCTCCTCACAGAGTCTTTTTTCGCTTTGGTGTCCAACCGGCCATAGGGCTCATCCACACGCGAGTTATTGGTTGCCGTGTAATCAAAATTGATCGACCTCGTCAGGTTCCAGCGCATGATATAATCACGCTGCATGGTAAAATATTTGTCATAGGTTTCCGGGATCTGGTATTTTGAGGTACCCACACTCCGTGGCCTGATGGCGCCAAACTGGCGGCTGATATCCGCTCGGAAACTCAACTGGGAAGGAACAAAATTGACATTGAAATCTTTGATCAGGTCGAACCACTTCGTTTTGGTTTTCTTAAAATATTTCTTGAAAGGTTCAATGTATTTGGGCTGAGGCGCAAAGTTATATCCGATGGCTCCCCGGTGCCTGGTCACTTCATTGTTTTCGATCAGAGGGCTGTGGCTGATGGTTTGGATATATGAATAACTCACATCAATGTTTTCTATGTCATATATCTTCGGCTTCTTGCTGTTGGTCTTATTCTTTTTAACGTTGGTAAAATTGAGCGTTTTGACAGAAGTGAAGTCCACCGCCACCCTTTTGATCGAATCCCTTTCCGCCTTGGTGTTTGCCGAACTAAGTTTATCCTTCAGCTTGATATCCTGATCGTAAGGATCATATTCGGGCCTGCTTACCGTTTGGGAATAACTGGCGAACACGGGGATAGACATTCCCGAACTTTTCGGCAACAGTTTGCCCAGTTCGAGGTTGGCCGCCACATCGAATTGCAAGAAGTCATCCCTGTAACGCTCATTCGCCCTTTGTTCCAGGGTACCAAATCCTTTGGTGTGGGTATTTGCAGAAATGGAAAGCGTTCCAAGGTCTGCCAGATTCACGTCCACCCTTCCCAAAGCCGCCCAGCCACCTTGTTCGTCAATGGAAGACAACCTGAGTTCGTTGACCCAAATTTGTCCGCATGCATTGGTGTTGGAATTCGTGTTCTCCAGCCCGATCATGATACCGCGGATCTCGCCCAGGTTGGGGTTACCCATGACCGAGTACACCTGACCGTTAGCCTGCAGTTGCCTGAATATTTCGGTCAGTGAAGCAGATGACAGGTTCCGTTGCTGCTTGAGTTTGGTAAGCACGGTCAGGTCCAGGTCAAGTGAATTCCTCGGATTCCACAATGAGTCATTATATGCGTCTGAATCGGGGTTGAGGCTTAAGTTCAATGGAGTTTTGATCAATGGTATCCTGATCTCGTAATAGTTGTTCACAAAATCGGTACCCATCCTGACGATCGCGGTGAGGTCGCGGTCATTGAAAGAATTGACCGGGAACTGCGCTTCTTCGGCATGTACATACATGGACAGTTTTTTGAACTGCCTGAGGTCACGGTTGGCAAATGTCTGGAATACGCCTTTGGCGTCGTTCTTGCGCAGGTTACAGAACACCAGGCTCATGGCCTGTTCGTTCTGCAACAGGTTCACGCCATTATTGCTGAGCGTTTGTACACGCTGGATCTCCCTGGGCGTGCGGTATGGCAAAGGAACCCGCTTATCATTCTCTTCAATATTCACCGCTTCCACGTTGAAAGTTGTATTGGAGGTGGTTGGCGAATAGATACCTGTTGTATCGATCTGGTATTGGAATTTACGCCAGATATTCCTGGTTAGCTGGAGGAGGCCGAAACGCAGCACCACACTGTCGGAGAATCCGGTCATATACATACGCATGAAGCGGATGGACTTGAAATCGGGGATATTGCCGACCTTGTGATTATAGCTTCCAATTGGGATACGGAACTGGTACCAGGTTTCATTACGTGTTGTTCCATTGACCAGGTTTACGGGAACCACTTTCTTATCAACGATAAAATTGGTTCCAATGGTCATTTCAGGAGCAGATGCGGGTTTGAGGTCGACGGTGTACTGGAAATACTCTTCGATCTCATTCAGGGTATTGTCGCGATTCAGATCTTCCACATCGGGGTACAAGGTGGCAGCAGACGTAAACTCGCCACCCGTATTGATGGGGGAATTCCCGTCTGGATTATTGAAATTTTTATACCTGATCAGGATACCATCTGAAGCGCCGAAGCCGGCATCCCGGTAATTTCTGTAGTTATCGCTGGAAGGATCCCGCAGCGCTTCCTGGTAAATGGCCGAACCTGTGCCGAAGGTGGTGGCCAGCTGGTCGAGATAAGCCTGCCTTTTCGTCCGTTCGTTTTCATCATTTAAACCGTCAAAACCGATATCCTGGAACAACCTGTCTTCCGGAATATTACTGAATGCGTTGGTTACCTGGATCGGGTTCCTGGGAACACGGCCCCAGATCGTTGTATCTTCCGGAGAAGGCGCGTTGGGCGTAGCCAGGCCATTCTCATAAAAACGGCGTCCGTCTTTAAGGATGTCTTCCGAGATATTACCGAGGTTGAAAAATAATTTACCTCCATCCGACTGGCCGATATTTGGCCTGTTGGGCGTTTCAATGAAGGGATCCTGTAACCAGAATTCGATGAACTCAATGTTGCTGGTTTCAAAATCTGTCTGATCAAGTCCGCGCATCAAACCGCCAAACTTGGATTTCGGGTTGATGAACCGCCCGTTACTGTTGATCACAGCCGAATTATCTTCAAAATTGTAAGGTCCTTTTTCTTCCGGGTAATAAGCCATATCAAAAGTGATCAGCTGGCTTTCTCCGAAACCGGTGGTACGCTGGGGGAAAATTTCCTTTTGATACACCTGGCGCACGCGGGGATCGCTTAATTCATCCCGGTTGGTGATCGGGTTATTCGGGCCGTTGATCTGTTGCAGGGCCTGTTCGATCTGGTACCAGGCCAGCTTGGCCCGGCTTTTACCGTAGTTCAGGTTATTGCTGAGCGCAGCTTCAGGGAACAATATATTGCCGTTATCATCGGCCGCGCCGAAAGGTGTAGAGGCCAAGGTCCAGCTGATCAGCGGGAAGCGGAGATCGATGCCCGATTTACTTCCTTCAAAATCGTCTATATATACCAGGCCGTTCTTTCCCCTTCCGATCTGCGGGGCATGGCCGGGTTTCAACACCGCCGCTTCCGCATACACATTGATGGAAGAAGGTGCCGTGGTACTGTAAAAAGGAAGTTTATCCAATATCTTGGTCAGCCGCGGCATTTCTTTACGGTAGTTGACATCCACGCCGTACATGGTATTTCGGATCGGGTCTTCATTGTAATTCACCTTGGTGAAAAAAGGTCTTTCGCCGAGGCGCACCAGAGATCCCCCGATCGACAATTGTTCTTTGATCGTATTCTTGGCCAGGTAATCAAGGCGCAAGCCAAGGTAGTTCCTTTGCTGTAATCCGAAAGTGGCGTTGTTCTCAAAATTCACCTGCACGGGAAGCCCGGCGTTCAGGATCGCCTGGTTGGTCATTTTGATCGTACCCAGGTCGTAGTTGATGTCATAATCGACCCCTTCCACCAGCGTTCTGCCACCAGCCGTTACCGTTACCGATCCTTTCGGGATATTATACCCGATGCTGATCTCGGAGGAGCCGGACGTTTTTGCCAGACCTTTCAATACGAAACGATTGAGATTCGGGTATTGCTGGGCCACCGCCTTGATGGAATCATACAGTGCATAAAATAGTGTATCCTTTGCCGTTATGGGCACCGTGTTATACACCTGGCCCGCCAGGTCCCGCCCGAATGGTTCAAGCACTGGGAACATCACGCGGCTGAACTGGGAGTTTATGGTAAAACCTTCCACAAAGTCGAACACGCCGTCGGGCTGCGGATCGAGCTGCCCGTTCAAACGGTCGAGATTGATCAATGAAATGATCGGCGCACCCTGGTTCTTATCGCCAAAGGGCACATACCTTTTTTCACCCAGGCCCGGTTCCTGATATAATACATCGAGTTTGAAATCCTGTTGTGATAACTGGCCATAACCAATGGTGTAGACGTTCTTCATCATCAGTCGCCAGATAGGCAGACTGGTGCGCTGTGAAGTGGCCTTCAGTAACTTCAGGTAAAGAACCTTCTGTGTGGCCGAAGAACTGTCCGGCGGCACATCCTGAGAAAATTCACCGACCTGATAGATCTTGCCGTTATAGGAATACTGGAATGCAACAGCCAGTACTTCATCTGTCTGCAGCGGCTGACTGAGAGACAACATGCCCACCTGGCGGTTGAAAATATATTGGGTAGAATCCAGCTTGCGCGCGAAGGTCTTTTCAAAATCCTGTACGGGGCTCAGGCCCAGGTTACGGAGATTATTGAATACCAGTGCGGGGTTTCTGGAGTCGGGCTGACCCAGGATTTTATTCAACAGGTCGTTGGTTCCGTTACTGGGTTGTTCAAAGCCCGTGAGTACATTCACCAGTGGCGGTTGCAGGAAAGGTTCGTTTTCGGCGAGATCGGCCAGGCCAACCACATCACGTGTTTCCGTCGTGGTTCCGTTACGGTTAGTAACCCAAACTTCAAGGCGCAATACCTGCACCGGACTGGTGATCGCGGGCAGGTTCTGCATGACTTTATTGTAATTCTTCCTGAAATAATTTGCCAACAGGAAGTGGCGGTTCTCTTCGTATTCATCGGCCTTCAGTTCATAAGGCTGCGATGCCGCTCCTCCCTGCAGGTTTACCGATTGGCGCTGGGATTTCTGGTTGGCCAGAACGGTAGTTACAAAGAGTTTGCCGAACTGGAGTTGTGTTTTCAAGCCAAAAAGTTGTTGTGCCCCGGGGATAAGCGTACCCCTTGCCGGGAAATTGACGTTACCGGCTTCAAAACGCTTGAGGATCTCATCATCCTTTCCCGTATAATCGAGTTTCAGCTGATTGTCGAGGTCAAAATTCGCCAGCGTATTGTAATTGATCGGAAACTTCAGTTTATCACCAATGCTGGCGTTCACATTCAACTGGGTATTCATGTTGAAATCAAGACCGCCATTTTTCCTGGCCCTTTCAGGAAGGGTCGGGTTATCGATCCGCTGACCCTGGTAACCGGCCAGGATATCTACATTACCCTGGGGACTGATATCGATCTTGCCATTACCGAAAAGTCGGTTGAAGAGATTGTCAGTGAGTTTAAGCCTGGGTTTAATAAATTTTCCCCGGTTCAGTATACTGGTTGTATTGGCGCGTCGCTGGAAATACTCCATTTCCGATTCCCGGTACCGGAGCTGCCAGTATTCATCAAAACTATAACTGGTAGGCGTACGATAATACCGGTTCCCAATTTTCTCGTATATAACGTAGCGGCGGGTTTCCGCATCATATACAACGGAATCACGGATATTGGCAGGGCTGTTCAGATCAAAATTGCTTGATCGGCCAGCGGAAAAGTTATCGCCCCTGCGGTCATGTAAAGGAAAACGAAGACTGTCTCGAAGATTAGGTATGATGGTATCAACCTGTGACTGACTGTAGGCATAACCATGCCCCCCACTTTCGGCACGGATGGTAGAGAACAAGCCAGTGAGAAGAAAAGTCATTGATATACAATATGTTACTATTGTATAAATCTTTTTCTTTGTAAACAACATTCAGTCAATCAGTTAACGTAGAGTTTTCTCAAATGGCTTTCAACGCTTTTTTAATAATGTCTTCCAACTGTGTTATACCGGGTTCTGCCCTGGTGATCTTCTGGATAGCTGTTTCTGCCTGTTGACGGGATATTCCCAAAGCAGTTAAAGCAGTTAACGCATCCTGGTTTAAACTATTGCCCTTATTACTTGTTGTTTCAACTGTCAGGCTGTGCCTGCCCAGTTTATCCCGTAATTCCAGGACAAGTCTTTCGGCGGTCTTCTTGCCAATTCCTTTGACCGCTTCGAGAGCCCGGACATTTCCGTCCAGGATCGCCTGCTGAATATCAACCGGATTCATCGAAGACAACATCATGCGGGCAGTAGCTGCACCGATACCAGAGACACCGATGAGCAATAAAAAGATCTCCTTTTCCTGCCTGTCGTGGAAACCAAACAAAGTATGCCCGTCTTCTTTGACCTGCAGGTGTATGTATAACCGGCCTTCATGCAGCGCCAGTATGGATTCGTACGTATGCAGGCTTATATTGACCTCATATCCAACGCCATTTACATCAATGTAAACCTGGGCCGGAGATTTATAAGTAAACTTTCCCTGCAAGTACGCAAACATATGAACCGGATGTGCCGGTAGCGAAAATAAGGATATTTTATTACCTGTCACTTAAAAAAGGCAGGAATGAAATTTCCTTTACTTTTATGAAATTTTTGACCAGCCCCTAAAAATGTAACTTTTCATGCAAAAAAAATATGCGGCCATTACGGCTGTTGGCGGATATGTTCCCGAATTCAGGCTTACCAACCAGGTATTGGAAACCATGGTGGATACCAATGACGAATGGATCAGGAGCCGGACCGGTATCGAGGAAAGGAGGATTTTAAAAGGCGAAGGCCTGGGCAGCAGCGATATGGCCGTGGAGGCAGTGAAGGATCTCCTTACCAAAAGAGGTATCGGCCCGGATGAGATCGAATGCCTGATCTGTGCCACCGTCACCCCGGATATGGTTTTTCCCGCCACCGCGAATATTATTTGTGATAAAGCCGGTATCAACCAGGCTTTCAGTTTCGATATCGGGGCCGCCTGTTCAGGTTTTCTGTATGCGTTGACCACCGGGGCTTCATTCATTGAAAGCGGACGTTATAAAAAAGTGGTTGTAGTTGGCGTAGACAAGATGAGCAGCATCATCGATTACAGCGACAGGGCAACCTGCATCATCTTTGGCGACGGCGCAGGCGCCGTATTACTGGAAGCTTCCGATGAACAATACGGTGTGCTTGACAGTATCCTGCGTAGCGATGGAAGCGGCCGCCAGTACCTGCACATGAAAGCCGGAGGATCGGTGAAACCGGCCAGTGTGGAAACCGTCATGTCGAAAGAACATTATGTTTACCAGGAAGGCCAGGCTGTTTTCAAATTCGCCGTAAAAGGCATGGCGGATGTTAGTTACGAACTGATGCAGCGAAATAACCTAACGGCCGATGACATAGCCTGGCTTGTACCACACCAGGCCAACCTGCGGATCATCGACGCCACTGCCAACCGGATGGATCTGCCCAAGGAAAAGGTCATGATCAATATCCAGAAATTCGGCAATACGACAGCCGCCACTTTGCCCCTCTGCCTGTGGGAGTGGGAAAAGAAATTGCACAAAGGAGACAATATCATCCTCGCCGCCTTTGGCGGTGGTTTCACCTGGGGAGCCACCTGGATAAAATGGGCTTACGACAGCAAGTAAAACTTATACAAAATGAAGGGAGCCTGCTGAAATTGGTAATTTTATAAAAATCAAACCCCATGTTGAAGAAATGGTTGTTACTGATAGCAGTTGTGTGTTTTTGCCAGCAAGGATTCGCCCAATACACGAAATACATCGTCAGGCTTACTGATAAAGGATCATCACCTTTTTCTATTAACAATCCTTCCGCATTCCTGAGCCCCCGGGCGATAGAAAGGCGCACACGCTACTCCATTCCCATCGACAGCGCCGATCTGCCGGTAACACCCCGATATATCGACAGTATTCGTTTAGCCGGTAACGTGACCATCCTGAACGTGTCCAAATGGCTGAACCAGGTTGCCATCCAAACAAGCGATGCCCTCGCATTAAGTAAGATCAGCGGCTTTCCCTTTGTAGCCAATATCAACCCGATTGCAGCCAGGCAAGCCGTTGTGCCGGTTAATAAAACACCGGAGACCATTATTAGCGATCCAGTCCCGTTTTTCACGCATGAAAGGCTGGAAGGATACTATAACTATGGCAGGTCAAACGGCCAGGTAAAAATCCACCAGGGAGATTTTCTTCATAACCATGGATTTCGTGGCAACAACATGCAGGTAGCGGTACTGGACGGAGGTTTTTTTAATTATCAGACCTTACCAACATTCGACAGCGCCAGGAATAATAACCAGATCCTGGGCACCTGGGATTTTGTGGCCAATGAAGCCAGTGTCAATGAAGATAATTCTCATGGTATGCATTGCCTGAGCACCATGGCAGCCAACATACCCGGCACTTTTGTGGGAACGTCACCCGGTGCTTCTTTTTATCTTTTCCGCACCGAAGATGTTGCTACAGAATACCCCATTGAAGAACAGAACTGGGCTGCGGGTGCCGAAAAAGCCGATAGCCTGGGTGTAGACGTATGTTCCGTTTCACTGGGTTATACCGAATTTGATGATCCGGCCTTCAATCACACCTATACCGATATGAACGGACAAACCACCATCGTTGCCCGCGCTTCCAATATGGCCGCACGCAAAGGCATGCTGGTGGTTGTGGCAGCGGGAAACGAGGGCAATGGCAGCTGGCATTACATCTCCTCCCCCGGTGATGCAGACAGTGTATTGACTGTTGGCGCGGTGGATACTTTGGGCCGGGTGGCCAGTTTCAGCGGCTATGGCCCCTCCAGCGACGGTCAGATAAAACCCGATGTGGCTGCAGTAGGCTGGCTGGCGATCGTTGCCAACGGAAATACCGGGCAGCCTTCTTACAGCAACGGCACTTCATTCGCCTGCCCCAATATGGCAGGAATTGCCACCTGCCTCTGGCAGGCATTCCCGGAAGTGAACAATATGGAGATCAGGCAAACACTCCGGGAATCGTCTACCCGTTACAGTAATCCGGACGACCGCATTGGCTATGGCATCCCAGATGCCAAAAAAGCCTTTGTACTCCTGCAGAAAAAAACACATCATCACGAAGCCACCAAAACAGGCTGTGCATTGGACATCAGTCTGTCCATCAAAACAGACAACAGCACGGTCATAGATCTTGAGCGAAAAACATCTGCCGACACCGGATACCAGGTTGTCCGGCAATTCCAGCACGACAGCCCCTACGGAATGCATACTTTCAATTATGCCGAAGACCTCGGACAACTGAGCGGCAGCGATGTCAGCTACAGGATGATCGTGCGTATCGCCTCCGATACTTCGTACCTGCTGGATTCGATAGTACAGAGCATCCCGGCCTGCACCGCCCTGGCTGATGATATAAGGATCAATCCCAATCCTTTCAGCGGAACAATGACCGTTCAAACCAGGAGCACATCAACGGTTGATGTAACGATCCTGGTGCATAACAGCGTCGGGCAACTGGTGAATAAAACCGGATTCAGCCAGGCCGCCGGTACCAGGACCACATCCATACCGGTGCAGTCATTGGCCAAAGGAGTTTATTTTGTTACCGGATATTTCAACGGACAGAAAATCAAAACAATAAAAGCGGTAAACCGTTAGTTGCGGATCAATGAGTTAATACGGCTACAAACATGCTGTCGGCCTTATGATCCATGCCAGTCAGGTATTCGGAGCTAATTACCCTGAGGCCTGTTCCCGGAAGGGCATGCGTGAGCAAGTTTTCATTTTCGGCAGAAAATACGGAGCAGGTTATATAGAATATCCACCCGCCTGGCTGGAGGTGGCCGGCTATTGAATGAAGGATCTTTGCCTGCCTGTCTGCATATTCACGTATCTTCTGCCCGTCAAAATAGTACGACTGTTCCGGCGTTCTTGCCCAGGTTCCGCTTCCGGTGCAGGGCATATCGGCTAAAACCAGTGGCCATTGCCTGGCGTCGGGAACTGCATCCATCCTGGTGAGATCGGCCACAAAAGAATCTTGTATCGGCACACCTGATTCGCGCAACCTTTTTCCCGCGTTGGCCAGGATCGAATCGCGTATATCCGATAACGTTATTTGTACGTGTCCCCCCAAAATATCATGCAGCAGGATAGCCTTTCCGCCGCTGGCTGCGCAGCAGTCCCATGCAGATAACATTTTACCGGAAAACCCATTGCCAAGATCGGAAATGTAATGCAAGACCCGCTGCGAGGAATAATCCTGCACCACGGCTTCGCGGTTCATATTCAGGATGGAATCTACCGGGCTCTGGTTGGGCAACCTGAGCGTGTCATTACCCAGGCTCTCGAATGGCAGATTTGCGCCGGATAATTTTGACATGACCACGTCTCTTTTCCCTGGCCGGATTCGCAGGAACAGATCCGGCTGCTCCAGTAAAGAAAGACAATAGGATTCCCTGTTTACCTGGTCAGACAAAAAAGGATGATAAGGACAAAGAGCGGATGCTTTTAAACCAAGAAACTGCAGGCGTTCTGCCGTTGTGAGATTGATCTGCTGATACAATGCCGGGGCCTGTTGACTTAAGGTTCCATTGCCGTCGTTACCGCAAAGAAAAAGGGCATGTAGCAGGGAATCGGTGTTTGGATCGGGGCCCAGTGCGTGACCGGCCCGATAATAACAGTAAGCAATAGACGAAATGGCTTTCCTGTCGCGCGAACCGTATTTTTTATCCTGGCTGAAATATCTTTTCAGGAATAAGGAGAAAGGCTCCGCGCCTCCGTGCTCACGGATCAGTCGGGAGGCTGTCTGTAGATAGATCTGGAACCGGCTCATATGGATTATCCGGTTTGGCCCGGTGCCGAGGATGGATGAATCAGATTTCGAGAAGGCTGCTCACCGGGTCTTTGCCAAACAGCAACATGGATGGATTTTCCAGCAGTTGTTTGACCAATACCAGGAATCCTACCGATTCGCGCCCGTCGATGATGCGGTGATCATAACTCAGTGCCACATACATCATGGGGCGTATGACCACTTGTCCGTTTATGGCTACCGGTCTCTCTACAATGTTGTGCATGCCCAGGATCGCACTCTGTGGTATATTGATGATGGGCGTGCTCAGCATGGAACCAAAAATACCTCCATTGGTAATCGTAAAAGTGCCCCCCGTCATTTCTTCAATAGTGAGTTTGTTGTTTTTTGCCTTGGTGGCCAGTTCAACCACCGCTGCTTCAACTTCAGCCATACTGAGGCTTTCCGCATTACGGATAACAGGTACAACCAGCCCCTTGGGTGCGCTCACGGCTATGGAAACATCGCAATAATCGTGATAGATGATCTGATCGCCGTCGATATATGCATTCACCGCCGGAAATTGTTGCAACGCATAGCAACAAGCTTTAGTGAAGAAACTCATGAAACCAAGGTTTACACCATGTTTCTCCTTAAAGGTATCCTTGTATTTTTTGCGGATATCCATAATGGCGCTCATATCCACTTCATTGAAAGTGGTGAGCATGGCCGTTGTATTCTTAGCTTCCACGAGTCGGCGGCTGACCGTCTTCCGGAGGTTGCTCATCTTTTCCGGCCTGTCTTCCCTGGAAAACAACGCTGCACCTGGTTTTCGGCCCGGCTTATTAATGGCTTCCAAAACATCCTGTTTGAAGATTTTGCCATTAGACCCTGAAGGCACAATTTGTGCCGCGTCAACTTTTTTCTCGGCTATGATCGCGGCGGCTACCGGCGTGGCCTTTACGGCAGAAGCAGGTTCGGACTTCGGCGTTTCCTGTTGGGCAGGGGCTGACGCTTTTTTCTCTTCCTGTTGAACAGGTATGTTGGATTTTTCCGGTTGAGTCGCATCCGTATCAATACTGCACACCACATCCCCAATGGCCAGCGTATCGCCTTCTTTGGCAATTTGCCTGAGCGCTCCGGCCTTTTCGGCATTGATCTCAAATGTGGCTTTCTCGCTTTCCAGTTCGGCGATCACCTCATCCCTGTTCACCCATTCCCCATCCTGTTTCAACCACCGCACAAGCGTCACTTCATTGATACTTTCACCTACGGTTGGAACTTTGATTTCAATAGCCATTGATACAATTTTATTCGGTGGCAAATTTCGGGTAAAATGCCCAGATTCAAAACAGATTTTGGATACCGGTGAATTTGAATGCCTGAAAAAGAGTGCATGATGCATAAATTGCTTATTTTTAATGTAAGGACAACAAACCCAATACCCTTCCGGGCATTACCGGGAGGTACCCAATTGATTCTGAACCGCTGAAAATGAACGTCATTCCAATGTCTGAATAGACCTTGATATGACCGCTTATGCCAACTATGTTAAACAGACAAGGCATTCTACCCGTTGTCCTCCTGGCAGCTATTTTGCTGGCAAGCATCGCCTGCCCCCCGGGAGCTTTCTCCCAATTCAGCAATCACGGAGCAACCATCCGCATTTTTAACACCGAGCCGCTATCGGTCAAAGGGCCGTTCACTTCCGCCAATTCCATCCTGGGCGACGGCAGCATTATCCTTTCGGGAGAATCGGATCAGACAATAGACATGCAGGGGAATAGTCTCCCCATCCTCCGGATTAATAATGTTCAGCAGGTCAGGCTAACCGGCGACCTTAGGATCAATAAGCGATTGGTCATGGAACAAGGCTTTATAGCATGTGCGGATCATACCTTGACCGTGGAGGATTCGGCTACCATTGAAGGATATGCTGACAACCGTTTCATCATCACAAACGGCCCTGGGATGGTCAGGAAAAACCAGATAGGGCCTGATCAGCAAAGTGATTTTCTTTTCCCGGTTGGCTACAGTGCTACGGAATATAATCCAATTGTAGTGAATAACTCGGGAACAACGGATGCATTCAGCGTGCGGGTTACGGAAAATGCTTTCGGAACTACCGGGCAGACCAATGAAAACCACTTTGTAAGATCCAGTTGGGTACTCAGTGAATCTGTTCCGGGCGGTTCGGTATTAAGCCTGACGGCAGGTTGGAAGGCATCTGATGAACCCGGCTCATTCAATCGTCAAAAAAACGGAATAGCCCTTTACAGGGAAAACCAGGGTTGGGACCTCCCGTCTTCCGGCATCTCCATACCGGTATTCAATAGTTATTACACACAAACAAGGAATGATATTCAAACAACGGGCATTTTTGCCATTGCCGATTCCAGTTTGGCCAACCGGGCGCTCCTTCACCTGAAGGTCTTCCTTCAGGGAGCCTATATGGGTAACGGGATCATCGCAGGACTCATGAGGGATCAGTTAAGAATCTCCCAGGCATTACCGTTAAATCAACCCTATAATGGTGGCATATACATACACACAGGTTTGCAGGGCGGCACGGAAATGGTCGACCCTGCCGTTTTTAATATGAGCAGTGAAGAAACCGATGCGATTGTTGACTGGATATTTGTGAGTCTGCTGAATGCCAATGACCCTTCGCAGGTTCTGCAAACGAGGGCGGCCTTGTTACAGCGTGATGGCGATATCGTAGACCTGGACGGTATTTCACCCTTATCGATGCCGATCAACGAAGAGGGCCAGTACCTGGTGGGCGTCGGACACAGGAACCATTTAAGAATTCGCACCCCCGACTCATCGCCTCTCATACTGACAACGAACAACCAGGTGGCTTCATGGGATTTTACTTTGGGTAACGGGCAGGCATACCAGAATTCCGGGATACTGTCAAACGATGCCATGATACCGGTAACACAAGGCCCCGTAACAAAGTATTGCATGATCGGGGGTAATACAGACGGCCTTTTTCAAACCAACAGCAATGCCAGGTCTGTCTTGTATTCCGGGGATGGCAACGACAGGAACAATATTCTTTTATACGGGCTCAGCGGCACTTCCAGTAATTCCTTACAGGTTACTATGTACAATTTTGAAGATATTGGAATGTTCGACCTGAACCTGGACGGAAAGATCATTTTTTCCCGGGACAACAATGATCCAATGGTGATACTGGATGCTTTACATGGAAATACCTCCGGCATTGCCAGGGAACACTATTAAAAACAACGCATGCTTCGATTCGTATATTATTTACTGTTCATAAACCTGATGCCCCTCTCCGCATGGTCGCAAAGGGAATGGGTCAGCGCTAGCATTGGCCAGGGAAGCTGGGCTAACAGCATCTCCCTTTACATCCGCACAGCCGAAGCTTTCGATGCCAGCCTGTGCAACAATGCCGTTTTTACCATACGTGTTCCTTTGTCTGCCAGGCAAACTCCCGATTTTACAGAACTATATCATGCACCTGCCTTTGAACACCTCCGTTTTAACATGAAGAAACTGAATGTTACAGACGGCACTTATGATTATTACCTCATCGTTGGTAACGGAAACGCGCAAACGCCTGTCGGTCAGGTCATATTGCCCGATGTTCCGTTCCGCGTCCTGGAAATTGGCTTAAGCGGAGGAAACACAAACGGGATGGCACTGGTCAATCTTGACAATGACATCCCCGGAAATAATTTCATACGCCCGCAATTTTATATTCAGACCAACCTGGGCGATATCTCCCGGCGTTCAGCGTTGTTTTTTGAAACAGGTACGGCCGAAGTTGTCAACAATGAACCGGGAACGGGCAATGACTGGGTCAACATGCAAACGCCAGCGTCGGAACAGGCTCAATTCATTTCATTTCGGGTAGATGAACAAGGCCAGGACGCTTTGTTAAACTGGCAGGTGATCAATGAATCTGTACAAACCAGAGAATATGTAATCGAAAGAAGGACTAAAGGGCAGGGCTTAACTGAGATCGGAACGATACAGGCCAGGCAAAATAACTCCGTGCAAACATATCGGTTCACCGATGGCCAGGCCGGGCTTATAGCCGGCAGGGAACATATCGACTATCGCATCAGGGAAACGGATAACAGCGGCAGAATGCAAACTTCGTCTGTTGAAACAGCTCGTTTTGGCAACATCGGGGAGGGCCTGGCGGTTTACCCGAATCCGGCAATCAACAGCACTATCCTACACTTCCATGCTGATCGAGCCGATCGCGCGCAAATCATCATGCATACATCAGCAGGAAAGCAGGTATATTCTTTCACCCAACCCGTTACACAGGGAGAGAATAAGATCATCCTGAACCTGAAAGAACTTCCCGCCGGCCGTTACAGCCTCATACTAACGGTGAATGGAACACGAAAATCTGTACAGATCGTTAAACCCGTCTTATGATCGGGACTGAAATAAAAAAAGTGGGCACGAAGCCCACTTCAGGTATATTGATTGGTTAGTAAGCGCTTAAGCTCCGAGGAACCCTCTCAGCAGACGTGATTGCGAAGAAGCCTGCAGCTTGCTGATGGCCTTATCTTTGATCTGGCGCACCCTTTCCCTGGTCAGGTTGAAACGCTGTCCGATGTCTTCCAGGCTTAAAGGATGATCGATGCCGATACCGAAGAAAAAGCACAAAACTTCCTTTTGTCTTTCCGTCAGTGAATTGAGTGATCGCTCAATTTCCGTCCTTAGTGAATCATCCACGGCCATTTGCGTATCGGCAAGGCTGGCATTCTGATTTTCCAGCACATCGATCAATGTGGATTCATCGCCTTCAAACATCGGTTGATCTACACTAACATGCCTGGCTGCCACACCGAGTGTTGCGGCCACTTCCTCTGTATCCACTTCCAATAAAGCTGCAAGTTCTTCCGGCGTAGGTTCACGTTCATATTCCTGTTCCAGTTGGCTGTATGCTTTACTGATCTTATTGGTCAACCCCACTTTATTCAGTGGAAGCCGAACGATCCTGGATTGTTCGGCGAGGGCTTGTAAAATACTCTGACGGATCCACCAGACGGCATACGAAATGAATTTAAATCCTCTCGTTTCATCAAAACGCTGCGCCGCTTTGATCAGCCCGAGGTTTCCCTCGTTGATGAGATCGGGCAGTGTCAATCCCTGGTTCTGGTATTGTTTGGCCACAGACACCACAAAACGCAGATTCGCTTTTGTAAGTCTGTCCAGCGCCTTCTGGTCGCCCTTTCGGATGAGCACAGCCAACCGGACTTCTTCTTCCGGCGACAATAACTCAACTTTACCTATCTCCTGCAGGTACTTCTCTAAACTCTGGCTTTCGCGGTTGGTAATGGATTTGGTTATCTTCAGCTGGCGCATACTCATAAAAGGTTTGCATTTAAGGGTTTACTGATTAAAAACGAGGCCGGATCCAGTCATATCCTTTACCGGACTTACATATAACGTGACAACCCACGCTATCTTATAAAAACGTTAAAAAAAATAATGTATCCGGAGCCTTAACGAAGAATGAGAAAATTTATTGTGACACACTGTATATCAATGGGAAAAATAAATCACACAAATATTTTGTCAGGTTGATTTATTTTCTATTATTGCAGCTAACAAGGAATACAAACAGCAAGAATGAGCAAAAAAGTTTTATACACGTTGGAATACCCGGTGAGATGCTCTCCGTCGATATTATATGAGTTTTTAAGTACCCCGGCCGGATTACAGGAGTGGTTTGCAGATAAAGTGGACGAACGGGATGGCGTATTCAGTTTTTCCTGGAATGGCACAACGGACAAAGCAGAACTGCTCGAAAAAGAACTTGACAAGTCGATCCGTTTTCACTGGACCCATTCTGCCAAAGATGAATATTTTGAATTCTATATAGACAGATCCGAAGTAACCAACCAAACCATACTGATCGTAAAAGATTTTGCCGATAAAAAGGACATCAAAGACCAGAGCCAGTTATGGGAATACCAGGTGAAGGAATTATTTCACCGCATCGGCAGTTAATCAAGGAATGAGGCAAGCCTGCCTATCCCCTCTTCCAGCAATGCAGGCATTTGATTCCATTGTTTCAAATCATATTTCAGCGCCAGCTTGACAAACCCGTGGCTCTTGATCTGCCTGATCAGCGTTTGCCTGTCAACATCCGCCAACTGCCTGTAATTATTTTCTTCAAAATGATGCTGCCAGGGATCTTCCTGAATGCAAAAAAAGACATCATCTCCCCTGCCGTCCCTTTCATCCAGTATCCGGTCACTGATCAAAGGAAGATATTTGCCGGACACATGCAGGGTGACGCTGAAAAAGTGGGCCCACCAGAACATGGTCCGCATGGCAAAAATGTCATCCCCGGTAAACAGCCTGGGAAAATCAAGGATCGCATAAGGCAGTCGCCGGTAGTTCTCCCCCCTGGAAATTTTTGGCGGACGCTGCCAGGCTTCAGATGGAATGGATTGCAGGGCGGCACAACGCTTCCTGATTGGTTCCACGCAGGTACCCAACAGGTCATACACGGTATCCATCACTTCCCATTTCGTTAAAATCCACCCCTCATCGGAAGCGATTGACAGTTCCTTATCAGAAAGAGTTATTTTTGCTGCCCTGGCCATGGGGGTAAAATTACAGCAATTCAGGCTGCGGCTCAATGAATATCCGGAATGATCAAGAAACTAGACACACTCATCATACGCTCTTTTATCGGCCCGTTCATTGGCACTTTCTTCATCACATTTTTTGTGTTGATGATGCAAAGCCTCTGGAAATACCTGGACGACCTGGTTGGCAAGGGACTTGATTTCATAACCATCGGTCAGTTTCTCTGGTATGCAAGCGCCTCATTGCTGATGCTGGCCATGCCGATCGCCATCCTGATCTCCTCGATCATGACTTTTGGTAACCTGGGCGAAAGCTTTGAACTGGTTGCCATCAAATCATCCGGTATTTCCCTGTTGCGTTTCATGAGGCCACTGATGTGGATAGCCATCATGCTCTGCGGGATCACTTTTATTTTTGCCAATTACGTTATCCCCTATGCGAACCTGAAATTTGTCACACTGTATAACGACATCTATCTGAAAAAACCGGCTTTCGATCTCAGGGAGGGAGTCTTCTTCACCCATATTCCCAATTATGCCATCAAGGTGGGCAAGAAAGACCCCGATGGCCGAACCATTCACCAGGTACTGATATTCGAGCAGGCCAATACCGTTCAGGATAACTGTATCGTTGCGGAAAAGGGAATCATGAAAGTGACCCCAGACCAGAGTTTCCTTGAATTCAATCTCGAGAACGGTTACCGTTACCAGGAAAACGGCAACCAGTCTGATACAAGCACGGAATTTACGCGGGTATATTTAAACACATTTAAAAAATTATTTCACCTGAGCATCCTCAAAAAGCAACAAACAAACGACAGCATTTTCAAGAACAATTACAAAATGCTTAGTTCGCGGCAGTTATCGCGCAGCATCGATTCGCTGGAAAAGTCAAGGAATGTGATGGAGGAGAAATTCAGGGAGAACCTGGGCTTTTACATGCATTATTATGACCTGCCCGACAGCCTGCTCAAAAAGAACAAAAGCGTGGCCGCTGGTGCATTGAATCGCCTCATCCCCGACTCCGCGGTAAATTTTGTGAAAGACAGAACACTCTCCGCTGTCAATTCACTGAAAAATATGCTTCAATACCACCAGCTCGATTATGACGCCAAAAAGAAAGATATCCGCTTACATAAGCTGGAATGGCACCGAAAATATTCCTTATCCCTCGCATGCCTGATCCTGTTCTTTATTGGCGCCCCGCTTGGTTCGATCATTCGAAAAGGTGGCCTGGGGATGCCGCTGGTGACCGCCATCATTTTCTTCCTCATTTTTCACCTGCTGAATATGTTTGGCGAGAAATTTGTTAAGGAAGCCGTATTAACTCCTTTTTCCGGCATGTGGCTCGCCATTATGGTGCTGACCCCTGTTGGCATATTCCTCACCTATAAAGCCATGTATGATTCACAGCTTTTCAATAAGGAGTATTATAACAGGATGATAAAAAAAATCAGGACCTTTTTCCCCGGCAGGAAAAGAAATTAGAAACTTATGCTTACATTGTAATCAGGTATCATCATGGCTTCAAAACCCCGGCATACGATCAACAGGAGAAAATTCATTCGCGACACAGCCGTTGCCGCAGTGGCGCTGACGGTGGGATCTTCCGTCATGGGCATGTCCAGAAAATTGAGCGGGCAAAACGCTCCCGAAATCTCCGCCGGTTTTACAGGCTTTGAACAAAAGCCGCTTCCCTATGCATATGACGCATTGGAAACCATCATTGATGCAACCACGATGGACATCCATTATAACAAGCATGCGGCCGCTTATGCCAAAAACCTTCGCGAAGCGGCACTGGCAGAATCGGTGGATATGAAAGAACCGTTAGAGAAATTACTGGCAGTGATCTCCAGGTATTCTGTGAAAATGAGGAACAACGCCGGCGGACATTTCAATCATGAACTCTTCTGGCAATGCATGAAACCCATGAGCCCCGAAGTCAGCCAGGTCAATTTACCTAAACCCCAAGGACTGTTATTTCATGCCATGGAAAGGGATTTCGGCTCTTGGGAAAACTGTAAATCCAAATTCAGTGATGCTGCCAAGAACCGCTTCGGTTCCGGATGGGCATGGCTATACCTCACTTCTGATAAACACCTGGCCATTGGCAGTACCCCGAACCAGGACAATCCACTTATGGACATCAGTGAAATCAGGGGCGTACCCCTGCTTGGACTGGACGTGTGGGAACATGCCTATTACCTAAAATACCAGAACAAACGAGCTGATTACATCAGTAACTGGTGGTCGCTTGTCAACTGGGATTATGTAGAGCAAAGATTTATTCAGTCTTGATGCAAAAAACTTACTGGATTTTATTAGCCATTGGTACGGTGGTCATGATCATCATCATGCGTGAAACAGGCAAAAAGCCTGGTGACTCCTTACACCCCGGCGGGGATTATCAACCTCGAACTTTCCCGTTCCAGGACGAATGTGCGGAATATCCTGAACATTTGGAGTTCATCCAATGGCGACCAAACCAATAATATCAGGGTTGCTAAAAACAACACATACCTCGATTTCCTTTTTATCCTGTTTTATGTGCCGTTCCTGTACTTCAGTTCTATCTGGGCCACCAAGCAATTCCATAAACGATCGGGATGGGCCAACCTGGGGAATTATGTCACCTGGTTCTGCCTGATAGCAGGCGCCCTGGATAATTTTGGAAAACATAGGCATGTTGCTCAGCCTGCACGAACATCTCAATACCACAACGATCCTCTTTACATTTTCCTGTTCACTATTGAAATGGTTGTTGGTTGCCGTTACCCTAACCTACCTGGCATTGTCTCTGTTGAAGAAATTCTTTGTTCCGCACAAATCCGTTCCGGCTGATAAAAAGAAATAGGCACTCCTAAAATAGGCTCAGCCTTTGCAAGGAAACATCCAACAGTATGACATGGATGTAACCCGGCAAAGGCTGATAAATTGACACGCAATCGTGATGCAAATGTATTGTCGAACGAACAGAATATCCAAAAAAAATCGTCAAAATTTTTACAAAAATTCCATGAACAGGTAGCATGTAAAGGAAAGGGAAAACAACTACATTTGTACCCCCACTTTCAATCACGATCATAAACGCAAATCATATGCAGGCTTGGAAAGAATACCAGGAAAAAAATAAAGACAGGTTCCTCAATGAACTACTTGATCTGCTCAGGATACCGAGTATCAGTGCTAAAACGGAAAATAAGCAGGACATGGTCCGTTGTGCAGAAGCGATGAAACAACGCCTATTGGAAGCTGGCGCCGATAAAGTGGAAATATACCCCACTGATGGACACCCGATCGTATATGGTGAAAAAATCGTGGACCCTTCCAAACCAACCGTGCTGGTCTACGGGCATTACGATGTTCAACCACCAGAACCACTGGAACTATGGAAAAGCGGACCTTTTGATCCTGTCATTGTAGACGGAAAAATTTTCGCCAGGGGAAGTTGCGACGATAAGGGACAGGTATATATGCATGTCAAAGCACTGGAAATTCTTGTTAAAACAAACAGCTTAAGCAATAATATCAAGTTTTGCATTGAAGGAGAGGAAGAAGTTGGTTCACCCAACCTGGGTAAGTTTGTGAAAGAACATAAAGACCTGCTTAAAGCAGATTGCGTGTTGATCAGCGACAGTGCCATGATCAGCCTGGATACACCAAGCCTGGATACGGGTTTACGCGGACTAAGTTATATAGAAGTGGAAGTGACCGGCCCTAATCGTGACCTCCACAGCGGCGTTTATGGCGGAGCGGTAGCCAACCCAATTACGATCCTTGCAAAAATGATCGCTTCACTGCATGATGAAAATAACCACATTACCATTCCTGGTTTTTATGATGCCGTGCTGGTGGCCACCGAGGAAGAACGTAAACTCATGGCACAGGCTCCATTTGATGTGGAAGAATACAAAAAAGACTTAGGGGTAAAAGAACTCTGGGGCGAAAAAGGATTTACCACCAACGAACGCACTGGTATACGCCCGACCCTGGAACTGAATGGCATCTGGGGTGGATATACCGGCGAAGGCGCGAAAACGGTGCTTCCCTCCAAAGCATTTGCCAAGATTTCCGCCAGGCTGGTCCCTAACCAACAATCAGCTACCATTACCGATCTTCTGATCAAACACCTGGAAAAAATCGCACCGCCATATGTTACCGTCAAGGCCAGTCTGCATCATGGTGGCGAACCATACATCACACCGATCGACAGTAAGGCATATAAGGCGGCGGCCAAAGCCATTGAAGCAACATTCGGCAAACAACCCATTCCGGTCAGGGGCGGTGGCAGTATACCCATCTGCGCCCTGTTTGAGCAGGAGTTAGGCATCAAGATAGTTCTGATGGGATTTGGACTGGATAGCGACAACCTGCATAGCCCGAACGAAAAATATGACCTCGCGAATTTTTACAAGGGCATTGAAACCATCCCCTATTTCCATAAATACTTCTCGGAAATGTGATCCTGAATCATTTCATTATGTAAAAACAGGACGATACCATTTTTCCAAAGCCTCCCGATCCGGAGGCTTTGTTTTTGAAACATGATCCGGGAGAATTGCCGGTCAAATTAAAGTTGAAAAGACCGGTCAAAAAAAGCCCCCGTAATCGGAGGCTTTTGATGTATCGGGGAGCAGACTTGAACTGCCGACCTTCGGGTTATGAATCCGATGCTCTAACCAGCTGAGCTACCCCGACGTAAAGGGCGGCAAAAATACAAAATAAGCCCAAACAAAAAACTCAAAATGGGGATTTTTTAATTCGAATCCGTGTAAACAGGGCCTATTCCTGTATCCTGGGTTTCCAGGGGATTTCCGGAACCTGCAACTGGTGGCCAATATAACGGGCCAAAACGAAGAGAAAATCACTCAGTCGGTTCAGGTATTGGATGACAAGCGGTTCCACGAACAGCTGTTCTTCCTGCATATGCACACATATTCTTTCGGCACGGCGGCAAACACAGCGGGCAATATGCAGCGTTGAAATGGCGGGATGACCTCCCGGCAGGATGAAGGATTTCATCTCGGGAAGCACCTCATTCATCCGGTCAATCTCCTGTTCCAGGTACTCCACATCAGCAGGCTTCAGGTCTGGAATTTTCAATCCGGATTCCTTATCCGGGTCACAGGCGAGGGATGAGCCGATAGTAAACAGTCGGTCCTGTATTTCTCTCAATACAGCACATGAATGGATATCTTCAACCAGATCTCCGGACAATCCTATATAGCTGTTCAATTCATCGATCGTGCCATAACTTTCTATACGCAGGTGGCTTTTGGGCACTTTGGTGCCACCAATCAGGCTGGTCTTGCCCTGATCACCTGTTTTGGTGTAAATTTTGAACGCCATATCTGAGTTTGTGCAAAAATAAGGGAATTGTTACCCAACAAACATGAAGCAGATTAGTTCGAAACGAGCTGGCTAATGGAAGGATTGGGGTTCAACCGGTCGCTTTCTATCAGGCCATCCCGCAGGCGGATGATGCGGTGGGCAAAGCTGGAAATATCCTCTTCATGCGTGACAAGAATAACGGTATTTCCTTCACTGTGAATCTTACCCAGCATGTCCATGATTTCATGTGAAGTTTTAGAATCCAGGTTCCCGGTAGGCTCATCTGCAAGGATGATGGCCGGGTTATTGATCAATGCGCGGGCGATGGCCACACGCTGACATTGTCCGCCACTGAGCTCATTGGGTTTGTGATGCATCCTGTCTTCCAGTTTGACCTTTTTAAGCACTTCGGCAGCCCTTTCGCTGCGTTCCTTTTTTGAGATCCCTCCATAAATCAACGGAAGAGCCACGTTTTCTGCGGCGGTCAGCCTGGGTAGCAGGTTGAATTGCTGAAAAACAAATCCGATCTCTTTGTTTCTTACCGCTGCGAGTTCGTCATCTTCCATGCGGCTGACATCTTTTCCGTTGAGCACGTATTGCCCCGAGGTGGGAGAATCGAGGCAACCGAGGATATTCATCAGGGTTGATTTACCCGACCCCGATGGACCCATCAACGCCACGAATTCGTTTTTGTAAACATCCATGGTAACGCCTTTCAACACGGGCAGTTCCTGTTTACCAAGGAAGTAGCTCTTACAAATCTTATCCAGGTGAAGAATCGAATTCATCAGGTTCTTTATTATTTTATCAGGCAAAATCCGGGCTCATTTTTTGATGACCTTGGGAACGGTAAAAAAGCCCTGTTCATGATCCGGGGCATTATGCATGGCCCTGGAATGGCCATAGGACCGATTGGTTTCATCCGCCCTAAATACATTCACCACAGGATTGATATGCATCAACGGTTCAACCCCCGTTGTGTCCAGTTCATTCAGCTTATCAACAAAACCGATCATTTTCTCCAGGTCATTCCGAATGGCAGTTTTTTGCTGATCAGTAAAGTCCAGCATGGATAAACGGGCCAGTTTATCGATCATGGCATCATTGATTTCCATGTAACAAATGTACTGGTTTCAACCGAGAGCCCGACCCGATTTGTGTGAACGGTCTGGCTTCTGCCGGGCTTCCGGTTACCCCATATCCCAAAACTCATAACTCTTCTTTATCTTCGCTGACTTTTGTTAGAGGATAAAAGAAGCGCAGCATATATGTCAACAACTTCAAACCAGGCTCCCAGGAACATTGTGATGAGCGGCATCAGGCCGACCGGGTTCCTGCACCTGGGAAATTATTTCGGGGCGATCAGGAATTATGTCCGGATGCAGGAGTCGTATGAGTGTTATTTTATGGTGGCGGACCTGCATTCTTTAACAACGCACCCGGATACAAGTACGCTCAAATCCAGTGTTTACCGTGTTTTGGCGGAGAATATCGCCTGCGGGCTCGACCCCGAAAAGGCAGCCTTGTATTGCCAGAGCCATGTACCGGAAACTTCTGAATTGTATTTGTACCTGAACATGCTGGCCTACAAGGGCGAATTGGAAAAAACGGTCACCTTTAAAGATAAGGTCAGGCAGCATCCGGATAACGTCAATGCCGGACTGCTAACTTACCCCGTACTGCAAACCGCGGACATCATCCTGCACCGGGCCAGTTTTGTACCTGTGGGAAAAGACCAGGAACAACACCTGGAGATGGCCAGGAATTTTGTCAACCGCTTCAACCACCGCTATGGCGAGGTGTTCCCCGAACCCCAGGCCTTCAACTTCAACGAACAACTGGTTAAGGTGCCCGGTTTGGACGGAACCGGAAAGATGAGCAAAAGTGAAAACATCAATGCCACGCTTTACCTGGCTGATGATGATGAAACCATCCGTAAGAAAGTCATGAAAGCCAAAACGGATAGCGGCCCTACTGAACCACATTCGCCAAAACCCGATTATATCGAGAATATTTTTCTGCTCATGCGGTTGGTCAGTGAACCCGATGTGATCGACAAATTTGAAAAAGATTACGATCAATGCACTATCCGGTACGGCGACATGAAAAAACAGCTGGCAGAAGATATGATCCGGTTCATTTCACCGGTCAGGCAGAAAGCCAGCGATATCCTGTCTGATGAGAAAAACTACAGGAAATCATGGAGAAAGAGCCGCTAAAGCCAGAAGTAGCGCCCAACAAACCATGAAACTGGTTCGGGAAGCCATGGGACTGAATTATTTTTAAAAAGCGACCCGCCCTTATGGCTAAGTGGGTTTCTTTCCCTACTTTCAGGCCGATAAACAAGATTTTTTTAAACAATTATATCCAGGCTAACCGGGCATTATGGCAAAAAATAAAAAACCAAAGCACATAGCGGTAGCAGGTAATATCGGGGCAGGGGAAAACCACCCTCACCGAAATGCTGAGCAAACATTACAAGTGGATCCCGCAATTTGAGGATGTGGACCATAACCCATACCTGAATGATTTTTACGAGGATATGCCCCGTTGGAGCTTTAACCTGCAGATCTATTTTTTAAACTCCCGGCTGAATCAATTGCTGGACATCCATCGTGGTACCGAAACCGTTATACAGGACCGCACCATATATGAGGATGCCAAAATATTTGCGCCGAACTCATGATATGGGCCTCATGGCAAAAGGGATTTTGATAATTACTACCGTTTTTTCGAAACACTTAAAACCATGGTAAAGCCCCCGGATTTGCTGGATCTACCTGAAAAAGCATCCGTGCCAACACTGGTTGGGCAAATTCAAAAAACGCGGCAGGGATTACGAAGAAAATATCCGGCTTGATTACCTAAAAACTCAATGAGTTATATAATAACTGGATAGAGGAAGCGTGTTCAGTCTGCTGATCATTGATGCGGACACCAATAAATTCGCGGAAAATGATGAAGATTTCGGCAAGGTTATTTCAAAAGTGGACGCGATGCTTTTCGGCCTATTCTAAAGCAGCATTTTTTCAACACAATAACGTTAACGGATAGTGGCTCATCAGTCGATGAGTTGATTCTTCATGGCGTAGAATACCAGGCCAACGGAGTTTTTCACACCGAACCTTTCCATCAGCCTGTCTTTGATGGCTTCAACCGTTCTGGGGCTGATATCCATTTTTGCGGAGATCTCGGCAGCGGTAAATTCCATGCAAACGAGGGTCAGCACTTCTTTTTCACGATCGCTCAAAACAATTTCCGAGCTCAGGTTGGGGTTGAATTTCTGTTTGGAGTAATTCTTCTTGATCAGCACCTTATTGACAAAGGGGTTCAGGTAAAAACCTGTGCGCATGACATCAATGATGGCTTTTTTGATCTCCGACGGCTCGGTGCTTTTCAGCAGGTAGCCTGCGGCGCCGCAATCCATGAGGTGGCCCACAAATCGTTCATCCTCATACATGGTAAGAATGATGACACGGATATGCGGAAATTTCTTGGTGATCTGCTTGGTGGTATCGATACCATCTTTCACAGGCATCTTAAGATCACATAAAACAACATCAGGTACCGATTCCGGGATTTTTGCCAGGAGTTCCTCCCCATTTTCAGCCTCCATGACAAACTTGATATTCGTATATGGCCTCAGAGAAAGGATAACCCCTTTTCTGAATATCTTGTGATCATCGGCTATTGCCACTTTGATTTGATTGGGTACCATAGCTTTCGGTAAAATTATGAACAAGTTGAACATGTTGTTCATGCCCGGTAAAAAAAGTGGTTGACTACCAAGAAGCGGGTATTATACGATTCCCTGCTTGGGTATTTCCAGGGTAATCTTGTAGTAAGTCTGACTTGGATCAATCTCAAAGAAAATGCGCCCGTTAAGCACTTTCATGCGGCTGGCGATGTTTTTAAGGCCCAGGCCCTGGGCGCTTTGGTTGAGTTTATCGAATTCTGCCTGAACGATACCCTTTCCATCGTGGTGAAGACGTAGGTACAGAAAGTTGGCGTTGGCGTTTTGGGTAAGGTGGATAAATCCGGCGTTACTGTGTTTGATGATATTGTTCACCAGTTCCTGGATGATACGGAAAACGAGCAGTTCCTGTTCCACTTTGAGCCTCTCGCGATAGTCATGAAAACGGGCGCTTGCATTCAGGCTGCCGCTGCCGCTGATTTTCTGGAAGAGGTCATTGGTTGCGCTTTCCAGGCCGAAATTCTTCAATGTCGGGGGCATCAAACTATGGCTGATATTACGGATCAGCAGGATGGCGTCATCGATGATCTGTTTGGCGCTGAAAATACTTTGAAGTTGCTGGGCCTTTTCCTGGTTTACCAGGTTCTCATTTAAGTACAGGCGTGCCGTTGCCAGTAATGGGCCGGCATCATCATGCAGGTCGGCCGCGATACGCTGACGCTCTTCTTCCTGGAAACGAATGGAGGCATTAAGCAGTATTTGTTGTTTTTCGGCCTCCAGTTGTTTCATCTGGGCCTGGTAACGGATGACCTTGCGTTGGTGAAAAATCACAAATACAATGATCCCGATGGCCAGGGTCAGCATGCCCAATGTTCCGATGAACATGAGCTTTGAAATACCCGAAGTATCAGCCTGTAAGAAGAACATTAACTAAAGGTGCTTTTAGGGTGAAAACTGTCCAGGTTTATTTCATTGGGGATATTGAGAGAATCATCATTTCTTTCTGCAATTTCACTTTGAATAAATGATAATGAAAGAATTATATTCTTTGATATTGTAACGAAAATGTAAATAAATTGTAGTTGGTGAATAATTTTCTTATCAGTTGTTGACTTGCTTAATAGAAAGAAGAAAAAGTTACCTGAGAAATAGAGCAATAATCCTACGCATATCCAAAAGCTAATACTATTGTAGATTGGGTATGAATTCACAATATTCATTCTTTCGTAAAAAAAGTAAATTAGAAAAAAAATAAAAATCAAAAATTCAATAATTGATGGAGTGTTAGTGAAAGTATCCTTATGCGTTTGGAAGTCGATTATAGCAAAGAGGATAAATGGAATAATCGTAAATAAAACAAATCTTTTATAAATGACGCTTTTAAACAAACTAAAAAGAAAATAGGAGAAAAAAGTATACTCAACTATTGTATAAATCCGGAAAATTGAAATATATAAAACTTGATTTTTAAGAATACTTAATGCAGTAAATGCGAGTATAACGAATATTGCGAGGAAAATAGAATATATAAAAAAAACCTTTAATGCTTTTGTTGTTAACTTAGAATAAGCTAATGAACAAAAGATTAAAGGAAGTAGTTCTGATAGAAATGATATGTAAATTAAGGATTTAGGGATAGGAGTTTTTTTTCAAAAATAGAAAACTCCTTCTCAAATTCAAAATTTACATTAGTCATTTACGAACATGTATTCGCTACCTAAGAGTCCAGAGCCCATAATTTTTTTTTTAGTGGTTTATGATTAATTGCACTGTAAACTTCCAACTTATCGTATTCTTACCCAAGAGGTAGGAGACTTATACGTAAAAGCACGATTGAACCAAACCCTTATCCAGACTGCATTTAATTGATATCTGACCCCTATTGGGTCACCTAAAATCAGGTAGTTCTACGAGCCCTAAATAGTAATTTTACTATCCTTTTTAAGGTAAGATTACGGGGTAAAAATACTGAATCAAACAAAAACAAACGAATAATATCCACAGAAGTGGATAATCTATGAGGCCCATGGTCCCAGAAAATCGCTGAAATCCTCTCTGAACAAGGCATTCAGAGATTCCCCAAGAAATAAAGCGGTTCCTCCTGTATCCCAGGCCAATGGGGAAACAGCTAATAACTTAGTGAGCCACAAAATGAAAACCAGCTAATTAGCAAATAATTTACCAGATCCTGCCCAGAATCAACAATAACGTATTAATACTTGCATGCTGTAACGTAATTTTACGATTTTCATTTAAGTAAATAACTGATTTTCAACTACATAATATTTTTTTCAATCAAATAACCATAAAATCAGTAATTTAGGTTCTGAACCAACAGGAAACAGATTCAACCCCTAATTATCAAGATTATGTCTGCTGAAAACCAGATCCGATTTGCTATTGCAGATGACCATAAAATTTTTCGTGACGGCATTAAAATGGCCCTTTCCGGAAAAAACAACCTGAAGATGCTCTGGGAAGCGGAGGACGGAAGAGACCTGATGCACAAGATCTCCATTAAAAAGCCCGATGTGTTGCTTATGGATATAAGGATGCCAGAGATTGACGGCATCAATGCCATCCAGCTGATCCGCAAAGAATTATGAGGATATCAAGATCATCGTACTGGACCATGTATGACGATCAACAGATGATCAGTAAAATGATGGAAATGGGGGCTAATGCTTACCTGACCAAAACGACAGACCCGGAAGAGATCTACGAGGCCATACTCACCTGCATGAATGATGATTTCTACTTTAATGAACTCGTGAATAAGGCCGTTATGGGTAAACTGATGCAGAAGAAGAATGTCCGCCAGCATTATGGCAATGCTGCACCGGTCAGCTTTAATGAAAAAGAGATCAAGATCCTCAAATTACTGGCAGAAGATAAAACGACTGAAGAGATTTCCAAGATCATTTTCCTGAGCCCGCGGACCATAGAAACGATCCGCCAGAACATGAAAGCAAAGGTGAATGCCAAGACCATTGGTGGCTTGATCATGTATGCCATGCGCAACAAGCTCATCGACTAGATCGTCACGATACCATTCCTGACAGCATAGATGGCCAGCCCCACCCTGCTTTTTACATCCAGTTTTTCAAACAGTCCGTCTCGTAAACCATCAATGGCACGGGGACTGATTTTCATCTGATGGGCGATTTCCTTGTACGTCATATCCGTACTGGCAAGCCGGAGAAAATTCATTTCAGTTTCTGTCAGCAAGGCCCTGTCGATCGGCAGTTGTCGGTCGTGATTTTTCTGAAAAAAATTAGCCAGTTTACCTGTGGCGTTATGAGAATAATAATACCCCCCCTCTGCCACCGAAACCAGCGCCCGCCTGAGATCTGAGGGATGAATGTCCTTTTTCAAAAACCCCTTCACTCCTACCTGCAGTAACCTGATCAGCGCGATCTCTGAATCGTACATGGTGAGTATCAGGATATGAATATCCGGGTACTGCTTCGCCACTTTACGGGCCGTTTCAAATCCATCCAGTTTGGGCATATTCAGGTCAAGCACCAGCATATCCGCTTTGATACCGCGGGACAGCATGTCCATAACCTCTTCACCGTTTCCGGCAACGCCGGAAATACTGCATTCGTCAAAAGAACCGATCAGGCTCGCGAGTGCATCCCTCAGGAGTATATGGTCATCAGCCAGGATGACCTTCCAAGTGTTGTTCTTGTCCATCGATTGGTATTTCTATTTGAATCATAGTTCCATTACCCGGAGAAGTATTAATGTGGCATCTGCCGTTAAGGATCGAAGCACGCCGGCGTATATTGCTCAGGCCGTTGCCCTTGCCATCCTTTTCTTCCAGCCGGTAACCCTTGCCATTATCATGAATCTCAAGTCTCAAACTTGTATTAGCATAGTGTAGCCTGATCGTGATTTCCGTGGCTTCCGCATGCTTGATGATATTATTCAGGGATTCCTGTACAACACGGAACAGGATCAATTCTCTTTTTGCTTCCAGGAATGCCCCATCGCCGATCACCTGCATTTTTAACTTATATATGCCGGCCCTGTTGAGCTGGGTGATTTCGTATTCGATGGCCTTGATCAACCCATTCTGCAGAACCACCTCCGAACTCATTGTCCTGCTAAGGTCACTGAGGTCAGATATCACTTCGCCGATAATCTGGATGGTGTTGTTAACTGAATTGATATTCTCTCCCAAAAACCTGGAGTCTAACCTATTTAAATTGAGTTTAGCCAAGGTCAATTTCTGACCGATATTATCATGTATCTCTTGTGAGATGTGTTGAAATGTTTGCTCTTGAATTTCAAGTTGAGCTTCAAGAATTGATTTCTCAAGCAACGAATTAAATTCACTTATTCTAGATTCATAATGAGCTTGCTTTTGTTTATATAGATAGACAATAAAAGTTAATAAAGCTATTAATGTAATAACTAATAGACAATAAAGAAGTAATACGAAAATTATTCCATGCGCCCCATTTTCAAACATAAGTATGCTTTTAAAAAGAATAAATGAAGTATAATGTAACATGAGCAATTTATTATACTTAAGACCCTAATTAAATCTTTAGTTGAACTTTGCCTTAACATGTTAAATACTATTGGGATAGGAATCAATAACCCCATCGAAAGAAACACACCTGAAATGATCCAAAATTCTGGGCTAATTCTAATATCACCCAGATCTTTTGTTTGGTTTTTTAATATTTTAAAAAAATATACCATACAAAAAATAAAAAGACATAAACTCGAAACAAAAATTTGAAGAGTACTTAAATTATTGAAAGAAGAGACAAAAAAGAACATTAAAAACAAAAAGCCGATAATAATAAGATGAAAAAATGAAATTATTGACCGACTAGGTTTATTGTCGATTTGCAATACAATAAACCGTCCAACAATTATAAAATGTGCAAATACAGATAAATTACTTATAAGACCTAATATTTGAAATCGATTTTTAATTTCTATTACCTTGTAATAGAAAATGGCATTGATAAACATTAATATAATTGCAATAATCGGATACCATATAAAAAATCTCATTGCATAATTTTGCTGTCCATATTTTTTTATTAAAATAATTCCAATTATACATATAACTATAATTAGAAAATAATGTACGTTATATAATATGTTAAAAAGATCTCTTTCCATTATTCACAATTCTACTTCAATAATATTTAACCTCCTCAGTCATTTCCTCCTTCTTTTCCGTTGTTTTTCCCTTGCCTCCAATCATTCTCGCAAACATCTTTAATACTTGAAGAGTGGTCCGTGCTCTTATGAACTGGATAGGGCGATTGAAAGATCGCCTTATTTCATAAAGTCTACGTAGTTTAACGAGTCGAGAAAGAACCTGAATCAGATTCCAGGCTTTTGTAACCATTTATCCCTTGCCTTTTACCCCGAAATACGCTAAACAGGGTATTAAACAGTTCTGAATACCAATTTATTAGGCTTTTAAGTCCTCACTCACAGGGTAAGCCGTAAAAAGATAGTAAAAACCCCATCTAAGGGATCAGGTACTAACCCTCTATCTTGTAAAATCAAATAATTTGACATTTGCGCCAACGTTATATTGTCGTAAACTTACTATTCAAAAAAAGTTTAATTTCACACCATATTTATACAATGAAACCGGAATCAACAGAACCAATCAAAGTCATCATAGCCGACGATCACGTGCTTTACCGCGCCGGTGTCAAAACAGCGCTCAGCACCAAAAAAGACATCAAAGTCATTGCGGAAGCCGACAACGGCATGCACCTGCTCAACCTCATTAAGAATATTCCCGTTGACGTGATCCTCCTGGATATTCAAATGCCCATTATGGATGGCATCGCCACTCTTCCGGAGATTAAAAAGATCAACCCGCATATCAAAGTTATCATGTTGACCATGGTAGATGATAACAGCATGATCACAAAACTCATGGAACTGGGCGCTAACAGCTATCTGACCAAAACCAGCGACAGCGAGATCATTTACGAAGCCATCAAAACCTGCTACGAACAGGAATACTATTTTAACTCACTGACCAACCAGGCACTGCTGAACAACCTCAAACAAAGGCAGGAACCGCAAGTACCCGTATTCGGACAAGCCCCCGAAGCCAACCTCAGTGAAAAGGAAATGACCATCCTCAGGCTTATGTGCGAAGAAAAAAGCACCAAAGAGATCGCCGATATCGTTGACCTTAGCCCCCGAACCGTTGAGGCTATCCGGGATAAACTGAAAGTAAAGACCGGTTCAAAAAGCACGGCAGGACTCATCATGTATGCGGTCAAACATAAAATCATCGAGGAAATGTAATTGTTCCCATATCTTTAACAGTAATCTCCGCACCTGCGGAGATTTTTTATTTTGCCGATATGCCATACCTGATCTATAATGGAAAAATGCTGGATGAAAGCACCCCGCTCGTTGGTGCAGATAACCGAGGCCTTCGATTTGGCGACGGCCTTTTTGAAACCCTGAAATTTTCCGGGGGAAAACTGATACTGGCCGATGAACACCTGCCCCGTTTATGGAAAGGCCTGAAAGATCTGCAATTTCAACTTCCGGCTTTGCTAACGCCAGAAAGACTGGAGGAAGAAACACTCAAACTCCTGGCTAAGAATAAAAAACACTATGCCAGGGTTCGCTGGACTTTTTTCCGGGGCGATGGTGGCCTGTACGACCCGATCAACCTCTACCCGCATTATATCATACAAACCTGGGATATTCCCAACCCCGCCTCCAGCCTGAACAGTAACGGGCTCCGGCTCTGCATTTACCCCGATGCCCGTAAATCCTGCGACCGATTTGCCAATATCAAACACAATAACTATCTCCCTTATGTCATGGGGGCGCTGTATGCCCGGGAACAACACTGCAACGACGCCCTTATACTAAACCAGTACGAAAGGATCTGTGATTCCACCATTGCCAACCTCTTTCTGATCAGGCAACAGGTGCTGATGACCCCTGCGCTCTCAGAAGGTTGCGTGGCAGGTATCATGCGGTCATTTGTTTTACAGGCCTGCAGAAAAATGGGTATGGAAACGATGGAAACCAGCATAACAAGGGAAATGCTTCTGGAGGCCGATGAGGTCTTTCTCACCAATTCGATCTATAACATGAGGTGGGTATCTCACCTCGGTGAAACAACCTATAATCACCGGACAACCATGGAAATTTACAGACAGATCCAACAAACAAATCCTGATGTATTTTGTTAGCGTTTGGATAATCCTCCATGCATGAAGGGACAAGTAAACATATTCTGGTTCAGACGCGACCTCCGGCTGGAAGACAACACTGGCCTGTATCATGCCCAGAAAGCGGGATTACCCGTTGTACCCATATTCATTTTTGATACCAACATCCTCGATAGACTGGAAAATAAGAACGACCGGCGGGTTGCCTTCATTCACCAGGCCTTAATCAGGATTCAGGAACAACTTCGGGCAGCAGGAGCCGACATTCTCGTATTTCACGGAAAGCCGGAATCTGTTTTTCCCAATCTCATCAAACGTTTTGACATTCATACGGTATTCACCAATCACGATTATGAACATTACGCTTCTGAGCGTGACAATAAAATCAAAACGCTTCTGGCTTCACAAGGGATCGGGTTTCAGACCTATAAAGACCAGGTGATATTTGAAAAACTGGAAATTTGTAAAGATGACGGTAACGCATATACGGTATTCACGCCATATAGCCGGAAATGGAAGGCAACACTCACCCAACAGTCATTACAACCATATCCCTCGGAAAAACAATTCCATGCCTTCCTGGCCATGCAGAATCAGCCTATCCCCGGTTTAACGGACATCGGATTCAACCGATCCGACACCGACTTTCCCTCACCCGTACCCGATGAAGATCTGATCAGGCATTACAGCGAAAGACGCGACATACCCGGAATCCGGAGCACTTCCCGCCTCGGCGTGCACCTCCGCTTTGGAACGATCAGTATCCGGATGCTGGCCGCCAAAGCCCAATCATTGTCTGAAACCTTTCTAAATGAATTGATCTGGCGGGATTTCTATCATATGATACTCTGGAATTACCCGCAGGTCAATGCGGGCAAATCGTTCAAACCCGCTTACGACCTGATCGAATGGAGAAATGATCCCGATAACTTTGAAAAATGGTGCCAGGGAAAGACGGGTTATCCCATTGTGGATGCGGGCATGCGGGAACTGAACGCTACCGGGTTCATGCATAACCGGGTCCGGATGATCGTGGCTTCCTTTCTTTGCAAACACCTGTTGATCGACTGGAGATGGGGAGAAGCCTATTTTGCCGAAAAACTCCTCGACTTTGATTTTGCGGCCAATAACGGAGGCTGGCAATGGGCTTCGGGAAGCGGATGCGATGCGGCCCCTTATTTCAGAATATTCAACCCGCATCTTCAAACAAAAAAATTCGACCCGAACCTGTCTTACATAGGGCAATGGGTACCCGAATTTGAAGATTTCAGCTATCCCAGGCCAATGGTCAATCATGAAACAGCCCGAAAAAGATGCCTGGAGGTATATACCAAAGCTTTAAAAGAACAGATGGCATAAATATGGCGGTGAATCTCAGGACCTGATAAACACAGGCGGCCAACCATCATTGATATGATTCACTTCACGGTAAACTGATAACAGTTTTTGCACGGCGGAACGACCCCCATCGCCCAGGTCGAGCGAATATTCATTGACATACAGATCAATATGTTTACGCATCACATCCTCGCTCATCTCCTGTGCATACATCCGAATATAATCGCTCAAGACAGGATATCGGCCCCACGCATATTCAAGGCTGGCGCCGATCAAATCATCCACCATCCTTGCCACCGTTACGTCGATTTCCCTTCTTACCGCAATGCCGCCCAGTGGTATGGGGTTGCCAGTTTCCTTTTCCCAGAAATCACCCAGGTCGGTCACCTTCATCAATCCTTTTTGCTTGTATGTGAACCTGTTTTCGTGAATGATAACTCCCAACCCTTTTCCATCCATCACAAATTGCTCGATCTCATCATACCGTAGAAACACTTTTTGTTGCGCCGACGGATACGCCAGCGAAAACAACAGGTGGGCTGTTGTATGCCGGCCCGGAATGGCAACAGGTTGTGCTTCCACCTGCAACGGATCAATGTTACCGGATGAGATCAATAATGGACCCACGCCCCTGCCAAGAGCCGAGCCCCTGTTTAAAACAACGTACTGTTTTAATGCTTCAGGTAATACTCCATAGCTCAGTTTGGTGACATCCAATCGTCCCTCAACGGCCCACTGGTTCAGTGTTTCAACGTCTTGCAGGTGCACATCCAACTCCAAGTCACCTGTATCGATCAATCCGTTAACAAGGGCGTCGAATATGAAAGTATCATTGGGGCAGGGAGAAAATCCGATGCTGATCTTCATGAATGGTTCCGGTATTTTAATGAGAAACTGAATAATGTGAAATGCATTGATCGATCGCGGGGGCAAGAGAAGCAACCGCCTCCCTGATCTTCCATTGAGATTTATCTCTCACACCAACGATATTGCTGATACTCCTGATCTGAATGAATGGAACGCCGCTCTGCAGGCAGGCCAAATGCAGGGCGGCACCCTCCATGGTTTCAATATGCGGCCGCCAGGTAGATTTTAACAGGGCTGTCTGGTTCCTGTCATCCGAAATGGTATTGACGGTCATGCCGCGAACCAAACGATAAGGCCAGGCCCCTTCACTAAGCAAGGGGTTTTCCAGGAATCCATTGGTATAAGGATAGACTTCCGGATCAGACAAACCCATGCTGAAAATGCTGCTGAAATGACCATTCTCCTGAGCACCCAGGTCGCCAAAACAGTCCTGCGCAACCAACACAACTTCAGCGGGCTGCCAATCGTGCTGAAATGTGCCCGCAATGCCAGCCATGATCACGAGGTCGTAATCGATCTGATGCAGGCGCTTTGTCAGTTGAAACAATGTGGATGGCACCCCAACCCCCGTTACCAATGTATGAATGGCGGGATGTCCGGGCATAAAACCCGACAACTCCATCTCAGTGGCTGCTGTAAGCAATACCTGCATCGCACAAATTTCGCATTATTGCTTTACATTTCACTCATAAGGGGCTACCTTTGCGAAAATTCAAAGCCGGCGATGGTTTACATTACCAGGATAGAACATTTTAACGCTGCCCATAAGCTTTATAACCCGGCCTGGAGCCGTGAACAAAACGAAGCCGTTTTTGGCAAATGTGCCAATGAAAACTGGCATGGGCACAACTTTGAATTGCATGTCACCATCAAAGGCTGGCCAGACCCCGATACCGGCTTTGTGTACGATGTCAAAAAACTCAGCGGGATCATCCAGGAATTTGTCATTGAAAAGCTGGATCATAAGAACCTGAACATGGACGTGGATTTTATGCAGGGCAAACTTTGTTCCATCGAAAACCTGGTCATGGGCATCTGGCAACAACTGGAACCCAACCTGCCCGAAGGCGTCGTCCTGCACTCCCTGAAAATGTATGAAACACCCCGTATCTATGTGGAATACTATGGGGAACCCCGAAGCTAAACGCCGGCATAGACCGGAAAAAACATCTCAATACCCAACCGAACACAACAATTTTGTTCCAGTTTTGTAATATATGCGCATGAGCCAGAAAGTATCGGTATTTCGTAAAGAACATTTCAACGCAGCACACAGGCTGCATAACCCAGGCTGGGATGAATCAACGAACCGCGAAGTGTTTGGCAAATGCAACAATCCCCATTTTCATGGCCACAATTACGAACTCATCGTCAAACTGACGGGCGTGCCTGATATTCAAACCGGTTATGTAATGGACCTCAAAAAACTCAGCGACCTGGTGAAGCTCGAAATCATTGAACGGTTCGACCATAAAAACCTGAATGAGGATTGTCCCGAATTCGATGGCATCAACCCAACCGCCGAAAACATCGCCATCATCATATACGAGATACTGAGAAAAAAGACCGAACATACGCTTGACTTACAGATAAGGCTATACGAAACAGAGCGAAACTTTGTTGAATACCCCGCTTCATAGTCAGGAACAACACATCAATACACAACCATGGCTTATCAGAGAAAAGACGAGTACGACGAAAAAGTCACGTCAGAACTGAGCGAACATTACAGGAATATCATTTCAATGCTTGGCGAAGACAGCACCAGGGGAAGGACTTGTTAAAACACCCGAAAGGATCGCCAAAGCGATGCAATACCTGACCTGCGGCTATACCATGAACGCCAATGAGATCCTCGAATCTGCATTATTCCGGGAAGATGTCAGCGAAATGGTCATCGTGAAGGATATCGAATTATACAGTACGTATGAGCACCATATGCTACCGTTTTACGGAAAAGCAATATATTGCCTATATCCCCAACGGTTATATAACCGGGTTGAGCAAGATCGCCCGTGTGGTTGACGTTTTCAGCCGCAGACTGCAGGTACAGGAAAGGCTGACTCACGCAGATCCTGGAATCGATCAAGCAATCCCTGAATCCGCTGGGTGTTGCCGTGGTCATTGAAGCCTCTCACCTGTGTATGATGATGCGGGGCGTATCGAAACAAAACTCGGTTACAACCACCTCCGCCTTTACGGTGAATTTGAAAAAAATGAAACCCGGAGTGAATTCATGAAACTCATCAAGTTCGCGCCTGCATTAAAAATAACAGTTACCTGATCCAGATCCCTCGCGCTGAGGGATTTTTCTTTTCTTTGCAGGGATACAATTTACCGATTATGAAACACGCTACGCATTTCCCGGACAAGGCGCTCAATTCCCAGCATGGGAAAGTCGCTATAAGAAAGCCATGATGCCAAAGAATTGATCGAACAGGCCAATGATATCCTGGGTTTCCGGATCTCTGATATCATGTTCAACGGTTCGGAAGAAGATCTGAAACAAACCAATATCACGCAACCGCCGTATTCATACACAGCATCGCCGCTTTTTCAACCCTGGAAGACGCAAGGCCTGAAATGGCGGCGGGACATTCCCTGGGGGAATTCTCTCCCCTCGTGGCCAATAAAACACTGGATTTTGCCGATGCATTAAAACTGGTGTCGGTCAGGGCCATGGCCATGCAAAAAGCCTGCGAGATCAACCCTCGACGATGGCCGCAGTACTGGGACTTGCCGATGAAAAGGTTGAAGAGATCTGCCAGCATGCTACCGCGAATGACGGCGGAGAGGTAGTGGTTGCCGCCAATTACAACTGTCCCGGTCAATTAGTGATTAGTGGTTCTTTACAAGGTGTGGAAATCGCCTGCGAAAGACTGAAAGCCGCGGTGCAAAAAGAGCACTGATCCTGCCTGTTGGCGGTGCATTTCATTCTCCCCTGATGATGCCTGCCCGGGAAGAACTTGGCAGCCGCCATCGAACAAACCACCTTTCACACTCCCCATTTGCCCCGTTTACCAGAATATCAACGCATCCGCCGTAACTGACCCTGCAAGCATTAAAGAAAACCTGGTGGCACAATTAACTGGCCCGGTCAAATGGACGCACGGTGTTCAAGCCATGGTGGCCGACGGCGCCGGGATCTTTACTGAATGCGGACCGGGTAAAGTATTGCAGGGACTGATTGGCAAGATCCACAAAGAAAGCCAGGTCAACGGAGTGAGCTGACGACGGAATATTGAATGATAAAGAATGTAGGGATAGCTTGGAAGTCGATTATTTCGAATGAGAAAATATCCCTGAACCAATAACCTGTTCAACATGCCAGGGACGGGTTAACCATGGTGCGATATACCATGAAATCAATCCACATAGATGGCGCACTCCTCCGTAACATTCCCTGCACAGCCTGCTTCTCACTTCATCATTTACCGTTCTTCTAACTTACAGTTTTCTCGGAATCAGACCCCGGAGTCCCATATCTACAACCTGGTCGCCAGCCTGGGGATCATAAGTACCGTTATTGTCTGAATCGATCCATTCAAAACTTTTATTGGTTGAGAGAGATACTTCCACGATCACATCCCCGGTTTCCGTTCCGGTGATTTGCAGCGGGGCTGCGAATGCCCCTGTAACCACGCAGGAACCTGCAGGCACCGGAGAAGTGGCAAAGATCGGATTGGGCACGGTGGTGGCACCGGCAGGCGCTTGACCACTCGTTACAAAACCAAATCCGGAAACGCCTGTTTCAAGTGCCCAGAAGCCCTGGTCTTTATTAGCATTGACCGTAATGGTGGAATCCTTCACTTTAAAGGAACGGATATACGTGCGGAAACCAACGAATGATGCAACGGTTCCCGTGAGGTTGAAACCGGCTGCACGGAATTTAATATCATAATTCTGATAAGCCAGTGACACGCGGATCCAGCTATATGTTCCCGGGGTTACGGGATGACAGGGGAAACAGACAAAAATGTTTCCCCGTTTCCCGCAAAACTTGATTGGCTGAAATCGATCGCATTGGCTCCACCGGTGGTCACTTCAGGGGCATGGTATAAAATATCACCGGCTCCCAGTGGCGTCAGCGCATCGGGTGCCAGCTCGAGATAATGCGCACTCATCTTGTTGAAAACAGGCGACTGTGCCGCATGTCCTGCCGGTAACGTAGACGGCTGCCCGAGGTTATTCAGGCGTGCCTGCGTACTGTCGAATTTGAATTTAAAGATCAGTTTGGGTGCTGATGGTTCAACGGATTCCTTTTTACAGGAGGCCAGTAATATGGATCCCAGAATCAGTATCGAACCAAATATATTTTTCATGTTGATTGTTTTAAAGGAGAAAAATAAAGAAATAATGAAGTAAGCCCGCCAATAAATTGCTAAATCTGCCAAAAAAAAGCCGGTCACTGAGACCGGCTTCCATATTCATTTCCCGTCTGATCACAAATTAAGTGTGGCCAATACGCTGTTCATGTTACGCACGGCTTCGGCGCTCTTGTTCATAGCGGCCATTTCTTCATCATTCAGGTCAAAATCAACGATCTTTTCCCATCCATTGCGGCCAATGATAACAGGAACACCGAGGCAGATATCGTTCAGTCCGTATTCTCCTTCCAGTGAAACACAGCAAGGCATCATTTTCTTTTCATCGCGCACGATGGCTTCCACCAGGGCAGCTCCGGCGGCTCCGGGTGCGTACCAGGCTGAAGTTCCCAGGAGGCCGGTGAGTGTTGCACCGCCTACCATGGTATCAGCAGCAACTTTTTTTAGCCTGTCGGCATCGATATATTTTGCAACGGGTGTTCCGCAATAGGTGGCCAGCCTGGTCAATGGGATCATGGTCGTATCGCCATGTCCGCCAACTACGTTTGCCTGAAGGTCGTTCGGAGAACAGGGAATGGCCTGGCTGAGATAATACCGGAATCGGGCGCTGTCGAGTATGCCCCCCATACCGATCACGCGGTTTTTAGGAAGACCGCTGGCTTTCAGCGCGAGGTATGTCATAGTATCCATCGGGTTGCTGATCACGATAATGATACAATCCGGTGAATGTTGCAGGATATTTTGCGTAACGGTCTTAACGATACCGGCATTGATCCCGATCAGTTCTTCCCTGGTCATGCCCGGCTTACGGGGAATGCCAGACGTGATCACGGCTACAGAACTGCCGGCCGTTTTAGCATAGTCATTCGTACTTCCTGTGATTCGGGTATCAAACCCTTCCAACTGGGCAGTCTGCATCAGGTCCATAGCCTTGCCTTCCGCAACGCCTTCCTTAATGTCTACCAAAACCAGTTCATCGCAGAGCTCTTTCCGGGCAATATTATCGGCACAGGTGGCTCCTACGGCCCCGGCGCCTACAACCGTTACTTTCATGTACTTGGGTTTATAATGAAATGAATATTTTTTGCGCAGCAAAGGTAACTGTTTCGCTGAGGAAGCAAAATGCCGGTGTCAGGGATTTTAAGAAAACTGAGCAAAATCATCCACCAAACGCGGCTGGTGAACAAGTGGCCTCCTTCCAATCGACGGGCCTGATTTCCGGGGCTGCGAAAGACAATTATGATTTCGGAATTACGGTGAGGATACCTACTTTTGCAGCGTCAAAACAAAACAGCAACTGTAAATACTAATTTATGGCAACTACAGCAGATATGCGCTCGGGCCTGATCCTCAAAATCGACGGAAGCCTTTATTCCGTGATCGAATTCGGCCAGAACAAGACCGCCCGTGCGGCAGCCAAGGTTTGGGCAAAACTGAAAGGTGTGGACAATGCCCGTACCATAGAAATGACCTGGAACAGCGGTGAAACCATCTTCCCCGTTCGCGTGGAAAAGAAAAACTACCAGTACCTCTATAAAGATGATACCGGATACAGTTTCATGGACAACGAAACCTTTGAACAGATCACCGTGGCGGAGACCATGATCGATGCCCCCCAGTTCCTGAAAGAAGGCCAGGAAGTCGGCGTACTGATCAACGGTGAAACCGATCTTCCGATGGGCGTTGAACTGCCGGATAAGATCGTTTTAAAAGTAACCTACAGCGAACCGGGTATGAAAGGCGATACGGCTACCCGCACCCTGAAACCTGCAACCGTTGAAACCGGAGCCAATGTGAACGTACCGCTGTTTGTCAATGAAGGGGAATTGATCCGCGTTAATACCAAGACTGGCGAATATGTGGAAAGGGTAAAAGATTAATGCTGAAAAACAGCCAACGATATCAGGCCGGAAGATAAAAGCTCCGGCCTTATTTTATGTCAAAAACAGTCATTTTTAAGCCATTTTAGCCCAATTTTCGATCATTTTTGATATAAATCGGGCAAAAACCTTAAAATCTTTCTTGTTGAATTGAAGAATCATTACCTATCTTAGCTACCCGATTTTGATTATCCAAATTAACTACTTAAATACTTCCCATGGACATCAAGCAAATCCAGGAGCTGGTCAAGCTCATCAACAAAACTTCCATCGGTGAAATAACGATCGAAGAGGATGGCACCAAGATCACCATCAAACAAAAGAAAGATCCAGTTCAGCATATCGTAGCCACTGCAGCTGCGCCGGCCCCTGCCGCAGTTGCTGCTCCGGCTCCTGCAGCTGCGCCCGCTGCCCCGGCAGCACCGGCCGCGAAAGCCGCACCTGAAAAGACCGACAACTATGTTACCATTAAGAGCCCGATGATCGGTACTTTTTATCGCCAGCCAGGCCCTGATAAACCTATGTTTGTGAATGTGGGTGATGAAGTTTCACCTGGTAAAGTGGTTTGTATCATAGAAGCCATGAAACTTTTCAATGAAATCGAAAGCGAAGTGAAAGGAACCATTGTCAAAATATTGGTTGATGATGCAAGCCCGGTTGAATATGATCAACCGCTGTTCCTGGTAAACCCCGCCTAATACATGAATGCCGGGGATAGCAACTGTAAATATGTATCAGTAGCCAGCCTTGCTTGTCTTTGATACATAGTCAAATTTTCACATTTTCAAATTTTCCGGATGTTTAAGGAAGATTCTTATAGCCAACAGGGGCGAGATCGCATTGCGTATCCTTCGTACCTGTAAAGAAATGGGGCATCAAAACAGAAGCTGTTTACTCAATCGGCAGATAAAGATAGCCTGCACGTGAAGTTTGCCGATGAGGCCGTTTGTATCGGAAAACCTGCCAGCGCCGACAGTTACCTGAACATGGCCCACATCATGGCTGCAGCGGAAATAACCAACGCGGATGCTATTCATCCGGGCTACGGATTTCTTGCTGAAAATGCCAAATTCGCAAAAATTTGTGGCGACCATGGCATAAAGTTCATCGGCCCGACCCCTGATATGATCAATGCCATGGGTGATAAGATCACTGCCAAGGAAACCATGATCAAGGCCGGTGTTCCCGTTGTACCGGGCGTGGAAGGCCTCCTCCAGGATGCAGAACATGCCAAACGCTCTGCAAAAGAGATCGGTTATCCCGTCATCCTGAAAGCCACCGCAGGCGGAGGCGGTAAGGGTATGAGGGTGGTATGGGAAGAAAGTGAACTGGAAAGAAATTACGATAATGCCAAAGCTGAAGCCGCTGCTTCTTTCAAAAACGACGGTATCTATATGGAAAAATTCGTGGAAGAGCCACGCCATATTGAGATCCAGATCGCCGGCGACCAGTATGGCAATGCCTGTCACCTCAGTGAACGCGATTGCTCCATACAACGCCGTCACCAGAAACTGGTGGAGGAATCCCCCTCTCCTTTTATGACGGATGAACTCCGCCAGCGGATGGGTGAAGCGGCCATCAAAGCAGCACAGGCCATCAATTACGAAAGTGTCGGAACCATCGAGTTCCTGGTGGATAAACACCGCAATTTCTACTTCATGGAAATGAATACCCGTATCCAGGTGGAACATTGCGTAACCGAAGAAGTGATCAACTACGACCTGATCAAAGAACAGATCAAGATCGCCATGGGCGAAAAGATCGTAGGTAAAGCCTACTTCCCTCAAATGCACGCCATTGAATGCCGCATCAACGCAGAAGATCCATACAATGATTTCAGGCCTTCACCCGGCAGGATCACGGTCCTTCACCAACCCGGCGGTCATGGGGTTCGCGTAGACAGCCATGTTTATGCCGGTTATGTCATCCCTCCTTACTACGACTCCATGATCGGTAAACTCATCGCCGTGGCGCAAACCCGCGAAGAAGCTATCAACACCATGAGCCGCGCACTGAGTGAATACGTGATCGAGGGAATCAAAACAACCATACCCTTTCACTTGCAACTGATGAAAGACGAAAACTTCCGGAACGGAAACTTCACCACTAAATTCCTGGAAAGTTTCAAAATGAAATAATCACGAAAAGCCCCGCCATGACGGGGCTTTTTATTTTGCATGTTGCCTCTTTCAGAAATAAGTTGACACAAACCCGGACATCCATTGTACAATTAAACAGACTGTACTTACTTTGCGTCACTGCGCTTTGCGTGAAATAACAAACACATGACCATCTCCAACGATATCCTCATCCGCGCTTACCGGCTGATGTGTACTGCTAAAGCCATGGCCGAAACCTATGAAGCCAACAGGCAAATCTGCAAATACGTGCACAGCACATCCAGGGGGCATGAAGCCATTCAACTGGCTACGGCATTCCATCTGTTACCCTGCGATTATATCAGTCCTTATTACAGGGATGAGAGCATCATGCTTGGACTCGACTTTTCTCCTTACCAGTTGATGCTTCAATTGCTGGCAAAAAAAGATGATATGTTCACTGGTGGACGGGAGTATTATAATCACCCGAATTACCGTGGTGCAGACAAGCCGACCATCATTCACCAGAGCAGTGCAACAGGCATGCAGGCCATCCCCACTACCGGTATAGCGCAGGGGCTGAAATACCTGGATGCGATCCGGTCTCCCAAACTGGCCAAGGGCCCGCAGGGCGAAATGCCGGTGGTGATCTGTTCCCTGGGCGATGCCTCTGTTACGGAGGGGGAAGTCAGTGAAGCATTTCAGTTTGCGGCGTTGCACCAGTTGCCGGTGATCTACCTGGTGCAGGATAACGACTGGGGCATCAGCGTATCTTCCGGTGAGGCCAGGACCTGTGATGCGTATGATTTTATAGAAGGATTCAAAGGCATTCAACGCATCCGTATTAACGGCAGTGATTTCATAGAGAGTTTCAACAAGATGCAGGAAGTCATCCAGGATGTCAGGCAACAGCGCCGGCCATGGCTGGTTCACGCCAAAGTGCCCCTGCTTGGCCATCATACCAGCGGAGTCAGGAAAGAATTTTACAGGACCGATGAAGACCTGTCACAACATGCCATTAACGACCCGGGTCCGAAGCTCAAAAATATCCTTATACAAAAAGGCTTTGGGGAAAAACATCTGCAGGAACTGGAAGCGGAGGCTTATGCCCGGGTGAAGAAAGATTTTGAAGCGGCCAGTTCAGCCACAGAACCAGACCCGAATGACGTATCGGCGCATGTTTTTGCAGAAACGCCCGTCAAAAATGAATCGGGCGAAAGGGCTCCTGAGCATAAGGATAAAGTTCTCATGGGAGATGCCGCGCTCTTCGCCATACGCGAGATCATGGAACAATACCCGGAAGCGGTTCTGTATGGCCAGGATGTAGGACGCAGGCTGGGCGGGGTTTTCCGTGAAGCCGCCACACTGGCTGAACAGTTCGGCGACCACCGCGTTTTTAACACAGCCATTCAAGAGGCCTATATCATTGGTTCAACGGTTGGCATGAGCGCCGTGGGAGCCAAACCCATTGTTGAAGTACAATTCGCCGATTATATCTATCCGGGCCTGAACCAGTTGGTGACGGAAATATCCAAAAGCTGTTATCTCAGTTGCGGAAAGTTCCCGGTGCAAACGCTGATCCGTGTTCCCATTGGCGCATATGGCGGCGGTGGCCCTTATCATAGCGGAAGCGTGGAAAGCACCCTGCTCAGCATCAAAGGCATCAAAGTGGTCTACCCTTCCAATGCAGCCGATATGAAGGGTTTGTTGAAAGCGGCGTTCCTGGACCCAAACCCAGTGGTCATGCTAGAACATAAAGGCCTTTACTGGAGTAAGGTTCCGGGCACAGAAGATGCCAAAACCGTAGAACCTTCGTCTGATTACATCATTCCGCTGGGTAAAGGGCGGCGGGTATTGGAAGCAAATGAAGATAAAATAGATGCAGGCGAGACTTGTTGCATCATCACTTATGGTATGGGTGTGTACTGGTCGAAGGCCGCCGCCAGGAAATTCCCCGGGCAGGTGGAGATCATCGACCTCAGGACCTTGTTCCCGCTTGATGAAGAACTTGTTTTTGAAACGGTCGGCAAACACGGAAAATGCCTGATTGTAACCGAAGAACAACAAAACAATTCATTTTCAGAAGCCCTGGCCGGAAGAATATCGCATACTTGTTTCCGTTATCTCGATGCTCCGGTTGAAGTGCTCGGCTCCCTGAACCTTCCTGCTGTTCCGATGAATATGATTTTGGAAAGAGCCATGCTGCCAAATGAAGAGAAAGTGGCTGAGAGGATCGGGTTGTTACTGAAAGGATAATAAGGTTCAGGTTAACGGTTGATAGTTTAAAGCTATCGTTGGCATACCAATGGCCTTCGTTCAAATGTTGCACTTTAAACCCTTTCGATCTTCCCGTCTTTCATATGCACCATCCTGTCGCTCAATTGGGCCAGTTCTTCATTGTGCGTAACAATGAGAAAGGTTTGATCGAATTCATCCCTTAACCGGATGAACAGGTTGTGCAGATCGCGTGCGTTGGAAGAATCCAGGTTTCCCGTTGGCTCATCGGCCATGATGATATCCGGCTTATTGATCAGTGCCCTGGCCACGGCAACCCGTTGTTGCTCCCCTCCTGATAATTCACCGGGTTTATGATGCATGCGTTTTTCGAGTCCGAGTAAAGCCAACAATTCCTCTCCCCTTTTTTCGGTTTCCCGTTTATTTGCCCCGGCGATCCACCCGGGGATACAGACGTTTTCAAGCGCGTCGAATTCAGGCAACAGGTGATGGAATTGGAAGATAAATCCGATATGCCTGTTCCGGAATTTGGCGAGCGTTTTACCGGACAGTTTGTCTGTTCTTTGCCCATTGAGTTCTACCTGCCCGCTGTCGGGCCTGTCAGTGTGCCCAGGATATGCAGCCAGGGTACTTTTACCCGCCCCGGAAGACCCAACGATGGAAACGATCCCCCGGTTGATGCTCATATCCACCCCTTTCAGCACGTGTAGTTTTCCGTAATATTTCTCTATCTGGCGGGCTTCTAACATGGCCCGAAAATAACCAATTATTGATAAGGACGGTATTACGGCAGAGAATATGACCCTTCCTCGGATCTGGGCAACCAAATGCCTGTTCCGGATGTCTGACAGTATGCATCCTGGCGATTAAACGTTTCGTTAAAGTAGCCTGGAGCTGTTAATAAACACTTTTGGATATTTCAACTGAACGGTTACATTTGCAAAAAAATAAACCCTTAAGAAAGATGTTCTGGACACTTGAATTGGCCTCACACACGGAAGACGCCCCCTGGCCTGCTACCAAGGATGAATTAATCGACTACAGCATCCGCAGCGGTGCGCCTGGCCAGAGTAATGAAAGTCTTCAGGAGCTGGAGAAAATGGAGAAGGTGAGATTTATGAGGGTCTGGATGATATCTGGCCCGATTATCCCAGCCAGGAGAAGATTTCTTCTTCAATGAAGACGAGTACTGATCGATCAACCAACATTTACGTACAAAAGCCCCCGTGAAGCGGGGCTTTTTTATGTCGTATGGTATGATGGTTACAGACTGATCTTGAAAGAACCTTCCGTGATATTTTTGGTAACAGTGGTGCCCCCGGAATTATTTTGGGCAGAGAAACTGAAAGTGCCCTGTACCATGCCTCCGGTATCAGAAGTGATGGTCACAGTTCCGGAACCCAGGATGAAATTGGCCGTGTATGCCGTGAAAGGAGATGCCGTCAGTGTATAAATAGCGGAGTTTGCAGGGTCGGATGAACCAATTGTGTAAGTGCCCGGTCCGGCATAATTGCCCAATGCAATATTGATCTGGCCATTTGTTCCCGTTCCCGCAAAAGAGCATACCCTGGGTGAACCCGATGTGATCGTGGCCTGCGTGACAAGATTGGCAACATAAGAGGCCCCATCCACCTTAGCCGTCATGAAATTCGTGTTTGTGTTGTTATTGCTGTCATTGCTTTTACTGCAACCGGCAAGTGCCGCCAGAAAGAAAAGGGAGAGCAGGGTCAGTTTTACTGTTTTCATATTTGATTGTTTATTTTTCAGGTTAAATTTAATGTCACCTTTCCTATTCAGCTATACCATTCAAATGGTATTTCTATATGGGTGCCGGCACCTCAAGCCGACCTAACATTTTTATCTTTTCCGAATACATATTTAAAATAGATCAGCACCACAGACAATCCGCATATGATCCCGTTGCAGATGATTACCGGCCAAAGTTCTTTGCCAATTCCGTAAACAAGCCATATCAGTGTGCTGACGAATATGATCAGGATGGTTGCCATACTGAGGTCGCCGGCACTCCTGGTTTTCCATACCCGGTAAACCTGTGGCATGAACGTGATGCTGCTCAGCGCCGATCCGATATGACCTATTATATCAAGCCAGTTCATGTGCGGCTTATTTTTCCATTTGTTCGATGACAGACTGTGTGACACCCGTAAAAGAAAATCCTCCGTCGTGAAACAGGTTCTGCATGGTCACCATGCGGGTCATGTCGCTGAACAGGGTCACACAATAGTTGGCACAGTCGGCCGCGCTGGCATTACCTAACGGGCTCATCTTTTCCGCGTAATTGATAAATCCGTCAAAACCCTTCACGCCAGATCCTGCGGTGGTACGTGTCGGGGATTGTGATACGGTGTTGATCCGTACGTGCTTCTTCACACCATAATGGTATCCGAAACTCCTGGCCACACTTTCAAGAAGCGATTTGGCATCGGCCATTTCGTTATAATCGGGAAATACCCTTTGAGCCGCGATATAGGTTAAAGCAACCACACTGCCCCAATCGTTAATGGCATCTTTTTTCATACAGGTGGCCAGCACACGGTGAAGGCTGATAGCCGAAATATCCAGTGTTTTGGCGTTAAACCCATAATCGATATCCGTATAATGTTTGCCTTTCCGAACATTGAGGCTCATACCAATGGAATGCAGGATAAAATCAAAACCGCCACCAAAGTGCTCCATGGCCTGATCGATCAGTTTTTCCACATCCTCAGTACTGCTGACATCGCAGGGGATAACCGGCGCCTTGACCTGTTCAGCCAGTTTGTTGATCTCTCCCATGCGCAACGCCACGGGCGCATTGGTAAGCACCAGTTGCGCACCCTCTTCAAAGCAACGGATCGCCGTGATCCAGGCAATTGATTTTTCATCCAGGGCCCCAAAGATGATCCCCTTTTTTCCTTTAAGCAGGTTATTCGACATATCGGTTTTATTTAAGCGTTGAAATTACGGTAAAAGTAAGACAGTTATTTTTTTATGAACCAATAGGTGCTCCAAATTATCAACAGGCTGGCCAGGTAAACCAGGAGAAAGATCATGGCCGCATGAAATACAATATATATCAGCAAATTGCCCCCGGAAGACCGCGGATCAAATTTCTTTTTGATGATTCCGTGCAGCACATAACCAGCCCAAATGGCAAGTAGAATGAGCAGGATATTGACGAGGTTGTACATGATGCTTGGTCAGAGATACGATCAGGCTTCCACCAGTTCCCGGGCATTTTCCACAGCGGCTGGTGTTGGTTTTTCTCCACTGAGCATCCTTGCAATAGTCATGATGCGTTCTTCCACATCAAGTTTACGGATGGAAGTCTTGATCCGTCCGCCTTCTTCCTTTTTATACACAAAGAAATGAGAGGAAGCCCTGGCCGCGATCTGGGGTTGATGGGTGATGGCTATGATCTGGTGGTTACCCGACATGCCTTTCATGATCATGCCAACCTGCCTGGCTGCTTCTCCGCTGATGCCCGTATCGATCTCGTCAAAGATCAGGGTGGGCAGTTGCAGTTTACCTGCCACCAGCGATTTGATGCTCAGCATCAACCTGCTCAATTCGCCGCCACTGGCCACTTTTTGGAGCGATTCGAACCGATCGGTCTTATTGGCATCAAACAGAAAACGGATATCATCCGTTCCTGAAAAACTTAAAACAGATTTCTCAATATCTATCTTCAGGCGGGCATTGGGCATACCAACCTGTTTCAGTAATTGATCGACCTTATCTCCCAATGAATCCTTTTCCTTATGCCTGGCTTTTGAGAGTTTTGCGGCCGTTTCAAGGCAGGCGGTCTCCGCATCGGAGGTTTTCTTTTCCCATTCGCTGATGCCGGACGACAGGTTCATGACCGCATCCAGTTTTCCCTGCAGCGTTTCCTGGATAGAAAGTAACGCTGCCGTGGTTTTTACACCGTGTTTACGATATAATGTATAGATGGAGGAAAGCCTGTCCTGCACCCATGCCAGGCGGCCGGGGCTGGATTCGATATGATCGTCTATGCGTTGCAGTTCGTCCGCAATATCCGCCAGTTCCAGCTGTGCGCTCTGCAGCCTGTCTGTAATGGCCGTCAGATCGGGATGGAATTCCTGCAAGGGCCGGAGGCGGTTGACGATGGTTTTGATCTGTTGAACCAGGGGCTGTTCGGATTCTTTCAATATATGGCTGGCACCGGAAAGCTGCGCCCTGACAGCATCAGCATTTTCGAGAAGCCTGCTTTCCGCTTCCAGTTCTTCCGCTTCGTTATCTTTTAACGCCAGCGTATCCAGTTCATCAAACAGGAATCGGTTATAATCAAGTTCAAGATTGGCCTGGTGTTGCTTTCTCCGGAGTTCATCCAGCGTATGCCTGGCTGACTGGTAAACGGCATACTGGCCGGCCATCGTTGACGCTAGGGTCAGATTGCCACAAAAAGCATCCAGGGCTTCCCGCTGAAAGTCTTCCGAGCCCAGTTCCAGCGTGTCAAATTGCTGATGCAGGTCAACCAGCATATGGCTTAGCGACCTGAGTTGTGAAAGATTGACCGGTGTGTCGTTAATAAAGCTTCTCGATTTGCCATTCGAACTGATTTCCCTGCGCAACCTGATCTCATCTTCCTCATCCAGGTCGTTCTCACTAAAAAAACGGTTGATCCTGTCTTGCTTCTTCACCCTGAAAACCGCTTCCACAAGGCATTTCCTGCTGGTATCAAACAACACCTGCGTATCGGCCCGCTGACCAAGCACCAGGTTCAGGGCTCCCATCAAAATACTTTTGCCGGCGCCGGTTTCGCCAGTGATGATGTTCAGGCCTGGGGTAAAAGAGATATCCAGTTCGTCTATGATCGCGTAATTCCTTATCTGGAGTTTATCTATCATCGTACGGGCAAATTAGTAAAAAAGCATGGAGCAACAGACATAAGGCCGCAGTCTCCCGGAAGATTTTATACACAAAAAAGCCCGTTGATGGAACGGGCTTAATAAATGATATGAGTGATCATTACTTGACTTCAACTGCATCGAAAAGATCGGTGTCCACCAGGATCCGTCCGCAGTTTTCGCAAACCATGACTTTTTTACGAAGACGTATCTCGCTTTGCTTTTGAGGCGGGATAGCGTGAAAACATCCGCCACAGCTGTCACGTTCAACCGGTACCACAGCCAGTCCGTTGCGGAAATTATTGCGGATACGGTCATAACTGCCCAGCAAACGTTCTTCCACATGTACGCGGGCATCGGCGGCCTGCTTATTATATTCTTTTTCTTCCTTATCCGTTTCACCGATGATCTTTTCCAGTTCGGCTTTTTTAGCAGACAGGTTGGCTTCCTTGGCACCAACGGCTTTCTTGGCCAGGTCGAGCTGACGGGCTTTTTCAGCGATCTCTTCCGTGGCGTCCTTAATATGCTTTTCGCACAGCTTCTCTTCGAGCTGCTGCATTTCAATTTCCTTATTGATGGCTTCGAATTCGCGGCTGTTCTTTACATTCTCACTTTGCTTCTCATACTTCTTGATCAGCGCCTGCGCTTCTTTGATGGCTTCTTTCTTCTGTTCGATGAATTCCTGGATGCCGTTGATCTCTTCTTCAACCCTTACCTGGCGGGCATGCAGTCCTTCGATTTCATCTTCCAGGTCTTTCACTTCCATCGGCAGCTCCCCTTTCAGGATTTGGACTTCGTCCAGCTTGCAGTCGATCTTCTGTAAACGGACCAGTGATGACAATTTTTCTTCAACTGAAAACTCTTTTACTGAAGCCATAGTGTATTTTTTTATGTTTACCGGATTGTGGCAATGTCGGCCTTCGTTATAACCCGTTGATTACCTGATGAAATAACGGACTGGATTGCTATTGATCCCGGTTTTAAGGACGGCAAAGTTAGGGAAATTTTCCTGCAAAATGTCAAACAACCAGTCGATGGTGAATTGTTCGCTTTCATAGTGCCCGATATCGGCCAGGAGGAGCTGTTCTTCGGCATCGAAGAATTCATGATATTTCAGGTCTGCCGTAACATAAGCATCGGCTCCGGCCGCCTTAGCCACAGGTATCAGGAAGCTGCCGGCGCCACCGCAAAGGGCAACTTTACGCACCAGCTTCTTTTCCGGTCCGGCATAACGGATCAGGGGAAGGTCAAAGGCCTCTTTCAGTTGCCCGAAAAAAGCTTCACGCCCCAGGGTTTGGGGCAATTCCCCGATGATGCCGCTCCCGATCATCTGGTGATGATTTTGCAGTGAAAACAGATCATAGGCTATTTCCTCATACGGGTGGGCCGAGCGCATGGCGGACAGCACTTTATGGCGGAGCCAGTGTGGAAATATGACTTCAACCCTGGTTTCAGGCTCAATATGACGGCGACCCTTTTCCCCGATCACCGGGTTACTTTGTTCATTTCCATTGAAAGACCCAGCCCCTTCCACCCAAAAACTGCATTCGCTGTAATTCCCGATCTTTCCCGCACCGGCGGCAAACAGGCTTTCCAGGAGTTTTTCCCTGTGCGCATGTGGCACAAAAACGGCAAGTTTTTCCAATAATCCCGGCTTGGGTGATAAAACCCTTCGGTTTACGAGGCCCAGCATATCCGCCATTTTTCCGTTCACGCCGTTGATCACATTATCGAGGTTGGTATGAATGGCATACAGGGCGATATCGTGTTTGATAGCAAGAATCAATGCCCTTTCCACGTAATTCTTTCCGTTGATCTTTTTCAATCCCTTGAAGACAATGGGATGGTGACTGATCACCAGGTTACATTTCCTGTCGACCGCTTCCCTGATCACCTCTTCTGTGGCATCCAGGCTGATCAGCACGCCTGTACAAACCTGGTCTGCCTGACCGGTGATCAATCCTGCATTATCATAGTCTTCCTGCAGCGATGGTGGCGCCTGCCCTTCGAGCAGGCTGATGATGTCCCCGATTATCATGGTTTAAAAAATTACGATGAAGTTACAGGTTATCCGTCAATTGACAGTCCGGCTAACGTGCATGGATCCGGCAGTTACTCAGGAAGGCATAAAAAAATCCCCCCGGGTTGGAGGGATCGGAATCATTTATGGTTAGGCACCTATTTTACTTCCAGCTTAAGGAGGCTTTGCCCGTTCAGGAAAGCTTCCAGTTCATCGCCCACCACACACTCGCCTACTCCGGCTGGCGTACCGGTGAAGATCAGGTCGCCAATATTCAGGGAAAAATAATTGGAGATATGAGAAATGATACTGTCGAAGCTGAAGATCATCTGGCTGGCATTTCCTTTCTGCACCGTTTCATTATTCTTGGTTAATGAAAACTCAATGTTCTTTTTATTAAAATCGGGCGTGAGGTCGATGAATTTGCCCACAGCGGCAGAATTGTCGAATGCCTTGGCTTTTTCCCAGGGAAGCCCGTTTTTCTTGCAATCATCCTGGATATCGCGGGCAGTAAAATCAATACCAACGGTGATACCGTTATAATAATTGGCAGCATGCCTTTCCTGGATATATTTTCCGTTTTTACAGACCCTTAAAACCAATTCACATTCATAATGCAGTTCATTGGTGAATTCCGGGTAATAGAATGGCGTGTGCGCCTGTAGCAGGGCGCTCTTGGGCTTCATGAAGATCACCGGTTCATCTGGCACGGTATTCCCCAACTCTGCTGCATGATCAGCATAGTTTCTTCCAATACAAATTATCTTCATAGCACGTTTTTAGCGGGTTTTCGAGTTTCAGCAACGAAAATAAACAAAAACACATTAAAAAAAAATACAGAGCCCTATTATTATTCGGGCGAATAACGCAGATGATTATAGCGGCTCATGGTCATTTCAATGCCCATGGAGGCAAATCCTTCTATGATCTCGACTGATTTTTCCACTTTAAACCGCACAACAGGAAGCTCTTCGCTTTTCCATTTCCCCAACACAAAATCGGCCTGCATGCCTTTGGGGTACTCATTACCGATGCCAAACCGCAATTTTGGGTAAACGTCGGTTCCGAGGATGGCCTCAATATCCTTGAGCCCGTTATGCCCCGCGTGCCTGCCGGAAGGCCTCAGGCGTAAACGATCGATGGGGAGAGACAGGTCATCCACAATGGTCAGGGTGTTTTCCAGCGGTACCCTGGACTTCTCCAGCCAGTATTTGAACGCCCGGCCGCTGAGGTTCATATAGGTTGTAGGGCAAATGCAGACAAACTGTTTGCCCTTCCAACTCACCTGTGCATGATAAGCGAGGCGGTCAACCGCCAGTTGGCCTCCATGCTTTTGCACAAAGGCATAGATGACATCGAACCCGATATTGTGGCGGGTATTCGCATATTCGTTACCGGGATTGCCCAGACCAACAAGTAGGAATTTAGACATGGGGATTTGACTTCCGTGCGTAAAAATAGCGGTTTAAGCGGCCGATCACAATTTCTCGGCCAGGTATTGTTCCAGTTCCGATTCCGTTTTGATCAGCACATCACGGGTTTTACTGCCCTGGTTAGGACCAACGATCCCGGCCGCTTCCAACTGGTCCATCAGGCGGCCAGCCCTGTTATACCCGAGTTTCATGCGGCGTTGCAATAAAGAAGTGCTGCCGCTCTGGCTGCTCACGATAAGCCTGGCAGCATCTTCAAATAGACTGTCTTTGTCGTTAATGTCAAAATCACGTCCTTCCATTTCCTTTTCATCCACATACTCCGGCAACAGGAATGCCTGTGGATAGCCGCGCTGTTCTCCGATGAAATCTACGATCTTATCCACTTCTGGCGTATCCACGAAAGCGCATTGCAGGCGAACCAGCTCCCCGTTGTAACTGATGAGCATATCGCCCTTGCCGATGAGCTGTTCGGCGCCGCCGATATCGAGTATGGTGCGGCTGTCGATCTTGGAACTAACCTTAAAGGCTATGCGCGCAGGAAAGTTGGCCTTGATGGTGCCGGTGATGATATTCACCGAAGGCCGCTGGGTGGCAATGATCAGGTGTATGCCAATGGCACGGGCCAGCTGAGCCAGGCGGGCGATAGGCATTTCCACTTCCTTGCCTGCCGTCATGATCAGGTCGGCGAACTCATCGATCACCAGAACAATGAATGGCAGGTACTGGTGTCCTTTTTCGGGGTTGAGTTTGCGCGCCGCAAATTTCTCATTGTATTCCTTGATATTCCGGCAGCCGGCTTCTTTCAACAAGTCGTACCGGTTATCCATCTCAATGCACAACGCGTTCAATGTATGGATCACCTTCTTGGTATCGGTGATGATAGACTCCTCTTCATTGGGCAACTTGGCCAGAAAATGCCTCTCGATCGTGCGGTAAATACTCAATTCCACTTTTTTGGGATCGACCAGTACAAACTTCAGTTGTGAAGGATGCTTGGAATACAGCAGCGATACCAGGATCGCATTCAACCCAACCGACTTACCCTGGCCTGTTGCACCGGCCATGAGCAGGTGTGGCATGGATGCCAGGTCTACAATGAAATTCTCGTTATCGATCTTCTTTCCAATGGCAATTGGTAAGGAATACTTATTATTCTGGAATTTATCGGAAGACAATAACGTCTTCATGCTGACAAGCGTTTTACGCGCGTTCGGCACTTCAATACCGATCGTACCCTTACCCGGAATGGGGGCGATGATGCGGATGCCAAGGGCGGCCAGGCTCAGTGCGATATCATCTTCCAGGTTCTTGATCCGGGAAATGCGCACACCCGCTGCCGGGATGATCTCATACAATGTGACCGTAGGACCAACGGTGGCTGATATGCGCTGAATCTGGATATCGTAATTCTTGAGGGTATTGATGATCTGGTTCTTATTGTTTTCCAGTTCCTGCGGGTCCTGTACGATCTTTTCACTGCCATGATTTTCCAGCAGGTCGAGTGAAGGATATTTATAGTCACGCAGGTCGAGAATGGGGTCGTATGGTTTGGATGCCTTGACCGTTTCCGCCGTTTTCACTTCTTCCACGGGATTCTCTTCAATGGTCTTGATCTCCAGTTCGAGCCCCGAAGTATCCGGTACGATAACCTTGGGTGCACGAACGGGTTTGGGTTCCGGCTGTATCTCGGCAACGGGCAGTTGTACCGGTTCTTCAGGCTTTTCTTCAACGATGGGCTGAACGGGTTCTTTTTCAACTACGGTCAGTTCATGTTCAAAGGGTTTTTCCTCCGGTTGATTGACCTGCAATGGAAGAGGTTCCGCCTTTAATGCGTTACCCGCTTTATTTTTCTCCGGTTCTTTTTTGACAGGCTCTTCCTTCGGAGCCAGGTCCGGCGTCATCTCTTCTGCAGTCACCGGTTCTTTTTTGCGGCCCTGTAAAAAGTCGAAATTCGGATTGAAGCGCCAGATGACGTATGACAGAAAGGCAACGATGATCAGGCCTACAGTTCCGATGGCGCCGATGCTGTTGTACAGCCAGTCTTTACAAAGATCTCCCACGGCCCCTCCCCAGGGAAAATTCTGGGCCCCGAATACTACGGAAGCGGTAACGCTTATCAGTGGCAGGCCGATGATGATATATTTGATGTTCCTGGCCACCGAAAATACCCTGCGACCAAAGAACAGGTTCACACCGATGACAAAAAACAGGGAACAAAGCAGATACGATGCAATGCCGAAACCCTTATATATGAAAAAATGAGAGATGAAGGCCCCGAATGTGCCCATGAGGTTATCAACCTTGGTATCGGTGACCAGCAACAGTTTATATCCCTGGCGAAATACCTTATCCTGGTCTTCATCCCAGGTAAACAGGTAGGAAGTGAATGCGATAAAGAAAAGGATCGCGAAAAGGATGCAGATACTGCCGGCGATCTTGTGGGTGCGTTCGTCTTTCAGTAACTGTTTCACCTTGATTTTCTCTACAGGATCAGATTGCAGTCCTTCAGATTCAGGGTTAGTGGATTTGTTTTTCGATTTCTTAGCCATTGAGTACAAAGATAAAAAACCCGCAGGTAAACTACGGCCATCCGCCGTTTACCCATGGTATTTAAACGAATTTATGTAGGTTTGATAGTAAACGGTTTGTTTTGAAGCTATTTTTTTTCACCATGCTGTTGGTAATGTCGGGGCTGACTGTCCGGGCGCAATATGCCCAGGGCGACCCGCTTATCACATCAGGTGAAAGAATGTATATAACGGACATTACAGACAGCACCTTTTTTTATATCGACAGCAGCAAGCAATTGAAGCCGGCCGATGCGGCCCAACTAAGGTTTGCGCCTCTAACCCGATTCCCGGGGCGGAGAAGGGTTCCGAGGGAACTCTTGCAATACCCGGTCTACCTGCGTTTTACCATCAACAACTCCCATGACAGTGCCATACATGGGTATTTTTACCCGGGAATGTATTTCAAGCAACTGGCCCTATACCAAATCAACACCAACGGGGAGAACGAGATGCAGCTGATACCGGGGGGCAAAAATGGGTTTGTATTTGTTTCCGTTCCGCCAAAAAGCCGGCGCAGTTTTTTGCTCAGGGCCATTTTTGCGCGGAGCGATTACAATTTTGTCAGCGCCAGGATCATTCGGCCGGATTACCTGCCGAACTATGTGAAACAACTGACTTTTTATGCATCGGTCAGAAAAATGGCAGGCTTCCTGTTTGCCGGTGTCATGCTGATGATGTTCGTTTTCTGCATATTGAACTATATCGCCCTGAAAAGGAATGAGTTTCTTTATAATGGCATTTATTCATGCTGCATGGGTCTGATCATGATGAGTTATGCCTGGTTCTATAACAACCCGGCAGTCTGGGCCGGCGAATTCTTCAGCCATTGGTGGCTTGTACTGCTCAATGTGGGATATATCTTTTACATCCAGTTCACCCGGAAATTCCTGGATACGGCGCGGCAGTTCCCCTTCCTCAACAAACTGTTCCTTTCCCAGATCGTCATCCTTATCTTCCTGATCATCACACACTCCATTGTCCATTATTTTTCCGACAGCGTTTTTTGGAGTTATGCGCTGCAAAATGCGATGAAAATAACCGCAGTGGGCATCAGCTTTATCTATATTATCCTGGGCCTGGAAAATAAAAACAGGTTGATGAATTACCTTTCCATCGGTTGTGCCGTACAGGTCATTTGCTCCCTCATCGCCCTTGCGCTTGTTCCGATCAGTGCCGACTCCCCCAACCTGCTCACTTCTTCCCTGTTTTATTTTGAAATAGGCGCGATCGTATCTCAAATATTTTTTCTTGTTGGCCTTTCGTATAAACAAAGAATGGAACTGGTGGATGAGATACGTTTCAAAGAAGCCATCAGGCTCAATGAAGAGAAGGCCGCCGATGAAACTAAACTGGCCATCATTGAAGCCAAACAGGCCGAACGGAACAGGATCAGTGCCGACATGCACGATGACCTGGGAGCCGGTATGACCACCATCCGCCTGTACAGCGAACTGGCCAAGAAAAAACTGTCTGGCCAGAATATACCCGAGATCGAAAAAATATCTTTCTCCGCCAATGCCCTACTTGTTAAAATGAACGCGATCATTTGGAGCATGTCGAGCAGCAATGATACGCTGGACAATATGATCGCTTACATCCGGAGTTATGCGCTGGAGTTTTTTGAAAACACCGGAATCGAATGCCACATATCCATACCCGACAGGATCCCCAAACTGGTCGTACACGGCGAGATCAGGCGGAACGTATTCCTGGTAGTGAAAGAGGCCCTGAACAATATTGTGAAACATTCCGGCGCCACAACTGTGGATATACGGTTAAATAAGGAGCCCCGGGGGCTGAGCCTGACCATTCATGACAATGGCAAGGGCATCGATTTTGAAAACCTGGGCAGGTTTGGAAACGGGTTACAGAACATGAAAAAAAGGATGGAAGATGTTGGGATAGAATTCTCTATTTTGAACCACGATGGGGCAACGATAAGGCTTTTTATGAATACCCGGGATTAACTTTTTTTGCCCGCGGCGATGAATAGGCAGATCCAACCTGCAATAAAAGCAGTTCCGCCCAATGGCGTAATAGCGCCGACCCACAGTAAAGATTCCATCCCCGCCGATTTCAACCAGGCCAGGAGGTACAACGAACCGCTGAACAGCATCATACCCGTTATGAACAGACGGCCCGCCCACAAGATCAGTGATGAGGAAAACTCACGGTACAGGATGCCCGACAGAAATAATGCCAGCACATGATAAAATTGGTATTTGACGCCCGTTTCAAAAATCATCATTTCTTCCGCAGAAAATGATTGCCTGAGCCTGTGTGCCGCAAATGCGCCCAGGGCCACCGTCAAAGCGCCCAATAATGCCGCCAGCCTGATAAATCCTTTATGCATCATAGTTAGTCTGCTGTGTTGATCAAAACATCCAGGCTGTTCTTTTCCAATGCATCCGCATGAAGGGTCAGTTTGGCCTGCTGGTAAAAAGGAAGCCTTTCCGTTAATTTCTGTTGTATGAAAAAAAGCAGTTCTGCCGGGTTGATCTTTTTTAGCAAAGGCCTCTTGTCTTTTTCATCCATGATCCGGTCAAGCAGGAACGGTGGTGAAGCCGACAGGTACACGGTAATCCCGTGTTCATTCATCCAGTTGATATTCTGGTTAAAGCAGGCCGCCCCTCCCCCGCAGGCAATGACGGCATGATCGAAGGCCAGCGTATTGTGCAATGCAACGGTTTCTTTCATCCGGAAATAATCCTCCCCTTTCTTTTCAAAAATATCCACCACAGGCATCTCCTCCGATTCAGAGATCATATCATCCAGGTCGTAAAAGGGCATGGCATGGGTATCTGCCCATAACCTGCCCCAATGCGATTTTCCGCAACCCATAAACCCGATCAAGTAAATGCGCATATTGTTTCCGGTTAAATTCAGCTGAAAGATAACAGGAATAAAGATAATTCTTCCGGTTCAGAAAAGGGAAATGCTCTACGTGTTAACTCCTGGACTTTTTCTTGAAATCGCCCCGCTTCCATGCCTTGATGAACTCAGACCAGGCAAAGGGATTGAATATGTTCATCGGAGCAACCTGGCCTGAATAATAGAGTTTACTGGCCCGTTGGCGAAGATACATGCTGGAAGCCTCCCGTCCATCGGCCGGTAACGTCGACATCAGTAAACGGCGGGTGGCGGCATTATTGTTACTCCTGGCAATGGCAATGTCATCATCCGGCACTTTGGTATTGACAAAATCCCTTTCAAACTGCTCGCGGGTTACCCGCGGTTTGATGATGGTAGCAGGCAGATAAACGGTGTCATTGACCATCAGTTGCACAACGCTGTGCTGGTTACCTTTCAGGTCGCGCGGAATATCTACCCGCACAGGCTTAAAGCCGATGCTGGTAAATTCTACCTGGTCGCCCTTGATCACAACAATACTGAATACCCCTTTGTCGTTGGTGAAAGTTCCGCGGTTCTGCCCTTTGACAACAATACTCACAGCCGGTATGGCCCTGAGACTGTCAGCCGTCATGACCACGCCATATAATTGAACAACGGAGTCGCGGAAAGACTCGAATTGCGCTTTAACGCTCACCGGAAGAAGGAAAACAAAGAATAAGGCAATTCGTACAAATCGATTCATGCAAAAACCCCCGGAGAGGCCATTTTTTTTGATTAAGACCGGCACCGCCGGCTGGAATGTGACATGCAGGCTACCAGGCCTGCCGGTGAACTGGCAACTACCAATTGAGTAAAAATAACAACATTTACCTATCTCAAAACAAAGTAAGGCATGGATTGGTTAATTTTGTCACCCCGATAATTCATTTTAACAAATCATTGGACAATGACAGAGCAAGATATACTGAAGGCGCTTGGAAATGTGCAGGAACCAGACCTGGGAAAAGACCTGGTGACGCTGAATATGGTCAAGGATGTGTCGATCAGCGGAGATGATGTTTCATTCACGGTCGTTTTGACAACACCGGCCTGCCCGATGAAAGACATGATCCGCAATGCCTGTGTCAACGCCGTTCAATTACTGGTCAACAAACAGGCCAATGTAACCGTCAACTTCACCAGCAATACCAGCAGTAACCGCCAGGACGCGAAAACGATCCTGAGTGGTGTCAAAAACATCATTGCCGTGGTGAGCGGTAAAGGCGGGGTGGGTAAAAGCACCGTTGCCGCCAACCTGGCCCTGGCACTGAAAGCCGGTGGCGCCAAAGTTGGCTTGATGGATGCGGATATCTATGGCCCGAGCCAGCATATCATGTTCGGCATACGAGGAGAGAGGCCAATGATGCGTGATAGCGGCGGCAAAGGCATGATCGTTCCCATTGAAAAATTTGGCATCCAGGTAATGAGTATCGGCCTCCTCATCGACGAAAAGCAGGCTGTGATATGGCGGGGGCCCATGGTCAGCAGTGCCATTCGACAGTTTGTCAGTGATGTAGACTGGGGAGAACTGGATTATCTCGTGATCGATATGCCGCCCGGTACGGGAGATATACACCTGACCATCGTTCAAACAGTGCCGGTAACGGGCGTGATCGTTGTTACCACACCGCAACTCGTGGCATTGGCCGATGCCAAGAAAGGCATTGCCATGTTTGGTCAGGCGCAACTGAAAGTACCTGTTATCGGGCTGGTGGAAAATATGAGCTACTTTACGCCGGCCGAATTACCGGATAACAAATATTATATTTTCGGAAAAGACGGCGGCAAAAATCTGGCCGATGAATTCGACATACCCTTGCTTGGCCAGATACCAATTGTACAGAGCATCCGCGAAGGCGGCGACCTGGGCATACCGGTGATGGTCAGCGATGACCTCATCAGCAGGAAAGCATTTGAGGAATTTGCAGGCAATGCCGTCAGGGGCATAGCCATGAGGAACGCCAACCTCCCGGCTACGGAAATTCAGGAAGTACTTGTTTAAACCTGGCTTATGCCATTACATATCATACATCTGAAAAGACTTGTCTCCCGACCGGGAAACAGGTCTTTTTTATTCACGGCCGCTTTGCTGATCTCTTTGTCATCCTGCCACAGCAGCAAGATCATCGCACAAAAAAATCCCATGCCAGCCATATTCATCCAGGAAGGCCATCGCGGTTGCCGTGGCCTGATGCCGGAAAATACGATCCCGGCCATGATACATGCACTCAGCTTTCCGGTTGTAGCGCTGGAACTGGACGTGGTGATCTCCAAAGACAAACAGGTAGTGGTTTCGCATGAAGCCTGGTTCAACCACGAGATCAGTACAAAGCCGGATGGCGGGTATATTACCGAGGAACAGGAAAAGACGTATAATATTTACCAGATGGATTATGCCGATGTAAAAAAATTCGATGTGGGCATGAAACCACATCCCCGCTTTACAAAACAACAGAAATTACCCGCATACAAACCCTTGTTGGCTGAACTGATCGATTCTGTTCAGGTAGCCATGATGACTCGCCGGAGGCCGATGCCCTGGTACAACATCGAAATAAAAAGCCTGCCCGAAACGGACGGCGTATTCCACCCGGGGCCAGAAGAGTTCACTGATCTTGTGATGAACATCCTGGAAGAAAAAGGACTGGAAGAAAGGGTTGTCATTCAATCATTCGACATCAGGCCGTTGCAGGTCATTCACCGGAAATATCCGGATTACAACACCGCACTGCTCATTGATGAAAACGATAAGCGAAGCCTGCAGGAACAACTCGACCAACTTGGTTTTATTCCATACATATATTCACCGCATTATTCAATTGCTACCAGGCAAAGGATCAATGAATGCCATGCTAAAGGCATGCGTGTCATACCCTGGACGGTCAATGAGGCGGCCATGATTGGAGAACTGGAAGAGAATGGCGCCGATGGTGTGATCACGGATTATCCTGACCTCTTCAAATAATTATCCCGAAACTTTTTCCATTCCAAGCCAAGCCAGGGCATTACGGGAAAACAGTTTTTCCTGCAGGTCCTGGTCGAGCTGCATGGTTTCGATCAGTTCCCCCGGGCGGTGCTCGCCTAACGGAAATGGATAATCGCTACCAAGACAAATATGATCCCGGCCCATCAGGTTCAGGATAAATTGCATGGCCGCGGGATCATGCACCAGGCTGTCGATCCAGAAACGGCCGATATAGCTGCGGGGATTCACCGGATTATCAATGGCCACCAGGTCCGGGCGAACGTTGAACCCGTGCTCGATGCGGCCAATGGTGATCGGAAATGAACCTCCCCCATGCGCAAAAGCCACACGCAATCGGGGGAATTTTTCAAACACCCCTCCGAAGATCATGGAACAGATAGCCCTTGACGTTTCTGCAGGCATGCCAACAAGCCACGGCAGCCAGTATTTCTGCATTTGCTGTTCACCCATCATTTCAGGGGATGAATGAAAAGTGCGCATCCCAGTTCCTCAGCCCGTTGATAAAAGGAAAGAAAGAAAGCATCTCCCAGGTTTATGCCATTGATATTACTGCCGATCTCCAGACCGAAACCCAAGTTGATGCACACAGCGTTCCATTTCCTCAATGGCCTTGCCGATATCTGGGGGAAAGGCATACCGTGCCGATTCCGATGAAACTTCCTGGATTTTTACTAACGGTATCGGCTATGTGATCGTTGAGAAAAACCTGGATGTTTCAAGGCCATCATCCGGTTTTGCCCAATAATTGAAGAGCACAGGGGATCGTAGAAAGTACCTGTTTGTCTACAGTACCCTCCATATCTTTCAACCGTTCCGTGGCATCAAAACAATTCGAGTTCCACTTCCCGGAAGAGTTTGTCGCCTTTTTCATCATACAGGCCTTGCAGTTCCTGTGTTCGAGGTGAATAAAATCGCCATACCCGAATTTTTGACCCAGTTGGGCATTTTATCGGGCATGATATGTGTGTGTATGTCGATCTTCATGAATGCATAACAAGTTTAACGTGTAAGGTTTAACGTTAAACTGTAAACCAGACTTTCTTAATTTAACCTTTCCGTACCGGCGGGCTCATCACCGAACCGCAATGGGAGCAGGTACGCTTATGTTCATCAGCATAAAAACCCTCCATCACGGGGGGCAATTGTTTAACGATGTCGGATACATGCAGGTATTCCTCGTATAACTTGTTTCCACAATGCTCACAATACCAAAGGAAACCATCTTCCTCCGATTCCCTCACTTTCTCGATGACCAATCCAACGGTATTGGGGCCGCGTTGGGGCGAATGCGGGGTTTTGGGTGGAAGCAGGAACATATCCCCCTCTTTGATCTCAATATCCCTCGGTTTTCCATTCTCAATGATCTTCACTACAATATCGCCTTCCAGCTGATAATACAGTTCTTCCGTTTCATTATAATGATAATCCTTTCGGGAATTGGGCCCTCCAACCACCATGACGATAAAGTTTTCCGCATCTTTATACACGCACTGGTTGCCTACCGGCGGTTTGAGCAGGTTGCGGTGTTCATCGATCCATTTTTTCAGGTTGAAAGGAGCAGCGATCGCCATATTGTTCGTTTTAGGTCAGAAAATTACAGCAATTTTTTTGATAATAATTACCTTTATCGCATGCAAGCCGACATCCCATACCACCTGGAAAATTTTATTGGTGGTTATTTCATCGGACCTCTCAGCAGCCGTTTCATAGATAATGTAAACCCTGCCACCGGGCAGGTGTATGGCCAGGTACCGGATAGCAACGAAAAAGATGTGGATCTGGCCGTACAGGAAGCGGAGAAAGCGTTTCCGGCCTGGTCGGTCACCCCGGTCGAAAAAAGATTTGCCATCCTCAACCGCATAGCCGAACTGATCGACCATCATTTACCTCAATTGGCATTGGCGGAAACCAATGATAATGGCAAACCTCTTTGGCTGAGTACGGAAGTAGACATTCCGCGGGCATCATCCAATTTTCGCTTTTTTGCAACCGGCATCATGCATTTTGCATCTGAAAGCCATGCCATGGAAGACCGGGCCATTAACTATACGCTTCGGCAACCGATAGGTATCGTTGGCTGCATTTCTCCCTGGAATCTTCCCCTCTACCTGTTCACCTGGAAAATAGCCCCGGCGCTGGCTGCGGGCAATTGTGTGGTGGCCAAACCCTCCGAGGTCACCCCGGTGACCGCTTTTTTACTGGGGCGAATCTGCCAGGAGGCGGGATTACCAGCCGGTGTGCTGAATATCGTTCATGGTACCGGACCCCATTGCGGCGAAGCCATTGTAAAACATCCGCTGATCAAGGCCATCTCATTCACCGGAAGCACAAGGGCCGGAGCCAGGATAGCTTCATTGGCCGCACCGGTTTTCAAAAAATTATCCCTTGAATTGGGGGGCAAAAACCCCACGATCATTTTTGCGGATGCAGACTGGAAAAAAATGATGTCTACCGTCATCCGATCCTCTTTCAGCAACCAGGGGCAGATCTGTCTTTGCGGAAGCCGCCTATTGATAGAAGACTCCATATACGACCGTTTCAAACTGGCATTTGTGGAAAGAGTAAGCCAGTTGAAGGTGGGAGATCCGCTTGATGCTAACAGCAGGCAGGGCGCCATCGTCAGCAAACTTCATCATGATAAAATTGTTGGTTGTATAGAGACTGCCAGGGAAGAAGGCGGAATTATCCTGTGCGGCGGCAAATCCTATAACCCCGGTGGCCGTTGCGAACATGGCTTTTTCATCGAACCAACTGTCATAGAAAACCTCGGGCCTCATTGTGAAACGAACCAGGAAGAGATCTTTGGGCCTGTGGTGACTTTACAGCGTTTTCAAAACACCGAGGAAGCCATACAACTGGCCAATGCCAGCAGATACGGGTTGGCAGCATCCGTCTGGACACAGGATATCAGCCGGGCGAATCTTATCGCCAATGAATTACACAGTGGGATCGTTTGGGTGAATTGCTGGCTGCAACGGGATCTGCGCACGCCTTTCGGAGGCGTAAAAAACAGTGGCGTGGGACGAGAGGGAGGATGGGATGCCCTGAAGTTCTTCACCGAACAAAAAAACGTGTGCATACAATATAAATAAGCGAATAATATCAACCGTTAGTTTACGGCCATGATTTTCATATGAGTCAGAACATCATACATACCAGTTCAGCAGCCAAACCGCTCGGCCTTTATCCCCACGCAAGAAAAGTGGGCGACTTGCTTTTCCTCTCAGGCATAGGGCCCAGGAATGCTGCAGACAACAGCATACCGGGGCTGAAGCAGGATGCCGAAGGGAATATCCTGTCGTATGATTTTGAAGCGGAATGCCATGCCGTCTTTGCCAACGTGAAAGCCGTTTTGGAAGCAAGCGGGAGCAGTTGGGATAAAATGATCGACGTGACCGTCTTCCTCACCAATATGAAAAAGGATTTCCCGGTATATAACAAAATATATGGCGACTATTTTCAGGGAGTCAACGCCTGCCGGACCACCGTGGAAGTGAAAAGCCTGCCAACCCCTATCTCAATCGAACTTAAAGTGATCGCAACGATCTAATGTAATATGGAAAAACATGTTGGGCTCGGACTTGCCTACAAAAATACACCGGATTATGCCCGGTTCCTGGATGAACAGGATCCCCTGAAGCATTACCGCGACAAGTTTTATATTCCCATGATCAACGGGAAGGAAGCCATATATTTTACCGGCAATTCATTAGGCCTCCAGCCCAAGAGCACCCAGGATCATGTGCTGAATGAACTGGAAGACTGGGCCAACTATGGCGTGGAAGGGCATTTTCATGCCAGAAATCCTTGGGTCAGTTACCATGAATTATTCCCCCCATTATTGAAAGATATCGTGGGTGGGCTTGAAAAAGAAATCGTGGTGATGAACCAGTTGACCGTTAACCTGCACCTGTTAATGACCAGTTTTTACAGGCCAACGAAAGACCGTTTCAAGATCATTTGCGAAGCCAAGGCATTCCCCTCCGATCAATATGCACTGCAATCGCAGGTTCGGATACATGGGCTGATACCCGAAGACTGTATTGTGGAAGTAGGCCCCAGGCCGGGGGAAAAGGTCATCGCCCAGGAAGATATCCTGCAGGCCATCCGGGAACATCAAAGCCAGCTCAGCCTGGTGATGTTCGGAGGTGTGAACTATTACACGGGACAGGTATTCGATATGGCCGCGATCACCAAAGCGGCACATGAAGCCGGGGTTTTATGCGGTTTCGACCTGGCCCATGCGGCCGGAAACATACCATTGAAATTACACGACTGGGGCGTTGATTTTGCCTGCTGGTGCAGTTACAAATACCTGAACAGCGGCCCCGGTGGTGTGGCTGGTGCGTTTATTCATGAACGTCATATAACTAATAAGAATATACCGAGGCTGGCAGGCTGGTGGGGCCACGATAAAGAAAACCGGTTCAACATGGGGCCTGACTTCGACCCGATCCCCACTGCGGAAGGATGGCAACTGAGTAACGCGCCCGTATTGAGCATGTCGGCACATAAAGCCGCGCTGGAGGTATTTGCGGAAGCAGGAATGGATAACCTTTGCCGCAAAGGACAGCAACTCAGCGAATACCTCTTCTACATACTGGACGACATCAACAAACACCAGTCTGAAAAAGTCATCGAAGTCATTACACCTTCCGAACCGGGAATGCATGGTTGCCAGGTATCGATGCTGATGCTGAAAGACGGTAAAGAAATATTCAACGAACTATTGAAGAAAGGGGTGATCACCGATTGGCGCGAACCCAATGTAATACGCGTGGCCCCCGTTCCATTATATAACCGGTTTGAAGACGTATACCGTTTTGGCGAAATCATCGCAGAAATGCTGTGAACACCAACGGCCTGGCAGACCTTAAAGTAAAGAATCTATGTCTAAGAAAGTCACCATTATCGGAGCCGGGCTGGTTGGCTCCCTGCTCTCTATCTACCTGACCAAAAGAGGATACCGGGTAAGTATATACGAAAGAAGGTCTGATATGCGCAAAACGGCCATCAGCGCCGGGCGCTCGATCAACCTGGCCCTCAGCGACCGCGGCATAAGGGCACTGGAAGAAGTGGGCATCATGGACGATATCCGCCAAATCGCCATTCCCATGCACGGACGCTATATGCATCAGGTTGACGGAAGCCATTCATACCAGGCCTATGGCAAAGAAGGACAGTACATCAACTCGGTTTCCAGGGGCGAGCTTAATCGCAAACTCATGGATCTTGCCGAAAAAAACGGCGTAGACATCCACTTCAACCACCGCTGCGATCATATCAACTGGTCGGATTATGCAATACGGTTCACGGATACGGAGAAGAACAAAGAAGTCAACACCACACAGGACCTGATCTTTGGAAGCGATGGCGCTTTCTCCGCCGCACGCCTCTCGCATATGCTACAGCACGACAGGTTCCAGTACCAACAATATTATATTGACTTCGGATACAAGGAACTGACCATACCCCCGGGGGAAAACGGCGGTTTCCGCATGGAGAAAAACGCTTTGCACATCTGGCCACGTGGCAATTACATGCTGATCGCGCTTCCCAATACAGATGGAAGCTTCACCTGCACATTGTTTTTCCCTTTTGAAGGAAGCCCCTCTTTCCAAAGTCTTGATACCCCGGATAAAGCAAGGGATTTCTTCAACAGCACATTCCCCGACGCGTCTGAAATGATGCCAACCCTTGAACTGGATTTCGCTCATAATGCCACCTCTTCCCTGGTAACCGTCAAGTGTTTTCCGTGGGTAAGAGAAGATCGCTTCGCGCTCATCGGCGATGCCGCACATGCCATCGTACCTTTCTTCGGGCAAGGCATGAACTGTGGATTTGAAGATTGTGCGGTATTGAATGGTTTAATGGAAAAATTTGAAGATAATTGGGACAGGATCATGCCGGAATACCAGCGGCTTCGCAAACCGGACGGCGATGCCATTGCCGACCTGGCACTGAATAATTTTGTTGAAATGCGGGACAAAGTGGCCGACCCGAAATTCCTGTTGCAGAAAAAGATCGAAGCCCGGTTCAGCGCCAAATATCCCGACAAATGGATACCGGCTTATGCCCAGGTCACTTTTAGTCCGCATATCCGTTACAGTGAGGCACTGCGGAACGGAAACAGGCAGGAAAGGATTATGCAGGATGTGATGTCTATGCCCGATATCGAAAAGATATGGGACGATGAACAGGTAGAACAACTTATGTTACGGCATATCGCCACAACCGGAAATTGATCATGTATTCTTTACCACATTTCAAAGAACAGGATGATGATCGCATCCTGGCATTCATGCGGGAAAACCCTTTTGCGGTGGTCATTGCAACAGGCGCAAACGGAAGGCCGGAAGCCACGCAGGTGCCATTACTGATCAAGACCACTGAATCTGGCGAGTTAATCCTGACGGGGCATGTCATGAAAAAATCTGACCATCACACCGCCCTACGACATGCACGGGAAGCACTGGTGATCTTTACCGGGGCACATGCTTATGTAAGCGCCTCGTGGTATGTGGATGAGATGTCGGCCAGCACCTGGAATTACATGACGGTACATGCCCGCGGCGATGTTGTTTTCAGGGATGAACCCGGAACGGTGGAGGCCGTAAGGGAGCTGACGGACCATTATGAAGGCCAACATAATAAAGCCTCTTTCGGGCGCCTCCCGGCTGATTACATACAAAACCTGGCAAAAGCCATTGACGGTTTCGACATTCATGTGAGGTCTTTGGAGCACGTCTTTAAGCTCAGCCAGAACCGGTCGCAGGCATCCAGGGAAAACATCATCACGGAATTGAATAAACGCACCGATAGCCCGTCGCAGGAAATCGCCAAAGAGATCCGCAGCAGGATCCACGAACCCAGAAAATAACGATATGCACCGTAACAGACTTATCGAAGCCATCCGCCAGAAAAGGTCTTACCTCTGCGTTGGACTGGATACGGATATACGCAAAATCCCCGTTCACCTGCAGGGAAGGCCGGATGCCGTAGTGGCGTTTAACCGGGCCATCATTGAAGCAACGAAAGACTATTGCGTCAGCTATAAGATCAATACTGCGTTTTATGAAGGTATGGGTCTCAAGGGCTGGGAGGCCATGGCAGAAACGGTTGACATGATTCCCGGAACCCATCTAAAAATTGCCGATGCCAAAAGGGCTGATATCGGTAACACCTCCTCATACTATGCCAGGGCTTTTTTTGAAGAACTGGGTTTTGACGCTGTGACGGTAGCCCCTTACATGGGAGAAGACAGCCTATCCCCTTTCTTATCCTATGATGATAAATGGACGATCGTACTCGGGCTGACGAGCAACCCTGGTGCAGCCGATTTTGAACTGCAGAAAATTGCCACTGGTAACGGCGCTGCGGAATACCTTTATGAGCGTGTACTCAAAACCGTAAGCAAGTGGGGAAACATCAATAACCTCATGTTTGTGGCCGGAGCCACACAGGCAACGGAATTGGGCAGGATCAGAACAATCATTCCTGATCATTTCCTGCTGGTACCGGGAGTCGGATTCCAGGGAGGCAGCCTGCAGGAGGTGTCGGAACACGGACTGAACAAAGATCACGGTCTGCTCATCAACGCGTCAAGGGCCATCATATACGCAGGCGGGCAGGAAAATTTTGCGGAAGAAGCCGCTGAAATAGCGCGTCAGTACCAGGCTGAAATGTCGATTTACCTGGAACAGGACTTCAATCATCCACATGATCCCAAATGACCTGGCTGACCAAGGCGGCCCATTTCGCATATTCCTTACCGGAAGGATGCAGACCATCCCCCGCCAGATATTCAGGGTTTGAACCATCGGATCTCTGGGACTCGGTGATGTCGATATAATGTGTACCCGCGGCTTCGGCTTCTTCCCGGCAAACCCGGTTGAATGCATCAATGTCCTCCCTGATCTTTTGTACATCTCTTCCCATAGCAAATGGCGTAACCCCCCAATCGGGAATGCTGAGTACGATCACATGATTGGGACGGTCGCCGGATAAAGACAGCGCCTGTTGTAACAGTTGCCGGAATTCGGGCCTGAAAGATGCCGTATCCCTCCCGCGGTATTGATTATTAACGCCGATGAGAAGGGTTACAAAATCATATTCTGGCAGAAAAGCATAATGAGCGGCGGCGTTTATGAGTTCATCTGAAGTCCAGCCGGTTTTTGCCAGTATTTCCGGAGCCAGCCAATGATGCTCGGTATGGTTATTACGGAGCATCTGAACGGCCTGGCAGGGGAAACTTTCAAACAGGGGGACCTGCTCCCCGATGGTATAGCTATCGCCCAGGGCGAGAAGGGAAATCGTCATGAGTCCAATATACAGAAAAGGCCAGTTACCACATAAAATGCGGCTTACAAAATGTAGGTTGGCAACATTTTGCCAGTATATTTGCACCGCGCCGCCGCCCTTGTTTCAGACCATGGCCAGGCGGACAGGCACTCCCTTTCAAACAGAAATCATAATAAACCTCGTATGGCTGCTAAAACCGATAACTTTCAATCTCCCGATTATTTCCTGGTTGATGAATTACTCACGGAAGAACATAAACTGATCCGTGACAGTGTAAGGAACTATGTCAAAAAAGAAATTTCTCCCATCATTGAAGATTATGCGCAAAAGGCGGAGTTTCCCCAGCATATTGTCAAACAACTGGGAGATCTTGGATGCTTTGGCCCAACCGTTCCGGTGGAATACGGTGGCGGGGGACTGGATTATATTTCATATGGCCTGATGATGCAGGAACTGGAAAGGGGCGACAGCGGCGTACGATCGACCGCATCCGTACAGGGCAGCCTCGTGATGTTTCCGATCTATCAATATGGCAGTGAAGAACAACGCAAAAAATACCTTCCGAAACTGGCCAGCGGCGAATGGCTCGGTTGCTTTGGTCTTACTGAACCCAATCATGGGAGCGACCCCGGCGGCATGCTCACAACCATTAAAGATGCCGGTGAACATGTAATATTGAACGGCGCCAAAATGTGGATCAGTAATGCACCTTTTTCCCAGGTGGCGGTTGTGTGGGCCAAGAACGAACAGGGCGAGATCCAGGGCGTGATCGTTGAAAGGGGCATGGAAGGTTTCTCAACACCCACCACACATGGCAAATGGAGCCTGAGGGCCAGCGCCACCGGTGAGCTTGTTTTTGATAATGTCAAAGTTCCGAAGGAAAATATCTTACCCAATGTCAAAGGCCTGAAAGGCCCCCTGGGCTGCCTCACCAAAGCACGCTACGGCATTGCCTGGGGTGTGATCGGCGCTGCCATGGACTGTTATCATACGGCACTGCAATACAGCAAAGAAAGGATCCAGTTCGGCAAACCGATCGGAGCTTTTCAACTTCAGCAAAAGAAGCTGGCGGAGATGATCACGGAGATCACCAAAGCGCAACTGTTGAACTGGAGACTGGGTGTATTGATGAACGAAGGAAGGGTTACGCCACAACAAGTAAGCATGGCCAAACGCAATTCCTGCGAGATCGCCACCAATATTTGCCGCGACGCCCGCCAAATGCTGGGCGGCATGGGTATCACCGGCGAATATCCTGTCATGCGCCATATGATGAACCTGGAAAGTGTGATCACTTATGAAGGAACACATGACATCCACCTGCTGATAACGGGAATGGATGTAACTGGCATCAACGCATTCAAATAATGGTGACCAACGATCACCATTTGTAAGACCGGTGCCAGACAGTCACCTTCACCATTCAGCATTAAATACACACCAATATGATCAAGCATGTCAGTGTTATCGGAGCAGGAACCATGGGAAATGGTATCGCTCACGTTTTTGCACAATCCGGGTTTACCGTAAACCTGATCGATGTAAACCCCACACAACTGGAAAGGGCCCTGCAGACCATTGGTAAAAACATGGACAGGCAGATTAGCAAAGGCTCCATGACAGAAGAAAAGAAGAAAGAAGCATTATCCCTTATCAGCACACATACCAACATCCTGGATGGTATCAAACAGGCCGACCTGGTTGTAGAAGCCGCCACGGAAAATATCAACCTGAAACTGGAGATATTCAAACAGATGGATATTGGCGCACCCGCACATTGCATCCTGGCAACCAATACATCATCCATTTCCATTACTAAAATGGCAGCCATCACCAGGCGTCCCGGAAAAGTGATTGGCATGCATTTCATGAACCCGGTGCCTGTCATGAAACTGGTAGAGGTCATCAATGGGTATGCCACCGAAAAAGAAGTAACTGCCACCATCATCGAACTAAGCCGTCAACTGGGTAAAGTACCCTGCGAGGTCAATGATTATCCCGGCTTTATTGCCAACCGGATACTGATGCCCATGATCAATGAGGCCATCTACAGCCTCTTTGAAGGAGTGGCTGGCGTGGAGGAGATAGACACGGTCATGAAACTGGGCATGGCTCACCCGATGGGCCCGCTTCAGCTGGCAGATTTCATAGGCCTCGATGTTTGCCTGAGCATTCTCCGGGTATTGCATGAAGGTTTCGGCAATCCAAAATATGCCCCCTGCCCATTATTGGTGAATATGGTCATGGCCGGCAACCTGGGAGTAAAGAGCGGTGAAGGATTTTACACTTACCCCGCAGGCAGCAAAGAGAACTTTGTGAGCAGTCAATTTAAGAAATAAACATTTCGAACATACTTAATGAAGCATATCGTAACCGGTATGCTTTTTTTATGCATCCCCCTGTACAAAATGTTGATCGCGGATGGAGGAAAAAGAAAAAGATTTACATTAGAAGACATATTTAAAGGAGCCATGGGTAAAAAAATCAAAGAGGTTGATGCCTACATCCTGAGATCCGCAGCATTTGCGCAACCCATATTAACTTATTTACGCGATGTAGTACACCAGGTTTGCCCGGATGCGGAAGAAAAGATCAAATGGGGCTTCCCGCACTTCGATTACCTGGATGATATGATGTGCAGTATGGCGGCTTTCAAACAGCATTGCGCATTCAGCTTTTGGAAAGCGCCGATCATGAAAGACAAATCCCTGCTTGATACCGCACAATCAGAATCAGCTATGGGCCATCTTGGCAAGATCAGATCAGAGAAAGACCTTCCCTCCATAAAGAAATTAGAGGCCTGGATCAGGGATGCCATGACATTGAATGAGATGGGAATGAAAGTTCCGGCCAGGACACCCATGGCCGGTAAAAAAGAACTGAACGTGCCTGATTACTTTATCGCAGCATTGATAAAGAATAAAAAGGCCGAAGCCTATTTCAACCAATTGCCTTACTCGCACAAGAAAGAATATGTGCAATGGATCACGGAAGCCAAAACAGAAACCACACGCCTCAAACGATTGTCTTCTGCTATTGAATGGCTTTCTGAACAAAAAAGCCGCAACTGGAAGTATGAAACGAAGTGAGTATCGGGCGATTGATTGATGACGGGATTTGGCAATTCGACAATCGTAGAAGTATGTCATGAGTATTTTACCAATCAATGCTTCCCGATGATCATACAGCCGGCATCCGTCATGTTTTTATTTTTTCATGGTTTGCCATTGTTCAAAATTCATTTCTTTTTCCCTTTCACCAGTTGATAGGATGATGCTATCATTTCCCGGATCTGTTTCCCGCTAAGCCTTCCATCAACGATCACCGTATTCCAGTGCTTTTTATTCATGTGATATCCCGGCAGCACCGTATCAGGATAATTTTCCCTTAATTCAATGGCCAGCTCAGGTTCGCATTTAACGTTAAACTGCAGGCCATCGCTATCCATCGGCAGGAGCAGGAATATCTTTCCCTGAACCTTAAATACCAGGACTGTTTCTCCAAAAGGGAATCCCTCGGTTACCTGTTCCAGGCTTAAGGCGTAATCCCTGATTTGTTCAATATCCATGTAGCACAGTTTAGATATAAAAAGCCCCCCTTGAAACAAGGAGGGCTTGATATGTAGAAATGAGATCGATCAACGTAAGATGGTCAGGTCGGTTTTAACGGTCACTTTCTTACCCGATACAAGCGTAAACTCGATCACGGCATAGTAAGTGGCATCCGGCAGGGATTTGCCTTTATAGCGGCCGTCCCAATTATTGCGGTAATCTTTATTTTCATACACTTTGCTGCCATAACGGTTGAATACGTTAACGGAAACGTTTTTCAGGCAGTCGTATGAATCATAAACCAGCCACAATTCATTGATGCCGTCGCCATTGGGGGTAAAGGCATTGTTCACCTTGATACAGTATGGAATAACCGTGATCGTGAATTCATCTGTGGCACGGCAACCGCCCTGGTTATTGACAGCAGTGATGGTGTACGTAGTGGTCACCAGCGGAGTAGCCGAAGGATTCAGTATCGTTGTTGAAGTCAGGCTGGCATCATTCGGATTTGACGTCCATAAGTATGTATCGGCTCCGGTAGCAGATGCATTGAATTGAACGGTTTCACCTTTGATGATGGAAACCGCTTGTCCGGCTTCGAGTGTCACCGCCTGTTCTACGGTAATGTTCACCTGGTCTGTTTGAGTGCATTGTCCGAGTGTACCGGTTACCGTATAGGGATAAATGCCCACGGTGGTTGGCGCGGCAACCGGGCTTTGATCGGTTGTACTGCTCAGGTCAGTGCCCGTCCAGCTATACAGCGTGGCCGAACTTGAGGTTGTCAGTACAATGGATGCGCCAAGGCATATCGTTGTATCAGTACGGGTATCCAGCGTCAGGTCATTGGTCAATTCAACGATCTGTGTAAATGCCGTTGTGGTGCAACCATTCTGATCCTGTACGGTTACGGGATAAGTGCCGTTATTCAGGCTGAAAATATTCGAAGACTGGTAATTGACTCCATCAACACTATAGGTGTAGCCGGCACCAGGTGTACCGCCGTTGGCTGATACTTCTATGCTTCCGAATTGAGTACAGGTTGCATTGGTGGAAACAGCTGTTGCATTCAATGCTGTTGGTTCCGTGATATTAACGGTGGTGTCTTTGATACAACCCTGGTTATCCCTGATGCGGATAAGATATGATCCGGGGGGCAGGTTATTGAATATTCCGGTTGGTTGATATGTTGTACCGCCATCGATGGAGTATTCAAAAATACCGCTGCCACCTGAAGGCGAAATGTTGATACTGCCGGAAGATGCTCCGTTACAGAGGACATCAGTCACGGCATAAGTAGACACTATACCGGTCGGGTCCTGCGGGATGGTCACTGTTAATGTTAAAGTACAGGTAGTAGATCCTATTTCCCTGACGAGTACCGTATAAGTTCCAGCCGGGGCATTGAAAGTATTGGAAGTCTGCCAGGTGGCGCCGTTATCAATTGAATATTCAAACGGACCGGCGGCACCTGATGGTGTAATGGTCACAGATCCGATATTGTTGTTGGGGCAACCGGCTGCAACGGCAGAAGAGGTTGCACTCAGCGGACTTTGAACAATAGCCCTGACCGTATCAGTTCCGTACACGAAAGTGCCTGGGACGTTGGCATTTTCATACTTTGATTTGACAATGTATGTGGTGGTTGAGTTAGGGCATACATTCGGGAAGCTGACTTCAAAAGTGCTGTTACCGATGCTGGTTGTGTCGCCGGTGGATATCAGGGTACCGGACAGGTCGTATAACTCTACACCCCTGTATAATGTTGGGCCATCCAGGGGTACAAAGCGCCAGGATTCATTCATATCCACTGAACCCCATGCCGGACCGGTAGATGTGCGTCCCGGTGCCATGATACCTTTTGTTTTATCCAGGCTTTGCAGTCCGATCATTTTCCTGCCCTGGTTCCAACTCGGACATTGTTGTACGCTGTTCACAAAAATCTCCACGATATTCAAACCTTCATATAATACGATCTGGTGGGTATTTTCGATCAGGCTGTTACAAGCAGAACTGAACAGTGGGATCTTGTAAAAACTGAGGATGAATTTACGGTGAGGGGCAGATCCAACGATATCATACTTAATGCGGCGGTTGGGTGATGTTGTCACACTCGGGTCGATATCATGGAACACGCCCATGGCCAGGCCCCCGTCATATCCGGTATTAGGCACATTACCTGGTGTTTGGCTCCAATGGCTGAACGTGTTGGCAAGGGCCGTATTAAAAGACAGATAGCCGTTACCGCTGGCAATCAATTGAGTAAAATTGCTGCCGTAAAAATTGAACGTATAGCCAAGGTCGATCACTTGAGAATAACGGTCATCCAGTGTGATGGAAGTGGGGTTTCCCGGGATTCCCGGATCGATATACGGCCTGAAACATCCACTAGCGCCTCCGGATGTCGGGTTGACCGCATAACCAAGACCGGAAGAACCGGACCTGATATCAGGAATTTTTGATTTCAGGACGAAACAGCTGCCTCCGCAGATATTCAGGCTGGTATCCCTGGCACAGTTAAAAGAAAAACTGTTTTGCCCTTTGGTTTGAATGGCCAAAGCCATCAGGAAAATCAAACCCATGCTGTAGAACTTTCTCATATCAGGTATTGCTTAATGAATGATTGTATTTGGTAATGATTTTATTTGTCTTTTTGATGCATCTGCCTGGATGCTTCTTCCAGTTTTCTGGTTAACTGTCCTGTTATAAAATGACCAAACATCACAAAATCGGAGGCCAGGCTAAACCATGGATAAGTAAATGTGGCTGGTTTATTTTTTTCGATAAAAAAATGCCCGATCCAAGCAAATCCATATCCAATCAGGGGTACGAGGGTCAACATCCACCATTTGGCCTGCCAGACGGCAACAATCACACATATCAGCAATAAAGCCGTTCCGGTGATATGAAGCCCCCTGTTGAGCGGATGGCGGTGTTCGTTCAGATAGTAAGGATAAAATTCCCTGAAAGTCCGGTATTTTTTATCCATACTTTCGGATAGTTATTTTTTCTTAAGGTCGAATTGAAGGCCGACTTCATGAGCCCCTGAACCATCGGTGAATACGCTGATCGGGGATACATAATAGTCATATGAATAGGTTACCCTTAAACGGTTAACGAGTTTCAGCCCGGCCTGGATGCTCCAGAACTGATGAACACGCCAGTTCAAAGACCACCAAACTTTGTCCTGGTAATCCAGTTTTGCTCCAAAGTCAAATTCGCTGGGGGCGTTTTCAATAAACCTGGCCATCACGTTGGGGATCAGGTATATATCACCACCCGTATTCAGACGGTAATTGGCTGTAACATTATAATGGCGATACAATTTGCCACCCTCTTTAGAGTTGGGCACATCGGCCAATTGAAGTTTTGATTCGATGAGCTGGCTGACAGCAGCTCCGGCACTCAGGTTTCCGTTGGTATAATATACACCGGCCCCGGCATCGACCCCGAATTTATTTGCGGCTCCGGCCAGGATCGGGTCGTTACCCAGGGAAGGGCTCAACTTATTTTTGTCGATCGCAAACTGGAGTGCCCTGACTTCCAGGCCAATGGCGAATTTCTGGCTCTCCTTCCTGGTACGGATATGATAGGAATAGGCCAGCTGAATGCCTGTCCGGCTGGTAGGCCCTGTTTCATCCCTGTATACATAGGTTCCGATACCGGCGTTCAGTTTTTTAAGTTAAAAATCTCCATAAAACATGAATTTACTGGGGTTACCCGGGAAAGAACCACACGCTGCGGTAATTTACCCCCAAATATTCTTGTTGGTGCAGCTGGCTGCTGCCGGGTTATACATGGAGTTATGCTGTAAAAACTGGCTGGTAAAATGTAATTGCTGTGCGTTGACAGCTGACAAAGAGCCAATAAAAAGCGCAGTCAGAATGAATTTTCTCATAGCAGGTTCTATAAATGCGCGCAAAAGTAAAAAAATGATAACAACGAACTTAAAACATGGGAATTTTCAGCAAATCAGGCCATGATTTTGTTTATTTCCACGGCCCGAGGTCCGACAACCGGGAAAAAGCCTGTTCCAGCCTGGATTTGGGAATACCCAACCGCATCCTGCAAAAGCTGTATTTCCTGCGAAATGACTCTACAATGGCATTGCCTGACCACTTGCATGACATCGTCTATCATTGTATAATCAAATTGCACTTCATAATTGATCAACACCGGCTTCTGGATGATGGGGATCGTTTGTAAAGCAAGTGAGGTGGCTGTTTTATGCCTGCATCAACCCTGGCACACCCAGCAAAGTGCGCTAAAATAACGTACCACCACCACGGTAACCAGCATCGGTCAATTGCCGGCTGTCAGATCTGCCCCAGTATTGGTTTTCCCGCCGTTCCGGATGGTTCTCCGTCATCGCTGGAACGAAACCGGTTCCCATCAGTACCCAACCGGTAAGCAAAACAATGGTGGACGGCCTTGGGGTGTTCTTTTGATCTCCTGTAAAAATCTTTGTTTGAAATCATCCGGGTTCTTGATTGGGAAAGGCGATCGCAATGAACCGTTGCCGCGGTCTTTACATTCCGCTGTGGAAATTCTGTCAATGGTAAAAAAATGATCCATAAGCAGCCGGTCGATTTATTGTAGTATCGGTTTATAATACATGATCCCGTCAGTTCCGCTAATTTCCGTCACTGGATCCGGCAATTTTGAAGCCGGGGTGCATCCAGACCTCCAGGGATGGTCAAGGGCGTATTGGTGATCACCCCGGCTTCATCCCAATGGCCCGCATCAATAAAGGATTGCAATAACTTACTTCCTCCTTCTATGATAACGGAACTGAGATTTTCATGATACAGACATTGCAGGAAGTGGTTGGGCGTCATGTCTTTTTGTTCAAGACATTTATAATGCAACATGCCCTCTTCCCCATCCTTTTGGGTATTGAAAATGATCGTTTTTACCTGTTGATCCAGCAGATGATTGGTTGACGGAACCAATAAATGCGTGTCGGCCACCACCCTCACAGGATTCTTTCCCGGCCATAAACGGGTTGTCAGCGAAGGATTGTCTGATATGGCTGTGCGGCTTCCAACCATAATGGCTGACTCTTCCGACCGCCATTTATGTACAAGCCTGTCTGTCAGTTCATGGGATATCTTCACCGGCCTGCTGCCCGCCGCCGCTATCTTACCATCCGCCGATTGCGCCCATTTAAGAATGACATAGGGCCTCTGCCTTGTATGAAAAGTAAAAAAACGAATGTTCAGATCTTGTGCTTCCTTTTCCAATACCGCTTCAATGACCTCTACCCCTGAGGCCCGAAGCCTGTCTATCCCTCTTCCGTCAACCTGGGGAAATGGATCCCGCGTAGCAACTACAACCCTGGGTATACCCTGTTCGATGATCAGGTTAGTACAGGGAGGCGTTTTACCAAAGTGATTACAAGGCTCGAGGGAAACATACAGTGTAGAAGAAGATATGAGTTGCCGATGTTCCGGCCGAACGCTTCTGATACAATGCACTTCCGCATGCGGACCACCATATTGCTGATGATACCCCTCCCCGATTATCTGTCCGTTATGAACCAGCAACGCCCCGACACATGGGTTCGGCGATACCTGCCCCCGGCCCAGACTGGCCAGTTGCAAACAACGTCTCATATACATTTCACCGGTTATCATGATAGATCAGGGATGTAAAAATAAGCTAAGTTTGCCCGGATGACGGCATTGAAAATTTACCAGGCATATATCAAAGCGCTTGAACCAATCTATGGTCGTGGCGAAAGCGAAGCCATCAGCAAGATTGTTTTTGAAGAATTGGGAGGGTTGAGCCGGTCTGATATGATCATTCGTAAAGATGAGCCGATAGCCGTTGAAACTGAAAAAAGGCTTCTGGCAGCATTGAAGGAGCTACAGGAAAATAAGCCTGTTCAGTATGTTACGGGGATAGCCTGGTTTTGCGGGGAAAGATTTACCGTTTCCGGCGATGTGCTTATTCCGAGGCCGGAAACCGAAGAGCTTGTCGATAAGGCAATGCGTTTTTTATCAACTAAAGATCGTCCCTCATTGATCGATATCGGAACCGGGAGCGGATGCATAGCCATCTCCCTGAAAAAGAAATTGCCAACCGCTTCGGTTACGGCGATCGACCGGAGTGATAAGGCCTTGCGCATAGCGCGTCAAAATTCCCTCGATCTCGGTACAGATATCCGTTTTATGGAAATGGATTTCCTGGATGAATGCAACTGGGCTGCGTTCGCGCATGTTGATTGCATCATCAGTAACCCGCCCTACATACCCATCAGTGAAAAGCAAACCATGGATGCGCATGTTGTTCTGTATGAACCGGGGCTGGCGCTTTTTGTAGAAGATGAAAGGCCCCTCATCTTTTATGAAAAGATCGCAGCATTCGCTAAAGAACACCTGGCCCCGAATGGAATGGTTTGGGTTGAAACACATGAAAACCTGGCTGCCCAGGTATGCGAACTGTTCAGGATGCAAGGGTTTGAATCCGGTATCGAGAAGGATGTATTTGGAAAAGACAGGATGGTTTGGGCTACTCGGATCCCGTGACGGTGGCAGACGTGGTTGCTCCGAGCCGGCGTGCCACTTTCATCACCCGCACGATCTCGCCCCACTGGGCCACGGAATCGGCATTAATGACCACCGCAGGCTTGATACTGTCTCCTTCGTGTATGTATTTCCGTAAGACAGACTCCAGCGAATCCGTATTGATGCGCCTGGAACCCACATACAGGTTTTTATCTTTATCCACACTCACCACCACACTTTGCTTTTGCTTGGTATCACTTTTGGCTTTGGGTACACTCATTTTGATCACATTGGGATTGGCCAGTGTTGAGATCATCAGGAAGAACATGAGTAATATGAACAGGATATCGTTCAGCGGGCCTGTGTCCACATCTGAATGTTCATCCCTGAATGTTGCTTTTCTAAATGCCATGGTTGCTGTGTATGAGCAGGTAAATGGATGGTTTATCGGGTTGGTTCCTGCAGGATGTCAATGAATTCACTGCTGGCCGCCTCCATGCGGTTGGCTGCCCGGTTTATCTGTGTATCCAGGTAACTGTGACCCAGGAATGCCAGCATACCAATGATCAGTCCGGTGGCTGAAGTAATGAGTTTGATGTACATGGCATCGGCGATCTGGCTGATCGACGGGTTGCTGATCGTGGCAAATTCCTTCAGGAGCAATACAAGCCCAATGATCGTTCCTACGAATCCAAACAATGGGGCTATTCGGGCGATGACTGAGATCATGCTCAGGTTTTTCTCAAGCCTGTAAATTTCCAGTTTGCCTACATTCTCCATGCTTTTTTCGATGGCATCGATGGGCTTGCCAATTCGCTGAATGCCCTTATCGATCATCCTGGCTACCGGGTTATTGGTGTTCTTGGCCAGGTTTCTCGCTGCGGCCACATTGCCGGAACTGATATTATCCCGTATGATGCGCATGAAATTCTCATCCAGATCGGCCGCTTTCCGTATCACCATCAGGCGTTCAATGAAAAAATACACCACCAATGCGAACAGGATACCTAATGGCACCATCAGCGGGCCGCCCTTGCTTAACAGTCCCCATACGTTTTCCACTTTGGCGGCAGGAGCGCCGGAAGCTACAGAATCTATTTGCAGGAAAAAATCGAATATCATGTCTTGGTTTGTTTTATCGGATGACGCCTGTTTATTGCGGCCGTATGACCTGCAAACAACGAAAGTTATCGGTCAGTTGCGCTTAAGGTTTTGTTAATGTTACCCATCGCTGCGGTGAACCGTTTCTATGCTGAATGCCGGCAGGCATATGGACCAATATTCGCAATCTTCTTCAAAAGGGTTACTATAACGGACACGGCTACCCTTTTTTATGAGTATGCTCTGTCCTGCACCTACGGTCAGTTTTTCGCCGTCAACTTCCACCAGTTTTTTGCCACGGCTGACAAGCGTATATTCATCAAAATCGGGTTGCTGAAATGGCTCGCCCCAACCCGGGGGCGCGGTCATCCGGGCTATGCTGATCTCCGTTTCCGACGTGGCCAGCCTCCCGGCGTGTTCTTCAATGACCTTACCACCCGGAACAGGTACCTGGATGGGATTTTTTTGCAGGAAATATGGCATGATCTTGTATGAATAAAAAAGTGTCGCAATAATACGACACTTTATGAGATTGGCATATCGCCGGGTTATTTATTCTCGAACTGCTTGCCCTGGGTCATCGCCATGATCTGCCTCATTGTACGGTCCATTCCTTCCGAACTTCCATCCAGGAAAATGACATTGCCTTTTCCATATTCCGCAAAATTCTTAATGGCTTCCGTCCACATGCTGAACAGGATCACATTGGTATCCAGATTGGCCTGTTTCATCTGTTCCGCTGCCTGGCTCATACCCTTGGCCACTTCTTCCCTGAACAAGGCAACGCCCTGGCCACGTAACTGGGCGGCCTGCCTTTCCGCTTCTGCGGCGATCTTGATGGCATTACCTTCGGCTTCTGCGGCTTTTGTTTTGGTGATCAGTAAAGCCTGTCCTTCATTTTCGGCGGCGGCTTTCAGGTTGTTGGAGGCCACCACTTTACTCATACTGTCGAGGATCAACTGGTCGAACGTGATATCATTGATCTGCAGATCCTGCAGATGATAACCCCACTCTTCCAGTGAAGCGTCAACATGCTCTTTCACAAATTCAACAATATCCCTGCGCAGGCCAAGGATCTCCGATTGTTTTTTGGTGGCCACGAATGCACGGATATTCCCTTCAATGGTACGAACCAATGCCTGCATCAGGTCTTTATCACTGATGAATTTAAAGGCCACTTTCTGGATCGTATCTTCATTGGAGTTTTGCACCGAATACAAAAGCATGGATTTGAAATACACATTGGCCTGGTCGATCGTCACTGCCTGGAATTCCAGCTCCACCGACCGGTTCTGTATACTCACACGCTTATATACCTGGTCGAGGAACGGGATCTTGAAATTCAATCCCGGACGGCGGACACCCACATATTTGCCCAGCCTGGTAATAACTGCAATGGTGCCCTGGTTCACGGTGAATAACCCACTGAACAATATGGCGGCGCCTAATAAAAGCCACCAGTAATTTGTAAGAAAGTCCATATAGTTGTTTTTTTATTGTCTAAAATGATTGCCTTTTCATGATTTTTCTTCCCAGATCATACACAGATGCACGATCGTTTCGGAAGCTTTGGCCATATCCTGTACGCTGATCCATTCCAATTTACTGTGTATATTTTGCATACCGGTAAAAATATTCGGACAGGGAAGTCCCATATAACTCAGTCGGCTGCCGTCCGTGCCACCGCGGATGCTTTCCTGGATCACCTGCAGGCCGCTGCGACGGATCGCTTCAGCCGCATACTCCACTACATGCGGAAATTTGACCAATACATCCTTCATATTGCGGTACTGTTCGCGCGAAATATATTCCATGCTCACGCCGGGATAACGCGCCACAACTGATTCCGCGATCTTTCTCAACCGGTTGTGGTGAAGGGCCAGTGCGGAAGTGCTGAAATCCCTTACTATGAAATCTGCACTTGCCTTTTCAGCGATACCGGATATGGACACAGGATGCACAAAACCCTGTTTACCATCGGTTGTTTCCGGGCTCCATTCCGTTCTGGGGAGTTCATCAATGATCTCCGAAATTATTTTAATGGCGTTCTTCAGTTTGTCTTTTGCATAGCCCGGGTGAACGATCACGCCATGCACCACAATACTGGCCCCGTCGGCGCTGAAAGTTTCATCTTCAAGACTCCCGGCTTCGCCACCGTCGAGCGTATAGGCGAAGTCGGCTCCAATCTTTTGAATGTTGATCCTGGCCGTACCCTTGCCCACTTCTTCATCGGGCGTGAAAACGATTTTAACCGGACCGTGCTTGATCTCCGGATGCTGTATCAGGTATTCCACCGCCTGCATAATGACGGCCACCCCGCTTTTCATCCGCACCCAGTGAGCATTGCCGCTGGCAGTAATGATATCGTGCCCCATGCATTGGCCGAGATACGGTGAATCTGCTTTTCTGAGCACCTGCGTGGCATCATCCGGCAACACAATATCCTGGCCCTGGTAATGTCTGTGCAGTATGGGCTTTCACGCCTGTACCGCTGCAATCAGGCGCGCGGTATCCACGCGAGCAAAAGCAAATGGACGGTATTCCGGGTTTGCTGCTGTTGGCGGGCAGTTCAGCATATACATAACCGTATTCATCCGTTTCGGCAGACAAACCCAATGCCGTCAGTTCCCTGACGAGGATCTGCGACAAATCCTTCTGCTTTTCCGTTGTCGGATATTGCTCACTGTTAGGGTCGCTCTGGGTATCCACCTGCACATAACGCATGAACCTTGTTTTGGCCAGCTTTTCCTGCGGAATATTGATCATGTTCCTTTAAGTAAACTTAAATAAAAAAGCAGCCTGCGCATGGCAAACTGGTTTGCTAACAGACCTCCTTTATATGACTGATCAGGCGATTTCAACCAGTTCGATATCAAATACCAGCTCTTTGCCTGCCAGGAAATGATTGGCATCAAGCATCACCACATCCTCCGTCACTTCCAACACTACCACGGGTACCGGCTGTCCGGCCTGGTTGCTGAGTGTGAGCATCATACCTGCCTCAAGCTTCATGCCTTCCGGCACATTTTCCATCGGAAAAGGGATAATCGCCTCTTCACTGCGCTGACCATAGGTATCCGGTTGATATTACGGTCTTCTTATCACCCACAATCATTCCGGGTAATGCATCGTCAAAACCGATCATCTGACCGGCTCCAACGGTAAATTCCAGCGTTCCCTTCCTACTGAAGAATCAAATTGCGCCCGCCATTAATGAGCTTGCCGGTGTAGTGAACCTTCACCACCATATCACCTGCTTTAACTTGTTGCATAATCGCTTTTTAAAATGTTACAGTAAATTCTGCCGGAAAATGGTGCCGGCAGGATTGACAAACTCACTTGCATATTTTCTGCGGATCGGGATTGAATGAGAAAGCTACCAGCGGTTTAACAATATGCTGCAAGTTAATCCATTTTTCAGACCGTAAATGATAAAAATTTGCCCAACTTTGACGCATGAATGTTCATCATCCTGTTCGGGTTGATTTTCCCCGGAACAGTTTTACATCCGTTCACAATCAAATCATTTTTCATAGTGTCAACCCGGGGTGATCGTGAGCAGACAGGACTGAAGATATTTTCCGCTGTTAGAGGGCAAATCGGTGGCTGTTTTTGCAAACCCGCACCAGTCTCGTCGGAAATACGCACCTGGTAGACACCCCTGCTCAGCCGGGGCATCCGGGTGGTTGGGTGATCTTGGCCTGGTTCATGGGTTCCGGGGCACGACCATGGAGAAAAATAAAAAACCAGATCGATAAAAAACCGGCTTACCAGCCATCAGCCTATATGGTGATCATAAGAAACCGACCGCGCAAGACCTGGCGGATGTGGATGTGGTGATTTTTGACATTCAGGATGTTGGCGTACGCTTCTACACCTATATCTCCTCATTGCAGTATGTGATGGAAGCGGCGCTGGAAAACCATAAGCCTTTACTGATTTTGGACAGGCCCGCTAACTCGAACGGTTTTTATGTAGACGGCCCGGTACTGGACAATAGCCTGGAAGCGCGTTTTCGCTGGCATTTAACCGGTTCCGATCGTATACGGTATGACGACGGCGAATATGCGTTAATGTTGACCGGCTGTCCGATAAGGCCGTCAACAGCATAAACCGGCAAGAATATCTCACAAATCCGACACCTGATACCCTTTCATATACAGGTGATCAAATGCCGCAATTATGACCATCTTACCCATTATACATTTACGGTTTTCTCTTCGCCGAACGCAACATGGCGGCCGCAATTGTATTCATCAACCTGCCTGTTTGAAGGCACGGTGATCAGTGAAGGCCGGGGCACCGATAACCGTTTAGGATATTCGGCCACCCCAAACTGCCCAAAGACCTTATTTCCTTTGTTCCATCACCCAACGAAGGCGCCAAAACGGGTAAGTGTTTCAACCAGACCTGCTATGGCTGGGAAGTGAGCGGCAGCGATGAATCGGTGAGAAAAAAACTTCATGGACAGATCAGCCTGGAATATCTTTTGGAAGCATACCGCCTGTTTCCCGGCAAAGACAGCTTTTTTCTGCCCAATGGTTTCTTCAACAAACTCGCCGGCAATGCCAGCCTGATGGATCAAATCAAAAAGGGCTTACCCGGGAAAGCCATTCGGGAATCCTGGCGGAAAGACATCATATCGTTCATGGATATACGAAAAAAATACCTGCTGTACCCAGATTTCAATAAAGAATGACCACCATGCAAACAAAAGCATTACAGGATATCCGGATCATTTTCATGGGCACCCCGGAATTTGCGGTCGCATCCCTCGACAGGCTGGTCGGTGCCGGCTGCCGGGTTGTGGCTGTGGTAACGGCGCCCGACAAAGCCGCAGGCCGGGGACTCACCTTACAACAAAGCCCGGTAAAAAAATACGCGCAGGACAAAAACATCCCCGTACTGCAACCGGAGAAACTGAAAAATCCCGATTTCCTGGAAACCCTTCGATCGTACGAGGCCGACCTGCAAGTGGTCGTTGCTTTCCGCATGCTTCCTGAAATTGTTTGGAATATGCCACCCCTGGGTACGATCAATGTACACGGGTCATTACTGCCCCAATACAGGGGCGCGGCCCCGATCAACTGGGCCATCATTAACGGCGAACCGTTCACCGGCGTAACCACTTTTAAACTCAAACACGATATTGATACAGGCAATATCCTGCTGAGCAAAAAGATCGAAATACGGGAGGATGAAACTGCCGGCGAACTCCATGACGAAATGAAAGAAACCGGCGCAGACCTGTTACTTGAAACACTGGAAAAACTGGCTGCGGGCCAACTCGTGGAGAAACCTCAGGAAACCATGCTGCCAGGTAATGAACTCCGGCATGCCCCGAAAATTTTTACCGAAACCTGCAGGATCAACTGGAACAAACCACTGAACGAAATATATAACCTCGTCCGCGGTTTATCGCCCTACCCCGCCGCCTTTACTGAACTGGACGGGAAAAAACTGAAAATATTTTCCGCTAAAAAAATTCCCGGAACAACGAGCCAACCGGGCATCATGGAAACTGACAAGAGAACATACCTCCGATTTACATGCCCCGATGGTATGCTTGATATCCTTTCCCTTCAACTGGAAGGCAAAAAAAGAATGGATACGGCTGACTTCCTGCGAGGGTACAGGTTTGAAGAAAACTGACAGGCCAACGCCCAGGCTTACAGCAAATCCAACCAACAAGGCTGTTGAATCTCATTACTGAATGCCAGGTGGCGGCACTGCTAAATTTATACTCTTTACTGAATTTTCAACTTATCGAGCAAGGCTTTATTGATTGCCGCTTTTGGCAGCACCAGGCTGATGGTGTTGATGGCAAAATAAGCTTCGGACACATTGATATATCCTTTGTAAGCGCCTGAAGCGCCGTAGGAATTCTTAACGATGAAGAATAATTTGCCCGATTTTGATTTTTGCATTCCCGTTATATGCATCAGGTGATCATCCTGCGTAACAAGCGTTTCATATAACTGCTGCCGGATCTTTTCATCATAGCGGTCTTCCGGCATATCGGGCCTGACGGAATCCATGGATACAACAGCCGATGGAGGCAGATTCAGCGCGAATCCCGCTTTACTGAAGAAACCATTATTGCTTACATCCGCATCCCACATCACCGTATAACCATTATTGACAGCCGTTTTCACCAGGTCGATCATCTCATTCAACGGCAGGTTGTAATACGAGCCGTTACTGAAATTGTCGGGCACGTCCAGGATACATGGCTTGTAATAGGGCTGGTGAGTAAATGAGGTGATATTGACATAATCATCAGCTTTGAAATTCATGGCTTCCTGGGCAAAAGTCTTGGGCGAATAGCGCTTACCGTTATATTTGAAATATTCAGGAACGACGCCCATATATTCATCCAGGATCTTATTATAACCGGTCATCCAGTTTGCCGAAATGGGCCTCGCCTGGGTTTTCAGCATACTGTCGAGATAGCGTTTCAGCATTTTGACCATCACTCCGTGGTCATAAACGGTTTCACCTGGTTTCATCCCGGTATAAACATTTTCCGGTACGGCGCCATACCGGTCGATTGAACGGATCACATCATGCCCCAGCCCTCCTTCATCAAAACGGGCACTACCCTGGCGCAGGATATAATTTCTGGCCTTTTCAACATACATATTCCTTACGGTAAACATTTCACTCAGGTCAAACGACCCGAGTTTGTTTTTCAGCAACTGGCTCTCGAGCAAAGAAGTAGTGGAAAAAGACCAACAGGTGCCTGTGCGGGCCTGGTCTTTAATATTCGTTGCCGGATTGACCTTGACTACCGTGAACCCATTGGCCGGACGTGAAAAGATTTCCGGTTTTTCCAGGGCTGGCTGGTCATCATTCTGTGCCTTTACAGGCAGGCTGAAGGCATGGATGATAAGTGCCAGGACGAAAAGACGCTGCTTCATGTACAATAATTTCTATTTGTGTGAAAATTAGTGGGAAACCGAACATTCAAATAAGGTATCGGCAGACCCAAGCCGGGTTGCCGCCGAATTACTGATCAGGATCAACAAACCGTTATTCTGTTTCATATCGGGAATGACATCCAGCACCTTTGCATAAATCACCTGTTGGTTTTTCGTGTTCGTCACTTTGATGATCGTACCCGGTGCCGCCTGGTTATACAGGCAATAATATTTACCATCTTGCCAGCCACTGCCTGATTTAAAACTTCCAGCCTGCCCCGTTCTTTCCTTTAGGGTAGCCTTTCCCGTTACCTGCTCATCAAAAGCGGACTTAAAAAAACTTTCTCCCGAAACAACCGGCGCAGGTGCTGAGGCGGTTGCCGGTTTTACAGGTTCCGCAGGGGTTTCCACGGATGTCGCCACTTTGCTGACCTCCGTCACGGGGGGCGCTGCGGGCTTGACGGATACCGGCTCGGCAACAGGCTGAGGGGTCTCCGTGGCCGTTTTAACAGGTGCCGGCACTGGCGCTGCCTTTGACATCGTTGATGCAGTTTCGGCCTGCCTGGGCTCTTTCTTATACCCGATCACGAGTTGCATGCCCTCTTTCAACGCATCCCCGGTTAAATGATTCCATTTCCTGATATCGGGTATCGATGCTTTGGTTTTCTTACTGATCTGGAACAGCGTCTCCTTTTTAGCCACGGTATGATACACAGGCACCGATTCATAAACCTTACTGGCAGTCTGCGCCGCAGGTTGCTGTACCGGCTGCGGTGCAGATGTGGCCGCCAAAGGTGTCATGCTGGTTTTGGAAGGGATCTTCAGTACCTGGCCAACGGTAAGCCCTGCTTCATAGGGGATCTGGTTAAAACTGGCCAGTTCACGCGGGTGAACCTGGTATTTACGGCCGATGGAAAACAAGGTTTCCTTAGGGCCTACGGTATGCGTCTTCTGTCCGAATAAGAATACCGGAAAGAACAAGCAGGCTACCAGGAATGTCTTCATAGCTAAAAATTTCCTTGCAAATATGGTGAATTATATTGGTTGACGGCCTTTCTACTTGTTAAGAATGCGCCAGTCTTTCGGATAATAATTATTTACCCTGTTGGAAAGAATTTTGACCCAGCCCAATGCAAGACCCTGGTAAGTCATTAAAACCCATCCGCGTAAATTGGTGTCGAGCAAGAGATCGGACCGGCGCAGATATTGAAGGGCCTGCTCCCTGTCCAATTCCATGGCCGGAATGCCCGCATCCAGAAAATCAGACATCGCCAACTGGTGGTCGGGGATAAGCTCCTCCCTTACCCGGGTTCCTATATTGATGCCGGCCCTGCGGATATACAAATGTGATTGCAGTGATAAAAGTTCTGGCATCCACCGTTCGGGAAACAATAATACGGACTCCTGCCAGGCCATCCAGGATATCCCCTGCATGGGCTTGATCCATGCCGAAATATTCCTTTTTTCCTGTTCAGGAATCACAGACATTTTATGCTTATCCTGTTTATTCCTTGATTTTTGTTGCCTGGCTTCCGGCATTTCCCCCGGTTTTTGAAACACCGCCATAAAAAAGCCTTCCCCTTCGAGTTTGTCAGGATAAAACCGATAACAGGCCGCCTGCCGCTCAGGGCTAAAAGATTCAACCAGGTTCCAGCCGGGCTCTGTTTGTATTGACCTGGATACAAAACCCGCTTCTTTGATGAGCCAGTCTGCTATGGCTTCATCTTCCTCCATTGAATAAGAACAGGTGGAATAGATCAATAAGCCACCCGGCTTAATGCAGGGAAGTATATCGGCCAGTATCCTTTGTTGCCGCTGGCTGCACAGGTTAACGGCATCCGGGCTCCATTCGGCAATGGCATCAGGATCCCGGCGAAAAAGTCCGCTGCCACTGCAGGGCGCATCAACCACCACACAATCAAAAAATGACCCCAAAGCCGCAAAGTCGGCCGGATCGTTGCTGGTAATGACAGAATTGACGGAACCCCATTTGATGATATTTTCTTCCAGTACATTGACCCTTGTGCGGATGATCTCATTACTCACCAGTAAACTCTGCGGCGATAACAATGAGAGCATGTGTGTGGACTTTCCCCCGGGAGCGGCGCACAGGTCCAGTACCAGTAAGGGTTGGGTAATATCGAGGCATTGACGAAATGCCTGTTCCAGGAACATACTGCTCGCTTCCTGCACATAATATGCCCCGGCATGAAACAGGGGATCGGCGGTGAATGAGGGTCTTTCAGGGAGATACAAACCGGATGCGCACCAGGGTATATTTCGGGTATGCTTCCAGGATAGTTCAGCTGCCTTTTTCAGGGGATTCAGCCTTACTGAAGTAACCTGGATACCGGTTTCGTGTACCCGCACAAAATCTTCCCGGTTAAAGCCGGGAGCCTGAGCCAGTGAATCCAAAAAAACGGAGGGCAATGGAGCCATACATTATTTCTTCAGTGCAAGATAGGAAACGATCAATTCAACACGCCTGTTCCTTTCGCGACCAGCGGGTGTGCCGTTATCGGCCACCGGTTCCATGGCCCCTTTACCTTCCGTTCTCACCTGTTCAACCGACAGGTTCAGGCGCATGGCCAGGTAGTCGCCTACGGCTTGCGCCCTGTTTTTCGATAATGTATCATTCAATATCGTATTGCCCGTATTGTCAGTATGTCCGATGACATGTAATCCAGCGATCTTTTTACTCCCAAGATGTTGCACCAGGCTATCTAAAAAATCCAGGCCCTTCTTTTTGATCACAGATTTATTGATATCGAAATAAACGGAAGGCATCAAGAGCGTGTCCCTTTCTTCCTGCAACCATTCGCTCACGGCTTTTTTAGTTTTCCATACATGGGAATGTTCCGTATGCCGGTCATTCTGCTGATAAGCCAGTTTCTTATTCGTTTCAAATTCAGTACAGGGATCAGTGAATCCTATGGGTCGCAGGATCATGTCGTCTATAAAACAAATAATATCCCCTTTCTTGTTCATTCCTTCATAAGAACGGTAACTGGTATGCCGCAGGTCAAGATTGCCCAGCAGCATGAATCTCTCTCCCCCGGTGGCTTTGAAACTGGTCTCCACTGCCTTCCATCCGCCTTTATAATCCGACAAAACATCTTCTTCCGTGATGCTGACCAGTGTAGAGACCTGCCATGCCATTGAGCTATCGGGTTCATCCCCGGTAAAACCGATATCCAGTTTTTCAAAACGGCGCTTTCCAGTATATAAAAAGAAAACCAGGTCATACATCCTGTCTTTTTGTAAAGGGCAACCTAACAACGTATATACCACCTGTTTCTTCGGTCGGGTAACATTGTCCAGCATGACCAGCAGTACATTGCGGCCTGTCGCGGGTTCCGGAGTGTAACTGGCATTCACCAGTATGTTTTCGGCAGGAATATTGTACCATGCTTCCGGGCTGCAATCCATGTGATATTCAGTGCAATTGTTGATATCCTCGAAGCCGGGGTTCAGTAAAATATTTTGAGCGCTGGACGGCGCCAGCAGCAACAGGAGATAAACAACAAGTATCAGTTGCTTTTTCATAACAGTGAGGAGTACCTGTCAGGCAGACTTGATCTCGGCACAAAGATCCTGCAGCACTTTTTTTGCATCGCCGAACAACATGGATGTTTTGGGCTGAAAGAAAAGGCTGTTTTCAATACCGGCGTAACCGGGTTTCATGCTCCGCTTGTTTACGATCACCGTTTTGGCCAGTTCAACATCCAGTATCGGCATTCCGTAGATAGGTGACGATGGATCCGTTTTGGCTGCGGGGTTCACCACATCATTGGCCCCCAGTATCAACACCACATCGGTGGTCTTAAATTCATCATTGGCCTGTTCCATTTCCATGAGCTTGTCGTAACTCACATCGGCTTCGGCGAGTAATACATTCATATGCCCCGGCATGCGCCCGGCAACGGGATGTATGGCATAGCCGACCTGAACCCCTTTTTCAGCAAGCAATTTCTCCAGTTCGTGGCAGATGTGCTGCGCCTGGGCAACGGCCAGCCCGTAACCTGGAACGATCATTACTTTGTTAGCGTAATTCATCACCATGGCTGCATCGCTGAGGCTGATCTCTTTGAAGTGCCCCTGTTCCGTGCTCCCGCCTGTGGCCGCCGATTGCCCGCCGAAAGAACCGATGAGTACATTTTTCAGGGAACGGTTCATGGCTTTGCACATAAGGATGGTCAGCAGTGTTCCCGCCGCACCAACCAGGATGCCGCCGGTAAGCATGACTTTATTGTCGTATAAAAAGCCGCCGCAGGCCGCAGCTACGCCAGTGAAGGAATTCAGAAGCGAAATCACAACAGGCATGTCGGCTCCGCCGATGGGCATTACAAAAAAGATGCCGTATAAGAGAGACAAACCAAGTACAACATATACCATCATCAATGAATCAGGATGCAACGCTTGTATGCAGGCTACCGTAATGGCCATTGCCAGCACGGCCAGGTTAAGGATGTTCTGTCCTTTGAAACTAACATCCCTGATCTTACCATTCAGTTTACCCCAGGCAATCACACTGCCTGAAAAAGACACAGATCCGATGAGGAGCCCAAGGAGTATGATGATGATCGTGCCGGTATGACCTTCTGTTGAACCGGATGCTTGCATATGGCGAGACAGATGACCGAATTCCACCAGTGAAATCAGCGCCGCACAAGCGCCTCCCATGCCATTGAATAAACTCACCATCTCAGGCATCGCGGTCATTTTCACTTTCCTGGCAGCCAGGGCCCCAATGACGCCACCGATCAGCAATCCACCGAAAATCCACCCGTAATTGTGCAAGCCTTCCCCATTGGAGCTATCCTTATACAGAAAAATCGTACCGATGATGGCTATCGACATACCGGCCGCCGCTAGCAGGTTCCCTTTGCGGGCAGTGGCGGGGTTAGACAACATCTTCAATCCCAGTATAAAAGTGATACTGCCGATCAGGTAACAAAGGGTGAGTATGTGCAATTCCATTCGATTGATTATTGCGGTGTCGGTTAAACGCTATTTTTTCTTTTTGAACATTTCCAGCATACGGTCGGTCACCACAAATCCACCCACCACGTTGAGGGTTCCCAATACCACGGCCAGGAAGCCCAGAATCAGGGCGGGATAATTGCCCTCTTCGGCCTTTCCCATAACGATGATCGCGCCGATGATGACCACTCCATGAATGGCATTGGCGCCGCTCATCAATGGCGTATGCAGCACACTGGGAACGCGCCCAATGACCTCAATACCCACAAAGATCATCAGGATGACAATGTAGATGGTCTGTTGATTGGATGTGATCCAGGATAAAATACTGTCCATAATTAAGTCAAAAGTTGAAAGTCAATAGAAAAAAGTCAGGCTCGTATATCATGACCATTTCCCTTCCTAATTCAATATTCCTTGTTCCTCATTCCTTATTTAATATTTCTTGTTCCTCATTCCTTATTTAATATTTCTTATTCCTTATTTTAAAAGCTCTCCCCCATGCGCCACACAGGTTCCTTTCACCAGTTCATCGTTCATATTGAGGTTGAAACTGCCGTCTTTACTGATCATGAGTTGCAGGAAATTCAGGATATTTTTTCCATACATTTTACTGGCATCCCCCGGCAAGGTGGATGGCAGGCGCGAATGCCCGATGATGGTCACACCATGCACACAGACCGAAAGGTCATTTTTGGTCAGTTCTGTATTTCCCCCGGTGGAAGCCGCCAGGTCGATGATCACGGAACCGTTCCTCATGGTTTTGATCATTTCCTCCGTGATGAGAATCGGCGCTTTTTTTCCGGGTATCTGTGCGGTGCTGATGATGATATCTGCTTTGGCCACGCTTTCTGCGATCTTTGCTTTCTGTCGGGCCATAAAATCGGCAGACTGTTCTACTGCATATCCACCTGCTCCGGAAGCATCAGCTGCCCCTTCCACTTCAATGAACCGGGCACCGAGGCTCATCACCTCTTCTTTTACGGCCGGGCGCGTATCAAACACTTCAACCACAGCGCCCAAGCGGCGTGCGGTGGCAATCGCCTGCAAACCGGCCACGCCCGCACCCAGGATCAGCATTTTCGCCGGTGGCACCGTTCCTGCCGCCGTCATGAACATGGGGAAATAACGCGGGTAGCTGTTGGCCGCCAGCAAGACTGCCTTATAGCCTGCGATATTGGCCTGGCTGCTGAGCACATCCATACTTTGCGCCCGTGTCGTGCGCGGAAGGGTATCCATGCTGAAGACCGTCAGGCCCAGTTGCGCCCATCGCCTGATCAATTCCGGCTGAAACAGGGGCTGATACATGCCCAATATGATCTTCCCTTTGCAGGAAGCCAGTTCATTTTCCGTGAGCGGATGGATGGATAAAAGAAAGTCGGACCGCCTGATCACTTCGTCTCTGCCTGCCAGTGAGGCGCCGGCGGCGGCATACTGTTCATCGGAGGCGAATGAAGAAGCGCCTGCTCCGAATTCCACGCAAACCTGCGTATTCCATTTTTGCAAAGCGGCAATATGTTCTGGCAAAAGTGATACCCTGGTCTCCGGATCCAATTCCTTAAGCAGTCCAATGATCATACGGTAATTATTACCGTGAAGTTAGGGAAAATTAAAATCGTATCGGGAAATGCTGTTTAACCAGAAAGGACTTGTCGAAGAATACGATGCCAATAAAAAAAAGGTCGATACTTAATGTTACTGCAGGGTCATCCTTGATCCTGTTCCAGGCATCCTCCATACCCCGGCTCCAGTGTATATCATCAAAAACCATGATCGTTCGCTGATGTGACCTGGCAAGGAGTTTTGAAAAGTAGTCGAGTGTCGGCCCGTACTGGTGGTTCCCGTCGATGAAAGCAAAATCAACCGGCGGAATTTCATGCAGGATACCCGGTAATACAGCGGCGAACTCTCCTCCGGTCAGTTGTACATTCCCGGTGTCCGTATCTCTGAATTGTTGTAAAGCGATGGATGCAATCGAGGGCGCTCCTTCCAGCGTATACACCCGGGCGGAAGGATTACCCTTTGCCATATACGAAGTGCTGATACCAAAGGAGGTTCCCAATTCAACAATGACGGACGGCTGGTAATAACGAACCATCCTGTGCAGCAGCCTGGCGTATTTGACAGGTTTAAGTGATGTGGATGCGATGGCGCCAACCTTTCTCTCCGTCTGCTTTATCATGGCCGAGCCTGCCCCATAATCCTGTACACTGATCATCCGGTCATCTTTTAATAACCGGCGACGGTAAGCTTCCAGCTGATCATAACAGGGATATTGTTTCCGGTCGTTCAATACCCGGGTTATGAAATCAAATACAAATGGAGAATGCACGCCATGCCCCTTTCCATTGTGAGCCCCCAGGTAATAAGAGAGGTATTTGACTGCGAGTTGAGCGGAAGAGTACAAGGCTAATAAATAAGGAATACAAAATAAAGAATAAGAAATTAGAAATAAGGAATAAGCTTGCCCGCCGGGACGGGAATTTAGAAAGCGAATTCAGCTTTTACGTTTCCAGGTTTGGAACGAGTAAGGATATGCGTGCTTTTCATCGGCCGGAAAATCCTGGTTACCGGTCAGTTCCCATATTGCCGGGTCAATTTCAGGAAAAAAAACATCACCATCCAGGCTTGCATGTACCCGCGTCAGGTATATGGTTGATGCCATGCTGATTGCCTGCCGGTATATTTCACCGCCGCCTATGATAAATATTTCTTTGGCATTGGTTTCTTCCGCCAGCCCGATCGCTTCTTCCAGGTTTGATGCAACCTGCACACCTTCGGCTTTCCACCCGGCCTGCCTGCTGATCACGATATTAAACCGGCCAGGCAGAGGCTTGTTAACTGATTCAAAGGTTTTCCTGCCCATGATCACCGGCATTCCCCAGGTGGTATTTTTGAAAAATTTCAGGTCGTTGGGTAAATGCCAGAGAAGCTGGTTGCCTTTACCTATGGCCTGATTGGAAGAAACTGCTACGATGAGTGAAAGCATGGAATGAAATTAGAAATACAAAATAAGGAATAAGGAATGATAAAAGATAATATAGAATACTCTAACTCTTTTGCAAAGGCTGATATTGAAATACAAGACAAAGGCAAACTCAGCGTTTTCTGGCTGTTTCAATACTCTTCATAAAAATGGCCATCAACTGATCACATTCATTCAGCGCTAACTCAATTTGCGGATGCTGCAGTACAGGTTTTCGAATGATAATCTGAAGGTTTATTCTTGTTTCCCTGATTTCCTTGAGCACCAATTTTAACTTATGAATAAAATCGGCTTTTGATTCTGCAGCCTGAGCCTCTCCGTAAATCAAAGCGGAAGCCGTTGCGCTCTTGGATAATTGAAAAGACAGGTTCTGAGCTGGTCTTGTAAATGGCAATAGATCACAGATTTTTAAACAGGTGCAGGCAAACTCAATCAACCTCTGTTCCAAATCAAATTTCCCCCTAGACATATGATACAATATTGAAAAGGGAAAATTAACCAATGATATTTATGACTGACATGTCATCTTCACTCATATCAGAAAGAAATTAAACAAACTAAACTGAGTATTTCACTTTCTTATTCCTTATTCCTTATTCCTTATTCCTTATTTCTTATTTCTTATTCCTTATTTCTTATTCCTTATTCCTTATTTCTTATTCCTTATTTCTTATTTCACTACACCGCCACCGGCGCCTTAATCGCCTCATGGCACTGGTAGTTCTGCAGTTCGAAATCAGCAAAAGAGAAATTGAAAATATTGTCGATGGCCGGGTTGATCTTCATATGCGGCAAAGGGAAAGGCTTGCGGGTAAGTTGCAACCTGGCCTGGTCGAAATGATTATTATAGAGATGCACATCCCCGAAAGTATGTACAAATTCACCCGGCTTTAATCCGCATACCTGCGCGATCATCATGGTCAGCAAGGCATAGGAAGCGATATTGAAGGGCACACCGAGAAATACATCCGCGGATCTTTGATACAACTGGCAACTCAGCCTGCCATCGGCCACATAGAACTGAAACAGGCAATGACATGGCATCAGTTTCATGTTGGGCAGATCAGCAACATTCCAGGCACTGACGATCAGTCGGCGACTGTCGGGGTTTGTTTTGATCTGGTGAATAAGGTCAGTGATCTGGTCTACTTCCACGCCATTCGCTCCTTCCCAACTGCGCCATTGCTTGCCGTACACCGGACCCAGATTACCCTGTTCATCTGCCCATTCATCCCATATGCTGACCTTATGTTCTTTCAGGTAGGCAATATTGGTATCCCCTTTCAAAAACCACAATAATTCATGAATGATACTTTTTAGGTGTACTTTTTTGGTGGTGACCAGTGGAAATCCTTCCGCGAGGTTGAAACGCATTTGGTAACCAAAAACACTGCGCGTACCCGTTCCCGTTCGGTCGCTTTTGTCGTTTCCGTGTTCTAAAATATGATGCAGGAGCTGATGATATTGTTGCATGGGCGCAATTTAGTTGATCCTCATCATTTGTGATGTGTGATGCAGGTTAAGTGATGTGTTACGGTATTAACTTATCAGGAAACACCGGATTAAACTGTCGAAGTAGCGTTTTATTCTGTACCCATATAACAGAAGCATGAATACTAAAATCACAAACAGATTACTGATATTCAATAATTTATAACGTTAAGAATAATAATTTTATCCCTTGATTTATAAATTTTCACATTCTTACCTAACCCATTTCCATATTATCACATTTCCACATTTCCATATTAACTCATTACAGAATGATCAATTTCCTCATCTGATAAATACCCCTAAACCCAATCCCGTATCTTTGCATCGAAGTTTTTCGATATGAGTAAGAAAGGAAAAGTACTGGTTGCCATGAGCGGGGGTATAGACAGCACCGTAGCCGCCCTCATGTTGCATGAACAAGGCTATGAGGTGGTAGGGATCACTATGAAGACATGGGATTACGCCACCAGTGTGGGCACCACCGGCAAAAAGGAAACCGGCTGTTGCAACCTCGACAGTTTCAATGATGCCCGCCAGGCTGCGGTAGATCATGGTTTCCCCCATTTCATCCTGGATATCCGGGAAGAATTCGGGGATTTTGTCATCGAAAATTTTGTGGAAGAATACCTCGCCGGACGCACACCCAATCCCTGTGTGATGTGTAATACGCACATCAAATGGAAGGCATTGCTGAAAAGGGCCGATGCGCTTGATTGCGAATTCATTGCCACAGGCCACTACGCCCAGGTTCACCAGCATGAAAACAGCCGCTTTTTTATCCGCAAAGGAATCGATGAAACCAAGGATCAAAGTTATGTGCTCTGGGGGCTCCAGCAAGACCTGCTAAAACGTACGCTCCTGCCGCTTGGCACTTTTCATAAAAAAGAAATCCGCCAGATGGCGCATGATTACGGATACCCCGAACTGGCCAAAAAGAACGAAAGCTATGAGATCTGCTTTGTTCCCGACAATGATTACCGTGGCTTCCTGAAACGCAGGATTGAAGGCCTGGAGGAAAAGGTGGCCGGTGGAAATTTTGTAGACCCGAACGGACAAATCCTGGGCCAGCATAAAGGTTATCCATTTTATACGGTCGGACAGCGAAAAGGACTGGATATAGCCCTCGGCAAGCCCGTATTTGTCACCCGTATCGACCCGGAAACGAATACCGTTGTACTCGGATCGGAAAACGACCTGAACCGCAGTGAAATGGAAGTCCGGGGCATCAACTGGATCAAATACGATGGTATTCCTGAAGGGATGGAAGCCGTCACCAAGATCAGGTATAAGGATAAGGGCACATTAGGCAATCTGTATACATACGAAAATACCGTCAGGGTTCGTTTTTACGAGGAAGTAAAAGGTGTTGCCCCCGGCCAGAGCGCTGTTTTTTATGAAAATGATGACGTGATCGGTGGCGGGATCATCCAGCGCTATTGATATTAACCCTGGATCCCAAGGCAGCCAAATGCTGTGAAAAAAGGTCTTTTACCGTATATTGTACCATATTTTATGAAACAACTTACCCTTATCCTCCTGGCAGCCATCACCTGTTTCAGTGCTTGTAAAAAATCTACGGAAACCAGGCAAAATGCCGGCATTGCAGACTATGCGCCCCTGGTTGTGGGAAAATACATCACCTATCAGCTTGATTCACTCGTTTATAAAAGTTTCGGCACCAGGGATACGACCATTACCTACCAGGTAAAATTCATGGTGGATGCCGAGATCACGGACATGATGGGCCGCCCCGCTTTCCGAATCTTTCGCTATATCCGCAAAACGGAATCTCAGCCCTGGTTACCGGATGCCAGTTTTATGGCCACCAACACCGGTAACAGTCTCGAATTCATTGAAAACAACTTACGCTATATCAAACTTTCCCTCCCCATCCGCGATGGGCTGACCTGGAAAGGAAATGCTTACATCGATACATATTCTGCCAATTCCGAATTACAGTATATGGATGGCTGGGATTACACCTACGAAAACACCGGTCAGCCAACTACCGTTGGCGCATACACGCTAGACAGTACTGTCACGGTCAACCAGCGCGACGAAGTGATTGGCAACCCGGGAGATCCTGCTTCATACAGTGAGATCAATTTCGCGAAGGAAATTTATGCGAACGGCATCGGCATGGTATACCGCAAATTTTTTCACAGCGAGTTCCAACCTGGTAATGGCGGTTATTTTGCCGACGGGTCGTATGGCGTAACCTTCACCATGATCGATCATAACTGATCGTTTAAACGATATGCAGATCAAAAACGCCCATATTGTTTAAGTCGTAATTTCAATCATTGTATTACACTCCATTTCCCAACCCCTTAACCCTTCAACCCCTTCAACCTCAGAACCCCTTCAACCTACCTCCTCCTACAATACAAAACAAAATCAGTTCCCGGAATATCGCTGGCGCCTAGTTGCCTGAGCATTGTTACCAGTTGGCCACGGTGATAAGTGCCGTGATTAAACACATGCAGCAATACGTCACAAACCGGTTGTTTGAATTGCTCTTTCTTATTGTTCCGGTATATGAACTCATGGGCCAGCGCCGCTTCCGTTGCCAGGGAAACCCAGTCGTTCCATTGGGCAGACTGTGCCAGCCATGACCGGCAAAGTTCTTCTGCATTACCCGCGAAATCCATTCCGGGGATGACAGGATTTTCAATGAGTTTCATCCTTTGCCACCAGGCGGATTCCGCGATCCACATATGAAGTATCGTAGCTCTGATACCGGGGAAACTGCTGTTGATCTCCTGTTGAAACTGCTCTTCTTTGAGTTTCAAAACGGCTTCCGCTATACGCTGGTTGGCCCAGAGATTATAATCGGCATATTGGCTTAATATCTTTTTCATAATTCACTTATTCGGGAATAAATGTATAGAAATACCCGCCACGCTTCCGGGAATCCGGAAAAAAATCATTCTTTTGCGGCTATGAAAGAAATCACGATCAGGCAGGCGGTGAAGGAAGATTGTCCCCGTATGATGGAGCTGATCCATGAACTGGCAGAATATGAAAAAGCGCCAAATGAAGTAACGGTTTCCCCGGAACATTTCACCGAAAGCGGATTTGGCAGGAATCCGGTCTGGTGGGCCTGGGTGGCCGAAGTGCATGAAGACGGGAAAGCCCCCCTTGTCATAGGGTTTGCATTATGGTATATTCGTTACAGCACCTGGAAAGGGCAAAGACTATACCTGGAAGATATCATCATCACTGAAGCCTGGCGGGGAAAAGGCGTAGGAAAAATGCTATTCGACAAACTGATCGGTATCTGTCAGGAAAAACAATTCAGCGGGATGGCCTGGCAGGTGCTCGACTGGAATGAGCCTGCCATCCATTTCTATAAAAAATACCAGGACGTGAAATTTGAAGCAGGCTGGCTGAACGGAAGTCTGCCTGTTTCCAGGTGATCAAACCATTTTTCTTAATTTTTTTAGGCTCAGGCAACACAGTAAACATCAAAAGCCTCTTATAACTCCGTCTTTGTTAGCGGAACTCATTCACTCATAAAAAAACAATCAACATGATACGTTCTCTTAAATCCAGGTTCTTAGTGCCCGTTTTTACTCTGGCCACTGCCCTTTTCCTGTTCTCCTGCCAAAAGGAAGTAACAGATACCAACAACCCGGTCATTCCGACAACACCGGCCGACCTGACAACGAAGGTCAATGCCGCCAAGGTGTCCGGCTTTGTAACGGATGAAAACAATGCCCCCGTTGTTGGCGCCAGCGTTAAAGTGGGTACAACTGCTACCACCACCACCGATGATTACGGTTATTTTGAAGTCCGTAACGCCGAAGTGGTAAAAAATGCCGCTGTAGTAACGGTTACCAAAACCGGTTATTTCAAAGGCATCAAAACCTTTATTGGCGCTGATGGCAAATCTGCCTTCTTCCGCATCAAACTGATCCCCAAAACAGTTGCCGGTACCGTTAATGGTACTTCCGGTGGCGATGTAACCCTGGCCAATGGCCTGAAGATTAGCTTTCCCGCCAATGGCGTGATGGTAGACGGCAGTGGTGCCGCGTATTCCGGCACTGTGAATGTAGCCGCATACTGGATCAACCCAACCGGTTCAGATCTTCCCCTTGAAATGCCAGGCGACCTCCGCGCACTCAATACAGATGACGAATTCCGCCAGCTGACCACGTATGGCATGGTGGCCGTTGAACTGACCGGCGCTACCGGCGAAGCCCTGCAAGTGGCTACTGGCAAAAAAGCCACCCTGACCATGCCGATCCCCTCTTCCATCCTTTCCAGCGCCCCGGCCAGCATTGCCCTCTGGCATTTTGACGAAGCCAAAGGACTCTGGATCGAAGAAGGCACAGCCACCAAAACAGGGAACACCTATGTTGGCGATGTCAGTCACTTCTCATTTTGGAACTGCGATTTACCCAACGATTATGTGCAGTTCAACTGTACGATCGTTGACCAGGACGGAAACCCTGTTCCCTATGCCGTGGTGAAGATATCAGTAGTCAGCAACCCGCAAAACCAGGCTTATGGCTGGACGGATTCCTCCGGATATGTAAGTGGTGCCATCCCCGACAATGCCAGTCTTTTGATGGAAGTCTTTTCTTATTACCAGTGTGGTACAGCCGTTTACAGCCAGACTTTTACCACCACCAACACAAACGTTTCACTTGGCAATATCACCATCAATACCTCTGTCAATTCAGCCAATCTAACCGGCACCGTAACAGATTGTTCCAATATGCCTGTTAGCAATGGTGCAATTATGGTGCAAAACAACGGTTACTTTACCCGTTATCCTGTCAGCAGTACCGGTTCATTCGACTTCAATGTATTGTTGTGCAGCAACGCGAGCGCTAACCTGGTTCTCATAGCAGAAGATTACGCAGGCGGACAACAAAGCCCCAATACGCCGTTTACTGCCGTAGCTGGAAATAACAATGTGGGCAACCTCCAGGCCTGCGGCGTACAGATCGCCGAATTCCTGAACCTGACCGTTGACGCAAACACCATCAATTATGCGCCTCCGGCCGATTCCCTGACCTATTTTATTAATCCGCAGACAACACCTGCCGAAATTAGCATTTATGCTTTTGGTACGCGTGTCGTTGGTGGTAATACCATATCAACTTACAGCGATATCGCCTTTACACAAACCGGCATTGCGGCAGGTTCTACACAAAACCTGACCAGGATTGGAACCAACACAAACGGTGCACCCACCTCACAGTACGTCATCAGTACACCGATCAATGTGAATATTACCGAATACGGAGCCATCGGAGAATTCGTGGCAGGTAATTTCACCGGGCAGGTGACCATTGCCGGTACCACCAATACTGCCAATGTAACCTGTAATTTCAGGGTCAGAAGGACTCAATAATCTTGTTCATTGTTTGACACGCATAGCGGCCTCATAACGGGGCCGCTTTTTTTATGCAAATCCAGCTAATTTGATATAGTTACGCTGGCAAATTCGGCAGGCATGCTGTACATTCGTGCCGCATCCGATGAACAGCGATCCACCGTACAAGTGTGCGACGCCACAGGAGCAGACATTCATTCATCAGCCCGGACAAACATCATCATGGCAGAAAAAATCACAATGGGCCCCAACAACAGGTTGCAGGTCCCCAACCAACCCACCATTCCATTCATTGAAGGCGACGGCATTGGTCCCGATATCTGGAAGGCCAGCGTACGCGTATTTGATGCGGCGATACAAAAAGCATATCATGGCGAAAAAAAGATACACTGGCTGAAAGTTCTGGCCGGCGAGGAAGCTTTTAACAAAACCGGAGAGTGGATGCCGGAAGCCACCATGGACGCTTTCAAAGAATACCTCCTGTCGATCAAAGGCCCGCTGACCACCCCGGTTGGTGGCGGCATTCGAAGCCTGAACGTGGCACTGCGCCAGGAACTCGACCTGTACGTATGCCTGCGCCCGGTAAAATATTTTGAAGGCACCCCATCGCCGATGTGGCAACCTGAAAAGGTGAACATGGTGATCTTTCGGGAGAACACGGAAGATATTTATGCCGGGATCGAATACATGACCGGTACGCCCGAAGCCAATAAGCTTAAAGAATTCCTGATCGGAGAACTGGGCGTTAAAAAGATCCGTTTCCCCGAAACCACATCGTTTGGCATTAAGGTTGTCAGTCGCGAAGGTTCCGAGAGGCTGATCCGCTCCGCCATCAAACATGCGCTGGAACACAAACTGCCCTCAGTTACAATCGTGCACAAGGGCAATATCATGAAATACACGGAAGGCGCTTTTAAAAACTGGGGTTATGAGCTGGCCGAACGTGAATTTGCCGGAGACGTATATACCTGGCAGCAATGGGAACGTACCAAAAAAGAAAGCGGTGAAGCTGTTGCCAATGAAGAGATGAAGCTCAGTTCCATCGGCGGTAAAGTGATCATCAAAGATGCCATCGCCGATAACTTCCTGCAGCAGGCACTGCTGGCGCCGCAGGATTATTCCGTGATAGCCACGCTGAACCTGAACGGTGACTATATCAGCGACGCCCTGGCGGCACAGGTCGGTGGCATCGGTATTGCACCGGGTGCCAACATCAATTACCTGACCGGTCATGCCGTTTTTGAAGCCACGCACGGCACAGCGCCGCGCTTCGCCAATACCAATACCATGAATCCTTCTTCCGTCATACTGAGCGGAGTGATGATGTTAGAATATATGGGATGGAGGGATGCGGCGGAACTGATCACTAACGCTGTCGGTAAAACGATCCGGAACAAAACCGTGACCATCGATTTCTTCAACCTGATGAAAGATGCAACACTCCTGAAGACCAGCGAGTTTGCCGATGAGGTCATCAGGAACCTCTAACTTTCATGAGCATCCCCCTTTCCGGAAAGGAGGAGGGGAATACAACCGATATGCCATCTACGAGGGAGTTATATGAAAAATATGAGTCGCATATGCGACGCATCGCCGACGTGCGGTATGCATCCGCCGTTCTGCAATGGGACCAGGAAACGTACCTGCCTTCCAAGGGAAATGAAACCCGTTCCAGGCAGATCGCCACACTAAATGAACTGGCGCACGACCTGTTCACCGATGAACGAACCGGGCACCTGCTGGAGAGCCTGGCTGCCAAAGATGACCTAACGGACAGGCAGCAACGAAACATTGAACTAAGCCTGTACGATTATACCAAAAACAAAAAACTGACGCCGGCATTTGTCAGGCAGATGAGCGAATCCGTCAACATAGGTTTCCATGCCTGGCTTCAGGCAAGAAAAGAGAACGATTTCACTTCATTCAGCCAGCCGCTGAAAGAGGTTGTCGCATTCAAACAACAGGAGGCGGATATGCTCGGGTTTTCCGCCCACCAGTACGATGCGCTCCTCAATGATTACGACAGGGGCATGACCGTGCAACTGACCGATGAGTTGTTCGGGTCGCTTCGAAAAGACCTGCAGGATCTGCTGCACCGCATACAACAAAAACCCCAGGTCGATCATTCCTTTCTGCAACAGGGATTCGATAAAAGCAGGCAATGGCAATACGGGCTGTACCTGTTAGGCCAGATGCATTTTGATTTTGATGCCGGCAGGCAGGACCTGAGCGAACACCCCTTTACGATCAACTTCAACAGCCGCGACGTTCGCATCACCACACGAATCGATGAACAGGATTTTAGCAATATGACCTGGAGCTGTATCCACGAAGGAGGTCATGCCTTGTACGAACAGGGATTACCAGCGGAGGAATATGGCATGCCATTGGGTGAGTACTGCAGCGTCAGCATTCATGAAAGCCAAAGCAGGCTGTGGGAAAATTGCATTGGCCGCAGCCGGGCATTCTGGGCCGCGCAATACCCATACCTGAAGTCGGTATTCCCCGCTGAATTAAATGGTGTCGATCTGGAAAATTTCTACAAAGGCATCAATTGTGTCAAACCTTCCCTCATCCGAACGGAAGCGGATGAACTCACTTACCATTTTCATGTCATGGTACGCTATGAACTGGAAAAAAAACTGATCAGCGGCGAACTACAGACCCAGGATATACCGGCGGCATGGAACGAGTTATACCGCGATTACCTGGGTGTGCACGTACCCGACGACCGCAGGGGTTGCCTGCAGGATGTACATTGGGGACATGGCAGTTTTGGCTATTTCAGCACCTACTCTACCGGCAGCCTCTACGCCGCCCAGTTGTATGACCGGCTGGTAAACAGCATACCCGGACTTTCAACCTTGGCAGGACCTACAGAAACGACAAGGGTGCATGACTGGCTGAAACAACATATTTACCAATTCGGACGTTATCATACCGCCGAAGAGCTCTGTACCCGGGCAACGGGGGAGCCACTCAACAGCCGGTATTTTATTGACTATGCGACCCAAAAATTTTCCGATATTTACGGGATATAAATGGAACGACATGCCAGTATTGTTTTACCGGAAAAGATTGTTTATCGCCCTATTGTGCTCCGCCATATTGCTGTTTGCCAGCAGTTGCAAGAAAGTCAAAGAAGACCTGACTGTCAATATCCTGGAACAGTATTTTGAGCAGAACATCCTGAACCGCGATTTCAGGGTTTACCTCGCCACCAACCTGGGAACCGATATTACTTCCACTTATGACGGCTATTTATTCCGCCTGCTGAAAAATACGAATTATGACGGCCCGATGACCGCATCCAAAAACGGCACGGTATTGTATACGGGCACCTGGAGTACCAATGAAGACTTTGGGAAACTGGTGATTACCCTGAATACCCCCAGTGTGCCGGCTGAATTCGTTTTCCTCAACCGTCAATGGCGTTTTACGGAAAAAGGAATCCCCATCATGAAACTGGCCCCCTGGGGTAGTTCCGCCGACATCGTCCTGCATATGGAAAGGCTGTAACCTGTTGAATTTTATCCTTCCTGCACAATTTTTTTGCTTTATTTCTGTTTAATAGTTAACCCCCGGTGGGGGCTATCCAATTCATAAAGCAAAAGCCAATCCTATGATCATCGTTAAACTGATGAAAACCAGCAGCTTAGTGGTTAGTTCCTGCCTGCTTAGCCTGGTTAGTTTAGCTCAACCGACGGCCAACTTCAGCGCCAACCCCACTGCCGGATGCGCCCCGTTGGTAGTCAATTTCTCCGATCTTTCAACCGGAAATCCTACAAGCTGGAGATGGGATCTGGGAAACGGAACAACCTCGCTGTTACAAAATCCCTCAGTAACCTATTTTAATCCTGGCCAATATACCGTCAGGCTTATTGTACAAAATGCCGCCGGCCGCGATACGCTGATCCGCACACAATATATCACGATCTATGCGCAGCCAACCATTAATTTCAGCTCCTCCACCACAACAGGATGCTTCCCCCTGACCGTCAATTTTACCGACCAGAGTACGGCCGGTAGCGGAACCATTTCGCATTGGCAATGGGACTTTGGCGACGGCAACCTAAGTACACAACAAAACCCAACCCATATTTATACCTCTTCAGGCAACTTCAACGTTTCGCTGAGGATCACTAACTCAAACGGATGTACGAAAACGGTAACGCGTGCCAATTTCATCAATATCATGGAAAAGCCCGTACCCGGTTTCACCATCACCAATGCCACGGCCTGCCGGCCACCGGCTGCCATCCAGTTCCAAAACACCACCACCGGAACTCCCCCGCTCATATACCAGTGGAATTTCGGAGATGGCGGAACTTCAAACCAGGTAAACCCCACTCATATTTATACTGCCGCCGGAGCCTATACCATCCGGCTGGTGGTGATCAATCAAAATGGTTGCCGGGATACCCTGATCAGGACCAATGCGGTCAACATTGGAGCCACCACAACCAGCTTTACATCACCCGACAGCATTTGCGTCAATGCCAGCGCCACGCTCACTAATACGTCATCTCCTGCCCCAAGCAGTTCATTCTGGGATTTCGGCGATGGAACAACATCCACGCTCGCCAACCCGGTAAAAACATACAGTAGCCCGGGCACTTACCAGATCAAACTGGTGAACCAATTCAATGGCTGCTCGGATTCACTGATCAAAAATATTGTTGTAAAACCGGTACCTGTGGCAGCCTTCCTGGGAAATCCCACCCGCTCATGCCAGGCGCCACTGACCGTGAATTTCGTCAATGCAAGCATGGACGGCATCAGCTATTTATGGGAATTCGGCGACGGAACAACGTCTACCCAGGCAAACCCCTCTCATACTTATACAACGAGCGGGAATTTCACCGTAACACTGACCACCACCGGCCTGAACGGATGTTCACATACGGTTACGCAAACAGATTATATCCAGATACAACCACCCACCGCATCCATCAACCTATTGCCCGCAGGTGGCTGCGCCCCATTCTCCTGGACCTTTGATGCAACCATCAATAGCAGCGAACCGGTAGCCACTTACCTATGGGATTTTGGCGATGGCACCACATCGGGCCTCGCCTCACCCACACATATTTTTAACCCGGGCGTGTACGACATATCTCTCATCATCACAACCATCAATGGTTGCCGAGACACTGTGACCGTACCACAGGGTATCCGTTCCGGCATCAGGCCAACAGCGGCTTATACAGCCACTCCACTGATCACCTGCGCTTACCAGCCGGTGGCATTCACCGACTCATCGACAGGTAACGTTACCAGTTGGTTCTGGGACTTCGGAGACGGGGCCACTTCCATTCAACAAAACCCGCAGCACGTTTATACAGATACCGGTGTATTTACCGTCATGCTCATCGTCATGAACAACGGCTGCCCCGATACATTAATCAAAGAAGATTACGTACAGATCACACCACCCATCGCTGATTTCCGGACAGATTTCAGCTGCAGCAACCCGCGGGTTCGCAACTTCACCGATGCTTCCATTGGTGCAGACACCTGGAACTGGGATTTTGGTGATGGCCAAACATCAACACAGCAAAGTCCTTCACATACATATGCAAACCCCGGAGCTTATACGGTTACACTGGTCGTGTTTAATAACCTGACAGGATGTTCGCATGAAAAATCGATCAGCTTCAATGTGATCGATGAAATACCGGACTTTACCGCATTGCCCCGAACCATCTGTAAAAAAGACACCGTACACTTCAACACGGCAGGGATCAATGCGGCCAATATAACCAGCTATGCCTGGACCTTCGGAAACGGGGCCACCGCTACAACAGCTTCTGC
>JAXLUE010000006.1:0-127378 GCA_046329695.1 Ferruginibacter sp.
CATTGATGAAAGCCACCAGACGATACCGCAGATAAGCGGCATGTACGGTGGTGACCGTAGCAGGAAACTTGTGCTGGTTGATTACGGGTTCCGGCTTCCTTCGGCACTGGACAACCGCCCGCAAAATTTCAACGAATTCGAGCAACTGACGGGCCAGACGATCTTCGTCTCTGCCACACCGGGAGATTATGAACTGGAAAAATGCGGCGGCGTGGTGGTGGAACAGGTGGTACGTCCAACGGGATTACTCGACCCGCCCATCGAAGTGCGCCCGTCTCATAACCAGATCGATGACCTGTTGGATGAGATCGATAAACGGGTTAGCAGCGGTGACAGGGTTTTGGTGACAACACTCACCAAACGCATGGCCGAAGAGATGAATAAATACCTCGGACGTATCAATATCAAATCGAGGTACATACATAGTGGGGTGGATACGCTGGAGCGCGTGGAAATTCTCCGCGACCTTCGTTTAGGCGTCATTGATGTATTGGTAGGGGTAAACCTGCTCCGCGAAGGGCTTGACCTTCCCGAAGTATCACTGGTTGCCATCATGGACGCCGATAAGGAAGGCTTCCTGCGCAATGAAAAAAGCCTGACGCAAACTGCGGGTAGGGCTGCCCGTAATGTCAACGGACTGGTCATATTTTATGCAGATACCATCACGGAAAGCATGCAAAAGACCATCGATGAAACCAGCCGCCGGCGCGAGAAGCAGATCGCCTTTAATGCCGAACATGGCATCATTCCCCAGACGATCATCAAAACCAAGGAACAGGTCATGGCTCAGGGATCGGTACTGGATGTAAAAGGGTATGATCCATCCAACCCATATTCCGTTGCGCCGGATGAGGAATTGGTTCAGGTGGCCGCGGAAGAACAGGAAGTCTATCAAACCATACCTCAAATGGAAAAAGCCATTGCCAGGGTGAAAAAGCAAATGGAACAATCCGCCCGCGACCTTGATTTTATGGAAGCGGCCCGTCTGCGAGACGAAATGTTCAGGATGCAAAAGGAGTTGAACAGCATGAAAGGATGATAATCACCGAAAAAGTTCAATAGGCAAAAGTCGATGCATTGGATAATCATTCCAACCCTCCACCTTCTAACCTTTTCAACCCTCCAACCTTTCCAACCCTCCAACCAACAAAAAAGCCCGCTTTTTACAGCAGGCCTTTTCAATCATTTGTAGGTATCCATTATGGAATATTATAACTCTGTAACACACGGTGCAAAACCATGGTACCTGTCAGGGATTCTGTGATCAGGCTTTCGATCAGCCCGATATTCCTGGCATAGTAATAATCAGATTCGCTGGTGACGATATTGCCGAGGATGGGAACTTCAATACTGGAAGTCTGGTGTACCTGTATCACATCATTATACGTAACACCCAGTACGGTATGGTTAAATCCTTTAGCGATGATCTCATAATCGTACACAACGGTCTGGCCGGTGCCATTCACATTATTGTCCGTCCAGGTAGAGCCAACCGCATCATTTTCTTTCAGGAATGTGTTCACTATCTTTTCTACCGTTCCGCCGGTTGCCGGAAGCTGGTAACCAATGACGGTGGTTATGCCGTTGGTGCAGTTGTGGTAAGACGTGTTTCCTTCAGCAAGGGTCTTGGAGAATACCTTACCGTCGATGGTCGTATCCGCCACAATATCCAGGGTGCTGGTTGAAGTGGCCGCAGATCCGCCAAAGCTGGTATCTATATATGTGTAAGTTGAACCGTCGCACCAGGGTTGGTAAACGCAAGATTTGCAACCTGTGGTACCGCCTCCACCACCGCCACTTCCCGGCGTTCCGCCGTTTTCGGTGCTGTATTCCTTATCGCAGGCAGTGAGGAGAAATGTGCAAAAGCCAATGACAATTAATGCTGGCTTGATCAGTCGGAGCATGAAAAAATATTTTAATAAGCGTAAATGTACATTATCTCCCGAAACCTGCAAGAATCTTGCCATACAAATACAGTTTATTAACAACATTAACATTTGTTTTCATATATTTGTGCCCATAAAAATGCCAGGAATGAAAAGAGAATTGGCCAGTTGGTTCAGCCCTGCCCTGCAAAAAGAAATGCCCATTGTTTCTTATGGTCATTATGGATTTGTATTGCTGCTGGTGCCAACTGCGGCGGCAGATTACCTGGAATATGAGCGCTTCCAGTTAATGGATACCCTGGCTCCTTTTATCAATAGCGGAAAGGTCCGGGTTTTTTCGATCAACAGCATCAACAATGAAAGCTGGCTGAATAAGGAGATGGCGGGTGAGCATAAGGCCATTCGTCATAATCAGTTCAATGATTATGTATTTAATGAAGTGATTCCTTTTATCAAAACAAACACATCGGCCGAAACCCCTATCATAGTCAGCGGCGCTTCATTTGGCGCTCTGCACAGCATGAACCTCTTTTTAAAGCGCCCCGATCTCATCAATGGCGTAATATCCATGAGTGGGGTGTATGATCTGATGGAATATACAGACGGATTCTACGACGAACAGGTGTATTTTAATTCACCGATGCACTACATGCCAAACCTCACCGATCCCTGGTACCTTGATAATATCCGTAAAAGCCAGCACATTCATATCCTGTCCGGCAGCGGCGATTACGAAGATCCGGAAGCGTCCCGCCGTTTCTCACAGGTATTGAATAACAAAGGCATCAACCATAACCTCGATATTTGGGGCCATGAGTGGAAGCACGACTGGCCTACATGGAGGGCTATGTTACCGGCTTATCTCGAAAGCAATTTTAGTTTTCCCCGATCACCTGAAGACAGTCATTCACCCTGGCCGGCGTATTTGAAATGCTGACTGGCCCGTTGTTTTTTCTTTTCGGCGGTACGCAGCTTTTACACTCAGTATTTTGCTTTCTTCATTCTGCATTTACAGCATGGAAAGAAACTTTTCTGCTCGATGCGTTTGCACTGGTCTTTCGCGCATATTATGCATTGATCGAGATCCCGCATAACAAGCAAGGGCAGGAAATACGAATGCCCAGTTCGGGTTTACCAATACGTTGATCGACCTGCTGAACAACCAGAAGCCAACGCATATGGCTGTCTGTTTTGACACGCGTGCGCCCGCGAAAGGCATACAGATTTTGCTGACTATCGCAGCCAACCGCCAGGAAACGCCGGAAGATATTCTCTCCGCCGTGCCTGACATTAAAGATTATCCGGGGGTTTAATATTCCGTGGTGGAATTGGATGGTTTAAAGAGCAAGACGACATCATCAGCACCACAGCCAGGCAGGCAGAGCAGGCCAGTTATAAAGTGTGGTAACTCGGACAAAAGATTACGGACAGCTCGTCACGCGAAAATAAAAATTTATAAACCTCCATCAGGGCGGTACGGCCGAGATCCTTGGTCCGAAAGAAGTATGTGAAAAATGGGGCATAGCACGGTGAATGGTCATTGATATGCTGGGGCTGATGGGTGATGCCGTTGATAATATTCCAGGCGGTAAGGGGATCGGTGAAAAAACGCTGCCAAACTTTATCGGAATATCATTCCTGGATAGTATCCTCACGACCATGCAGATCAGATCAAAGGGATCGGTGGGCGAAAAGGTCAAGTTGGGTAAGGACATGGCCGTCATGAGGTAGAAAACTGGCGACCATCATCACGAACATTGCCCACTGAATTTCATGAAGAGAACTTCAGGGTAAAGAAATTGGACAAAGAAATGTAAAGTGTTTGCCGACCTGGAATTCAGGACGGTGGGCAAACGGATTCTCGGTGAGGATATACCAACCGGTCAGCCAGATAAAGGAGTGGCGAACGAAGGTGAGCAAATGGATTACTGTTCGACGTGAAACTACCGGAAACGGGTAAAGCAGTAATCCTGTTACACAGGCAGCGGTGCCATCAGGCGGACTTGCCGAAACTGCAATGTCGTTGATAAAGATATCCGCAATACGCCTCATCAGTATGCATTGTGTGATTCGGAAAAAGGAGACCAAAGATCTGGCTAAATACCTATCACGGCTTACACAGAGATTTGCTTCGATACGAAACAACCAATATCGACCCGAACCTGGCAGAACTGGTGGGCATGAGTTTTTCAGTAAAACCAGGGAGGCCTTTTATGTTCCGTGCCCGGCTGACAGAAAATCTGCCTGTTGATCCTGGATTTATTCAAGCCATTGTTCCATGATGCAGCCATTACCTGGATCGGGCAGAATATCAAATACGACATGCTCGTGCTGAAATGGTATGACATCAACCTGGCCGGGAATATTTTTGATACGATGTTGGCTCATTACGTGATTGAACCCGATGGAAAAAGGAGCATGGACTGGCTCAGCGCCACTTACCTGGGCTACGAGCCCGTACATATTGAAGAACTGATTGGCAAAAAAGGGAAGAACCAGGGTAATATGCGGGACGTGGAGCCGGAGAAGATAAAAGAATATGCTGCCGAGGATGCTGATATTACTTTACAGTTAAAGCAAGTCTTTCTGCCTGAATTGGCAAATAAGGGAGTAGAAAAGGTTTTTTATCAGGTGGAGAACCCGCTGGTGAAAGTGCTGACCGATATGGAGTTTGAAGGCATTCGGATCGATGAAGATTTCCTGAGGCATTATTCCACCGAACTCGACAAACAGGCGAAAGAATCGGAAGAGAAAGTGTACCAGTCTGCCGGCGTGAGGTTTAACCTGGCTTCACCAAAGCAATTAGGTGATGTGTTGTTTGAAAAACTCAAACTGGACCCCAAGGCTAAAAAAACCAAAACCGGACAGTATGCTACCGGGGAAGATGTTTTACAAAAGCTGGCATCGCAGAATAAGATCGTGGAGGACATACTTGCATTCAGGGAATTGACCAAACTCAGGAATACTTATGTAGATGCCCTGCCCGAACTGGTCAATCCCAAAACAGGCCGCGTACACACCAGCTATGCGCAGGCAGTGGCCGTAACCGGCAGGCTGAGCAGTAATAATCCTAACCTGCAGAATATACCCGTACGCACCGACAGGGGCCGCGAGATCCGCAAGGCTTTTATCCCCCGCAACAATGATTATACCCTGGTTTCGGCAGACTATTCGCAGATCGAGTTGCGCATCGTGGCGGCTATCAGCGGAGATCCCAACATGTGCGAAGCATTCCGCCGGGGAACGGATATTCATACCGCCACAGCGGCTAAGGTGTTTAATGTTCCGGAATCTGAGGTGACCAAAGAAATGCGTTATAAGGCCAAGAGTGTGAACTTTGGCATCATATACGGCCAGGGCGCTTTTGGATTGGCTGAAAATCTGGGCATTTCTAGAACAGAGGCAAAAGAGATCATTGATAATTATAAGATGCAGTTTTCGGGTATTCAGCAATATATGGATGATACGATCAGGTTTGCAAAAGCTAACGGATATGTAGAAACGCTGATGGGCAGGAAGCGATGGCTGAAAGATATCGGGTCTGCAAATTTCACCGTTCGTGGTTTTGCCGAACGGAATGCCATCAACTCTCCCATACAGGGTACGGCGGCCGATATGATCAAGCTGGCCATGATCAGGATTCATGCGGAATTCAAAAGGAAAAAATTCCGTTCAAAGATGCTGTTGCAGGTGCATGACGAACTTGTTTTTGATGTGTTGAAGGAAGAATTGGAAGCCGTCAGGCCGGTCATTCTGGATTGCATGCAGTCCGCACTGCCGCTGCCAAATGATGTGCCGGTTCTTGCGGAATTAGGTGCTGGCGGCAACTGGCTGGAAGCACACTGATTTTCTCTGCTCTCCGGTGCTTTCGCCTGGCCTCCAACCAAAGAATATAACATAAAAAAGACCGGACATGTCCGGTCTTTTTGCTTTTGATGAATGCTCTTGTTTATTGCTTCACAAGTTTGATGATCTTTTTGTTATTTCCCTGGATGAATTCACCGATATACATGCCCGGGGTATAGCGACTGCCTAAGGTTACCGCCTGTCCGATGCTGATGCCGGTCCTGGTTTCCATCAGTTTTCCATTGATATCCATGATGCGCGGCATACACCTCATTTAGTTGTCGTTGCTGTTGGCGATCACTTTAAATTCACTGGTAGAAGGATTAGGCATGACAGTTACATCAAGTCCCGAAGTTGTTGGTTCTACTTTATTAACTATTTGATCTTGTCCCTTGCCGCTATATGAGTTGCAATTACCTAAGGCTATGAAATATTTACTGGGGAATGAATATCCGCAATTATTCTTACCATAGGCGCTCACAAATCCTACAATCCAGTTATTGGGATATGCAACGGTGATAGTGGTTGTTCCCTGTCCGCTCAAAATTGTCGCGCCATAAGGAACCGTCCAGTATACAGACGAAGCGCCGGCTGGAATGGATGACACGGAGTATACATGCCTGCGGTTCGGGCAATTGGTTGTTGAGCGAAGACTAATGTTACTGGTCCTGTCTGGGCTCTTTTTCTTCAAGTCAATCGATTTCACCGGGCTGCTTCCGCATGGGCTATTAGCCGATACAGATATTTTTCCTTTTTTGAAGGCATTGGTGAACTGAACGGTAATCAATGTGTCATTTTCTCCACTGGCAGGATGGTTGACGATAGTGCCTTGTGATGGAACAGACCAGTTATAACTGCTGGCTCCAGGTACTTTATTAACAAAGTAAGTTGCCTTGTTAGTGGTTCCCATGAAAGTACAGGGATTTGAAGGCCCGGTCAGGTTAAGTGATACGTTTCTTGGATTTAGCACATTAATGGCTTGGATCCTGGCTGAACTTCTGCCGCAAGAGTTAATGGCACTAACAGAGATATTTCCACTATTGAAGCTTGACGGAAATGTGATGGTGGCTGTTTCTGTGGTTGCATTACTGCTGATGCTGATGTAAGACCCGGCAGGTGCAGTCCATTGATATTGAAGCCCGGCTATTTTTGTAATCCGGAATGTACCGATAGGGTTGCTGTGCGTATTGGCCCTGCAGGGATAATTCACTATTGAGATGGCAGCGGGTGCTTCAGGAACCTTTTTGAGTATGGTTAAGTTACTTTTCAGACTGGTTCCGCAACCTGTTGCTTGTACACTGATCTGCCCACCCGATGCATATGCGATTCCAAAAGTAACTTTGATCAATGTATCATTTACCCCCGTACCCGGGCGTGAAACGATGGTTACATTGGAAGGTACCGTCCATATATAACCTGCTGCTGCAGGTACTTTGTTTATCTTATAAGTGACCTGGGCGTTGGTTCCAGCAAAGGGACATGCATCTGTTGCTCCTGAGATCGCGCCGGGAGTCTGTATGGTTGAACCAAAAATGTTCAAAGATGAAGACGTACTGGTGAAACAGTTTGAAACAGCTTTAACAGAAAGCGTGCCCGACGTGAATCCATTTTGAAATGCAACAGTGATGGCAGCAGTACCCTGACCGCTAATGACAGTTGTGTTAGAGGGCAAACTCCACAGATATGAACTGGCGTAGGCCACCGGTGCAACGCTATAAGTGATCTGTGTATTATTTCCGACCGATCCGCAGACTGTAGCTGGGCCCGAAATATCACCAGGAGCTTCAGGTGTATTTTTAACAATGGTCAATATGGATGGAACAGGATTTGAGCAGGTGCCGCCGGTTACCAGCAAATTACCGGAAGTGCCGAATCCTGCGTTGTAACTTAATGTGATCTCATTGGTGCCTTGTCCGTTGATAATCGTCGTTCCCGCAGGAGCTGTCCAGTTGTACACACTCACACCATTTACCGCATCAACGCGGTATGTAGCGCTGTTGCCGATCAGTGGGCAGGCATCGGTTGGTCCGTTGATGCTTCCTAAAACAACGGGAGCGATAACAGAAACAGTGATGGGATTAGATTCGGCGATGACTCCGAACGGACATCCGGTATTGGCAGTCATTGTACAGGTAATCACATCGTTATCATTCAGGTCGCTGATGCTGAGCGTGGCTTCAGTTGCTCCTGGAATGGCTACGTTATTTCTTTTCCAAACATAGGTGGGTTGCGTACCCGGATGTTCAGCAGTACTGGTAAATGTTATAGTTGTACCAGGGCAAACCGGTGTATTATAGTTGCTGCTGATGCTTAAGGCTGGTGCGCAATCGGGGGCATCCGTAATATTGATATCTACGATGGAAATATGACCAAAAGTGCTGGTGCTGCCAACCTGGAATTCGAATATGACTTCTTTCCTGGCTGCAAATGTGAGAATCGCCGCATTATTAAAATCTGTATTGAACCGGGCATCAAATTGTTTCCAGACAGAATCACCGAGGATCCTTACCAGGATTATGCGGTCATCTGTGGCATCACGGGTTCCCCAGAATTTGACCGAGTATTGTTGTAAACTATCCAACCCGGATAATTTCCATTGGCCAGTGGTTGTACTGTTATGTGCAAAGGTAAAATCGGAAACGGCGCTGGCGGGATAATCACCTACCGCGGTATTGATCGAACTCGTATTAACGCCGGGTCCAGACAGGTTAAATGTACCATCCAGCCTGTTCAGGATCTCCAGTGTTATACTGGTCGGGTTATTGCCGATGTTAACCGCATTGGATATTTTGACACCAGGCAGTCCATCGGAAACATTATTCCAGTATTTTCCTCCTGCATCGGGGCTATTGGTTGATATGGCGCCAAAGTCAAACAGTATCCTGTTACTAACGGTAACGGTTACATTTGTTGTGGTCACCGCACTGCTGTCGTCCGTAATGGAGAACTGGAATACATATACTCCCAGTGCCAGGTTATTGATGTTGGTAACGGCGGCATTAGGCGATACGATACCGGCCTGAGTTGGCCCGGAAATTTGTGTCCAGGAATAGTTTGTAATAGTACCATCATCGTCTACTGATGCACTTCCATCGAGTATTGCACTTGTAGATGGAAGGGATACGGCCACATCATTCACAATGGCCCTGGGAGCCACATTAACCCTGGCTGCAGGTTCAGTGCGGCTAATGTCAATTAAACTGATGTAACCGAAAGGGCTACCGTTCTTAACCCTTATATCGAAAGTGACTTCCGTTTTTCCATATACGGTGAAAACGGCGGCCCTGTCATAATCTGTATTTGAAGCGGCATTGTATTCCTGCCAATTATTTTGATTGGCTATGCGGATCTGAATGATGCGGTCATCAGATACCGAGCGGGTTCCCCAGAATTTGATCCGGTATTCTTTCGTGCTTTGCAGGCCTGTGATCTTCCACTGGCCATTGGTGGCGCTTGGTTCCGCAAATGCATAGTCTGTTGTAGATGTCTCCGGATAGTCCTCTACATCGCCGGCAGTATTGCCTGTATTAGTACCCGGGCCATTGATGTTAAATGTGCCGTCTATCCTGTTGATAACGGTCAAGCCAATGGTTGTCGGCAGATTGCCCGTTGTTACCGCATTGGATAATTTTATGCCAGGCCTGCCATCGGAAATATTGTTCCAGTAAATATCATTGTCGTCCGGACTGCTCGTTGCATCTGGTCCAAAGTCGATCAGGATCCTCGAACTAACTAAAATATTCACCGTATCGGTGCTTGTGTTGAATTGATTGTCCTGAACGGTCAACACAAAAGTATATCGTCCTTCAACGAGGTTATCAATCTCCGTGACTGCCGATTGCGGCTCATCAATAAGAGGCGAATTAGGTCCGGTAACCAGGCTCCACTGATACGAAGTAAGGAAGCCGCCATTGGAACTGTAAGATCCCGTTCCATTCAATTGAACGTTGGATACGGGAAGAACAAAAGACATGTCGTCACCTGCACGTGCAACAGCTACCTGTGCCACGCGGTTACAAAGACTGTCCAGGATGGTTTCTGCTTTTACCCTGTTATAGAATAAAGCATGACCTGCATTGTTAACGTGTGTGTTATCGAAATTGAATAATGCATTGATACTTCCGTCTGCATTGGAAACCGTTGTCCAGAAGTCAACGGATTTCACACCAAAGCGTGTATTGATCCAGTCGCGCATGGCAGTCAGGTTATTGACCTGAGCAGCACTTATATTGTTTCGTGGTTGCGTAGTTGTTACCCAAACCGGGATCCTGGCCGAATCAGCGAGGTATACAGCCCTTTCAAAATTGGCCTGCTGCTCTTCTACCGTGTAATCATTCACAGCATCATTTGATGGCATATTAATGATGATGGCATCCGGTTTCAGTAAAAGCGCTGCAGTGATGTTGAATGCATCATTGGGGGCAGGCCGGTTGGCAGGAGGCACATAGCCTGTCGGGCATAAATTCTGGTATGTGGTAAAACCGGGAATACCCAGGTTATACACCTGGCTTAGACTGTTCTTCCTTTTAACGTAAGCCGTGAAACGGCTCACCCAGGAGCTGTCATATGCAGAAGCGCCGGTTCCATACGCAGTGGAAGAGCCAAGAACGGCAATTTTCCATGCTCTGTTGCAGTTGACCACATCAGAATCATTGGCCCGGGCCATCAGGCCGGATAATACGAAGAGGCATGCCAATAGGCAGTTTCGGGTAACGGAGGTAAGCATAAGCGTCTGTACTTTAATTAAGTATATGAAAATAACAATGCCGGTTTCAGGGTTAATTCCGGATAATGGAGGTAAATGGTACGGACAGAGGAGATTAAAGACTCAATAAATATAACGGCCAGTTGTTCTGGCGGGTAAGCACGACAGTTAGGGGCTATCGTTCCACAAAAGAAATAATTAAATTTTTGGAATCAAAGCATTTAGGTGATTTTTTTTTAAAAAAAATCCTGGTTTGTCAATGCAAAGGATTACCTAAATGGCAAAGGGGCAACCGGTTATGGCTGTTCATTATTTTATATGAAAGCTGCTGAGATGCTTATCCAGACTGGGTCCAGGCCTATTGGTAGTATGGAAATCAATTATATAATGGCATATCATATATGCCGTCGGGTTATTTTGATCAATGCTTCCTTTGATCGCTTAGTCGGAACTTACCTGATCAGTATTTTTTCCCTGTCGATATGATCCGTTGCATGAATAGTAAAATAATAAATGCCTTGTGACAGGGCCGGTAAACCAAACCGGGTAATACCACTCAGTCCGTGAATATCTTTTTGCCATACCAGTCTACCTTCCGAATCATATAACTGGATCTTCTTTTCCTGCCCGTTCATGTTAACACTAACCTGGCCCTGGGATATCACATTCGGGTTGATCCTGTTTTTGATGACCGCTTTTCTGGTCAGCCTGACGAGGTTGGAATATTTTACGGATCCGTCGGGGTCTTGCATCTTCAGGCGGTAAAATGCATATCCTTCTTCCTGGGTATAGTGTTTGAAACGGTAATTGAATCCTGTTGGTTCCCCGCCGTTCAACCGGCCGATCCTGTTGAAATACCTACCGTCGCGGCTGTATTCCACCTGGTACTCCATGCCGGCACTTTCTTGAGAGGCAGACCATTCCAGCAGGTTATGATCACCGGCAGTGCTGCCATCAAATCGTGTAAGGGTTACCGGTACTACAGAGGTAAGGACCACTTTGTACAATATGCCCGTATTTCTTTTGGCGGCGTATAATTTTCCGTCAGCTCCTTCGCCAAATGTGGAAATATTGCTTGGCAGACCGGTCTGCATATTGATCAGCCATCCACCGGCTCCATTCGGTTTGACGGTCCATAAATTCCCGGAAACATAGTCGGCGGTTATATAATATCCCTGTAGCGCCGGATATTCTGAGCCCCGGTATACATATCCGCCGGTAATGGAAAATCCGCCTGTTGTGGAATTATGCGGATAGGTCAGTACAGGTATGACTGTTCCGGGTGGGTTGCAGGAATTGGCTACATAAACAGAGGTTCCTTCGTAGCAGCTCCATCCGTAATTAACACCGGCCGTACTGCCTGCAGGAAGATAGTTCACTTCTTCCCAGGCATTTTGTCCCACATCTGCGATCCACATATCCCCTGTTGTTCTATCAAAGCTCCAGCGCCATGGATTGCGCAAACCGATCGCATAAATTTCATCCAGTATGCCGTCTCCCGAACTCAGGAAGGGATTGGTTGGCGGGATATCATAAAAGGGAGCGGAGCTGGCAAATCCGTTGACATCTATCCGCAACATCTTGCCCAGGTATGAGGCCCCGTTTTGTGCATTGCCAAAAGGGTCGCCACCGCTTCCGCCATCGCCCGTGCCTATATATAAATAGCCGTCTGGCCCGAAATTCAATTTAGCTCCATTATGATTGGTAAAAGGTGTGGTGCCGGGTTTAGCCTGTGTAAACAGTATTTGCCCACTGGCAGGGTCGGCGATATCCGGATTAATGGCATCGCGTCTGTACCGGGCCAGCGTTAAGATTCCACCGGTGCCCGTGTACCACACAAAAAAATAACGGTTGCTGCTGTATCCCGGATGAAAGGCAAGGCTTAACAAACCCTGTTCATTTCCTGCAGGATTGGTGATCAGTGAACTGAGATCCAGAAATGTGCTCAATACGCTACCATTCCAAAGCCGGATCAGTCCGCCCTGTTGTACAATATACAAACGGTTGCTTCCGTCATCTGTAATATCAACGGGATTGTTGAGGCCGGAAGTGATTTGCTCAAAACTCAACACCGGCTGGCCTGTTGCCTCGTTTCGGCCCAACGTCAGGGCAATAAAAATCAATACAAATGGGTATAATTTCCTGATCATACAGTATGCGTTTAATATACTTGATAGGAGCGCTGAAAATAAAGGGATCGTTTCTGTGAGGGTTGCGGATAACTGGATTGTCGGGCCCTGGTGGAAAACCGGGTTAGTCGCTTTTAAAGTTCCGGAAATCATACTATATAAACAAAAGAAAAGGGACTAACCTGTTTCGGGTATAGGGGCCTTAGGCAATAAAAAAACCAGTACATTGTCTACCGATTTTTCACCAAACAAATTTGCGATATGAAAAAGTACATTATTGTGATGGGCTCGATCATTTTTTCGGCCCTCAGCCTGTCGGTTGTTGCACAATCCGAAGAAGACAATAAAAAGTGGATGGAGTATGCCACCCCGTCAACCATGCAAAAAATGATGGCCTCCTGGGATGGTGAATGGGACGAGGATATCACCATGTGGATGGCGCCCGGATCACCCGAGCAAAAATCCAAAGCGAGTTGTGTGAACAGGATGATACTCGATGGGCGTTACCAGGAATCGGTTCACAAAGGGGAGTTTGCCGGCATGCCGTTCAATGGGATCGGTACATTGGCATGGGACAATACGTTGAAGGTTTTTGTGAATACCTGGATCGATAATTTCGGCACCGGGATGATGTATATGACGGGAAGCTGGGACGAAAAAAGCAAGGTTATAAGCCTTTCCGGCACAATGACCGACCCCATATCGGGTAAAGCGGTACCCGTACGCCAGGTAGTCAGGATCATTGATGACAAAACACAGGTTATGGAACAAGACACGCAAAATTATGGAAAGGATTTCCGGAACATGAGCATTACCATGAAAAAAAGAAAATGATCTGCAGGTAAAATAAATGAATGGATCCCCCGTATCAAGCGGGGGATTTTTATTGTATGCTGAATCGTGCAGCGGCGCCGTAATTATTTGATCCGGTTGTAGTAGAAATGTTGTTCCTGGCCCGTGAGCTGCTTTCCGCCATCGATACTGGCATGAATGGAGTCGGGCTTGATGAGCCGGTAAATGATCCTTTTGGGAAAATCATGGCGGGATTCTCGAAAATATAGATTTGATGGTCCTCGTAGTTAAAGTAAAGGCAACCGGTTTGTTCTGGTTTTGGCCCACAGAAGTTACCGTATAGTTCCATCGACCCTGTAATTTGGCAAGTCTTACTGTTTCATAATAACTCGTATCGGTTGAACGGAATGAAAAAGAACGGGCTTCCCATATATCTGTATCCCTATGAATCCAGGTTTCACCCATACCGCCCGAGCTGTCTTTCATAACCCAGGTTCCTTCCAGCCATGAAAATTCACCTTTCTTATCCTGTTGGCAGGATGAAAGAAAGAATTGGAACGGCAAGACGAGAAAAAAGAGGACTTTATTCATTGAAAACAAGATTTGTTTTTAGAGATAGGCCGTGCGGACATAGATGTTGACTATGCTTATTTCTTAAGCATGCTTTCATATTTTTTGATCCAGTCTGCCGGAGTCATTTTCGCGCATAATTCACCGATCAGATCATAAGGGATATGTTCGGGTTTCTTAAAGCGGATGCAGCTTTTGCCCATATCCAGTTTGGCCGTGGCCACTTTTGCATAAGCTTTCGTGAACCAATCATATAATGCAGGATCGGCGTAAATGCCCATGTGATAAAAGTTGATGGAATTTTTTTGTGAAGCCAGTCCAAGAAAAGGCAGCGGCTGTTTGGGGTTGCAGTGATAACCGGCAGGATAGAGTTTGTGTGGTACGCCAAACCAGATCATCCCGTATCCCATGTCTTCTTCAAAGCCTTTGGGAAGGTTTTTCCTGATGATTTTCCTGAGTTTGTTGATGGCATCCCGGCGGTCTTCCGGTATTTCATTTATGTATGCATCTACGGTACTGGCTTTTGATTGCATAAATGTTAAGATATAATAGGGTGAATAAGATAATAAATATACGACAATCGTCTTCTGTCAACGTTATTCATCAGTTCATTTTTTAGGAGCCCGATCGGGTGGCGGATCCCATTTTTTCAAGTTTCTTAAAACAGCATTGCAACGGGCATTATTAACAAGTGAGATGTGCAGGCGGGCTTTGCTGTTGATGGAATGCGCCAGTGGTATGAATAAAAGGGCCTTTATCAATGAAACATATGGCGACTCGTCAAAAAGCAAATCCATTTCGGGTTTAACCTGAGCAGGGTATTTCAGATCAGGAAGGCGAAGGCAAAAAAGGAATTCGCGGAAAAGCCGTTGATCAGTTTGGAAAAGTAAGGTAGCGCCTTTCGTTTGTATCAGGGGATTAACATTTTGTTTTGTTTTTGCAGTATGAAGTTTGGCAAAGCCGGGCATCCAATTGCGAAACCAACTGTATGGCCCTTTTACGGATACGCGATGCCCGGTATTTCCAGATTTTCTTTCAAAGCATTTTTCTTTTGTACGGTATCTATTTCCTTCAATGGAACACGGAGCACTGGTTATACCTCGTTTTCTTTTCAACAGCTATCTTTTCACAAATTCTTATCGAAGCCCTTATCCAATGGAGGAAGGGTAACAAACTCGATCATGTATGGTGGCATCATGTACAAAGAGGAATACCCTCCGCCACCATCAGTGCATTTGGTTTATCGCTGTTTCTTAAAACCAATGAGCCTCTAATAGCTGTGCTGGCTGCATTGGCCGGCATCTGCTCTAAATACATCCTGAGATTTCGTGGCAAGCACATATTTAATCCCTCTGCATTGGGTATAGTGCTTGCTGTTTGGGTAAGTGGACATGCCTGGGTAAATCCTGGCCAATGGGGTAGTGGCATGATGCAGTTATTTGGAGGCCTCATATTGGGCTACATTGTGGTGACCCGTGTACAAAAGCTTGACATCAGCCTTGCTTTCCTGCTCACATTCATCGGCCTGTTGTTTATCCGCCAGGTTTCTTACCTGGGATGGCCGCTGGATTTTTTCATTCAATCGGTCAGTACCGGTACGGTGCTGGTTTTTTCCTTTTTCATGATCTCTGATCCCAAGACGACCCCCGATCATCCCGTCGCCAGGGTTATCTGGGGCATGCTGGTGGCCATCCTGGCCTTTTATTTCGTCAGTTTCAGGTATGTCAACGGAGCGCCGGTGCTGGCACTGGTAATCCTTCAGCCCCTGGTTCCCCTGTTAGACCTGTTATTCAGGGCCAGGCGTTTTGAATGGAACCCATCCGGTAACATATCACCCTCCCATATCATCGGATAATAACATAAAAGCATACACGAAAATGGCTTCTTCCTTCAGCCATATCATTCACTATTAAACCAACTCAACCATGAAACAGATCTTAATCGTAGCGCTGGGTGTCGGCCTGGCAAACCAGGTATCGGCTTTCTGCGGATTTTATGTAAGCAAAGCAGATGGAACATTGAAAAACAAAACGTCACAGGTCATTCTCGCAAGGGATGGAAATAAGACAAAAGTGACCATGTATAATGACTTTAAGGGAAATGTAAAAGACTTTGCCCTGGTGGTACCCGTACCCGTATTATTGAAACAGGAAGATATCAAAGTGGTGGATCAGGGTATTTTTCAGCGCCTTAACGAATATTCCTCGCCACGGCTGGTTGAATATTACGATCAGAACCCCTGTTATGACGCCAGGGAAAAGGATGAAGCTGTCATGTATGCCTCGCCGGCGCCGATTCAAGAGTGGCGGAATCAGTTACATTGAAAAAGGGTTATGGGGTAAAGATCGAAGCCAGATACCTTGTAGGAGAATATGAGATTCTTATCCCTGGGGCAAAAGAAAGTAACGGATTAAAACGTTGGTTGACGGATCATGGATATAAGATACCCGATGCGGCAGAAGAAGTGTTAGATCCTTACATACGTTCCAACATGAAGTTCTTCGTGGCAAAAGTCAATCCGGCACAACAGGAAAAGATGAATGGCCAGTTCCTGCGCCCTATTCAGATCAGTTTTTCCTCTCCCAAATTTATTCTGCCTATCAGGCTGGGTATGGCGAATGCGGATGGAGACCAGGACCTGATTGTATATGGACTGACCAGGCAGGGGAAGATCGAATGCACCAATTACAGGAATGTAAACATACCCACCGACAAGAACATACCTCTGTTCATCCAGCAGAATTTCAATGCTTTTTATGGAAACCTGTTTAGCAGGCAGTGGGCAAGAGAAGGTAAAAATATTGCTTTTCTGGAGTATGCCTGGGATGTGACACCGGTCAACCAGATGAAATGTGACCCCTGTGTTGGCAACCCGCCAGTGGCACAGGAGCTGGTTCAGGCAGGCGCATGGTGGCTGCAGCAAAATAACTGGAATGATTATTCGAATCTTGATGATGATCCAAGCGATGGCAACGACAGGACCTTTTTCACCAGGCTCCATTTCCGGTATAATCGATCGAGTTTTCCGCAAGACCTGGCTTTCCAGCTGACGTCCGATAACAGGAATTTTCAGGCCCGTTATATTATCACACATCCTGCCACCGGAAACCTGAATTGTGATGCCGGCTGGCAGTACCTGCAAAAGTTAAAAGCCAGGCGTAAGACTGAATTACGTGAATTGATGGAACTGACCGGCACCAATCTTCACAACTGGCAGCAGGATCTGTTGTCTATGCAGGATGAGGATCCAACAGTTGATGTATCCTATGCTCAACTGTTGCCGTCAGTACAACAGAATATGGATCATCCGGAAAATGGGTTGGCTACCATGGCGCTGGTCAGTGTTGTGCTGATTGGTTCCGCAGGCTGGATGAAATGGAAAGGATTGATCTGAATGTGTTGAGGTCCTTATATGCCGTCCCGAAAAAGCCCCGTTCCTCAACATGGAATACGGGGCTTTTTATTGTTGTCAGGAAGCAATTAGAAACCGGGTCCGCCCATGCCCCTTGATCCGGGGCGCATATCGCTTGGCGTGTCACTGGCAGGTTGCTGCTTGTTACCGGTCTTGCCGAAATTCTTCAGGTTATACGTGAATGTCAGCATGAAATATTGTTGTAAAACGCGGCTTTGAGCATCTTGTATATAAGTTTCCGTTACGGTGCGTGAAATGCTTTGATTTTGCTGAAGGATGTCGAAAACGGAGAGTTTTAATTCAACGGCTTTTTTCTTCAGGAATTTTTTTCCGATGGCCGCATTCCAAAGCCAGAAACTCTGGTTCAAACCTCCTGATAATCCGCTGTATGTCTGATTCGAAACATCATTCTGCACAAACCAGCCTTTTTTATTGAGCAGGCTAATTGAAGCCCGGCAGACTGGAAGCTGTAGTTGTTGTCGGCCGTACTGCCAGAATTGGTGCTTGCCTGGTTAATATTCAGGTTATACGATAGGTTGAAGTCGACATACTCGCTGATATTGCTCGCAAAAACAACACCTCCGCTATAGATGAAATTGTCGGTTATTGTTTTCCGGTAGTTCACCAATGCCGGAAGTCGATTGTAAATAATTCCTGCGTTCAGGTTGATATTGGTTTTGATGCTCCTTATGGGCATGCTGTATGTAAAGAAAGATCGCAGGCTGCGGTAACCGTTGAGGTTAACGGGCTTGGTAAGTTGCGATCCTTTTTTCAGTTCAATACCCCTGTTGTATCACTGAATCGGCCCCGGCTATATAGGTTGCATTGGAAATATAATCGGCCGTTGTTTGCAGAAAGATATTGGCAAAGAAACTACGGCTTGTTTTGGAATTGGTGTACGTCCAGCGGCCACCCAGTAAATGCGTATATGACTGCTGCAGGAGCGGGTTTCCCGAACTGACCCTTAATGGATTGGACAGGTTCACAACATCCTGCAACTGGGTTACAGCCGGGAAATTCACGGAAGCGCGGTAGAACAGCCGGAAACTGCTGCTGGTGGAAATTTTCTTTCTCCACATGGCATTGGGGAGTACGTTCGAAAACGACTGATCTACATTGGATGAGGTTGGAAAAACCCGGTCGCTTTCCAGGCGGGATTGCTGAAAATTGAAGCCGAATGAAAACATCTCGTCCTTGTTCGGGCTGTACCGGTAACTCAGTCCGGCATTATGGGTTGTAACTATATTATCGAATCGGTTAGACAGGGTGGTGTCCAGGGTGCTGTATTTCTGTCCGTCAAAAAGAAAGGTCTGCTGATCCGCTTTGTTTTTTTGAAAATTGGGCGAATAGTCGACCTGTATCTGCGACTTTCTTACCTACCGGTTCCGGGTGTAAGCGATATTTCCGCCGATACTGTAACCGGTTGTGCTGTTATCGTAAAACTGGTTTTGCAGCGAGTCGGTGATGATGCCGTTATTAAAGAACCGGTAGCTGGCATCTGTAATGCTCTCCCCCGTCATTTTTGGTGAAGCCATTATTAAGACTTAGCGACAGGCTCCTCCCTTTTTTCCTGAAGGAATGCCGGAACATGATGGTGTTCCTGATATTATAGCCGTTCCTGTCTGAGCTGCCGCTGGTCAATGAAGTGTTGACAGAATCCGTGCTGTTGAAATAGCTGGCCAGCGATGAGATTGAATTGGAACTGTTTTTTTGAAAATTCAGGCTTGGAATAATGAACAGGGAATTGGATGAATCAAATTTGATCTCAAGCCTGGCATTGATCCGGTGATTGAAATTGTCGGTTATACTGTTGCTGTTTTGCGTGCTGAACAGGTTGCGGTTATCGGCTGCAAAAGTTTCCGTATTTGTAAAAGCGTCATTGTTGTTTTTTCCATTATTGAAGAAATAGCTGCCCGAGAGGGTTACTTTGCTGCCCCACTGGTTACTCAGGTTCAGGCCAAAGGCATTGGTCCTGCTGATCCCGCTTGATTGTCCTACCTGGAAATTTTCGCTTCCCCCGCGTCCACCGCCCATGCCACCCCGGTTGCCGCCCTGACCACCGCCCCGGTTATTGCCACCGCTGCTGACACCCAGGAGATCCTGAGACCCAAAATTCTGTTGATTGATATTGTTGAAATTACCGATCAGGGAAATGCGACGGTTTTTCTCATAAAAGCTGACATTGCCACCGGCCTGGTATCGGTCATCCGTGCCGTAACCCGCATATAACCGGCCAAACTGGCTGTTTTTGATTCCCGACTTTGTAACGATATTGATGGCTTTTTGCGAATTCCCGTCGTCAAAACCCGTCAATTGGGCCTGGTCGCTTAACCGGTCAAATACCTGTATCTTATCAACCACTTCACTGGGAAGGTTTTTTAATGCGGCGGATACGTCATCGCCGAAATAATCTTTGCCGTCGATGGTGAGTTTTTTCACCTGTTCACCCTGGGCAGTCACAGTGCCGTCTTTATCTACCGTGATCCCCGGCATCTTCTTCACCAGGTCTTCAGTGCTGGCATCCGGGTTTACTTTATACTGGCTGGCACTGAACTGAGAAGTGTCGGCTTTTTGTATGACCAGGGGCGTTTTGGAAACAACGGTCACCCCCTGCAATTCCTTTCCTTCTTTTTCCATACGGATCATGCCTAATTGTTTTTCCTCATCTCTCAGGGTCACATCAGAAAAATAGGGTCTGTATCCGATCATGCTGACACGGATGATATAGTTTCCGGCCGCAATATTTCTGAAGCTGATACGACCCCGCGGATCAGTGACCATAGAACTGACAACCTGGCTATCGACTGCGTTGAGCAACGTGACGGTGGCCCCTGAAAGTTTGGCCTGTGAATCGGAGTCGGTCAACAAACCCTGGAGGCTGCCCGTTTGGGCAAAAGATGCGGTGGAAATACAAATGGACAGAAGGGTGAAAAGGGTTCTTAATCTCATGCTTATTTTTTTGGACTTCGCTTGGATTGCAAAATTCGGGTATTGTAACAAGGGAGAGGATGTTTGGTTCTAATAAATATCTTAACGGTATTTAGCCATGTTCATTGGTCATTTTACAATATATTGCACGCCTAAATTGACTATATGGAATATAACAGATTAATAGCTGTGACTGGTTTGGGCGGATTATATGAACTCGTTTCATCTAAATCTGACGGCGCCGTGGTGCGGTCACTTGAAGACAAGTCAACCAAGTTTGTCAGCAACAGGCTTCACAGTTTTTCTCACCTGGAGAGCATTGAAATCTATACAGTACGCGATAATGTAAACCTGGTGGATATATTTAATGCAATGAAAGCCAGTAAAGAAGCGCTTCCCGATGCAAAGGCGGATGCCAAAGCCATCAGGTCATATTTTGAAAAGGTATATCCCGATATGGACTTTGAGCGCGTGTATGGCAGCGATATGAAAAAAATGGTTCGCTGGTTCGAGATCCTGGTTAAAAACAATATTGAAGCCAAACTGACTGACGCAGGTGAAGAGAATGCCTCCATAGATAAGGCCCCGGAAAAAGCCGACAAAAAGCCAGCTGCTGCCCGAAGTGCAGAACCTAAGGCCACTACAAAGTCTGCGCCGGCCAAAAAAGTCAACGCCCCCCGCAAAATGGCTTAATGCCTTTGGGGTACGCTTGTTCATCCGTAACTCATCGAACATGAATTATTCAGCCGATATCCAAAAAGCATCCAGGAAATTCCTGCCCGCTGATTTTGCCCTTACCGACTGGGCCTCCGCGGAACCCTATTTTACCGACCTGATTCAACGTGATATCGGGAGCCCGGAGAAGCTGGAAAGATGGATGCGTGATCAGAGTGAACTGGAGGCAGCGGTGAGTGAAAATGCCTGCTGGCGACAGATCCGCATGACCTGCGATACGGAGAATAAAGAACTGGAAGCATCCTTCAATGATTATTATCTGAATATACAGCCACATATTCAGCGTTATGCAGACCTGTTGAATAAGAAACTGCTCGAATCTCCTTTACTGGAAAAGCTCGACAAGGAAAAATATTTCACCTACCTGAGAAATATCCGCAAGAGTATTGAACTGTTCCGGGAGGAAAATCTGCCCATTCAATCTGAGATCGCAGTACTGCAACAGCAATATGGCCAGGTTACGGGCGCAATGACCATCACGGTTAACGGTACCGAATATACGCTGCAACAGGCGGGGAAATTCCTGGAAAGCCATGACCGCTCTGTCAGGGAAGAAGTGTACAGGAAGATTCAGGACAGGCGCCTGGAAAGCCGTGCGCAGCTCAACGAGCTGTATGATAAACTGATCGCATTCAGGAATAAAGAAGCGATGCAGGCAGGGTTTGATAATTACCGCGACTACCGCTTCAAAGAACTGGGGCGCTTTGATTATGACAAAGAAGACTGTTTCCGTTTTCATGAAGCGGTTAAATTGCATGTGCTGCCATTGGTCAATAACATATACCGGAAAAAACAGAAAACCCTTGGCGTTGACCGACTACGGCCCTGGGATATTGAGGCCGAACCGGCCGGAACAAAGCCACTGGCCCCTTTCCGCACAGGGGATGAATTGCTGGAAAAAACGGTTCAGTGTTTCCGTAAATTATCGCCCTTCTTTGCCGACTGCCTGGTGAAAATGAAGTCACTCAAACACCTCGACCTGGAAAGCAGGAAGGGCAAAGCTCCCGGCGGGTATAATTGCCCGTTAGCGGAAAGCGGCGCGCCCTTCATTTTCATGAACGCGGCAGGCCAGATGCACGATGTTACAACAATGGTGCATGAAGGCGGACATGCGGTGCATTCCTTCCTGGCACATCCGCTCGAACTGAATGGGTTCAAAGAATACCCTATGGAGATGGCCGAAGTGGCCAGTATGGCCATGGAACTGTTCAGCATGCAGCACTGGGGCGTCTATTTTGATAATAAGGAAGAACTGGCCCGGGCACGGGAACACCAACTGGAAAGGGTCATTACCATATTTCCCTGGATCGCCATTATTGATAAATTCCAGCACTGGATATATGAACATCCTACCCATTCGCACTCAGAACGAACAGATGCCTGGGTATCCATTCTGAAAGAATTCCAGGATGACGTGATTGATTACAGCGGACTGGAAGAGTACAGAAGCAACGCCTGGCAAAGGCAGCTTCACTTGTTTGAAGTGCCTTTTTATTATATTGAATACGGCATTGCGCAACTGGGTGCCATAGGCATGTGGATGCAGTTTAAAAACAACCCGCAACAGGCGCTGGATAATTATTGCAGGGCATTAAGCCTGGGCGGCACCCGGACGTTGCCGGAGCTTTACAAGGCTGCAGGACTCACCTTTGATTTCTCCCCTGAAAAGATCAATACCCTGATGTCATTTGTCAAATCTGAAATGGAAAAAATGGGGTATTGACCCCAGGTTACTGACACTCATCACAGATACCGGAAACCACCATGGCGGATTGGATCGGCTTGAAGCCCTTTGGTAATTTCACTTCCGGAACGGTTACATCATCAAGGCAAATCGTTTTATCGCAATGGGTGCAAATAAAATGTACATGGTTATCATGATGATGGCCCTGTTCACAATTGTGTTTGCATAAAGCATACAACACGGAATTGTCGGTGGTGGGTATCTGGTGGATGATGCCTTTATCTACAAATGTCTGAAGCGTCCGGTACACGGTCACACGGTCAAAAGCCTGTGCCGTTTGTTTTTCTATATCGGCATGGGCAAGAGCCCCTTCTGTTTCAATGAACAGGTCGAGGATCTTCTTCCGTCCTTCGGTAACACTCAGGCCGTTTTTCTTCAGTATGTTCAGCGTGTCTTGCATGATCACTTTCATTAACCGGGGTTGTTGTTAAACCCATTCATAAAACGTTTGGATGTGACTTTTTCCTTCAGCAGACCAGGAATGTCACGCATCAGTTTTTGGATTTCATCTTCTTTCAATCCGTCATAAATGCCGCGCACACGTCCGTATCTGTCTACCAATGCAAAAAATTGGGTATGGATAAACTGGTCTTCCAGGCGTTGGGTACTGTCTGGCTTGCCATTGTCGATCATATACCCCTGGCGCGCCAACATGTAAAGGTCTTTCTTCTGACCGGTCACAAAATACCAGTTCTTGTTGTTCACAGGATTGGCTGTATCCAGGCTTGCCGTGGATATTTTATACGAGCCATCATTATTTTTGACCAGCGTACCCTGTATCATTTTTCTTTCATAAGCTTTCATGAGAGGAACGCTATCCGTTTCAGGCATGCAGGTATGCGATACGATCATAAAATCCGCCTCATCCCTGAATTGGTCGTATACCCGGCGCATATTGGCATTCATCTTTGGGCATATACCCCTGCAGGTAGTGAAAAAATACTCCGCCACATATACTTTCCCTTCCACTTCATCAGGGCTGAATGGCCTGTTATTCTGGTCGGTAAAACGGAAGGCGGGGATTTTGTCATTTAAGACGGGCAATTTGGATTTATTGAAGTCATATCCCTGAAAAATGGCCAGGTAAAACCCGCCCAGCAATAAGGTGAAGAAGCCGATGTATATCCAGAATTTTTTAGACAAGACGATTCGTTTGAGTGAACAACAAAGTTACGAACACTCCTGCAAGAGGGGTAATCTGTTCAATTCCGCCAAAACTTGCAACAGTATTGCAAAAATACTATCTTTGCCGTTCATATGCAGCTAAAATTAAACTGGGACAGGGTGGGTATCATGACTTCGGTCATCTGTGCCATTCATTGTGCGCTCCTGCCTCTGATCATCACCAGCCTGCCGGTTTTAGGTGTCAATATCATACATAACGCCTATTTTGAATGGGGTATGATTTTCCTGGCCTATGCGGTGGGTTCCTATTCCCTGTATCATGGATTTGTCAGGCACCATCGCCAATGGACCCCGGTGATCCTCTTTACGGTGGGCTGTGTTTTTCTGGCTGCCAAACAATTTACGGAGAGCTGGCAATATGTTTTTTTACTCCTGGCGGTCATCCTGATCATTTCAGCGCATTACATGAACTACCGACTCTGCCACCGCAGTAAATGCAAGTCGCCGCACCACAGTCACTGATTACAGGTCAGATTTACTAACTTAGGCTTCTTCATGAAAAGCAAGACCAGTACACTCGTTATCGGACTGATACTTTTATTCCTTTCTCATCATTCTTCGGCCCAATCGAAGGATGAGATGCTGATACGTTCTGCGATGCAGGAACAGCTTGCCGCCTGGAATAGTGGCGATATTGAGCGTTACATGGAAACCTATTGGAAAAGCGATTCGCTGATGTTTGTTGGTAAAAGCGGGGTGACATACGGCTGGCAGAACACCCTTCGGAATTACAAAAGAGGATATCCCGATACGGCTTCCATGGGGAAACTTGATTTCCAAATCATTCAAATACAGAGATTGTCGCCATTATATTTTTCTGTAACAGGCAAATGGCACCTGGCGCGGACGAAGGGAGATCTCAGTGGCCATTTCACATTACTCTTCAGGAAGATCGCAGGCAGGTGGGTTATTGTTTCCGATCATAGCAGTTAGCCAGGTCAACTCCATTTTTTGATGAGCCTCCTGACCAGGAAGATCAGACTTGCAATGGAAAATACATAATACAGGATGTTCTTCCAGCCAGGTTTTCCCGTAAAGAACCCCCATTCCAGGTAAATGCCAAAAAGTACGTTGAGGATCATCCATATCAATACCAATGCGATACTGTTGGCGATCAGTACCAGGAAGTCCCTTGTTTCATTTTCCATCCCCATGCTGTGAATGTACGTTGTTTGATCTTGACCGGGTTATCGAACCAGTAATTTCCGGAAAGCAGCGCTATCGCCATTAAAAACATTAAAGTCTACCAAAGGTTTAATTCCATTCACATGGCCGCTTTCACTGTGTTGCCAAAATGTCCAGTCCCTGCTAACCCGGGGTTTATCGCGGGCGTAGTAATGGGCAACCCACAGCGGATAATCATCAAAACGTCCGGCGAGATAATTCTCATAAAAGTCGGCATTGGTGTATATCATCGGCCGGGTCCCGTATTTCTTTTCAACCATCAACAGCCAGTCGGCCACCCTTTGTTGTAATGTTACCTGATCGGTTCCAAAAGCCTGTTCCACATCCAGCACAGGGGGCAGATCACCCGGAAGTAATTGGACGGTTTCCATGAAATTTTCCGCTTGTGCTTTTCCACTCTTACTGGCAATAAAAAAATGATAGGCGCCCCGGGGAATGCCGGCACGTTTAGACTGCAGCCAGTTTCGCCGGAACTGTTCGTCGATCCTGCCCAGGCCTTCAGTTGCCTTCATAAATGCAAAACCGATCCGCACATGCCCGGAACGCATATCCCGGATGTCTTCCCAGGAAACCGTTTGCTGGTGTTTGCTGATGTCTATTCCATGCATGGGATATTGGTTCGGCAGGTCGATTCCAAACTCACGGTAATGAACAAATGTAGTTTTATGATACAGCCGGCTGACGAAATAGGAGACACCCGCCATGAGAGCCAGGGGTATCACGATGAGGGCTATGCGATGTAAAAGGCTCTTTTTTCTTTTTGCCATACTGTTTGAAGCTGAAAATAATGCGTATCAACGGGGAAATCCCATGCCGGCCACTGTTGGCCTCCCTGTTTTCATTGCCGTGGTTGTAAGGCGAAAATACATGAAGGATAATTTCTATTGGTTGGTCCGGCCCTAAAAATACTGGCCACCGGCAGTAAAATGGGGCAATAAGGCTGGCTTTTGGTCGTTTTAACAAAAGTTTTAACCGTACGCCGTTGCATACCTCAAGTAGCGCAAGTGATACACTCATTTGACTGAAACCTATGAAAGCATTATTAACCGGACTCTTGTTTACAGGATGCGCTGCCTGTTCGTATGCGCATCCTGTAGGCTTTCCGGGCGATACGACCCGTAAAGAAAAGCCATTGTATGTGCTTCAGCATTCCATGCCGGTTGTGGTATTACAACAGGCCAATGTGGTGTTTCCCAGCAACCTGGCCGGGCATGAAGAAGCGTCGTTAGACTATATCGAAAAATTCTCTGAAAGGCGTCGCGATTATCTCCTGCGCATGTATAACCAGGGGAAAAAATTCTTTCCCAAGGTTCAAAAGATTTTTAAAAAATATGAAGTGCCGGATGAGTTCCGTGTGTTGCTTGCCCTGGAAAGCGGATTCAATGCACAGGCCGTTTCTCCGGCAGGCGCCGTTGGGTACTGGCAGATCATGGATGTGGTTGCCAGGGAGTACGGCATGTCTATTGCCGTCCGCGATAAAGCTGCTAAAGCAAACGTGAGATCTAAAAAGGGGCGCGGCAAGAAACAGCCTGTCATGGCCAGGATCCTGCATAAGGGCAAACAATCGGATGACCGCACCAATTTCATGAAATCAACCCTGGTGGCTGCACGTTACCTGAAGGACCGTTGCAGGAACCTGAATAACGACTGGCTTCTCATTGCCGCCAGTTACAACTGCGGCGTAGGGAATGTGTGGAATGCCATGGAAAGAAGCGGTAAACCTAATCCAACCTTCTGGGATATACGCGATATGCTTCCTGCGGAAACCCGTGCCTATGTCATGAATTTCATCACCCTGAATGTGATCTTCCATAATTTCGACGCTTTTGCAAAAAATCAGCTTTGCTTCCGTGATGTGATCTGCCTGGATGACTCAGCCGGGGAATGTGCCGAAGAGATGCCGGCCGACCTGGGCATCAGCGCCATCGATTGATTTTACCAGTATTTTTGCAGGGATGCCGAGGTTCAACTTACATGATACCCTAAACCTGCTCAGTAAACTCAGCCTAACCAGGTTTTGGAACGGCGTACAGGTTCTCTCCAGTTTTTATATCAGCCGCCTTGCCAGGAAGCCAGTTCAATGGGGCCTTCCCGTATCCATATCATTTGAGCCCACGACATCCTGTAACCTCCGTTGCCCGGAATGTCCGAGCGGACTTCGTTCGTTCAGTAGGCCCACCGGAATGCTGCAGAAAGATTTTTTCCGCGAAACGATCGACGATATCCATAGTCACCTCTTATACCTCATATTTTATTTCCAGGGCGAACCTTACCTCAATCCCGATTTCCTCGACATGGTCAGGTACGCCTCGGACAAGAAGATCTATACGGCCACCTCAACCAACGCACATTATCTGACCGATGAGGCGGCTCGACGGACGGTGGAAAGCGGGCTTGACAGGCTGATCATTTCGATCGACGGGACCACCCAGGAGGTGTATCAGCAATACAGGGTGGGCGGAAAGCTGGACAAGGTCATCGAAGGCACAAGAAATATCATAAAATGGAAGAAAGAACTCGGCAGTAAAAAGCCCTTTGTCATTTTCCAGTTCCTGGTAGTGAAACCCAATGAACACCAGATCGAAGACGTAAAGAAATTGGCCAGGGAACTTGGTGTGGATGACGTCAGGCTGAAATCGGCCCAGGTGTATGATTTTGAACAGGACCCCAATCAACTGATCCCGCAAACAGACCGATACAGCCGATACCGCCGCAATGCCGACGGTACTTTCCGTCCTAAGAATAAACTCGCAAACCATTGCTGGAAACTATGGCATGCCAACGTGATCACCTGGGACGGGTTGGTTGTTCCCTGTTGTTTTGATAAGGATGCCACCCACCAGTTGGGTAACCTGCGCAGGGAGTCTTTCCGGAAAACATGGAAGAGCCCCGCTTACCGTCAATTCAGGGCTGATTTGATGAAGAGCCGCCAGAATATCGATATTTGTTCAAATTGCAGCGAGGGCCTGTCGGTCTGGAGATAGGCATTCCTGCATAAACAAAGGTCCCGTATGCCAACATTCAACGACCGGTTGCGCCAGATCATTTTGCTGGCCCTCATCATACTCATCGGCTTCCTGCTGATGAAAGAGCTCTATATATTTCTGCCGGGCGTGCTGGGTGCCGTGACTACCTACATACTTACCAGGGGGATATACTTTAGACTAACGTTAAAGCATAACTGGAAAAAAGGACCTACAGCGATCCTGTTTATTGTGGTCGCCCTCGCGCTGATCGCCATCCCGATCGGTTTTGTGTGGATGATGATATCGCCCAGGATCAATGCCATCATACATAACCCCGAGCCGATCGTGGCGGTGTTAAAGGATTTGTCGCACCGGATGGAAGCCGCCACCGGCGCCAGTTTCGGCACTCCCGAAAACATACAGACTTTCACTAAAAGGGTCAGTGAATTCCTGCCCAGGTTACTCAACAGCACGGCTTCCATGCTTACGAACATGGCCATGATGTTCTTCCTGCTTTACTTCCTGTTGTATAGCGGGAGGGATATGGAATCATACTTATCCAGAGTGATTCCCTTAAAACCCGGAAATATTCAAAAGCTGGCCAGGGAAACCAAGCTGATGATCCGCGCCAATGCCCTGGGTATTCCCCTGATCAGCGTCATACAGGGTTTATTCGCCGCGCTGGGTTATTGGATTTTTGGGGTGAAAGACTGGGCTTTGTGGGGAATGATCACCGGTATCTTTGCTTTCTTTCCCGTAGTGGGAACCATGATCATTTGGGTTCCGCTTTGCATTTCTGTGTACGCTGCGGGCCACATCTGGCCTTCGCTGGCGCTCACGCTCTACAGCCTGCTGGTGACAGGCAACGTAGATTACCTGGCCAGGATAACCCTGATGAAAAAATTGGGCGACGTACACCCGGTGGTGACTGTCATTGGGGTGATCGTGGGGTTGGGATTGTTTGGCTTTATGGGACTTATTTTCGGTCCGTTACTGGTCAGCTACTTCCTGATCCTCGTAAAAATATATGCCAATGAATTTTCAACCCCGGCCGGAGAGGATTCTGCTAAATAATGCCGCCTTAGTTTTTCCTGCTGTACCTTTGTTCCAATAACCGGCCGGCTTAATTACCCATCATGAGCATCGAAAAAGATATCAACCAGTCAAGGTTCCGAAACGAGTATCAGAAAGGGACGGTAAACTTCATCTATACCTTTAACTGGATGAACGAACGCATGAAAGCGATCTTTGACCGTGAAGATATTACGAGTCAGCAATTCAATATCCTTCGCATCCTTCGCGGGGCCGGCAAACCTTTGTCTACACTCCAGATACGCCAGCGAATGCTCGACAAGATGAGCGATACCAGCCGCATAGTTGACCGCCTGGTGATCAAAGGACTTGTTAAAAAATCGGTTTGCCCGACAGATAAAAGACTGGTAGATGTCTTCATCACCGAAAAAGGCCGGAAATTGCTTGAGATAATGGAGAAGTACGACGCGGAAATGGATGCCATTTTCGGTCGGCTGACCGAAACCGAAGTACGTACCCTGAATGAACTCTTAGATAAAATCCGCTCTGTCAATGACTAATTTATTTATACGCCTCTGCCTCACCATCACCATATCGACCCCATTTCTGCACCTGGCCGCACAGCCAAAGGATACCATCCCGGAAATGCGGGCTGTGTGGATCGCAACGGTTGATAATATCGACTGGCCGGAAAAACCCACCATCAACAGCGACGAACAGAAAGCATCCTTCATACGGCTGCTCGACATGCACAAAAGAAACGGCATGAACACCGTGATCGTGCAGATAAGGCCGGCAACCGATGCCATATATCCCTCCGCGCTGGAGCCCTGGAGCCAATGGCTTACAGGACGCCAGGGCCAGCCACCGGTGCCATTTTACGACCCGCTCGAATTCATGATAACGGAAACGCATAAGCGCGGAATGGAATTCCATGCATGGATGAATCCTTACCGGGCCGTATTCAATATACACCGTTCTTCCATCGCCCCGGACCATATCACCCGCCAGCACCCCAACTGGTTCCTGACATACGGAGATAAAAAGTACTTCGACCCGGGAAACAAAGACGCTCAGGATTATGTGACAAGGGTAGTGCAGGATGTGGTCAGCCGATACCGGGTGGACGCCATTCACTTTGATGACTACTTTTATCCCTATCCCATTCCAGGCAGGGAATTCCCCGATTTTGTGTCATTTAAAAAATACGGGGAGGGGATGAGCCGCGACGACTGGCGAAGGAGTAATGTGGATTCCATCATATTCAAGCTTTACCGCACCATCAAAAGCACCAGGCAGGATTGCCAGTTTGGGGTGAGTCCGTTTGGCGTGTGGCGTAATGCAGATAAAGATCCCAACGGAAGCAATACCAAGGCCGGACCTACCAATTATGATGTACTGTATGCAGACATCCTCCTGTGGCTTCGCAATGGATGGATCGATTATGTTACGCCGCAATTATATTGGGAGATCGGACACCCGCTCGCCGATTACCAGACCCTGGTGGAATGGTGGGGCCGGCATACATTCGGCCGTAAATGTTATATCGGTCTTGCCATGTACCGGGCAGGAAGCAATTCGGCCTGGCGCGATAAGACGCAGCTGCCCCGGCAAATTGATATGATCAGGAATAACCCAGCCCTGCACGGTATGGCATTCTTCAGCAGCAAGTCATTCGAAAAAAACCTGAATGGGTGGGGAGACAGCCTGAGGCTGAATTATTTCCGCATTCCGGCGCCCACGCCCAAGATCAAATAGGGCAGGCATTCATGGTTACTTTACATTCTTCTTCACGGCGGTGACTTCGATCTCGATCTTCATACGCGTATCGGCCAGGCCAGCCTCGATCATGGTTGCGGCCGGGCGGATGCCATCAAAATATCGCTTGAATACGGGCCAGCATTGTTCAAACGAACGCGCATCAGGCAGGATATAAGTCACCCGGACAACATCTTCCAACGAAGAATCGCAGGCCTTTAAAGCCTCTTCGATATTCCTGATGGCCTGTTCCGCCTGCAGGGCAACGTCATCAGCGATCTCCATGGTCCGGTAATCAAATCCCGTGGTTCCGGAAACAAATACCATATCTCCGGCAACCACTGCACGGGAATAGCCGATATGATCTTCAAACGGAGAACCGGAACTGAAACGTTTTCTTTCCATGTAATGATATTGATCAAGCAGACAGATCAGGGCAGGGGAACCGCTTTTCCCGCATTGGGTTTTTGTTCAAGCCAGTTGCAATAGGAAAGGCTGCCTAATCTAACCCTCAGGGGTAAACGCCAGCCGGATTCCTGTTTCCATTCGTACCGGCAAACAACACCCATATTCCGGGCCGACCAGTTGGCGGGAACCTGGTTGACCGATCTTTTTTCAGCCTTTAAAACAAGGGGTTGCCACAGTCCCGCAGGGCTGATCGTTGCGCCTGGCGCCAGCCCTTTTTGGGCAAAAGCGCCATTTGCCACAAAAATCATGCAAAACAGGAGTTTTTTCACATTTATTTTCAAAATAAGATAGTCATTATTGTAAATTTACACCGGAATCGATGATCGGAGAGGATTTTTTAAAGGATTGATCGTATGGCGCTCCAACAGGGACTACACCAGAAATTGTTGCAGAAACTTTCGCCTCAGCAGATTCAGCTCATGAAACTGCTGCAGGTGCCTACTGCCCAGCTGGAAGAGCGTATCAAAGAAGAGATGGAGGAGAATCCGGCATTGGAACAAAGCGATGATGGGCATACCGATGAATTTGAGGCACAGGATGAATTTGCGGATACGGAGAGCGAGGATACCGAGCCTGACGGAAGTGAAGAAGAGTACGACAGCATAGACATCAGCGAATATGTGCAGGATGGCGATGATGAAGTGGGAGATTATAAACTCCGGGATGATCATTATCCTGAAATGGATGACAACAGGGTCATTCCTCATAAGGTGGAAACCAGTTTCAATGAATTCATGCTGCAGCAGTTGGGTATGCTCAAGTTAAGTGAGCATCAGCAGAAAGTGGCCGAACAAATTGTGGGGAGCCTGGATGATGACGGCTATCTGCGCCGGGATAATACCGCCATCGTAGATGATCTGGCTTTTCGTCAGAACATCATGACGGATGAAAAGGAAGTGCAAATGCTGGTGAACCTGATCCAGGAATTCGATCCGGCAGGGGTTGCCGCAAGAAACCTGCAGGAATGCCTGCTCCTCCAGTTGCGCCGTAAGATCCATGAAGGCAAGCATGTGGAACTGGCCATTCGCGTGCTGGACAAGTATTTTGATGAGTTTACCAAAAAGCACTACGAAAAAATTCAGAAGGGTCTCGATCTGAAAGATGATCAGCTCCGGGAAGTGATCAGCCAGATCATTCGCCTGAACCCCAAACCCGGGGGTTATGTGGAAGGGAACCACCAGGGGGAGAATTACATTATACCAGACTTTTTTATTGTCAATAATAACGGGTTGCTGGAACTATCACTCAACAGCAAGAACGCCCCTGACCTCCGGATCAGTGAAGGATACCGGGATATGCTGAAGGATTACGAAAAGGGATCCAAAAAAGACAAACGCCAGAAAGAGGCCGTATTGTTCATCAAACAAAAAATTGATTCCGCCCGCTGGTTCATAGACGCCATACGACAACGGCAGCAGACATTGATGAACACCATGGAATCGATCATGGAATATCAACAGGAGTTTTTTCTGACAGGCGATGAAACAGAACTGAAGCCGATGATCCTGAAGGATATTGCGGAAATGACAGGCCTCGACATATCTACGGTCAGCCGCGTGGCCAACAGTAAATTCGTGCAGACGGAATTTGGCACCTACCGGTTAAAATTCTTCTTTAGCGAAAGTTTGCAAACTGAAAGCGGCGAGGAGGTAAGTACAAGGGAAGTGAAGAAGATACTGACCGACCTGATCTCGGAAGAATCCAAACGCCAGCCCTACAGTGATGAAAAACTGACGGACATGTTGCAGGAAAAAGGATATAATATTGCCCGCCGGACAGTTGCCAAGTACCGGGAACAGCTCAACATACCCGTAGCCCGCTTACGGAAAATCTTATAAACGCAAGATGCTATCCAACGAAACAGCTTTTACAGCAAATGAACCCGTTCCTGTTGAACCAGGATACCAGGCATCCTCCTGGTTAAAGCTTACGGCACACGCATTTTCGTACCTCCTGCACCCGGTATTCATCCCATTGTACGTAGCCGCCTTTCTGTTGTTTATTCATCCAACGGCTTTTGCCGGATTTTCGGCAGCCGACCGCAGGCAGGTCATGCTGATCATTGGGCTCAACCTGGTCTTTTTTCCCTTAATGACCGTTTTCCTGCTCAAGGCGCTTGGTTTTATCGAATCTCTCTACCTGCGAAGCCAGAAAGACAGGATCATTCCCTATATCGCATCGGGTATATTTTATTTTTGGGCATATACTGTTTTCAGGCAACAGTCTCATTACCCGGTTGTGCTTACCGGTTTTATTTTGGGCGCGTTTTTATCCGCTTCCGCGGCACTCATCCTCAATATCTATTTCAAAGTAAGTATGCACGCCCTGGGAATGGGCGGATGGCTGGGTGTATTTCTTTTCGTGGCCTGGTCGAATACGATGATGATGACCTGGCCGCTGGCCCTGGTTATCCTGCTGACGGGTATCGTCTGCACTTCCCGCCTGATCCTGGGTGCCCACCGACCCCGGGATATGTATGCCGGGATATTGATTGCGATCCTGGCCCAGTTCATCGCAGCCCGCTTCCTGCAATAAATGAAGAAGCCCCGTCCAATACCGGGGCTCCTCGTTGTCCTGTAGTGCCTAACAAAAAAAGGTATAGTGAATGGACAATATTTGCCCACCGACCGTTCTATCAATATATCATATGGATTACTCTTCCTGAAGCGAAAAATCGTGGAAGATCAATAGCGTGGTGTTTAAAACTGTGTTTTTCATAGGTCAGATAGGATGCCAGTTGGATGCTGGTTACATATTAAGCGTAAATAGGTGGATTTTATTGTATTATGCCGGAAAATTGACCGTTTTTTTTATTGTGTGGCGGTGGAGTTTTTCTGGCAGAACCGGGTTAACGGCGGTACAGGCCGTATTTTGTCAGTGGGGAAGGGTGCTTTGCCAGGCTAAGTTCTGCAGCAGATCCTTGCTCAGGGAACAATGACGATGGTGGACCTGAGGGCCTGGTTTTCGGTACAATGTATGTCGAATGTTCCCGTGGTGTCTTTTTTCCAAAAATAAGAACTGCCTGGCGCGATTGGTCCGGATAAGATCGTTGCACTATCCTGCGAAACAACGCTTTTCACGGAGTTTGACTGGTTGAGAAAAGTGATGGAATTGCCGGTGGCGATGGTCAGTATAAAAGGAGTGATGGCCGTATCTCTGATGGTCACATACCGTGTGGGCAAATTCCCTCCCTGCGGTATAAAGCCTTCATTGCTTTTGTTACAGGATGAAAAAAACACCGCCATCAACAGTGCGGAAGCCAACAGGGCGCGCTGAATCTTGAATCCGTCTTTCATTGGGGCTGTAAAGTAGTAAAAAAATCCGACAGGATTTCAAGACCATATCCAAATTAACAGATAATGAATGCCTGTTATCTGATGGATGCTTTTCCATAACAGGAATTTATGAACACTGAATAAATTTCTCTAAACCAAACCCGGGCACTGGGTGCCGCTTCGTAAATTTGCCCAATGTATAAGTACCTGGATGGATTGAATGAACCCCAAAGGAAGGCCGTACTGCACCATAACGGTCCCATTATGATCATTGCCGGAGCCGGCAGCGGAAAAACCAAAGTGCTGACCACCCGTATTGCACACCTCATGGCTGCCCACCAGGTAGACCCTTTCAATATACTGGCCCTGACCTTTACCAATAAGGCGGCGGCCGAAATGAAGGAAAGGATCGAGAAAGTGTTGGGCAATTCGGAAGCGCGAAACCTGTACATAGGCACTTTTCATAGTGTATTTGCCAGGATCTTACGTTCCGAAGCATCCCGCCTCGGATATCCCCCGCATTTTACCATTTATGATACCGATGATGCCAAAAGTGTGGTCAAGACGGTCATCAATGAAATGAACCTGGATGACAAACAGTATAAACCGAACGTTGTTTATAACAGGATTTCGTCGGCCAAAAACAGCCTGGTAGGCCCGGAAGATTATGCCAACGACTGGCTGCTGCAACAGGAAGACAGCCGCTCGAACCGCCCGCAGATCGCGGCCATTTATGATGCGTATGTAAAGCGTTGTTTTAAGAATGGCGCCATGGATTTCGATGACCTGCTCTTCAACATGTATAAGCTCCTGAAGAATTTCCCTGATTCTCTCAGTAAATACCAGCGCAAGTTCAAATACATCCTCATCGATGAGTACCAGGATACCAACCCGGCCCAGTACGAGATCATTAAATTACTGGGCGCCATGCATGAGAATGTATGCGTGGTGGGCGATGATGCGCAAAGCATATACAGTTTCCGGGGTGCCACGATCGAAAATATCCTGCAGTTCCAAAAGGATTATGATGATGTGGAAGTGGTCAAGCTCGAACAGAACTACCGGAGTACCAAAAATATCCTGCATGTGGCCAATGAAGTGATCGGCAATAACAAAGGCCAGATCGAGAAAAAGCTGTTCACCGACAATGCAGAAGGAGAGAAGATCAAGTTGGTGCGCACCATGACCGACAATGATGAAGGTAAAATGGTGGCCGATGCCATCCAGGAACTAAAACTCCGTGATCATTTTCATAACCGCGATTGTGCGATTTTATACCGTACCAACGCCCAGAGCCGCAGTTTCGAGGAAGCTTTACGGAGAATGGGCATCGTTTACCGCATTTACGGCGGCATCAGTTTCTACCAGCGCAAGGAAGTGAAGGATTTCCTGGCTTACCTGCGCCTGGTGGTCAATCCAAAAGAAGAGGAATCGCTCAAACGGATCATCAATTACCCGGTGCGTGGCATTGGAAAAACCACATTGGACAAGTTGGTACTGCTTGCCAACCAGCATGGGGTCAGTGCCTGGGACATTCTCTGCAATGCCGGGATGTATGGATTCCGTAGCGGCACACTCGAAAGCATAGACGCTTTTGTAACAATGGTCAATATGTTTCGCAGCGAACTGCCAAAGAAAAATGCGTACGACCTGGCCGTTATTGTTGGAAAAAGCACGGGCCTTGTGAAAGAGCTTTTCAACGACAAAACCACCGAAGGGTTGGCCCGTTATGAGAACGTGCAGGAATTACTCAACTCCATCAAAGAATTTACGGAAACACCGATGAATGAAGAAGATGGTGAGGTGGGAGAAAAAGACCTGGGCACTTATCTGCAGCAGATCACCCTGTTAACCGATGCGGATGACGACAAGGAGGATTCCGACGCCGTTAAATTAATGACCATACATGCCGCCAAAGGCCTTGAATTCCCCGTCGTGTTTGTGGGGGGGCTGGAAGAAACGCTTTTCCCCAATGCCATGAGCATTAACACCAGGGAAGAGCTGGAAGAAGAACGTAGGCTTTTTTATGTTGCCATAACCAGGGCTAAAAGCAAACTTTACCTGAGTTACGCCAATGCACGTTATCGTTTCGGACAATTACAACAAAACGATCCGAGCCGTTTCATTGAAGAGATCCCGGATGATTATCTCGACAAAAGTTACGCGGGCAATTCTTCAAGGAATAACGCCTCATCGGGTTGGGGAATGGGTTCGGCATTCGACAGGATGCACCGCGGATTCCCGGCTGCCGAAAAAAGGGAGCCGGCTAAAAAGGCCACCTATGCAACAGCGCCCGCCAGGCCGCAACTGAAGGAACATGTGCCTTCGGAGAACTTTGTAGCCAGTGATACGCGTGATTTACAGGCAGGTCAGAAAGTGGAGCACCAGAAATTTGGTTTTGGCGAGATCAAGAAACTGGAAGGGGCATCGCATAATCCTATCGCAACGATATTATTTGAATTGAACGGCGAAAAAAAGATCATGCTGAATTATGCGAAACTCAGGATCGTTGAGGCCTGACAGGATGAACACTGGCTGCCAAGGAAAAAGCTTTCTTGCATCATGGCAAGGCCGTTCACCTGAATCAATGTTTCGCGTAATACAAAAAGCGTCCTTTTTCACCGAAGACGATCTCCGAGCCATCGCCCTTGTAGGTGGTAAATACCCAAACATGTTTTTCGGTCTCAATCGTCATGCTGCCCTGACTGAACAGGAATGTGCAGGGTATCGTTTCCGTAATATCCGAAGTATAAAAGGCCACTTCACCTATCCCTTTGATATCTGAAATGACTTCTTTGATGTCAAATGATTTCAGTAAAGCCTGTTCGTCATTGCGCATACCCGCTTCGGCCTGTCGACGGTAAATGGTCCAGCGGCCGAAATTTTTACGGATGTCCACCATAACGGGTTCTTCAAACTTTTCCGGTTCAACCACGGCCCTGCCCAGCGTTTCGTAATAGTATTGCGATTTCTTGCGCAATTCCCTCGTGAACTCACCGTCATCCAGTACTAGTTTCGAAGTATCGAGGGAGATGATCGAAAAAACATCGGCGGCCACGGTTAAAGTGTTGGGGTCTTCAAGCTGGGCTTCGCCCTTCAGACCGATCTGCATGCTGGTGGCATCTTTCACTTCAGCTTTTTTTCCTTCAATGCGCAGCAGCAGGGTATCGGTAAAATCAATCAATGGCTTTGTTCCGGTGGCCGTTCTGCGTACTTCCTGCCACCGTCCCTGTAATTGTTCAGGGTGTATTTGCCCGGGCCTTTCTGTTTTGAAACCTGGACGGGCTCCACCCCTTTCTCTTAACCTTTTGGGCTTCAGCAGCATGAAAAGTGAAGGGGCCCAGGATTGCCAGAACCAAGTATCTCATATAATTCAACGTTTATCGTCAAGGTACTAAATATGCCGTTAAAAATAACTCAAAATACCCCTTTCCCTGTGTTTTCGAAATCAGAAAAAAGATCAGCCCCGCCTTTGAAACGACCTGTTTTATCAACCATTTTAAGACTGATTGGTTAATTTTGTACTGAATAATCTTAGCAGTATGATCAAAACAGGCAACCCGGTAATCAGTATTTATACGGAAATGACCCCGAACCCAGAAACCATGAAGTTCGTGGCCAACAAGTTGTTATATCCGGGAAAAAGCATCGACTTTCCTGATGAGGCCAGCGCCAAACCATCTCCGTTGGCCCAGGAACTGTTCACCTTCCCCTTCATAAAATCGGTTTTCATCGCCAGTAATTTTGTTACGCTGACCAAAACCAGCGATACGGAAGAATGGCTCGACGTCATCCCTACCATCAAACAATTCCTGAAAGAATACCTGGAAGAATCCAAGCCGGTGGTGATCGAAGAGGAAGTGGCCAATATGAAGCAGGAAAGCAGCAACCAGGTTAGTGCGGATGACGATGATGTGGTCAAACGTATCAAAGAACTGCTTGAAAACTATGTGAAACCCGCTGTTGAAATGGACGGCGGCGCCATCCAGTTCAAGAGTTATGAAGAGGGCCGCGTAAGCCTGATGTTACAGGGAAGCTGCAGCGGATGCCCTTCATCGATGATCACGCTGAAAGCGGGTATTGAAGGAATGATGAAGCGCATGATCCCGGAAGTGAAAGAAGTGGTTGCGGAAGCGGAATAAGAACCAACAGAAATTTACCGACGCCTCCATACGGGGGCGTTTTTATTTATGCTATTTTCGGCATACAGCATGAGCCTGAGCGAGATCATACAATCATTTGCAGAAGGGATGAAACAAACCGGCTGGCTGGAATATATCGCGGTTTTTTCCGGGATCGTCAGTGTCTGGTACAGCCGGAAGGAAAATATCCTGGTTTACCCAACGGGGCTGCTCAATACCATCATCTACATTTACCTGAGTTACCGCGGCGGCTTACTGGGTGAAGCTACGGTCAACCTGTACTATACCATCATGAGTGTGTATGGCTGGTACCTCTGGAGCAGAAAAGACAGGGAAGACCATGTGTTACTGCACATCACGTATTCTTCGGCAAAAGAATGGATGCAGGAACTGGCTTTTTTCGGGTCTTTTTATGTGCTGATATTCCTGGCCCTATCCTGGTTAAAAAAGGATTTTGCGCCGGGAGCCATTCCCTGGGCGGATGCATTTGCCAGTGCCACGGCATTCACCGGTATGTGGCTCATGGCCCGCAAGAAAGTTGAAAGCTGGTACTGGTGGATCGCCACCAACCTGGCATCGATCCCTCTATACTTCGTGAAAATGTATGTGTTCACCAGCGTATATTATGTGATACTGCTGCTGATGGCTTGCTGGGGGCTGGTAGCCTGGAAGCGGGCGGCAGACTCATTAAAACAAAATAACCACTGATGGCAAACCCCGGTTCCTATTGCTCCGTGATTCCCGGCATGAAAGAGCCCGATCGCGTCCTGCATGCGCAATACCATGATAACGAGTATGGCTTTCCGTTAGATAATGACGATGCATTATTCGGCAGGCTCATCCTGGAGATCAACCAGGCCGGGCTGAGCTGGACGACCATCCTGAAGAAAAAAGACAATTTCTTCAAGGCGTACCACGGATTTGATATCAGGAAGGTTGCTGCTTATAAGGAAAAAGATATTGAGCGCCTCCTGCAGGATGCGGGGATCATCCGCAACCGTTTGAAGATACATGCGGCCATTGCCAACGCAAAAAAGATACTGGAGCTCCGGAAAGAATTCGGTTCGTTCAAAGCCTGGTTAGACCATCATCACCCATTGGATAAGGCGGGATGGGTAAAACTATTTAAAAAGCATTTCCGGTTTACAGGTGGGGAGATCGTCAATGAGTTTTTGATGAGCACCGGTTATTTGCCGGGCGCGCATGCTGAGAGCTGTCCCGTTTATCGTAAAGTACTCAAATCAAAACCGGCATGGAAGGTGAAATCCTGATCAGAAAGATTGTTATTACCGGCCCCGAATCTACCGGTAAGAGTACCCTGTGCCGGCAACTGGCGGAACATTATGGTACCTCATGGGTGCCCGAATTTGCCCGAACTTACCTGGAAGCGAAGGGGTCAACCTATGAGCAGGCGGATCTGTTGAAGATCGCCCGGGGGCAATTGGCCACCGAAGATAAAATCGCCAGCCGGGTAAAGGCAACGGCTTCCCATCTTCCGCTATTTATTGATACCGACCTGCATGTTATCCGTATATGGAGTGAATATGTTTTTGGCGATTGTGATACGGCTATTCTGAAAGAGATCGCGGTGCGGCACTATGATCTTTACCTGCTTTGCGATACCGACCTGCCCTGGAATCCGGATCCGTTAAGGGAATATCCCGATCTGGAAGAGCGGAGGCGGATTTTCTGTTACTATCTCGACTATCTCAGCAATCAGCCGACGCCCTGGGCAATGATCAGTGGCCGGGAAGAAGATCGCTTACGGTCTGCGATCCTGGCAGTGGATCAAATTATGCTTCAAAACAGGCCGTTATAATATTTTCTCTTTCCGCTTACAAACGATGGGTGTTAATACATAAAAAAATCCGTGTTATTCACATGGAGGGGCTTTGAGTGCCATGTAGTTTTGACCTAACCATTGGCCAATGGGAAATTATTCAATCAAATTTAAAAACGTACTTATGAAAATGATTTACAGGATCCTTTTATTGGTTTTGATCGGATCGATGGCAGTGGAAACAGGTTTTGCACAACAAACAGAAAAAACAAGGCCAAGCTGTGAAAACCATGGTGGTCCGGTAGCCGCGGAAGTGTATTGGTTGATTGCCACAAAGCGCAGTGGTTGTACGCGGGGTATTGGCTTCCGTTGTGGCTGGCATGGATGGATATTGTGCGCGGATCAAACGCTTTATTCCTTTAAAAAGGATGGGAAGCTGGGCGACTTTGATCCAAACAGGGTAGGGAATGCATCACTTGCATTTGACCTGAAGGAAAATACCGTAACATTTACCATGTTGAAACCACTGCCCAATGAGAAGGAGGATGACTCGTTTGTTTTTACTGTTGATGAGGATGTGGTGATGGAAATACCCACTCCCGTTTACCTGGAAAAGCAATTGCTGCAGGGCCTTGTCATCAAAAAAGGGGAATACAAAATCTCCTATGAGAACAGCAAATACGGAGAGGTGACCTTTGAAGCCGACATCAAACTGTGATCAACCATTGAGGCCCGTGTCGGTTAGAACCGGGCCTCAATTTTTCAGGCAAAGGAAGTGTTGTAACTGATGTGACATGTTAGCCTGCTGAAATGCTTTATTTTCATCATTCTAAAATAAATATCCATGCATCTTCGCATCCTTCGTATGGCAATTTTTGCCGGCCTGTTAATCATACTGGTTTCCTGTAAAGCTTACCTGTTCAAAAGGAACATGATAGATCCACAGGTGGAAACGAGGCAGACATTGCAGGACTTTCTTTCGAGACATTCGTTCAATACAAGTAACCAGTTTGTGATGGATGCGGACAGCACAAAGAAAAATTGGACCTTGTTTGATGCCATGTCGAGCAATGGCTCGCTTATATTTGACAAAGATGGCAAGCCTTTATGTTACCAGGGAGAATCGCATTGCGACGGGGTGATCCTTGGCCAACTTTTCGAAGGCAAACTGGATTCTTTCAGCCTGTGCAAGGATGAGCCGGACCTGGATATCTTGCTGAACTCATTGAATGTGCTTCAGACAGGGAAAAAAATGACCCTGGAGGATTTTAAGGGAACGGATTTTTTTATCGTGGAATACTGGCAGAAGTTCAGAGGCAGGAAACTGGGTTATAAGACAGGCTCAGACTGGACGGACCGGCAGATTGCCAGGCATCAGCGTTTCAGGTTTACGCATATCAACATCAATTCCGATTTTCTGGATGAGTGGGGTTTCGTAGCGGGGGATAGGGTTAAGATCAATATCAGGAAAAAAAATGGGGGTTTCAGCAGCGACCAGGATATGTTGGTACAACCACGCTTACGATCAGACAGCAGCTCAACGCAATAATTCCTGTATATCCGTGTCGCCTTCCAGGTTATTCATTTGACGTAACAATATGGCGGAACGGTTGGCCACATAACGGCTCAGTGGTTTGACCGTATATTTTACCGGGTTAGGAAGGCAGGCTGCGATCATGGCGGCTTCCTGGCGACTTAGGTTTTTGGCATCTTTATTAAAATAATGTCGTGCGGCAGACTGCACACCATAGATACCTTTGCCCATTTCAGCAACATTGAGGTATGTTTCAAGTATCCTTTCTTTACCCCAGATTTTTTCGATCATGAAGGTGAAATACACTTCAAGACCTTTACGGAAATAACCGCCCTTTTGCCAGAGAAAAACGTTTTTGGCCGTTTGCTGACTGATGGTGCTTGCACCCCTGACCCTGTTCGGGTGCTTTTCATTAAACTTCATGGCCTTCTTGATACTCTTGATATCAAATCCGTTATGATCTGGAAATAACTGGTCTTCTCCGGCCATTACCGCGAGTTTGATATTGGGCCCCATCTCATCGTAAGTAATATAGTCACGGTGAAGGCCGTCGCCGGTGACCACGCTGCCAAGCTGGGTCAGTGTGATCGGTGGGTCAAACCATTTGCAAACAATGATATAGACCAATTGCAGGACCAGCATCCACAGGATGATCCTTTTGAGCCAATTCCACGCGGAAGAAAGTGTTACGGACATACGGTGATAGCGGTAAAGGTTAGTTGCCGGTCATCCGGACGTATTCAAGTCTGTATTTTCTTTTTCCTATTATGATCCCGCGGCCGGCAGACCGGCTGATGAAATACCCGACCAGCCCAAGGCCTGCGCCGGCGCCCATCAATTCCGGACTGAATTTATCGTGATCGGCCAGGTATACCACACCGCTGGCGAGGGTCAGCAGGATCCCCCCTCCCAACAATGCCGCACCACTGCCGGACCAATTGAATCCCGATGATTTTTTTCCAATTTGGGCAATGTCTTTGTATGGATAAGCAAAAGAGAGACTGCCGGCCGTATCTATCACATAAAATCCCATTTGTGTCATCACGTTCCGGATAATATATTCTTTGATAAAAATGCTGTCGTTCTGAATTTTTGTTATCCACCCGTTTTTATACACGCCGTGTACCGTGGTGAATTCGATCGGCGTGCCGCTGTAAAAGGACTGAATTGTTTTGTTTTTCTTTTTCAACACCAGGAAGTCTGGTGTCTGTGCTTTCACATAAAACGGTAAAAGGCCAATTAATATGAAGGGGATGATGTATTTCATTGTCTGACTATTGTTTTTTTACCATCGTCACCATCACACCGATCAATAAGGCAACGCCAAAAGCCAGGAAAAGCAGCCCGGATACTTTGTTGATGATCCTGATATTGCGGTAGGTCAGTTTTTTTCTCAATTTCCCGGCCAGGTTGATTTTGGCGATATCGGCCAGAATATTCATGGAAAGGCATAGTGAAAAAATAGTAATGCGTTCATTTACGGCATTGGAGAGCGATTTGGTAGCGGCTGCAAACCAAAGGGCGATCACCCCGGGATTTAATGTATTGATCAGGAACCCGGTTATGAATAGTTTGGCGTGGGTTGTTCCGGCGATCTTTATGCCCGCATCCATTTCTTCCTTGCTGTGGTATTTTTTGAAGAAAAGGTAATAGGCGCCCAATCCTATCAGGAAGGAACCGCCCAGCAGGCCGATCATGTTCTTATATTCTATCAGTGTTCCCAGGAGATCACCAAAAAGGTTTGCGGTAAAGACCCAAAGCAGGTCGCTGAGCCAGACGCCGGAGATAAAGTAAAAAGCGCTGGATACGCCGTAATTGATCCGGAGTTTAATAATGGTGAATATCACCGGTCCGACAGAAAAGACCAGTGCGAGGCCGAGCAGCAAACCGGAAATAATGGCATCTGTCATGCAGGTTAATTTCGGTAATCTTCTTTATCTAATTGATTTGTTCCTTTTGCAGGAACATTTTCCAGTCATCAAGCATTTTTCCTTTAAGTACGCGGGGGAATTTGTGCTGCCCGCCCACTTTTCCTTTTGATTCCATGAAACCCATGAATTTCTGTTCGGGAAGCACGCTCACTTCTATGGCCTGCAAGGCGTGCTTGCGCTCCACTTCATAATCGTCGTTCAGCAGTTTGAGCTTTTCATCGATCTTGGTCGCCAGCGTTTGTTCGTTTACGTTATCATCGGTGGCCACATACCATTTATGTGCAAAGAAATTACCGTAAGGAATGCCCGTTACTGTGAATTCGGGAATGGATATATTCAGTTCCTCGCTTACCATTTCAACGGCGCGGTTCATATTGTCAACACTCAGGTGTTCACCTACCAGGCTCAGGAAGTGTTTGGTTCTGCCGGTAATGATGATTTCGCTCCGTTCTTTGTCGACCAGCCTGACCGTATCCCCGATTGCATACCTCCAGGCCCCCGCATTGGTACTGATGAGGATCGCATAGTCGCGGTTCTCATCTATTTCATGGATCATATAGGCTTCCGGGTTGTCGACCATGTTTCCATCCGAATCAAAATTATTGTCGTCGAATGGTACAAATTCGAAGAATATATTGTTATTCAGCGCCAGTTGCATTCCCCTCGTGTCTTGTCGGCTCTGGTAAGCCAGGAACCCTTCACTGGCCAGGTAAGTTTCAATATACGTGATGGGCTTGCCCAATAGTTTTTCAAATCCTTTTTTATAAGGCTCCAGGGCAACGCCGCCGTGGACATAGAAGGCCAGGTTAGGCCAAATTTCATGTATGTTTTTGAGCTGGTATCTTTCAATGATCTTTTCAATACATAATTGCAGCCAGGCGGGAACCCCAACAATGAATCCAATATCCCAGTTGGGGGCATTTTCCACCACTTCCTCGAGTTTTTTAGACCAGTCACGTTCCTTGGCTATTTTCTTACCTGGTTTATAGAGCCCGAGCCCCTGGAACCAGAAGGGGATATTCTTTTGTTGTATACCGCTGAGGTCGCCGGCATAATAGGTAGGCCCTTTTTGCAACTGGGTACTGCCGCCCAGCATCAGCCAGCCTTTGCCGATAGCGCTTTTGGGTACATGATCGTATTTGGCCAGACTCAGCAGTTGGCGGAAACTGGTGACCGTATTGCTGCGTATCAGGTCTTTGGTGACCGGAATGTATTTACTGGCGGATTCACTGGTGCCGCTGCTCAACGCGAAATATTTGATCACACCGGGCCAGCAAACATCGGGGGTCCCTTCCAGGGTCTTATACCACCAGTCTTTGTAGATCTTACTGTAATTATAGGTTGGAACCAGTTGCTGGAATTTTTTCCCGGGATGGCGGCTCAGCAGGATCTCATCGAAACGGTATGCCTGTCCGAATTCTGTAAACCGGGCTTTTCGCAACAATTTCTTGAGCACCTTCAACTGCTGGCGGCGGGGATCGCTAACCGGCAGGTTCAGGGCCCTGGCAAGGGAATTCGGTAATTTAATATCGATCAGGGGCATGAGCAGTTGGTTTCAACTGGCAACAAATATAAACCATTGATTTGCTTATCAATGTCTAAATATGAAATCGGGCTTAAACCCCTGACCACTGATAAAATGAGCCTGCAGGAATTAGCAAATTTTAATTACGTTTGTCGCCTCAATAAAAGTAAGATAATTATGAAGAAGTTTATCCTGTCGCTTGTACTTGCTGCAAGCCTGTTTACCGCCCGGGCCGATGAAGGCATGTGGCTTCCGATGTTACTGGGCCAACAAGTGTACAATGATATGGTGAAGAAAGGGCTTAAGCTCACCAAAGAACAATTGTACTCGATCAATAAAGCGTCAATCAAGGACGCCATCATCATTTTTGGCGGAGGCTGCACAGGAGAGATCGTCAGCAGCCAGGGGCTTATCTTCACCAATCACCATTGCGGATATTCCGCCATTGCAGCGGCCAGTAGCGTAGAACATAACTATCTGCGAGACGGGTTCTATGCTTTCAATAAGGATCAGGAGATCAAGACCAACCTGACGGTACAGTTCCTGGAAAGGATCGAGGATGTGACCGCACAGGTAGAAGCAGGTGTAAAAGGATTAGCCTGGGCCGACCGTGTAAAAAAATTGCAGGATGTATACAAGGAGATCATCGAAAAGGCCAGCGATAAAGAAAATGGCGTAACGGCCAGGATATACAGTATGTTCAAAGACAACCAGTACCTGATGTACGTGTATAAAGTGTATAAAGATATCAGGCTGGTTGGCACACCCCCTGAAAGCGTGGGAAAATTCGGCGGAGATACCGATAACTGGGAATGGCCAAGGCATACGGGCGATTTCTCCATTTTTCGCGTGTATACCAGCAAAGACGGCAAACCGGTGGAATACAATAAAGATAATGTGCCGATGAAACCCAAGCACTTCCTGCCCGTTAGCATCAAAGGCATCAAGGATGGCGATTATGCCATGATTTACGGTTATCCCGGAAGCACCAACCGGTATGAAACAAGCTATGGAATCAAACTGAAAAACGAAATCGAAAACCCATCCCTGGTTGCCCTGCGTGATATGCGCCTGAAATACATGCACGAGCAAATGATCAAAGACCCCGCCATCAAACTCAAACTGGCTTCCGACTATGCCGGTATCGCCAACTACTGGAAGTTCTTCGATGGCGAAACCAAGCAGTTGCTGAAATTCAAGACCTACGAGGAAAAGCAGGCTTATGAAAATAATTTCAGCCAGTGGGCAAAGGGTAAACCGGAATATGAAAATATCTTCTCCGATTATCAAAAGAACTATGAAGCGTGGACGCCCTATGCCAAGCACCGTATGTATTTACGGGAAGGTATCCTCGGCTCTCCTTTGCTGGCATTTGCCTCATCACTCCAGAGCCTGGAATCTGCCCTGGTAAAAACAGGCGCAGCTGCGGCCGATATTAAAAAAGCGGCCGATGCGGCGGATAATGCCAGGAAAACTTTCCTGGAATCGGAAGACAAACCCAGTGATGAAAAGATCTTGGCGGCCGTTCTGTTGGCTTTTTATAACGATATAGATAAAAGCCAGCACCCCGTTGGATTGTTTGAAAATATCAAGTCTAATTTCGGCGACCTGAAAGATGAAGCCACTTTTAAGAAATTCGCGGCCGATGTATTTGCCAAGACCATGGTGTTTGACGATGCAAGGTGGACGGCGTTCATTGCATCCCCTGACGCCAATGCACTGCAGGCTGATCCAGCATTTGCCACAGCTACGGGCTTTGTTAAAAACTACAATACCAAATACGGTCCGCTATTCAGCAGCTTCAATGCCAAAAACAATGAACTTGGCCGTAGTTATATGAAGGGCATCATGGAAATGAACCCGGCTGCAGTGAAAAAGATGTACCCAGATGCCAATTTTAGCATGAGGGTCAGTTTTGGAAATGTAAAAAGTTATAAGCCCCGCGATGCGGTGTTCTACGATTATGTAACCACCAGTAAGGGCATCCTTGAAAAATATAAAGCCGGCGATTATGAATTCGACCTCCCGGCTAAACAGGTTGAGTTATTGAAGAAAAAGGACTTTGGACAGTATGCCGACAAAACGCGGAAAGACCTGGTGGTTGGGTTCATTACAACGAATGACATTACCGGTGGCAACAGCGGCAGCCCTGTCATCGATGGCAATGGTAACCTGATCGGTCTGGCTTTTGACGGAAACTATGAAGCACTGTCGCATAAAATTGCCTTTGATAAAGACCTGAACCGCACTATTTGTGTAGACGTTCGTTATGTGCTGTGGTGCGTGGATAAACTGGGTGGTGCCAAGAATATCATCGACGAGCTGAAACTTGTTCGTTAATGCAATATGTATAGCATGAAAAAGCCTTACGATCTCCGTAAGGCTTTTTTCTTGGCTGTACTTTTCGTTTTATAGGAATCAGATGAACCTGCGACGGCTGGTCAGGGTCCTTTGATGACGCTGGATATTCCATAATTCAGCGCTGCAAAAAGCTTTGACCGGCTTTTCGGCATATCCAATGGCCAGGGTTTCCCTGGTTTCCCGTGTCAGGTTTTCTAAACTTGATTTGTTGAGCGTTTGGAGGAGGTTGTTGTTTGACGTTTTCATGACTAATGTTTTTGTTCTTTATAAATAGTTTTTTCGATTTTGTCTGAGTGTTTATCTCTTTCTCATTGACAAGTCAAAGATAGTACATTGATTGGTACTATGCAAAACATAATACTATTTAATTCAAGGTAATCGGCAACATCTATATGTATTTAATGTCACTAATTATTTTAAAATCAATTTTTAAAATATTATAAATTAATTAAAATTGAAAAAACGCCCATTTACATCAATGGTTTTTTGCTTGGATGAATGGCAAATATGGGATTTCCGGGATTCGTATTCCAGCTGAATTAAGCTCATTCCCAAAACCCAAAAAGACTATTTTTGCACCCTAAAATTGACATTATGAAGAATAAGGGACCGGTTTCTCAATATATCCAGCATCATTACCGCCATTTTAATGCAGCGGCGCTGATGGATGCGGCCAAAGGGTATGAGACGCACCTCGATGAAGGTGGAAAGATGATGATTACCCTGGCTGGAGCCATGAGTACGGCAGAGTTGGGCCTGAGCCTGGCTGAAATGATCCGGCAGGATAAGGTTTCCATCATTAGTTGTACCGGTGCCAACCTGGAAGAGGATATTATGAACCTGGTGGCGCATAGCCATTACAAGCGGGTACCCAATTATCGTGACCTGAGTCCACAGGATGAATGGGACCTGCTGGAAAATCATTATAACCGGGTTACCGATACATGCATTCCGGAGGAAGAAGCCTTTCGTCGTTTACAGAAACATATTTACAAAATATGGAAAGATGCAGATGATAATGGGGAGCGGTATTTTCCTCATGAATACATGTACAAGATGTTGCTTAGCGGGGTTCTGGAACAATATTATGAGATCGATCCGAAGAACAGCTGGATGCTTGCCGCGGCTCAAAAGAACATACCAATTGTTGTGCCGGGCTGGGAAGACAGTACCATGGGCAATATTTTCGCCTCTTATGTGATCAAGAATGATATCAAGGCAACCACCATGAAGAGCGGTATTGAGTACATGGTTTGGCTGGCTGACTGGTATAGGAACAATTCCGCCGGAAAGGGAGTCGGGTTCTTCCAGATCGGTGGTGGAATAGCCGGAGATTTCCCGATATGCGTGGTGCCGATGATGTACCAGGACCTGGAATGGCATGATGTACCTTTCTGGAGTTATTTCTGCCAGATTTCCGATTCAACCACATCGTATGGTTCTTATTCCGGCGCAGTTCCCAATGAAAAGATCACGTGGGGTAAGCTGGATGTCAATACACCCAAGTTTATAGTAGAAAGCGATGCCACCATTGTTGCGCCTTTGATCTTTGCATGGATACTTGGCTGGTAAAAAAATTTAATGAGGGTGAACCCTGTCAGGGTTTAAACCCTGACAGGGTTAAAATTCAAAAGGCTGTCGTTTCCGGCAGCCTTTCTTTTTTGTGTTATTTTTTATCTTGTTCCGGTGGGTATTGGAAGATCCCTGACCAGCATTTGTTCGCGGTTAGCCATTTCCCATGCCGTATGGAAAATCATCTGCGCCCTTTTCTGGTATAAATCCCAGTTGATCTTATCTACCGTATCAGTTGGTTTATGATAATCCGCTTTCAGCATGCCATCATAAAAAAACAAAACGGGAACACCTTTACGGGCAAAATTATAATGGTCGCTTCGGTAATAGATCCGATTCGGGTCATTGGGGTCGTCGAATTTATAATCCAGGGTCAGCTGTGTATACCTATGGTTCATTCCTTCATTGATCACAGGCAGATCGGTACTGATCTTATCATGTCCTACCACATAAACATAATTCAACGTATCTTCTTTCATTCTCTCCGTATCAATACGGCCGATCATATCGATGTTCAGGTCCACCGAGGTTTTTTCAAGCGGAAATACCGGGTGGTCGCTGTAATACTCGCTTCCCCATAATCCCTTTTCTTCACCACTGACAGTCATAAATACGATATTCCTCCTTGGTCCCTTTCCTTCCTCCTTGGCTTTCATGAATGCTGAAGCAAGTTGCATGACAGCAACCGTACCGCTGCCATCATCATCGGCACCATAATAGATCTTGCCATCTCTTTTTCCCAGGTGATCGTAATGTGCAGTAATGAAAACATACTCATCCTTTTTATCGGTTCCTTCCAGGACACCGAGTACGTTGGTGGCATTGATGATGTTTTGTTTTTTCGATACAGTGAAAACGGACTTTTGTTTTGATTCAAAAGCGACTTCTTTGCTGAATAAACCGCCGGCCTTGCTGGTTTTAATGATGGTATCGATGGGCTGGCCAAAAACCGATGCGGCAAATGCATGGCTCAGAACCGCGTAATTGACCTTTTTGTTTTTGGTATCGCGCGGATAATAAACGTTGGTCTTCTTACTGAGTTCTGCGGTTTTTGTGGCAATGCTGTCAGTGGAAGGATTGATCACAAATACAGCAACCGCTCCTTTTGATGCAGCCAGTTCGATTTTTTTACTGAGGCCGGGATAGGTCCAATCACTGGTTTTACCGGTTCCGCTGACCAGGTATTTTCCATCCGATTTCGGTTCCCCCAGCACAATGAGTACGATCTTACCTTTTACATCCAGACCCGCATAACTGTCATAATTTTTGTCTTCAATACCATACCCGGCAAAAACAACCGATTTACTTTTTATCTCGCTGTTGTCGTTGGCGCCTGCAGGGCTGATGAAATCCAGGCCATAGCGACCGGTGATTTTTCCAATGGTCAGGCTGGATGCGAGGAGCGTGTCCTGGTGCAGGGGATAAGCCTGCTGAAACCCACCAAGTGCGGGCGGATATGTAAGCCCAAGGTTTTTAAAATGAGCTTCGATATAAGCGGCTGCTTTTCGCTGCCCTTCTGTACCGGTTTCCCTGCCCTCCATGTCTTCTCCTGCAATGACCGTCAGGTGTTTTTTTAATTCAGGAATACTGATTGCACCGGCAAATCGGGCAGATGCGTTTTCCTGGGCATAGCTGTGAAAACCGGCAAGCAGTAAAAGGGGAAGTAATATCTTTTTCATCAACTGAATATTTATAGAAAATTATAAGAAAGCCCGGAGATGTCCGGGCAAAAAAATGATTAGTGGCAAAAATACGGTTCACTCATCAGCAGGGGATCTTATTGACCCGGTTACTATGCCTGCCTCCCTCAAATGGCGTGTTCATGAATGTATCCAGCATTTTTTCGGCATCGCCATCCCTGACAAAACGGGCCGGTATGCAGAGTATATTGGCGTTGTTATGTTTGCGGGCAAGGGCGGCCAGTTCGTCTCCCCAGCAAATTGCGGCACGGATGCCTGCATGCTTGTTGGCCGTGATCGCAACGCCGTTTGCGCTGCCGCACAGCAACACCCCGAAAGAAGCTTCACCCTGTTCTACCGCACTGGCTACCGGGTGTGCAAAATCAGGATAATCAACAGAATCTTTGTTGAATGTTCCGTAATCCTTGTATGCCATCCCTTCGCCTTCCAGGAAAGAAATCAGGTCTTCTTTGCAATCAAATCCGGCATGGTCGCAGCCGATGGCGATGGGTTTTGTTTTGTCGAACACGTACATGATGCAATTAATTAAGCTTGGTGTAAAAGTACAATTTAGATCCGGTTGAACGGGTCATCGTTTTATCAGCTCCATTCAGCTTCTTTCTTTTTATTGTCCTTATCAATGCGTGCGGCTATGATCACGCTGATCTCGTATAACAATAATAAAGGGATGGCTACGATCACCTGGCTGGTCCAGTCGGGCGAAGGGGTGATGATGGCGGCCAGTACCAGGATGATCACAAAGGCATATTTTCGGTAAGTGCGGAGAAAGCCGGATGAGATCAGTCCGATTTTGGTGAGGATATATGCCAAAACAGGTAATTCAAAGGCGATACCGCAACCGAGGATGATATTATTGAGTGTATCTATATAATCATCCAGGGTGGGCATGTATTTGTAAAGGCCTGCTGACCCCAGGGTGAAGTTGGCCAGGAAATTAAACGTAAATGGCGCTAAAAGAAAATAGCCGAAGGCCGCACCGCTGAAAAAGCAAATGGACACCCAAAAAATACTGCCCCGGGAATACTTGATCTCTTTGGGTGAAAGGGCAGGTTTGATGAACTTCCACAATTCCCAGAACAGAAAGGGGAAGGCGATGACGATCCCGCCGATCATGGCAATCGAGATGGCCGACATAAAGGGGCCTGAAATCGTATTGCCCTGTAAGGGTATGTCTACCGGCGGCATACAGAGCGATTCACCCAGGTGCCAGGAATGGCTGAGGCGGCAGAGGAACCCATAGGTAACGAAATTGGAGCGTGCCGGGGCGTAGATGATATTATCAAAAATCCAGTCGATCTTGATAAAGATTCCTATGGCAGCCAGTAACCAGACGATAACAGCCCTGACCAGGTGCCAGCGTAAAGCTTCGAGATGATCGATGAAACTCATTTCGGCTTTTTCTTTCTGGTCGCCAGGTCCTGTTTGCCTGAATGTCTGTTGTTCGTCGCTTCCTGCTGCCAAACCGGTTGATTTAAGCTGCGAAGTTAACACAGAGCGAGCGATATGTAAAACAATCAAAATCAAAAGCCCCTGTAGAAACAGGGGCCGTTTACCAAAACTAACTGCTTATGAGAAAATTGAAAAAACCTATCTAAAAAACCATGTCAAAACATATCGTTCAAACTCGGTGCCAAAAAAAAGGATAACCTGTTAAGATTATGCAAACATTGAAAAGCTGTTTCACATGGCGTTCTTACATCAATATTACAATCGGGGAATAAAAATGTTTAGTTGCCGGATGGCATGAAAATTTTCTCGATGAATGATTCATCGAACAGAAGCCGGTTTCATTAAACAGGCAGGGTCACAACAATTACTGGGTGGTCAGTTTTTCGGCATTTTCGGCAAATTGCAAGGCTTCGATGAATTCCTGTATATCGCCATTCATGACCGCATCGAGATTATACACGGTAAGGCCGATCCGGTGGTCGGTAACACGGCCCTGGGGATAATTATAGGTTCTGATTTTAGCGCTTCGGTCACCGGTGCTTACCAGGCTTTTACGTTGACGGGCAATGGCTTCTTCTGCTTGTCTTACCTGTTCGTCGTACAGTTTTGTCCGCAGCATGTCCATGGCCTTTTCACGGTTGGCCAGCTGGCTGCGTTCCGTTTGGCAAACGACGGTGACGCCCGTTGGTTTATGGGTCAGAAAAACCTTGGTTTCCACCTTGTTGACGTTTTGTCCACCGGCTCCGCCGCTTCGGGCGGTTTCCATTTTCACATCACTTTCTTTCAATTCAAAATCGACCGGGTCGGGCTCTGGCATAACGGCCACAGTAGCGGCGCTGGTATGAACCCGGCCGCTGCTTTCTGTTTCTGGGACACGCTGCACGCGGTGCACCCCGCTTTCGAATTTGAGGGTTCCATATACATCATCGCCTTCCACTTCCACCTGCACTTCTTTGAAGCCGCCCACGGTGCCCTCGCTTTCACTAAGGATGGTCGTTTTCCAACCCTTTTTTTCACAATACCGGAGGTACATGCGAAAAAGGTTGCCGGCAAAAAGAGAGGCTTCATCGCCACCGGTGCCGGCCCTGATCTCCAGGATGGCATTCTTTTCGTCAAAAGGATCTTTGGGTATGAGTAGGTTACGAATTTGTTTTTCCAGTTCTATCTGTTTTTCCTCGAGGTCGGGTAATTCGGATTTGGCAAGTTCCCTCATTTCATCATCGCCGGAGTACAGCACTTCTTTATTAAATTCTATGTCATCAAGCAGTTTCACATAAGCATTGCGCACGTCAACGATCTTGTTCAGGTTCCGGTATTCCTTGCTCATGGCGCTGAATTTCTTATTGTCCGCCACGATCTCGGGATTAGTGAGCGCCACTCCCAGTTCATCAAATCTTGCCTTGATGGCATCCAGTTTATCTAACATGCTGTATTTTTAATTTTCCGCTGTCGGCCCGGTATTTGTAAAGAATGCCTGCGGGCCGCAAATTTACAGTATAACCAGCATTCATTTTGTACAGAAAGTTCATATCCGACAGGATTTTCAATGGTTACGATTTCCTGCCAGGGGATTCCGTCCTGATCACCCGTCATTCGGGGGAAATAGTGGATTGTGTGCCCAGGGAGCAGGCGGGCGACGATATCCAATACCTGCCGGGTTTGCTGATGCCTGGGATGGTCAATGCGCATTGTCATATTGAGCTCAGCCATATGAAGGGGAAGATACCGATGCAAACAGGCCTGGTTGGCTTTATTCAGCAGGTATTGTCGGGCCGGCAGGCCCCGGATGAGGAAAAGCAGGAGGCCATGAAGCGGTCTGAGGAAGAATTGTTTGCCAGCGGAACCGTTGCCGTGGGTGATATCTGCAATACTCCAGATTCCATTGTGCTGAAGAGAAACAGCAGGATGTACTGGCATAATTTTATCGAGGTCACGGGTTTTGTTCCGGCCACTGCCAACAGTCGTTTTCAGGCGGGCTCAGCACTTGCCGGTCAGTTCAGGGAATTACTTGATCCGGAGACCGTTACCCTGGTTCCTCATGCAGCCTATTCCGTATCTGCCAATTTATTTCATTTGATTAACCGGGAAACGGATGGCAGCCTGATTAGCATCCACAACCAGGAAAGCAGGGAGGAGAACAGGTTGTTCCTGGAAGGGCAGGGGCAAATGCGCGATCTCTATCGCCAGTTAGGCATCGATATTGGCTTTTTCAAGCCCACCGGAACAAGCAGTTTGCGTCACTGGCTATCTTTATTGAATCGCGGGCAAAAGATCATTTCCGTTCATAATACCTTCACCAGTGAAGACGATACGGCCTTCCAGTTGGAGTGCCGCCGCGCGGGGGGCCTCAGCGAAATGTATTACTGCCTGTGTATCGGCGCCAACCTGTACATAGAAAATGCCTTACCCGATGTGGAGATGTTCCTGGGTAAGGGGCGGCGTATGATCATTGGAACCGACAGCTATGCCAGCAACACATGCCTCAATACCTGGGAGGAAATAAAAAGGATCCGGAATTGTTTTCCACGGATACCCGAAAACCTGGTTTTACAGTGGGCGACAAGCGAAGGAGCGCAGGCCCTCGGCATCGGCAACCGCCTGGGGAGTTTTGAAAAGGGTAAGGAGCCCGGCCTGGTGCATGTTTCGGGGAAAGTGTCCCGCAGGATTTTATAAGCCCCCTAATCCAGCACTTCCTGTAAGATCCGCAAGGTTTTCATTTGTCCGAATTCGGGGATATGAAGGGTGTAAAATTCCTGGTACTTCTGCAACAATTGCCTGCGAATATTCCTGTTCAGTTTGATTTCTTCCAGTTCGGAAGGTTGCATCACTTTTAATAATTCGGCCGTCAGCCTGGCCATTTCGCCTTCCATGACATGAGGATGTTCGGGTTGTTCGTATGTGAAATACCCGTTTAGCAGGTCGAGGTACAGTGTCGTTTGTTCGTTGCCGGTAGTCGTGTCGTCCTGTATCCGCAAGCCAAAGAAATGAGCAAGGTGTAAGGAAAAGTAAAGAGTGAAATTGGCGGTTACGGCTGGCCCTGCCTGATCGAGCTGCATGAGGCTGTCTTCGCAGAAATCGAATAGGTCGGCATTTTCCTCCGGTTGTTTAAGTGTTTTATACATCAGTTCCAGCATGTATAGTGAGATGCTGTGTTTGATGACATCGTTAAAGGTATGTTCGTATAAATAACCCCAGGAGTATTCTTTTATCCGTTGCATGGATTTTTGGGGATGATGGTAGACTTCCATGTCGAGTATGGCCCCGGGTTGCAGCATGATCGCTTTCGAGCCCGATCTTTTCTCAGTGCGCACGCCGCTGACCAGGTATGTTTGCACGCCCAGCCGGCTGGTGAAAATAGTTGCCACCAGGCTGGTGTCGCCATATTTAATGGTTCGTAAAACAATGCCTCGTGTTTTATGGGTCATCAGGATAAATTCATGTTAACCGTTCGCTAAGTGGTCAGTTTATGGATAATGTCAGCGGCTATTCCGTTCAAATAGGTTTTCTTTGCACAAATATTCAAATACCTGCGCAATATTCAATAAGATGTGGAAACGGCTCGGACAATTCGTGATCAGGTACAGGCTTGTGTTGCTCGTAAGCCTGGCGCTGGCCACCGGGGTGATGGCATACTTTGCTTCAAAGGTGAAACTCAGTTATGAATTTTCAAAGGCTATCCCCACCGATCACCCAAGGTATCAGGATTATCAGTTTTTTAGAAGCATTTTTGGCGATGATGGCAATATGCTGGTCATCGGCATTCAAACCGATTCACTGTTCAGCCTGCGTGTATTCAAGCCCTACCAGCAACTGCAAGCCGGGTTAAAGGGCCTTCCGCATGTGGAAGACATCGTTGGCATTCCCGGCGCCGTCATGCTCCAGAAGGACAGCCTCGCCGAAAAGCTCAATGCTGTGCGTATTTTCCCGGATGTCATCAATGATCAAACGGTCATGGATAGTTGCCGTTCGGTTTTCCTGAACCTGCCCTTTTACCGGTCTGTTCTGTATAACCCAGACACGCATGCTTACCTCATGGGTGTAAAGATCAACCGCGATATCCTGAATTCGCCGAAAAGGACAGAAGTGGTGCAGCATATCACGAGTTATGCTGCCGGGTTCAGCCGCCAGGCCAGGGTAAATGTTCATTTGAGCGGACTGCCCCTGATCAGGACGGTAGTGGCCGACCGCATTCAAAAGGAAATGCGTTTCTTTTTGATCGGATCGCTGGTATTGAGCGTGCTGATCCTGTTTGCTTTCTTCCGATCCCTCAGTACCACCCTGATTTCGCTGGCCGTAGTTATTATCGGGGTGATCTGGACGGTAGCCACCATCCATCTCTGCGGCTACCAGATTACGTTACTCACTGCATTGATACCCTCATTGGTGGTTGTCATCGGGATACCCAATTGTATCTATTTCATCAACAAATACCACAGCTCGTATAAACAGGACCTGAACCCCGTGCTGCAGGATCGGAAAAAGGACGCGCTGGTGAACATGGTCAGCAAAATGGGCATCATTACCCTTTTCTGCAACATTACGGCAGCTATCGGCTTTGCCGTCTTTGCCCTGACCAGGAGCGCCATCCTGAAGGAGTTCGGCGTGGTGGCCGGGATCAGCATCATGATCATTTTTGTGGTATCCTTTATCCTGTTGCCGGCAGTATTAAGTTACCTGCCTGTGCCAGGCCCATCCCAACTCAAATACCTGCAGAATAAATGGATATCCCGTTTCCTGATGAGGGTGGAAGGTTGGGTGCTGCATCACCGGAAAACCGTCATCGGTATAACCTGTGTTGTTTTGCTGGTATCCGTAGCCGGTATGTTCAGGCTTAAATCGGTCGGATATATTGTAGATGACCTCCCCAAGACGGATAAGATCTACACCGACCTCAAATTCTTCGAACATCATTTCCATGGCGTCATGCCGCTGGAGATACTCATCGATACCAAAAAGAAGAATGGACTGGCAGGGGCCCGCGCCTTATCTGTTTTTGAAAAAGTAGATTCCCTGTCAGCTTACATCGGTTCGCTATCTTCCATGAACCGGCCATTGACACTGGCGGAAGGATTGAAATTTGCCAAGCAGGGATTTTTTGAAAATGATTCCACCCAATATGGCATGCCGAATGCTTTTGACGGCGCTTTTCTGAGCCAGTACCTCAAGCCCGGCAAACAGGAAGCGAACAATAATTTCAGCCGGATGCTGCGTTCGTTCATGGACAGCACGAAACAATATACGCGCATCAGCGTGAGTATGGCCGACGTAGGCACCGCCAGATTGCCCTTGCTGCTGGACAGTATCGATAAGCGAAGCAGGGAAGTGTTTGACAGTACTAAATTCCGGGTCATGATGACGGGCACCAGTATCACATTCCTGGAAGGCAGCCGGTTCATCATCAACGGACTGAAGGAAAGTATCATGTGGGCATTCGTCCTGATCGCCATATGCATGCTGTATCTGTTCCGTTCATTCAGGATACTGTTTTGTTCTCTCATCCCTAATATCATTCCCCTCGTTGTCACTGCCGGAATCATGGGCTGGGCGGGAGTTCCGCTGAAACCGTCTACCGTTTTGATTTTCAGCGTTGCGCTCGGTATCGCCATCGACATCACCATCCGATTCCTGGTCAATTACCGCCAGGATCTTCCCGTTTATAAGCATGACGTGGAGGCCACGGTCAGAAGCACGGTAAGCCAGACCGGGTTGAGCATCATCTATACGGCCATGGTACTGACCGCCGGATTTATTATTTTTTGCGGCAGCAGGTTCGGGGGAACATTTGCACTGGGATGGCTCACGTCTGTTACTTTGCTTACATCCACCATCACGAACCTGGTATTGTTACCGGTTTTACTTCTGCTTGTTCAACCCAGGCGCACAGGCAGGCAATAAGCCTGTTTTTATTTAATCCACAATCTGCTAAATGATGTTGATAAGTGCAGCCTAAGGGCTTGTATTGTTGTCATCCTGTTAAACTCAGACATTTTTATCTAATATATTTGCCACATAAACTAATATACCATACATATGAGAAAAGCCCTATTGTTCCTGTCGGCCATGTTCCTGATGCTGGCAGTTACCTTTGGACAAGACCGGACCATTACCGGTAAGGTCACAGATGAAAAAGGAGAACCGCTTCCCAATGTATCGATCGTAGTGAGAGGCACCAGCAAGGGTGCAGCAACAGAAGCTGACGGAACGTATTCCATTTCCATTCCGAACAATGCCAGGGTGCTGGTATTTTCTTCCGTCAATATGCAGACACAAGAGATCAGCATTGGCAACAAAGGAATCATCAATGTGGGCATGCGGGTAGATGACAAACAATTGGGCGAACTGATCGTTACCGGTTACACCACCCGTAAAAAAACGGAATTCACCGGTGCCAATACCAAGGTTTTATCCAAGCAGATCGAACAGGTTCCCGTGGCATCATTCGAACAGATCCTGCAAGGTCGTGCGCCAGGTTTATATATCGCTTCCGGATCCGGACAGCCCGGAACGGCCGCCCGTGTGAATATCCGTGGCGTGGGTTCCATCTCCGGAGGCAGCGACCCACTGTATGTTCTGGATGGTATGCCCATTGAGGCAAACGTGTTCCGTTCGCTCAACCCCAACGACTTCGCCACCGTGGATATCCTGAAAGACGCAACGGGTGCAGGTTTGTATGGCTCACGCGGCGCCAATGGCGTGATTGTGATCACCACTAAAAAAGGTAAGGCCGGCAAAACCCAACTCCAATACCGCGGACAGGTTGGTTTCTCCGAAGCGCCTTCACTCAATAACCTCAAACTGATGAATACCCAGCAAAGGCTGGATTATGAAGAGAATGTACTGGGCGGGCCTGCAGGCATCCTCCCTTCCACCGGCATCACCGGTTTCCCGGGATGGGATTATAGTCCGAAAAATCCCCGCTACCAATCGCTCACCCCGGCACAACGTGCGGCAGAAGCCTTGTTGCTGGACTCGATCCGTGGCATCAATACAAACTGGGCCGACATCATGTTCCAAAAAGGCAAATTCACCCAACAGGAGGTCAATGCTTCCGGCGGAAACCAAAACTTTAATTTCTATACTTCCCTGGGGTATTACAAGCAGGAAGGTATCATCGTACGTTCAAACCTCGATCGTTATACATTCCGCGCCAACATCGATTTCAAAAGCGATAAACTCACGGTGAACATCCGCTCATCCGCTGGTTACAGTTCGCAAAGCAATATCGAATCGGAAGCCGGTGTGGCCCTTGCCAACCCGGTAGCGGCCGCTTTTCTTGAGCTGCCTTACCGAAAACTGACCAATGCAAGCGGTAAGAATGATGTGGGCGCCGGTAAAACAGGGGCCAATGCATACGACAGGATATTTACCACAAATGCCATCAGCAACCAGTTTAAAGGAAACCTCGGGGTAACGGTGCAGTATGACCTTTTTGGCGGACTTGCCATCCGTTCAACCAACGGTGTAGACTGGAGGAATAATAACCAGAGCCGTTTTGTTGATCCGGCTTCCTTTGCCGGGCTCAGTGTGGCACAGGGCGGACAGGGTTCATACGGCGAAGGAAATTTTGAAAACCTTCAGTTGATCACTACCAGCGGACTGGTGTTCAATAAAACATACAAAAACAAGCATTCGATCAATGCCACTGCCATGGTGGAAGCGATACGCAACCGTTCCCGTGGCTTCAGCGCAACCGGTTTCGGTGTCATCACTCGCTTGCCGAACACGCCGGCCGGCATCACTCCGGGATCGCCAACGAATAACTATATCCCCATCTTTGGCGGTGCATTCCTGCCAGGAAATGGCAAAACGGTAAATGGCCTCTTCTCCGTGTTTACCACGGTCGATTATACATATAACCGCAAATACACATTATCGGCCAGCTTACGTAAAGACGAACCTTCTCAGGTTCCGGAAAACAACCGCAGCAATGTATTCTGGTCATTGGGCGGAAGCTGGAATATTTCAGCCGAGCAGTTCATGGAAAAACAAAATATCTTCCAGGACGTTCGCCTGAGGGCCAGCTACGGCGAAACGGGTAATGTGAATGGTTTCACTTCTGATTTCGGATATCTCGAAACATACGGATCCGGCGGATATGCCGGTTTGCCGGGCACGATCCCTACATCGCCGGGTAATCCGAACTATAAACTCGAAAGCCAGGTGATCACCAATGTGGGCGCTGATTTCAGTCTCTGGAAAAAGCGTATACGTGTAGGAATTGATGTGTATAACAAAGAATCACGCAACCTCTTCGTCAGCCAGAACCTTTCCCGCACAAGTGGTTTCACCGCGCTTTCCACCAATGCGGCCAAGATGCGCAACCGCGGTATGGAATTCACCCTCGGCATAGATGCCATCAAAAAGGAAGACCTGACCGTCAGCATCGGATTTAACGGCGCCTTCAACAAGAATAAAGTACTCGACCTGGGTGGGCTCCAGGAGATCCCCCAGGGTACCGGCATCATACGCGTTGGCCTGCCATTGGGCACGCACTATGTAGTGGGCTGGCTGGGCGTGGATCCGCAATCGGGTCAGCCTGTGTATGAGGACATCAACGGTAACCCGACCAACGTATTTTCCGCGGCCAATAACCGCGCCACTTACGGAACCTTCCTTCCAGATTTCACCGGCGGCGCCACATTGGATATCAGCTGGAAAAAATTTGATGTATCCGCGCTCTTCTCAACGGCACAGGGTGTGAAGAGGTTCAACAATGAATCATTCTTCTACGAAACAACCAACTCCAACGTGAGCTTCAATAAGCGGATCGAAATGATGCAGACCTGGCAGAAACCCGGCGATCTGACCGACTACCAGCGTATTTCATCTGCCCGCCAGTTCAGCAGTAAGGATATCAGGGACGCTTCGTTTGTGCGTTTCCGTAACCTGCAGGTGGGATACACTTTCGAGCCTAAGAATGCGAAATGCTTCAGGAGCATGCGCATCTGGGGACAGGGGCAGAACCTGTTCACCTGGACCAAATGGACAGGATTTGATCCGGAGGAGAGCAATAACATTGCCACGTATGAGTTCCCGAATCCTAGAACGTATTCACTCGGTATAGACATCAATTTTTAATTAAAACAACTTGATCATAATGAAAAAGCTGACTAAAGTATCCCTGTTTTTGGCGACGTTCTTCAGCCTGATGTCCTGCCGTAAGGATGTAGTGAACGTCAATCCGATCGATTCTATCCCGGTCGAACAGGCATTCCAGAATATGAGCGACGTCAATAATGCCGCCAATGGTGTTTACGGAACCTGGCAGGCGCGCCGCACCAATTACATCAGTTCCTTTATTTCCGATGAGGTCAGGCTGGGAACGGGAACGGAATACAGGAATATTGGTAATATCCTTTTCAACTGGCAGCATGTTTCTGATTCACAGGACTGGAGGGATGCGGAGACCGGCGGTGTATGGACCAACCTCTATGCCGTCATTGACCGTGCCAACCGGGTGCTGGAGCGCATGATCGCCGTACCGACAGCCGATGCGGCAGAGGCAGCACAGAAAACAAGGATCCGCGGTGAAATGCTGGCCATCAGGGCAATGGCTCACCTGGAACTTTTAAGGAACTACATGTATACTGCTGAATATACCGCTAACGAACCTGGAGTTGTCATTCAACGTAATTACTCTAAAGACGTGGCCACTTATTTCCCGGCCAGGAATACGCAGGCTGAAGTGGTTGCATTCATTGATTCAAACCTGAGCGAAGCCCGTACGTTGATCCCTACTTCTTATACGGATATCAGCCGGATCACCCGCAATGCGGTGATCGCTTCCCAGGCCCGCCTGGCCCTGATTACACGTAACTGGCAAAAAGTGATTGACTCTTCCACCGTTGTACTGACCAATGTACCCATCACTACCGATCAGACGGCTTATCAAAACCTCTGGAGGAGTAAGACGGTACCTTCCAATTCGGAAGTGATCTGGAAATTGAATGTTACACCCGCCAACCTCGGCAATGCAGTAGGCTCTCTTTGGCAAGACCTGAATGGAGCCGTTCAGGCATCACCGGCCGTGAAGTTGCTCAATTTATTCAATCAATCGGCGGATGTCAGGTACAGTACATTCTTCCGCACCACCACCACCACGCCATCAGCTACGCGAAACCTCATTGCCAAATATGGCGTTGTTCCCAATACCTTCCAGAATCCGGAGAACTTTGAGTATGATATCAAAATGATCCGCTCTTCAGAACTGCTGTTGGCCAGGGCCGAAGCTTATGCTGAATTGGATATGCTGACGGAATCTAACAACGACCTTGCCGCCTTGCGTTCCGCACGCATCACCGGGTATGTTCATACGCCCATAACGGTTAAGGCAGATTTGATCAATGCGATCATTGAAGAAAGGTATAAGGAGTTGTGTTATGAAGGCCATCGTTATTACGATCTCAAACGCCGCAGTATTACCATTGCCCGAGACCTGGCAGACGTAGTGAACAATACGGTCATACAAAACCTTCCTGCAACAAACGCCAAGTATATCCTTCCGATACCGCAGCAGGAAGTGTTTGCCAATCCGAACATGTCGCAAAACGCCGGTTATTAATTGTCAACAAAACCCAACACATTACCACAACATAACGCATCACATATGAAAAAACTACTTGGGATTTTACTGGCCGGATCTTTCTTGGCCGGTTGCGGGAAAGTAGAAAAATATTCCAATGATTTTGGAAGTGCCACCTTTCTGAACGTGGTTCCTTTCAGCCCTCCGCCGCCGGGTTCCCTGGCTGTTACCATGAGGGTTTATGAAGATACCCTGATGCGCACAGCTTCCGGGATTTCCTATCGTGGTACTTCAGGTTACCTGGCATTTGCACCGGGCACCAAGACCATTCAACTTCGTTCCTCAGCCGATCTGACAACGGTTTTTGCTGAAGCCGCCGATCAGTCATTCGAATTCAATAAAGCGTCTACATACCTGGTGTATGATACAGTAAATAACAGCACCGGGCGCGCGAAGATCGCGAGGCTAAACGACACACTGACAACGCCCGGATCGGGATTTGTAAAACTCCGCTTTTTACACCTTGCTAAACTGGCCCCTTCGGTGGATGTGACTTTTGTCAGAACCAGCATCACTCCGGCTGACAGTGTAACCTTCTTCAACCGGTCGTATATTGGAGAAAACCCGACAGAAGATGAATTAAGGGCCTTATCCGCTTTTACCACCATACCATTGGGTACTTATTCCGTTAAAGTGAAATTGGCCGGTACGCAAACCCTGGCTTTGCCACCGATTGCAGTTAGTACGGCAAACCTCGCCGGAACAGGCGGTATAACAGGTATTGCCTCATTCTATTTATCCGGAACCGTTAAAGAGCAGCCATTGGCTCCGGGCATTCTCAGGCATTATCCATAAAATGCGGAAGCGTTTGAATTGTTTCAGGGCCGCCCATCAGGGTGGCCTTTTTTTTGTGTTGAAAGCTGACGGATTCAAGTGATATGGCCCTGCCATGTTGTACAATAACAAACTCCCGTATTATTTCCGTCTCCTGTGATCTTTTATCTATGAATGTAATTGAAGGGGAACAAAACACAGATTCGGTTCTGCCCTAAAACCAGGAAGGTGTCACGTAAAGCGACACCTTCCTGGTTGGTGGAGTTTCTATATTTCCAGTATCATCAAAGCATTTTCCTGATCGTATCAACCAGTTCGCCTTTGGTGATCGGGGTTCCTTTTATCTTGTTATATCCTTTTGCATCCACCATAAACTGGTCGCGGATGATCTTCACGAGTTGACCGTTATTGATCTCTGGTACCAGAACCTTTTCAAACCGGCTGATGATCTCGCCCAGGTTTGATGGGAAGGGGCGGAGGTAACGGATATGCGCATGAGAAACGGCATTTCCCTCTTTTTGCAATTCGGAACAGGCGCTTTTGATTGATCCGTATGTACTGCCCCAGCCAAGAACCAGAACCTTGCCTTTATCGGCGCCACTGTCGAGTTCCTGTTTGGGGATGTAATCAGCGATCCTGTCAACTTTTGACTGGCGGATCTTTACCATATGCTGGTGGTTTTCCGCATCGTAACTGATGTTGCCGGTGACGTCCTGCTTTTCCAGTCCGCCTATGCGGTGTTCCATGCCTGCAGTGCCGGGTATCACCCAGGGCCTGACGAACTTTTCATCTCTCAGGTAAGGAAGGAATTTCTCCTCGTTATCATTCAATTTGGTTTTGAAATGGACCTCAATGGGTTTAAGGTCGGCCGATTGTGGGAATTTCCATGGTTCGGCGCCGTTGGCAATATAGCCATCGCTGAGCAGCATCACCGGGGTCATATGTTGTATGGCAATCCGGGTGGCTTCATACGCCACATCAAAACAATCACTGGGGGTAGAGGACGCTATAACCGGCATGGGACATTCTCCGTTACGGCCATAATAGGCTTGCAACAGATCGCTCTGTTCCGTTTTGGTTGGAAGGCCTGTACTGGGTCCGCCGCGCTGAATATTGACAACCACAAGCGGGATCTCCAGCATCACTGCCAGGCCCATGGCTTCCGTTTTCAGGGCTACGCCCGGTCCTGACGTTGTGGTTACACCGATTGATCCTCCATAACTGGCGCCAATGGATGAAGCAATGGCGGCAATTTCATCTTCCGCCTGGAAGGTCTTCACGCCAAAATTCTTATACCGGCTGAGTTCATGCAGGATATCCGATGCGGGGGTGATGGGGTAACTACCGAGGAAAAGGGGAAGTCCGCTTTTATCGGCTGCCGCAATCAACCCATAAGCCAGCGCCTGGTTGCCCATGATGGAACGATAGGTGCCCGGCTCCATTTTGGCTTTTTGAACAGAGTAGCGGGTGGTAAAGGTTTCTGTTGTTTCACCATAGGCATATCCGGCCTGCAGCACTTTCAGGTTGCTTTCCAGGATTTCGGGTTTTTTACCGAATTTTTCTTTGAGGAAGGATATGGTGTTGTCCATATCGCGGTTATACATCCAATAGAGATAACCCAGGACGAACATGTTCTTTGCCCGGTCTTTTTCCTTGGTGCCCATTGTGATATCTTTCAGGGCTTCCCGGGTCATTTTTGTAACATCTATCTTGATGACCTCGTAATTGGTCAGGCTGTCGTCTTCCAGCGGGTTAACGCCTTCCGGATAATTGGCCAGCCTGAGGTTCTTACTGTCGAATCCGTCGATATTGGCAATGATCCTTCCTCCCGGTTTGAGGGCGGTCAGGTTCACTTTCAGGGCTGCCGCATTCATGGCTACCAAAACATCACAGGCATCACCGGGCGTATAAACCCTGTCGCTGCTGAACCGAAGCTGGTATCCGCTCACGCCGGGCAGTGTACCGATCGGGGCGCGGATCTCGGCAGGGAAATCGGGGAATGTGGCCAGGTCGATCCCTAAGAGTGCGGTGTTGTTGGTGAATTGATTTCCGGTTAGCTGCATACCGTCGCCGCTGTCGCCGGCGAATTTGATAACTACGTCTTGTAAGACTTCTAATTGATCGCTCATGATTGAAAAGAAATTAAAAAGGTCTGCTTGTCAGAGCCTGCACTAAGTTACTGATACTGTTACCAAAAAAATCAAAAAGACCAAAAAAATCCACTGCTTACGGGCGGAATTCCAATATAACAGTTAGGTTTGCCCAAATTTTTTTTCATGCGGGATCTACTGGATTTTCTTTCCCCCATCGCGCTGCCTGAACTGGATGAGGAGAATGGGTATACCGATGGGCAGTATGCCAAGCACATGTCGATTTTTGTCACGGATTTCCCAGATCTGTCGGAGGTGGACATCATCCTGGTTGGGGTCAATGATATGAGGGGCGCCGGGATACCTTCCACGACGGGTAATGCAGCCATGGCCATCAGGAATGAATTCTACCGCCTGCATTACTGGCATCCGGATATTAAGATCGCAGATATCGGGGATGTGAAAACAGGATCATCCCTCAGCGATACCCATGCCGCCCTGAAAACGGTCTTACAGGAAATGCTCCGGTTGGGAAAACCTGTGGTGGTCATCGGCGGATCGCACGATCTTACACTCGCACAATATGAAGCCTGTAAGGCCCAGCATATGGTCATCGACGCAACAGGCATCGATGCCCGGATCAACCTGAGGGGCGAAAGCCAGATACGCAGTGAAAATTTCCTGCTGGACATGCTCACTTCCGAACCCAATATGGTCAGGCATTACAGCCACATCGCATTCCAGAGTTATTTTGTGCACCCCCGCATGCTTGAAACGATGGATAAACTGCGGTTCGATTGCTTCCGCGTAGGAGTGGTGAAAGAGCATATCGAAGAAATGGAACCCGTGATCAGGCAAACCAACCTGCTCAGTTTTGATGTTTGCGCTATCAAACACAGCGATGCGCCGGCAAACGGCGAGAGCCCGAATGGACTGACCGGTGAAGAGGCGTGTACACTTACCCGTTATGCGGGCATGAGCACGCATTTGCATTCGATGGGCCTGTATGGGTATAATCCAGATCTCGACGTTCATAACCTGACGGCCAAGCAAATGGCACAAATGATCTGGTATTTTGTAGACGGCCGGAGCCGGACCAAATCGGAGCCCGCGCTGGCCGAACGGTCGGGTTTCAATGAATATCATACCGCATTTGCAGAGGTGGATACCGTATTCCTGCAAAGTAAAAAGACCAACCGCTGGTGGATGCAGATGCCCGACCGGAAGTTTGTTGCATGCAGTTACCAGGATTATGTAAAAGCCAGCATGAACGAGATCCCGGAGCGATGGCTGCGGATCCAGGAGAGAAATTGACGGGGCGATTTGAACCGGTGCACAGGCGGAAATGAGGTAAACAGCATGGGCGAAAATTCCATGCATTATTATGGTGAATCTGACAGCAACATATAAAAAGTCTGCCGCGGATACCTTCATGAAATTGACAGCAATTTTCCTGGCAACCTGCTTATTCCTGATATCCTGCAGTCCTTCAGGAAAAACAGGAAAAATAGCCGGCAAAGAACTCTTATCCGATTCTGCCGTGCACAACGCGCATGTTGGTATATGTGTGTTTGATGCAGCCTCTTCGAGGTTCTTGTATACCTATCAATCCGATAAATACTTCATACCAGCCAGCAACATGAAGTTATTTACGCTCGATGCGGCGCTTCGGTACCTGGGCGACAGTATCACCGGGATCGAATATGCCCATACCGATTCCGGACTGTGGATCCGCCCCGCGGGTGACCCGTCTTTCCTGAACCCACAATTCTCCCAACAACCCGTTTATCGCTTCCTGCAATCATCATCCGGCAAAAAAATATTCCTGGCCTGGCCAGACAGGTTGCCGGAACGCTACGGCAATGGTTGGATGATGGCCGATATGACCGAAGGAGAAACCTTGCCAAGATCGGTGTTTCCCGTTTACGGGCACGTACCCCTGTATCAAAACAACGAAAAGACAAACCTTCCGCTGGGGCCTGATAACGGTGAGGCATCAGCGCAGTTTTTGTCCGATACACTGGCCGCGCAGGTACTTGTTATGCCCGAACCCAAAGGTTTGTCATGGAAGGAACTGCATTCCCTCCCCACAGATTCCCTCCTCCGCTCAATGATGCTCAGAAGCGACAATCACCTGGCGGAACATATTTTGCTGATGGCGGCCCGGGCCAAACTTGGTATTTTCAGGGAGGATGTGCTGATCGATTCCATACTTGCCAATGAATGGAAACAAATGCCACAGTCTCCCCGTTGGGTGGATGGCAGCGGAGCAAGCCGTTATAACCTGGCAACGCCCGAATCCATGGTGTATCTGCTGGAGGCCATGCGGAAGTCGTACGGTCTTGATCGCATGAAGAAACTACTGCCTACCGGGGGAGAAGGAACTTTATCCAAGTATTACCTTGATATGGCCGGATCCATCTATGCCAAAACGGGCACACTGAGTAATAACCAGGCCCTGAGCGGGTTCCTTATTACAAGAAAAGGAACATTGCTTACTTTTTCCATCATGGTAAACAATTACCGCGGACCAGCCAGGCCGATCCGGCAAAAAGTTGAGACGATGTTGAGGGAAATCTGGCAAAAAATCTGATGCCGTTAAAGCATCCCGGCTAATGTATAAGATGGCTTCTTTGAACAATATCAATATAACAATATGAAGTGCGCATTCCTGTTTTTTTCCTTGTGCTTAATGTTTGCGCATTCGCAGGCTCAAAAACTGTACATACAAACTTTTGGTAAACCTTCTGATCCCGCAGTCATTTTCCTGCACGGCGGGCCGGGTTATAATGCGGCCACCTTTGAAGGAACTACCGCGCAACAGTTATCAACCCATGGTTTATTTGTCATTGTTTACGATCGCAGGGGGGAGGGAAGAAGCAAAGACCCGGAAGCTTCATACACATTCGAGGAATCGGTAGCCGATATCGAAAGCATGTATAAACAATTTGGGTTAGTCAGAGCGAGCCTCATCGGGCATAGTTTCGGCGGCATGGTTGGGATAGCGTATGCAAACAGATATCCTGGCAGGGTTCAATCATTGGTGCTTGTAGGCGCGCCGGTGGATTTACAGGCCAGTTTCCGGCATATCATCAGCCAAAGCAGGAAGAAGTATGAAGAGAAAAAAGACAGCGCCCGGTTGAAGCAAATATCGATGATAGAAAATATGGACCCTGCTTCCCTGATGTATAGCAGCGCCTGTCTTCAGCTGGCCATGCAAAATGGCGCTTACACTGCGAAAAACAGATCAAAGGATGCGGTAAGCATCAGCGCCAGGTTCAAAGAAGATTCCGCCTTATCAACCCTGGCCCGGCAAATGACCATACCGCCCGTGACCGGCTTTTGGAAAAATGAACAGTACACGACACTGGATATGTCTGCAACACTGGACATGCTTCGCACATCCAACATCAGGGTATATGGATTGTACGGGAAAGAAGACGGACTTTATTCGGAAGCCCAGATCCTGAATCTCAAAAAGAGCATAGGGGAAAACCAGGTATATTACCTGGACGATTGCTCTCATAATGTATATATGGACCAGCAGGAGATCTTTATCAGGCTGGTGGCGGATTGGTGTAAGTGAAGAATGGGTGAGTGCAGACTGTTGTGTTCAATGAAACATGGTTTTATCCGGCATATTTCCAATCCGCCCGAGGGTCCGTCATAATTACCGGCCAAACATCTTATCCAGGTCCTGTTTCTTAAAGGACAGGTAAGTTGGTCTTCCGTTCGGGCTGCTGTTTGGTATTTCGCACAGTAAGAGATCCTGTACGATCGATTGCATTTCTTTTTGTGTAAGACTGGTTCCTTCTTTAATGGCGTTTTGCCAGGCCATGGTGCACAGAAGCTTCTCACGGCGGCTGAACTTTAACTCGCTGCTGAAGTGCTTGTATTGTTCCAGCAATTTTTCCAAAGAGGCCTTTTCGTTTCCAGTGGACACGTCGGCCGGTGTTCCCTGTATGACAAAACTGTTCTTTCCAAAGGGTTCCAGTTGGTACCCCAGGCTTTTAAGATCGGGAAGAAGTTCTTCCAGCAATACCGAATCGGCTGTGCTTAATTCAATGGTGGCAGGAAACAGGCTTTGTTGTGTGGCGATCGGTTTTCCGCTAACGGCATGGCTGTATCGTTCATACAGGATGCGTTCATGAGCCTGTTGCTGATGGATCAGCCAGTAACCTTCCGCATTGGGCAGTACGATATAGGCATGGTGCAGTTGAAATAATTCCGCTTCGTGCTGGTATTGGTTGTGAAGGGATCTTTTTTCTTCGTGTATGGGAAGGGGTTGTGTGACAGTGGATGCGTTGCCGGCAGCAGGTTCATAGAGGTCTTTCCAGTGGCGCAGCTCGCTTTTTCTTTCAATGAAATGCGCCTGGTATTTTTGGGTGAAACCCTGGTAGAGGGAGGAGGCTGCTGTGTCGGCTTTCTTTTCTTCGCTCATGGGCTTGCTGATGGAATCGAGTTGCTGGATCGACGCATCGAGTTCGAAATCCAATGTCGGGGTAATGCTGAATTGTGCCAGCGCATGTTTCACGGCAGATTGCACGAACGCGTACACGATCTTTTCATCTTCAAATTTGATCTCCTGTTTGGTGGGATGAACATTGATGTCTACCTGCTCAGGGTCGAGGTCGATAAAAAGAGCATACATCGGGAAGCTGTCTTTCGGGATCAGTTCGGCAAAGGCCTGCATCAGCGCATGGTTGAGATACCCGCTTTTGATAAACCGGTTATTGACAAAAAAATACTGGTCGCCCCTTGTTTTTTTGGCTGTTTCCGGTTTGCCGACGAAGCCGGTGATATTCATGTAATCTGTTTGTTCCTGCACACTCACCAGCCTGGCATTGTAATGGTTGCCCAGTAATTGAACGATCCGTTGTTTCAGGCTTCCTTTTTCCAGGTGATATACTTCCTGTCCGTTAGAGGTCAGCGAAAAAAAGATGTTGGGGAAAGCCATGGCCACACGGGTGAATTCATCCACGATGTGGCGAAGTTCGGCCGCATTGCTTTTTAGGAAATTCCTCCGGGCAGGCACATTGAAGAATAAGTTCTTCATGGCGATGCTGGTGCCCTGGTTGGCAGCCACCGGCTCCTGCCTGGTGACCTCACTGTTTTCGATCTCTATATAGGTTCCGGCCTCATCGTCGGCACGGCGTGTTTTGACGCTTACCTGGGCAACGGCCGCAATACTGGCCAGCGCTTCGCCCCGGAAGCCCATGGTACGAATACGGAACAGATCGTCGATGTTGCTGATCTTGGAAGTGGCATGTCGTTCAAAGGCCATGCGGGCATCGGTTTCACTCATTCCTTTGCCGTTGTCGGTCACCTGCACAAGGGCTTTGCCGGCATCGGCGATAACCAGGCGTATTTCATCGGCACCTGCATCAACGGCGTTCTCCAGGAGCTCCTTGACGGCACTGGCCGGCCGCTGGATCACTTCTCCCGCCGCGATCTGGTTGGCAATGTTATCGGGTAATAAATGAATAATGTCTGCCAAAATGATGAAATTTGTCGGGCAAAAATAACATATCCCGCTCACTATAACCCATACGCTCTTTATGCGATATATCCTCCTTGCCCTGTTTTTTTACCTGACCGTTCCCGCTTTTTCGCAACTCCCGGCCCGGGATACCTCCAATCCGGCCTATCGCTGGGCCGACAGTGTCTATCAATCACTTTCGCCAGACGAACGCATCGGGCAACTGGTGATCGCCAGGCTTTCATCGATCGACCTGAAAACAAGAAAAGTCACATTTTACGACTCCCTGCTGAATGAAATGGTCAGGCAATACAATATCGGGGGCATTTGCCTTTTCCAGGGAAGTCCGGTTATACAGGCAGGGATGGTCAATTCACTGCAGGCCAAGGCTAAAACGCCGATCATGATTTCGATGGATGCGGAATGGGGCGTGGGCATGCGTTTACTCGATAGCGTTATTCCATTGCCCAAACAAATGATGCTGGGCGCGATGGGATACGACAGCCTTGTTTACGCTTACGGGCGCGTGGTGGCCAACCAGTGCCGGCGAATGGGCATTCAGCTTAATTATGCACCGGTGGTGGATGTCAACAATAATCCCAATAACCCGGTAATCAACGACCGCAGTTTCGGCGAGGATAAATATAAAGTGGCCCGATATGGAATTCAGTACATGAAGGGCATGCAGGATGATAGTGTCATGGCATGTGCCAAACATTTTCCGGGCCATGGTGATGTGTCGGTGGATTCGCATTACGACCTTCCGGTAATCAATAAAACCATTGTCCAGCTCGACAGCCTGGAACTTTATCCGTTCAGGCAAATGTTCAAAAGCGGCGTGGGCAGCGTGATGATCGGGCATCTGTTCATTCCTTCCATTGATAACCGTCCCAACAGGCCTTCATCCATATCCGCACGCAATATCCGGGGTTTATTGAGAGACAGTATCGGATTTAACGGACTCACCATTACGGATGCGCTGGAGATGCAGGGTGTGAAGAAATTTTACCCGGGGGGCGCCGCTTCCGTAGAATCGGTCATCGCCGGTAACGATATGCTTTGCCTTCCTGAAGATATCCCTCAGGCCATACGATCGATCAGAGAGGCTGCAGAAGCGGGACGGATCAGCTGGGATGATATAGCATATCATGCCAAAAAAATACTGCTGGCGAAATATCAGTATGGATTGATCTCGGTCAAACCCATCGATACCCAAAACCTGGTGGCCGACCTCAACCGGGAAATACCCGGGATGCGACGGTTGGTGGCCGAGAATGCCATCACCCTGCTCAGTCACCAGGATGGGGGCTTCTTTCCATTAAAGGTGAATGCAGACGGAAAAGATAATATTGCCTACGTTGGCGTTGGGCTGCAGTTTGATAATTCCTTCGCATCACGCATGCGCAGGGAATACAATGCCGGCGTATTTTATTTCGACTATTCTGTAAAAGATTCGGCCGCCATGCAATACCTGATCGACTCGATCGTCATGAATTACCGGAAAGTTGTGATCGGGGTCCATAATATGGGACGCTCGCCGGCAACCAATTTTGGTATCAGCAAGCAGGCCATATCCTTTGTAAACGCACTTCAGCAAAGAGCCAGGGCCATGACCTTTATTTTTGGCAACGCTTACGCCGTGAAGAACTGGTGCTATGCAAAAAACATGGCGGTTTGTTATGAAGATGATTCCATTGTTCACCGTACAGCCATCGATCTGCTTCAAGGAAAGTTGAGTTATAAAGGGACCTTACCGGTAAGCGTATGCGAAAATTATCCTTATGGATCCGGGGTGACACATTTTGCCGGCAATCTGCCCGAAGTTTCACCGGAATCCCTTGGCTTTGACCCGGCTAAACTTGCCCGGATCGATTCCATTGCCAGCGATGCCATCAAAAGAAAAGCTACGCCGGGTTGTATGATACTGGTGGCAAAAGATGGAAAGATCGCTTACCAGAAAGGGTTTGGGTATTTTACCTACGAACAGGAGACTCCGGTAACCGAATCATCGGTATATGACCTGGCTTCGATCACCAAGATCGCTTCTACCACGATCGCTGTGATGAAACTGGTTGATGAAGGGAAGCTGTCGATTGACAGAACGCTGGGAGATTATCTGCCCTGGACCCGTGGTACCGATAAGGCCGGCATCACTTTAAGAGCCCTCTTATTGCATGAAGCGGGATTGTCTGCCTTTATCCCTTTTTACAGGAACACACTCGATGCAGGCGGCACGCCTCTGAAAAACTTGTACGCGCCATATTCCATAGATTCATTCTGCGTTCGTGTGGCGGATGACCTGTTTGTGCGGGAAGACTGGCTTGATACCATGTATCATGTCATGGCCAAAAGCCCGATTGGCCAACCGGGCCGGTACCTGTACAGCGATAATGATTTTATTTTCCTTGGGAAAGTGGTGGAGCAGGTGACCGGCAAGCCTCTGAACGATTTTGTGCATGATGTATTTTATACCCCGATGGGGCTTGATAATATCCACTACCTCCCGTTACATGATGTTCCCCGGGATAGAATTGTTCCAACAGAATATGAAAAAACATTTCGCCGGCAACTCTTGCGCGGCAATGTACACGATCCCGGAGCGGCAATGTTCGGTGGCGTGGCCGGGCATGCCGGGTTGTTCAGTAACGCGTATGACCTTGCCTGCCTGATGCAAATGCTGCTGAATGGCGGTAAGTGGAATGGTGTTTCCTATCTGAAACCCGAAACCATCCATATGTTTACCGCTTATGGTAGTGACAACAGCCGCCGCGGACTGGGGTTTGATAAACCGGAAAAGGACAATACATCCAGGAAGGAACCTTATCCCGCCATGGGGGCTTCCCCTGAAACCTTTGGCCATACAGGGTTTACAGGCACCTGCGTCTGGGCCGATCCCGCTAAAAATCTGGTATTTGTTTTTTTGAGTAACCGCGTACACCCCAATGGCAGCAGCCTGCTTAACCAGATGAATGTACGCCCTAAATTACTGGAAGCGGTGTATGATGCGTTGAGGAAAATGTGAGCATGTGGTCATTTGATATGAGAGAAAAGTTCAGAATTTAACATCATATTGAAAGCAGATCTTCTTGGGCTATCTGTGAGCGTAATCATTTACTTGTTTATCAATAAGGAGTAACCGGACATGCTGTAAGAGGTTTTGCATCATCATTGATTTTTACTTTTGCTTAAATTGCACCCCTTTGATTTTTATGCCAGATCCGAAAAATATTTCCATCCTCGATTATACCTACGAACTCCCGGATAACCGTATTGCCCTGCATCCGCTTCCGGAGCGTGATGCATCGAAATTGCTGATCTATCAGGATGACCAGATCAGTGAATCCACATACAGGCATATCGCAGAATTTATAAGCGCGCAAAGTACCCTGGTATTCAACAATACGCGCGTCATCAATGCCCGGCTGCATTTTAACAAAGCAACAGGCGGACATGTGGAGATCTTTTGCCTGGAGCCGGCCGGCGAATTACCCGAATACCAGACCGTGATGAACAGGTCTGATTCCGCGCAGTGGTACTGCCTGGTGGGTAATGCTGCCAAGTGGAAAGATGAAGTGCTGCATAAAAAGATCGGCCTGTCGGATGGAGAAGATGTGATTTTGAATGCCCGTAAATTAACCAAAGAAGGAGATTATTACCTGGTTGAATTTTCCTGGACGCCCGCCGCCCTTCGTTTTGCTGAGATCCTGGACATGGCCGGCGAGATCCCTTTGCCACCTTATATCAAACGGTCGGCCATCCGGGAGGATAAAGAACGTTACCAAACCATTTATGCCGAAGAAGAAGGTTCTGTGGCCGCGCCTACGGCAGGGTTGCATTTTACACAACATGTTTTTGAAACACTGGACAGGAAAGGCATTGAAAGGGAGTACGTGACTCTCCACGTTGGCGCCGGAACTTTCAGGCCTGTAAAAGCATCCACCATGGCAGGGCATGATATGCATGCCGAATGGATCGATGTGTCTGCAGAAACGCTCAGGAAACTGATGCAGGTGCCCGGGAAGATCATTGCAGTAGGAACCACATCGCTCCGGACACTGGAATCATTGTACTGGCTTGGGGTCAAAGCCCAACATGACCCACAGTTAAAAGAATTGACTTTGCATCAATGGGATGTGTATGAGCAACCCTTGATGAACACTGATCTGAGCCTCCAGGAGTCATTCCGGGCTTTGTTGCATTGGATGGACCTACATCAAAGGAAAAATATTTTTACGCAAACACAATTACTCATCGCTCCGGGTTACCGTTTTCGAGTGGTATCCGGACTTATCACGAATTTTCATCAACCTCAATCTACATTATTGTTGCTTGTTGCCGCTGCGGTAGGAGATAAGTGGAGAGATCTCTATCAGTATGCCCTGGATCATGATTACCGTTTTCTCAGTTACGGTGACGGAAGTTACTTGTCATTCTGAATCTTGAAGGCTTAATTCATTTAGAATTTAAAATTCAACATCCATCATTTAATTATGGTTGTATGGTTACTGGCGTACCTACGGGGATGTAGCTATAGAGGTCCTGCATCTCGGTGTATTTAACGGAAACGCAGCCGTCGGTCCAGTTATAAAAATTATCAACGGTCCATTCTTCCTGCGGACGTGTGGCATGTATTGCAATGCCGCCTCCGATCCTGGCGGTACGGGGGATCATGCCTTTCTCTTTACGTTCCTGGAATTTCTTCAGGCTTTCATCGTTAGGATAATCGAGGAGCAATTCAGGCCCCCATTTATTGTGTATCTTTTTCAAGACAATTTTAAATGAGCCGTTTGGCGTACGTTTATCTCCTTCCCTCATCTTATCGCTGAGGTCTTTACTGCCAAAAACGATCGGATAAGTGGCATACCAGCCCTCATCATCATAAACCTTGAGTTCGTAATCGCTTTTATCAACAACGATAGAAAAATCTTTATCAGCCGGACGTGTGAGTGCTCTCTTGGAAAAGACAGCGTGCCGGCCGGATTTACGCGGTGCCAGCAACCAGGCGGTGGAAATAATAAGCATGCCGAATACGGCGGAGTATAACCCAAACCTTTTCATACAATAATCGTCATCCGCTATGGTTCAAAGCATGTGCCAAAACAAGCGGGAGATTTCAAATTACGTATTTTCCCTCTTTATATTTCGTTAAATACGGTGGAGTTTCCAACCAGTATGATGTAGGGAGCGATTTTCCGGCCAACCATGCGCACCCCGATATTCAGGATTTGATTAATGATGTTTTTGGGAATGGACTTTTTACAAGTATCATAAAAGCCGTTATACATGGTCAGATCGAATCCGGCCCGAACATACAGGGAATTATATTCTTCTTTCGTCAACAGCCGTTCCGTCCAGCTTCCTGTTTCAGGGTTGCATGTATTGGTGGGGTGAACAGGGGGTATGGGGGTCTTACCTTCATGCAACAGCATGCTGACGGCTTCCCGTATATCTTTTTCTTTCAGGCCGCGGGTGATCAGAGCCAGTTTGTCTACGTTCTCTGTATTTAATTCAGGCGCGGCGGATCGAATGATCAACCGGCGCATGCTCAGGAATGATGGATGTGGCTTTTCACCGGCCAGCGCGGAGTCCATCGGGTTGCTCCCTTTGTTTTCATCCTGCAGCTGCAGTTGTATGATCTTTTTTTTCTTGATGGGGTTCGCGGCATTGGCAGCCGTGGTGAATACCGTGAGTACGGATGGATTTAATGACCTTATTTGCCGGAAGAATGCAGGGAGATCGTAAATATGTTCGATCACATCGGTACCGCAAATCAAATCCGGGGCATCGTTGGCGAGCACACTACATACCTTATCGGTATCTCCGGTTATAAATCCATCGATGCGGATATCCAATATTGCCGCGAGCGACTGGCTGGCTTCTGTAAAAACGGGATCTATGTCGTTGATGTACACTTTCCCGATTCCGCAATGTTTGGCAAAGAGGCCCAGAAGGCCATTGCCTGCGCCGTAATCAAGCAGTGTCGATCGGGAAAGGTCTTTGCGGCCATGCCTGGCGGCGATATCCAATACCCGGGCATATATCTTTACAAAGTACCGGCGGTGTTCCAGTAAATGGCCGAGGTATCGTTTGCCATATGGAGATGCAGTTACGGCCTGTATATTGACGCGTTGTAATTTTTCTTCAAAGGATGGAATCTGTTCTGTGAAGGAAGCGGGCATGGGGCAAGTTAATTGAAAAGGATAAAATGGGAAGGGGTTGGGGTAAAAGGGTTGAAGGGGTTGAAGACGTTTGAGGGTTGAAGAGGTTGGATGGGTTGGAGGGGTTGAAGAGGTTGAAGAGGTTGAAGAGGTTTACATGAGTTAAGGATTTCGGGAGGTTTAAGTCATGACTTGCAATTTTCGACACATCAGTAATATGATGCAAAGTCTGGCATTTAATATCCATAACAAAAAAACCTCCGCCTGCTTTGGAACCCGGGTTCCTCGCAAACGAAGGTTGAGAGAGAAGGTATCTGGATGATTAGTTGCTAAATCGAATACCGAACGTGAATGGCCTGATATCCAGACTGTGTTCGTATAAGGATTTGGGCGAGTATGATCCGTAGAATTTTACCGGTCCGAATCCTATCTCACCGATATATGAAAACTTGAATTTTTCCAGGTCATAATCACCTTTGTTCTTTTCCTTGCCGCGTTCTTCACTCTTTTGTTTATTACGCTGGCTGTAGAGGTAACCGGCACTCACGCCTACGCTCAGGATAAAAGGTTTTTTGCCTGTTTTGGCATTGCTGGCAAAGTTCAGCATAAGGGGAACGGTCAGGTAATCGGCCGCCAGTTTATTTTTCGAAAAGGAGATGGAATCGCGGAAAACAAACGGGGCATTTGTAATGGATCCGTTGGAATATGGTACCGGTCCGTTTTCCTTATAGCTGATGGCGGATCGGTAGCGGTAATTATTCAGTTCCAGACCGAGGCCGTATTTCAGGTTAACGTTTTCTTTAACCAGGTGGAGGGTTTGCATAAAGAACCAGATGTTCACGTTTACGCTTTTACCGGTGCGCAGTTTGAAATCGGAGCCATTGATGGCTGGGAAACCGGGGCGGTTCACAAGAAAGCTGCCGGCCTGGCCATAGTCGGTCTGGTCATTGTAGTTGGCAAAGCCCAGGTCGATGATCCCCCAGTTGGTACTTACGCGCGATTTTTTCTTTTTGGCCTGATCTCCATCTCCATTGATCTCAATACTGCGTTTTTTTCCGATAGAGGCCTTTTTAATGATGATGATATTGCCGATCCGGATGGTGTCCGGTTTATTCGGTTTCGTACTGTCTGCAGTTTCCTGGGCGAAAGCGCCGGAGCAGAATAATGCCAGTGCTAATGTAGATGTTAGCCATTTCATGATGGTTCGTTTTTAAAGGTGATATGATTATCTCACGGCGATCTCGAATCCGGCGATCTTAACACCGTTACCGGTTTTGATGTTGGCTTTTCTTTCGATGGTGCGTTTCAGTTTTCTGAACATGCCACTGAGTTTTGTTTTTTTAACCCTTGATTCATCCAGGAAGAGGATATCGTTTTTATCTCCTTCTTCATCGGGGTTCAGGGCCGCCGTGCGTGCATCCGGAACCGTGAGTGGTTGCATGATATCGGTATCCAGTGCGCTGAGCGGTTTGATCTCTGTGCGCTTCTCTTCCGGGTTCACACCAGCGATAAGCGTTGGCTGGGTTCTTTCTGGGCTCAGTGCCTTGTTTATAGATTGTACGCCGGAAGGATCGGAAAAGTTACTTTCCTGTACGGATTTTTTTTCAGAACCCCTGTTGGAGGCAAACTGGCTGTTGTTATTGGATATATTTTTGCGATCAGGCCTTGCCGTTACATTGTCGGGCGATGACTGATTTTTCGCGGCGGGTTTTCCGGGAAGTGCGGCGAGGTTGCGTCCGTCATGCTGGACGGGACGGCCCGGCAGATCACGGGAATCCTGCCGTTGCGTGTTCGGATCTTTTGCATCCTGCTGTTCTGCAGAGGGCGTTATGCCCCGAACTGCCAGTTGATCCCGATCTGCCTGATCCTTAACCGCATCTTGTTCCTGCTGTTGACCAATGTTGACTGATTTATTGTGCTGATCAGCGTCATGGTTAGCCATCTCCGTTTCCGTTTTGCCCTTTTTCTCCAGGGCGGAAATGCCCAGGTAGATGCCGAAGCCTATGATGGCGGCTGCTGCAGCCATTCGCAAGAAACGGATGCTGACCACCCGGCCGGCAGTATGATGATACAGGCTGGCTTTATGGGGAAATTCAATGCTATCGGCAGGGTCAAGTTTGGTTTGCTGCAGTATATTCCATTCAGACTGCAAGGCCGGGTTGTGCCGGATCTGTTTGTGTAACTCCCGGCTTTCGTCGGAACCAAGTTCTGCATCAAGCATCAGGAGCATTTGATCCCGCGCTTCGGAAGGGATGGGTTCCGGTTTGATCAGGTCGTTTTTGCCGGCAAAGGAGAAAGGCTCAGCCGGTAAGGAAGTTTGGGCCAGCAGTTCCAGTTCCGGGGCCAGGTCGGGATTTTCCTGGATGAACCGGTCAACGGCGGCTCTCTCTGCAGCCGGCAATTCATTGTCGACGTACATCAGAAAAAACTCCTCGTAATTATGTCGGTTGATGTTCATGGTTGCCTCAGATTACGTTTTCCGGTTTCACAATATACTCTCTCAACTGCAGCCGGGCGCGGTGCAGGTAAACTTTCACCTGGCTTTCATTCAGCCCGGTGATCTGCCCGATCTCGGCATAATTATAGCCTTCATAGTCTTTCAGCATCACCAGGCTCCGCTGGGTTTCGCTGAGGCGGCTCAGGGCTTCATCAAGGATTCTTTTGGCATTCGAACGTTGACCGGTACTGCCGCGCTCAGAATCCGAAAAATCCTCTTTCAGGCTGATCCGTTTGCTTTTACGGATATGGTCGATCATCTGGTTATATGCGATCGTGAACAGGTAGCTCTTGCTGGTGGCATGGTCTACCTCTTCCCTGTTTTTCCAGAGCTTTTCGAAGGAATTCTGTACCACATCCCTCGAATCTTCCTCATGCCGGAGATTCTTAAGGATGAAGCGGTACACATTATCTGCGTAAAGCCTGACACATTCGTTGTATTCTCTCTCTGTCATACAGCCAGTTGGGTCTATACTTTCGGTAGTAGTACGCCGTAAGCTTGATAAAGTTACAGGCTGTACATATTTTTTTTGAAAATCCTGTTGAAAGGTTTTCAGAAGCTTGATCCGTATGGCCGATCATTTTTCGCCCGGTTTTTTGTAAAGGTTGAATAATGAAGCGATCAGGCAGGCGGCCATGGTGATTTAAGGAATGCCGTCCTTCTTTGAAGTAGATAGTCGTGTTGGGCGGTAAAATTATTTATACTATTAATATTTAATTTATTAAATATAAAATTAAATTTAAATAGAATGAGATTATATGTTTTTTCAGGAGGTCATGTTTGCACATTCCGCACAATACGGAAACAAGCTAAAAAATAGGTTTGATGGAAAACCGGAAAAGAGAATCGCCCCGTATTAAATATGCAGCACACCCCTGGAAACGGGGTTCCAATGATATTCCTGTACAGGTTTGCCTGGATTGACAGTGCAGGGGGTATTGGGGAGGCAGGTTTCTCGCGGCTCAGGGGTTGTTGACGTACTGGCCATGCCAGCCATCCCGGCCAGCAATACCAGGAAGAGCAGTATGAATGTTCCGAGCAGGATGATTTCCTTTTTTTGCCGCATGAACCTGTTTTGGATTGATACGAAGCTAAGGGCAAAAAGTTACAGGGTTGGGAACAAAATGTTAAAATGAGATTCACAGACGCGGAAAACGGACCGTTAATGGTTCACGGCTGTGCTTGTAATGAAATTCAAAAACAATGTTTTACAGTACTTTTAATCCTGGTAAGTAAGTATTCAAAAATAATCTGAACCCAGTAAAAGGTCAGGTTATATCTTTAACCTTGGTCCCCTGCTTGCCGGCAGACGGACTCCATTAATGGAAATTCGGGCATCAACTTATCGTTAAACTATAGACTTTAAATACACATCGCATGAATCAGGCTTTTGTAAAACGTCTCGCGGCCGAGATCGAAGAGATCAAAAATTCCGGGCTGTATAAAACAGAAAGGATCATCACCAGTCCGCAGGGTGCGGAGATCACCGTAAATGGAAAAACAGTACTCAATTTTTGCGCCAATAACTACCTGGGTCTTTCTTCCCACCCAAAAGTGATCGCGGCTGCCAAGCAATATATTGATACACGCGGTTATGGCATGAGCAGTGTTCGTTTCATCTGTGGCACGCAGGATATTCACAAGGAATTGGAAGAAAAGCTCTCTCAATTCTTAGGTACGGAAGATACGATACTCTATGCCGCGGCATTTGATGCCAATGGAGGGGTATTTGAACCCCTGTTCAATGAGCAGGATGCCATCATCAGCGATGCGTTGAACCATGCCTCTATTATTGACGGTGTACGCTTGTGTAAGGCACAGCGGTTCCGGTATGAGCATAATAATATGGCAGACCTTGAAGCCAAACTACAGGAGGCTGCCTCTTGCCGAAGCCGGATCATCGTAACGGACGGATCTTTCAGCATGGACGGTACGATTGCGCAGTTGGATAAGATCTGCGATCTGGCCGATCAATATGATGCCATTGTGATGATCGATGAATGTCACTCATCCGGATTTTTGGGAAAAACAGGTCGTGGTACACACGAATACCGTGGGGTCATGGGCCGCATTGATATCATTACCGGCACCCTCGGCAAGGCACTGGGTGGGGCGAGTGGCGGATTAACTTCCGGAAGAAAAGAAGTCATTGATATCCTGCGTCAGCGTAGCCGTCCTTATTTATTCAGTAATACACTGGCCCCCAGTATTGTGGGCGCTTCCATTGCGGTGCTCGACATGCTGAGTGAAACCACCGAACTGCGTGACAAACTGGAACGCAATACCCAATATTTTCGGGAACAGATGACGGCCGCAGGATTCGATATCAAGCCAGGCGATCATCCGATTGTTCCGATCATGCTTTACGATGCGGTGCTTGCTCAGCAATTCGCCGCTGCATTACTGGATGAAGGCATTTACGTGATCGGTTTCTTCTTTCCTGTTGTGGCCAAAGGACAGGCGCGCATCCGTGTTCAGTTGAGTGCCGCACACGATATGCATCACCTCGATAAAGCCATCCATGCCTTTGTGAAAGTAGGGAAGGCGTTAGGTGTGCTGAAAGGATGATGAATGACTGAAAAGCAACGATCATGAACCCAACATTTTATCCCTGTATCTGGTTTGATGGCCAGGCGCAGGAAGCCTGTAATTTTTATTGTTCGATCTTCCCGGGTAGCCAGAAACCCAGCGACAATGGTATGGTCACCATCTTTGAGATCGCAGGTACCCGATTCATGGCCCTGAACGGAGGACCTGCATGGAAACCCACACCGGCGGTTTCTTATTATTTCTACACGGGTAATGAAACGCTGCTTAAAAAATACTATGATGCATTGTCGGATGGTGGCCAGGTGCTCATGCCATTGGGCCGTTACGACTGGTCGCCCGCGTATGCCTGGGTCATAGACCGATTTGGGGTTAGCTGGCAGATGGATATGGATGATCTGCCGACCACGCAAAAGATCGTTCCAAGTTTATTGTTCGTCAATGAAAAGCAGGCCCTGGTTAAAGAAGCGATGACTTTATATGCGTCAATTTTCCCTGACTCGCGTTCTTTGCTGGAGGCGCCCTATCCGCCAGGTTCAGCTACGGCGGAAGGCATGTTGTTATTTGCCCAGTATCGCATCAATGGCAATTTGATGAATGCCATGAGCAGTGTGATCAGGCATGATTTTGATTTTTCACCGGGCAATTCTTTTGTTGTTTTGTGCGACACACAGGAAGCGATCGATCAATACTGGCATGCACTGGGCCATGACGGCCAATTCGAAAAATGTGGCTGGCTCCGCGATAAGTTCGGTGTTTCATGGCAGATCGTGCCATCCATTCTTCCATCCTTAATGGCCGACCCAACCAAACGGGAACGGGTCATGGCTGCTTTTTTGTCTATGAGCAAGTTTGAGATCGACAAGTTGATGGTTTAGTGATCTTTCAGTCATGACCATCAGATTCATCCGCTGATAAAAGTTGCCATTTTTCAATTTTGATTCCACACGGGAATTTCCGGGCAGCGCAAACAATCGATCCATGCATATTATTGTACGGTAAAATGGGTTTATCCTTACAGATAAGAAAGTCTATCTATTACCGCTCATTCATTGGATATCTGGTCCGGGATATTAATTCAGTTTCTCCAGTCTGTATTCCAGTCTTTTATCCTTTTTGAAATACTCCAGGATGGTTACGAAGCCAGGTTTGGCAGGAAACACGCGCGTCCATTTTGCTTTACTCTTCAGGCTGATCTTATCTTCCGACATTTGACCGTCGGCATAGTTGAGTGATTTGAATTGAAGCCCTTTTTCATCTCCGGATCGTACATAGTCGGTGTAGCCAACATTAAACCGGGTATGGTCTTTGTCGGTGATGGTAAACGCGTAATCAAAAGCGCCAAATGCTTTGGCGATGAGGGCCATGACATGGGGCGACATAAATTCGGCGCCACCGGGCAGTTCCATATCATTATTATTTTTCTCGTAGATCCTGGCATCGGTAATGCCGAAGTTCTCATCAAAACGGAAAGTGAGCAGTTCGGTGATCACCACTTTGAAAGCACTGGTGTTCGTTCTGACGGACGTCAGGCTTGATAATACTTTGCCGGCCACACCTTCGGCGCTAACCGACTTCTTATAACCTTCGCCCACCGCAAAGAAACTGCCGTCGGACATTTGCAGTACCTTATGAAAAAAGATGAAACCCACATTGTCGATCTTGCCCTTGCTGCTGACCGGCAGGTATTTGGCAATATCGCCCGTCCAGGAATTGTATTTTTTAGCCGTCACCTTACCCTTGCTGTTCATCGTCCATGCGCCAATACCCTGGCTGGCGTCTTTCATTACTTTGGCATCCGGACTGTAATATGGTCCCATCAGAATAAAATCAGATTTTCCACTTATGGTGGCAACGTTCATCGCGTATAATTTATGGTCATCCTCTTCGGTCATTACTTCAAAAGCTTTTTTACCGTTATGGATGTAAAGTCCAACTACCCAGGCATGCGGCCCGCCGCTGAACATCATCGATTTTTGCTTGACCACTTCAAAGAGTACCAGTGAATCGGTGGCGCCCAGGTAAACGGCTTGTGCAAATTTGTCTTCCTGGTCTTCGGCGGCCTCATAGGTCCATGTTTTTCTCTTATTGCTGAAAAAGAAATTGATCTCGTAGCTGTAGTATTTTTTTTCCTTAACGGGGTAAACGGTTACGAAGCCGTCGTTGTTGACGCTGAACAGCGCTTCATTTTGGCCTTCATCCGATTTGCTGCCATAGGTGGATTCCAGCAGTGCCTGGCTTCTTTTATCGAGGTCTTTTACATAGCTCATTTTTTGTTTGCCATTGAAATCATAAGCGCGGTATTCCAATGTTTTTTCCTTCTTATTATAGAACAGGAACATGATGGCATTGCCGTTGTAACTCGATTCAAGGACCTGGATATTCTTGTCGTCTTCGAATTTGATCTCTTTTACTTTCGCCAGATTTTTATCCAGGATCTGCAGGGTGTATTCGTTCTCACTTTTACTGACCTTATCAGACACAAAAAAGCTGAAATATCCCTTTAACTCTTCTCCGTCCATGATCTCTCCGCTATTGCGGATATAGGTACTGCGTACGTTTTCGATCTGCAGTTTTTCCTGGGCTTTAACGGTTGTTCCGCAGCAAGTCAGGATGAGTATCCAGGCTAATTGTCTGATTGATTGCTTCATGGTTTTATGGTATAACGGGGTTTTGAAAAATTTGATTGATAATATCGTATCCACTGTGATCTCTCCTCTTTTTTGCCGGCATTTTCCCTGCTTTGAATCAGGGCAAACACAAAATCTTCATTGGTAAGGGATTTGTCTTTATGGCTATCCAGGAAATAATAGTTGATGGAGGCGATATCCGTCAGTGACAGGTTTTGAAGGAACCGAAGAAAATCGTTGTATTTTTTTTCGTGGTAAGGTGATGGCAGTTCGACGATGCGGCTCAGTTCGTGTTTTTTCTGGGCTTCGTATATGCGGTTCAGGCATTGCCCGGCCATGGCCAGCAACCAGGGATCTTCCCTGTAGTGATCCAGTGCCTGTAAGGTTTGGTACAGGGCGAGGGATATGATCTCCTTATCGAACAGGAAAGCAATGACCTCGAAATCATAAGCCTCCTGCCATTGTCGAAATTCTTTTTCGAACAAATTCTTTTGTGTACCCTTGCCGGCATAACGGCTAACAATAGCCGAAACCTGTATGACCCTTTTCCGGCAATCGGGATGTGTTTTGAGGGAATCCAGTAATTTACTGTCGGTGATCTCCATCGTAGCGCCACCAAAAAAACTTTCTTCTTCTTTTAGCCAGGCTTTTTTGAAGGGATAGGATGGGTGATTGAAATATTGCTGAAGTGGAGGTTCGATATTGTACTTGTCGTCATCAATACTATCCAGTTGGGCCAGCGCCGTTTTGGCTTCTTCCAGGCTGTAAGGGGTGTTCTTCAGAAACTCAATGGCCATTGAATCGGCTTCGCTCTCCTTGGCCCGGCTATGACGGCGGCTGCTGAATTCAATGCTTTTTTCCAGTTCATTCAGTTTGCGGTTTTTTTCATATTGCTGTTTGGCGATTTTTTTCAGTTCTTTTTGAAATTCGTCATCATAAACGGTATTGACGTATTTGTCAATGGCCTGGTTGCCGTGGTTGAGATGCAGGTGAGCCAGCTCGTGGCAAAGGATGAATGCCAGTTGTGCTTCATTTCTTACTTTATAGAGTAACCCGATATTGCATAATATCGTTCCTTCGCCCAGGCTCGATGCATTGGGCCACCAGGCTTTATAAAGGAGGATGCGGAGTTTGTGTTTTGTTAATTCGGGATTCCCCTGTAGGATGGCCTGGCTAACAGACTGCAGGTATTGAACGGCTTTGGGGTCTGATATGATGGCCCCTTGTTCGAAGCATGAACGGATATATTCGTACCGTTCTTTATAGATGTCTTTGATGTATTTCTTATAAGGTCCAGACGCAGTCTCCGCATCTTTCTGGTACTGATCTTCCAACTGCTTTTTCATGTTTTGCAGGTAGACGGAATCGGTAACAAGCCGGCTAAAGGAAACCTTTTGGGCCGTCATGCGAACCGTGAGCATGATAAGCGCCAGCGACAACAGTACTAACTTTCGGAGATTTGTTTGTTTCATTCTTTTAGCTCAACAAGGATAGGAAATTAATCCGTACAAAAAAAGCGTAAAATCGATCGCCTTGCACCCAGGCCGGAGCTGTATCGTTATCGGCGGGATCAATTACAACGGAAAGAATGGGCCCGCAGGAAATTCCGGAAAATGCAACATGCAGACTGGATGTAAAACAGCATATAACAATCGGTAAGCAACACATAAAATTCAGTTACTTTTGCCTCATGTCTCTGCCCATCGACATATTCCTGGAAAAAAGCCGTGAAAAGGCTTCGGATAGTGGTCACCGGAAAACGATCAATTTTAATATCGGCCGGTATAATGCCGTGGTGCCGCAGGGAAAAAAGCAGTTCGATTTCCTGGAGCTTGCCCGGGAGCGCGCTAAGAATACGAAATGGCGGGCCATTGAAACCCTCGATCAGCAACTGGAAATATTTGAAAAGAATTTCATTGCCCGGGGCGGAAAACTGCTGTGGGCCGAAACCGCCGACCAGGCCCTGGAAGAGATATTGCATATCTGCCGGCAGAAGAACTGCAAAACGCTGGTCAAGAGCAAGAGCATGGTCACCGAAGAGATCCACCTGAACCAGGCCCTTGAAAAAAACGGCATTGAAAGTGTGGAAACCGACCTTGGCGAATACATTCAGCAATTAGACGGCGAAGCGCCATATCATATCGTTACTCCGGCCATGCATAAAAGCAAGGAAGATGTGGCGAAGTTGTTTGCAGAGAAACTGGGTACGCCACCCAACCTTAGCCCGCAGGAACTTACTCTCGTGGCACGAAACATATTGCGTAAAAAGTATGTGGAGGCCGAAGTGGGTGTTACCGGCGCCAATTTCATCATAGCCGATACCGGTTCTGTGGCGGTAACGGAGAATGAAGGCAATGCACGTTTGAGCTGCTCTTTCCCCAAAACACATATCGTTGTCGTGGGTATCGAAAAACTGATCCCTTCGCTGACGGATCTTTCCCTGTTCTGGCCATTGCTGAGTACTTTCGGCACCGGGCAGAAAGTGACCGTATATAATACGATCATATCCGGGCCCAGGCAGGAAGGGGAGACCGATGGGCCGGAAGAGATGTATGTGATCCTGCTCGACAACGGGCGAACAAATATTCTGCAAAATCCAAAACAGCGCGAAAGCCTGTATTGTATCCGTTGCGGGGCTTGCCTGAATGCCTGCCCGGTGTATAAAAATATCGGCGGACACAGTTATGGAGCCACTTACAGCGGACCGATCGGCAGCGTGATCACACCGCACCTGCAGGGGATGGAATCGTTTAAGCATCTCAGTTATGCTTCATCCTTGTGCGGAAACTGCACAGAAGTCTGTGCCGTAAAGATCAACCTCCACGAACTTTTACTGGATAACCGTGCAGAATCAGTGAGTGAAGGACTGTCGCCCATGTCGGAACGTATCGCCTGGAAAGCATGGAAAATGGCCAATATGCGCCGCGGTATCATGAATATGGCCAGCGGCAAACTAAAGAATAAAGTGGTCAATAAGGTATTCACAGCCTGGACGAAAAATCATGGCGACCTGCATTTCAGCGATAAATCGTTCAACCAGATGTGGAAAGAGAGAAGGAAGTGAATGATCAATGATCAGGTTAAGGTCATTCCGAGAATTCCCTGAAACATCTGTGAAATTCTGTGAGAAATATAATTAAGCCCTGAATTGCCATAGGTGATAAAAAATGTAAATCATACATTCGCCCCATTTCCCCATTTCCAAATTTCCAAATCTCCAAATTTTCAAATCCCCCAATCTCCCTAACTTGTATCCTGATCCATGTTTCTCATCTATACAGATATCGTCACACCCAGGTTACAGTATGTAGCTGATTTTGTGTTTCGTGAACAGTTCGGTCAGTTATTGAAGATCACTGATCAGCCGGAGGAATTTGAAGCGTATGAAGGATACCGGATCCGCTATACACCGGAATTCGTGGAAGGCCCCTGGTTCAATATGCCTGTAGCAGGACTACTTTCTGAAAAGGGGATCAGGCAGTTTGAGGTGCCTGTATCGGAATGGGAACAATACCCGGTTATTTTTGGCGGAGAAAGGGGCGATATTCCTTATGATCTGTTTTCCGCGGTGTTTTTTCTGCTCAGCCGCTATGAGGAATACTGGCCACATAATCAGGATATGTATGGACGGTATCCCCATACATCATCCATCGCTTTCAAATACGACTTTCTTCACCTGCCGGTAGTGAATATATGGCTCACGCAATTATCCAATGCGTTGAAAGCACATTACCCCGGGTTGGAACTGCCCAGGCCAGCTTTTTATTTCCAGCCCACATATGATATTGATATAGCCTGGTCGTACCGTCACAAAGGTTTTTTGAGAAACCTGGGCGGCTTTTTACAAAAGCCAGATTTTAGCCGTTGGAAAATTCTTGCCGGAGCGGGTCAGGATCCGTATGACAGTTACAACTGGCTCGACCGTGTACACGATCATTTTGAACTTAAGCCTATCTATTTCTTCCTGGTGGCATCAGCCAGAAGCAGATACGATAAGAACATCTCTCCCTCAAACCCCGCCATGCGAAAACTTATCGAGCGTCATGCCCGGAAATACGCGGTGGGCATTCATCCTTCCTGGTCCAGCCATGATAACAGGCCATTGATCGGGGATGAAAAAAGGACAGTATCGCTCATAACGGAAAAGCCGGTTACGACATCACGCCAGCATTATATCTGGTTTCAGACACCGTCGACATTCCGCGATCTGATATCAGCGGGTATCACAGATGACTATAGTATGGGATATGGTAGCATCAACGGCTTTCGTGCATCAGTGGCCTCCGCATATCATTGGTACGATCTTGAACGGGAAGAGAAAACAAGCTTACGGGTTCATCCGTTTTGTTTCATGGATGCCAATGCATTTTATGAGCAAAAACAGGATGTACAGACCTCTGCCGGGGAATTAATGCATTATTACGATACCTGCCACCAATATCATGGAACATTGATCAGTATTTTTCATAACCAGTTCCTGGGAACCGACCCCGTATTTGCCGGCTGGAAAGAGATGTATGAGGCCTTCATATCTCAGGTTCAGCGATAGTTTGGGATTTGTTCTTCTTGATGCTGTAGTTCACCAGGAACACGCCCCCTAGGGTAACCAGGGCTCCCCAGAGAATATGGATCGTCAGTTTTTCTTTCAGTACAACCGATGCGATCACCATGGCCACCAGTGGATTGAAATATGCGTACAATGATGCCACGGCAGCGGGTAAACGCTTCATTGAATAAATGAACGCCACAAAGCTGATGATCGACCCGAATATGACCAGGTAGATGATGACCAGCCAGGCTGATGCGGTTATGTCTGCATAGGGAATGGTTTGCCCGCTGGCTTCAGACCATATCAGCAATATGGCCGAACTGATCAGCATCTGCCAACCGGTTCCATAATATGGGTTGATGTTGGCTTTATTGCGGGCGATAAATACCGTGCCCAGGCTCCAGGCAAGCATGGCTACCAGTGCCAGCATGATCCCAAAGAAAAAGGAAGTGCCGCCATGGTCGAATGCATTTTCGTAGAATACGATTCCCACGCCACCGATACCAAGGAACAGGCCGAGATAAGTGAGCGTGGTCATTTTCTGGCTGTGGAAAAACAACCGCTCGATAATGACCACACTGAGGGGATATAAAGCGCCGATCAGCGCACCAAGCCCTGTTGGAATATAAGCCAGGCTCCAGGTACTGAGGCCATTGGCAAAAACGAACATGAGAATGGCCAGCATAAAAAGCCAGGCAAATTGCTTTTTGGTAGGCCAGGCGATCTTTTTAACCAACATGAAGAATGACACAAAACAAAGCCCGGCTATCAACTGGCGGATATAGGCCATTTGCAACGCCGGCATATCGTGCAGGCCGATCTTACTGGCCACCCAGGTGGTGCCCCAGACAAAACTGGTGGTGGTTAAGGCGATGTATCCTTTGCTACGTGGGGTCATGCTGTTCTGATATACAGTACGGTTATGAATTATTGAAAAAGGTTCTTTTTAAGACTACGATACAGTTGTTTTGGGTGTTATGTGTTGTGTTTTGGAAGGATGTTTTCTGTAAACAATTGTATCGAATTTGTTTTTTCTCATTTTCATCATACCATTGCTTATTATGTAAAGGGTTTAGTGATATCAATGAGCATAAATTGTTAGATAGAGTCTTTATTTTGAAAAACTAATTACTCTATACAAAACACACTACACATCACACAACACATTCCTTTATCAGTGCTTAAAATGCCTCATCCCTGTCATCACCATTGCAAGCCCATGCTGCCGGCAATATTCTATTGAATCATTGTCGCGCAGGGAACCGCCGGGTTGAATGAAAGCGCTGATGCCTGCGGAATGGCTGATCATGACACAATCATCGAATGGGAAGAATGCATCACTGGCCAGTACTGCGCCGTTCAGGTCGAACGAAAAATGCCTGGCTTTATCGATGGATTGCCGAAGTGCATCAATGCGGCTTGTTTGACCGCATCCCTTTCCAATGAGTTGCCTGTTTTTTACCAAAGCGATCGCATTGCTCTTTAAGTGTTTGGCTATGATATTGGCAAATAACAGGTCTTCCTTTTCGGTGGCCGTGGTTTCACGTGCGCCAACTTCCTTCCATTCTAAAGTATTGCCCTCGTCTGCCCCCTGAACCAGTATGCCATTGAGTAACGACCGTTGCTGGATGGCGGGAAGCGGGTGTTTGTGCAGTTGTAACAGTATCCTGTTCTTTTTTGATTGAAGAACGGGCATGGCCGTGGCATGAAAGGAAGGGGCTATCAGCACCTCAAAAAACAGCCCGCTGATGGCTTCAGCGGTAGGCAGGTCTATGTCAGAATTACAAACCAGTATGCCGCCAAATGCGCTTTCCGGATCCCCTGCCAGCGCTGCATCCCAGGCTTCTTTTACGGAATTTCGGGCGGCTATCCCACATACGTTGGTGTGTTTAATGATGGCAAAGACCGTTTCGGCCCCGTCAAATTCGCGGATCAGCTGAATGGCGGATTCCACATCCACGAGGTTGTTGTAAGATAATTCCTTGCCATGCAATTGTGTGAACAGTTCGGGCAGCCTGCCATAGAATTGAGCTGTCTGGTGTGGATTTTCTCCATACCTCAGGTGCGTTGATGGCAGGGCAAAGGGTGAAGCAAAGGATGTTTGCTGAAAATAATTGGAGATGGCTGTATCATATCCGGTGCAAACATGGAAGGCCTTGGTGGCCAGTAACCTTCTCTGTTCAAGGGTGGTCTGTCCGTTTTGATCTGTCAGAATTTCTTCCAGTAACGTATAATCGCTTTTAGATGCCAGTACAACCACGTCCTGGTGGTTTTTAGCTGCGGCACGTATCATGGATGGTCCGCCGATATCGATTTTTTCAATGATGCGGTTTTCTTTTTCCTTTTCGCCGATATCTTCCTTTGAAACCATTTGCACGGTTTCTTCAAAAGGATAGAGGTCGACAATCACGAGGTCGATCTCGGGGATATTATACTGGCTCATTTCGGCTCGGTCCTGCTCCAGGTTGCGTCGGCCCAGGATGCCACCAAATACAGATGGATGAAGGGTTTTTACTCTTCCACCCAGGATCGATGGATAGCTAGTCAGTGATTCAACAGGAACACAGCTGACACCCAGTTTTTCAATAAAATCCTGTGTTCCGCCTGTGCTGTAAATGGTAACGCCTTGATTATGCAGTAGGCGGATAAGGGGTTCCAGTCCGTCTTTATAAAAAACGGAAATCAAGGCAGATTGTATCTTTTTCATATTGATGGCGATGCCGCCGGCATCATTTAGCGATCAGGAAAACTGGTTGAGAGTGGTTCGCCACTTGGAATGACCCGGGCGCCCCGCTCCGGTATCGAAAAGCAGGGCAAATGTAACACCTCGCATTCTTTTTTCCACTGCGCAATTTTCCACAAACTGTTTGATGGGGCAAATATGATGATGGATGGCGAGAACCCAGGCGATAGATCACGCATCCTGATGTTCGGGTTTCCGGCGATCAGCAGAATATCTATGTTGATCTTATTGCAACCGGTCTGAACCGGCATTTCTTGTCAAGTATGTAGCACGTTCTTCCCGAACCGGAACAATTGGCCTGCTTGTTCAAGGCCTGCCAGTGATGCTTTCGTTTCTTGTATCTGAAGCCAGGTGCGGGTAGGCATCAGATGGGTATTTTTCAGGTCTTCATCCGCCCTCAGGCTCGCATCTCCCCAAAACCTGCACCTGGCTGACCGGATACGAAATCGATCGCCGTTTTACCGCTGATGTTATAGCTGCCGTTATTTAAGCGGCGGTGAGAAATAACATCAGACAAAGCATGGCAAATCACGAAACCAGACAGGCCCATGCATCCAAGGAAAAACCATCGCTTGCTTTTCAGTATCAACCATCCGGCGGTGCCAGCGATCAGGATATGCAGGCAAATTGTGCCGGGAATATCGGCATATATCCCGCTGATGAGGGAGCCCGGCAGATCATTCACGGCATGTATCAAACCGTTCATGCCGGCGATTGATTTTGAGCATATAAATGTGATCGACCGGTTAAGAGGATCGATCCAGGAAAATGCAAGCAGACCGATCTCCAGGAATAATATCAACGTGCTCAGGGGTACGGCAATCAGGTTGGCAAGGAAGAAATAGGTGGGGAATTGATGGAAGTAAAATAAGCAGATGGGAAAAGTGCCGATCTGTGCGGCCAGTGTAACTGCCATCATTTCATGATTTTTGCAACCATTTTTTTTTGACAAACAACAGTCGCCCGATGGGTTTTTGCAGCAGGATGATACCGGTCAGTGCCAGGTAACCCAACTGGAAGCCTACATCCTGTAGAGGGTGGGTTCCAGGCAAGCAAATAAAGAAGGTTGGATGCGGTCAGTGCCTGCAGGATGGTTGATCGTTTAGACAGGGCCTTCCCCAACAGCATGCAGCTGAACATGACCGCGCTTCGGTACGGATGCTGGGAGGCTCCCGTAACCAGTGGTGAACAGCCATAGGGCTGTAAAACTCAGTATGTATTGTATAAGAGGCCTCTTCCTGGTCAATGATCCTGGCCAGCAGTGCGGTGATCATCCAGTAAATAAGCCCGAGGTGTAAACCGGATATGGCGATGATATGAACAACGCCGGCTTGCGTATATTCCTGCACCAGGTCGCGGTCGAGATGGTCTTTGTACCCGATCAGCAAAGCTTCCGCGATTCCCAGAACCGGCTTGTCGTTACCGAAACTTTTTTGCATGACACCCAGCACCCCTTTGCGTAACCGATTGATGGATCGCTGAATAATACTGGTTTGTTGGAGCCCCATTTTACGCCATTGCCTCGTTTCAGGTAAACCGAATGAAAACGCCCTGCATCGCTGCATAACGGGCGTACTCAAAGGCACCGACACGCCGAGTTACGAATAGGAGAGAGTGGATGGGAGAAACAGATAAGGTCACCGTAAGACAGGCCTTCTGGGTCCAGGTCTTTTGAAAGATAGAGCACCAGTTTCCCTGTGGCCGGAAACGTGTCATTGCAATGAATGACTCCCAGAACGGAAGCGCTGGTTTTAAAGGATTTAGGCTTTGACTGGAGATCTTCGTCTATGCGAATGAGTAAGGAGTCGCCCGGCTTAGACCGATAGACGAACCAATGGGGTGGTGCCTGATATCGGCCTTCCATGTCAGTAACATGGCGGTACCGGCAATGATCAGGGACAGCATGAATCCCTGAAGGCCGGATAATGTAAACCGGATGTTTATGGGCATGCAGTAAATCAGCAGGTAAACAATGACGCCTGTAACCACCAGTGCGCAGCCGAAACGATAATGCCCGTATTTGTGTAAAACTGCAGCAGTATGCCGCTGCAGAACGGTATCAGTAATCGTAAAAAGGGGATTTCCATTTCAAACTGGCACGGAAGGCGGACGCATGGGCTAAACTACCATGGCATAGCCGCAAGATAAAAATTCAATTTCAGTTTAACGAAAGCTGGAAGATTGAAATGTTCAATAGCTAATATTCAATGCTAAAGTTTATATGCGTATGTGCATTCCGTGCTTACCGAGAATGAATCTCATGATCTTAACGTTTGCAAGTAAGACAGGTTGCAAATAAACCAACAAACCTTTTCAACCTCTCGAACCCTTTCAACCTCTCCAACCTTTCAACCTCTCCAACCTTTTCAACCCCTCTTCAACCTTATTTACTCTCGCTAAATGCATACTCTCCTTATACAGTTGCCTGAAATAGGGATCGCGGGACCTTTGATGAAACGTATGGCTTCACCGGTGCTTTTCATTTCGGGACCCAGTTCTTTATTGACCCTGGGAAATTTAATGAAAGAAATACGGTTCTTTGATGGCAAACCCTTTCACTCTTTTTAAATGTGAAGTCTTTCAATTTAGCCTCATCCACATCATCACTTTGGTGGCGATATTGAGATAGGGCATCTGTGAGTTTTGGCAATAAAAGGTGTGGTGCGGGAGGCCCTTGGGTTGGCTTCGATCACAAATACGTGACCATCTTTGATCGCGAACTGGATATTGATCAGTCCTTTGATATCGAGTGCCCGTGCGATTTTTTCAGCATATTCCTCCATGGTCTGAACAACGAGCGTAGAGTTGAACTGCGGCAGAACGGCGTTATTGCCGCCGCCAGGTATGCCAGCCGGTTCAATATGTTCCATGACGCCCATGACATGGAAATCCCCGCCGTCGAAGATGGCATCGATCTCCGCTTCCTGGCATCGGTCGAGAAAATGGTCGATCAGGATCTTATTGCCGGGCAGGTGTTTCAACAGGCTGAGCATCGCCCATTTCGAGTTCGTCATCATTCAAAACGATACGCATGCGCTGGCCGCCTAAATTATTGATAACCGGGGCGAACGAGTACCGGGTAGCCTACCTGGTGGGCAACCTTCAATGGCTTCGTCTGTCGTGTAGGCGGTACCGTAACGAGGGTATGGGATGCCGAGTTCTTTCAGCATGTCGCTGAATCGGCCGCGGTCTTCCGCTATGTCCATATTGTCGAATGATGTGCCAATGATCCTGATGCCTTTCTCGTGCAGCCTTTTGGCCAGTTTCAGTGCTGTTTGTCCGCCAAGTTGCACGATCACCCCTTCCGGTTTTTCATGTTCGATGATCTCCCAGAGATGTTCCCAGAAGACGGGTTCGAAGTAGAGTTTATCGGCTATATCGAAATCGGTGGATACCGTTTCGGGGTTACAGTTCACCATGATGGCTTCGTAGCCGCACTCGCGGATGGCGAGCAGGCCGTGTACGCAGCAATAATCGAATTCGATGCCCTGGCCGATGCGGTTGGGGCCGCTGCCCAGAACAATGACCTTCTTTTTGTCTGACCGAACCGATTCGTTTTGTATGGGGATAAGCGCTGCGTCTTTGATGTTTTTTGCGGGCTGTTCAAAAGTGGAATAGAAGTAAGGCGTGCTTGCCATGAATTCCGCGCTGCAGGTGTCCACCATTTTATAAACCCTGGTCAGGCCAATGGCTTTGCGTCTTTCGTAAATTTTTTCACTGGCCGATTCGCGCATGATGCGGGATATCTGTTCATCGCTGAAACCCAGTTCCTTGGCCTTGGTGAGCAGTTCATCGGGCAGGGAATCGCTGTCGTATTGTGCGATGGATTTTTCCACTTCGCAGATCTTTTGTATCTGGTATATGAACCAGCGGTCGATCATGGTATTCTCGCAGATGCGTTTCACGCTGGCGCCGGCCATCAGTGCGTCTTTGATGCGGAAGATGCGGTCCCATTTCGGCGTCTTGATGTATTCGAGCAGTTCATCGGTGTGCATCAGGCTTTTGCCATAATAGCCAAGACCAACGGCTTCATTCTCGAGGCTCTGGCAGGCTTTCTGCACAGCTTCTGCAAAGCATCGGCCGATGCCCATCACTTCACCCACGCTTTTCATCTGGAAGCCGAGGGTGTCGTTGGCGCCTTTGAATTTGTCAAAATTCCACCGGGGTATTTTCACGATCACATAATCCAGCGCCGGTTCAAAATACGCGGAAGTGGATCGGGTGATCTGGTTTTTAAGTTCATCCAGGGAATACCCAATGGCCAGTTTACTGGCGATCTTGGCAATGGGGTATCCTGTTGCTTTACTGGCGAGGGCGGACGAGCGGCTAACGCGAGGATTGATCTCCACCACAATGATCTCTTCCGTTTGGGGGTTCAGCGCAAACTGCACATTACAACCACCGGCAAAGTTGCCCAGGTTGCGCATCATGCGAATGGCCGTGTTCCGCATCAGTTGGTAAGCCGTATCGCTGGAGTGTCATGGCCGGCGCCACCGTGATACTGTCACCGGTATGAACGCCCATCGGGTCAAAATTTTCCACCGTACAGATGATGGCCACATTGTCCTTGTCGTCGCGCAATAGTTCCAATTCAAATTCTTTTCCATCCCAACACGGCTTTTTCCACCAGCACTTCATGGATCGGAGAGGCTTTCAGGCCGTTATTCAACGCTTCATCGAGGTCTTCTTTTTTAAAAACGATCCCGCCGCCGCTGCCGCCAAGCGTAAAGGATGGGCGTATCACCAGCGGAAAGCCGATCTCCTGTGCAAATTCTTTTCCCTCCAGGAATGAGTTGGCGATCTTGGCCGGGCATACCGGGATACCCATTTCTATCATCCACTGGCGGAATTTTTCACGATCTTCCGCTTTATCGATCGCTTTGATATCGACCCCGATGAGTTTCACGCCAAATTTTTCCCAGATGCCCAGTTCATCCACTTCTTTACAAAGGTTCAGGGCTGTTTGTCCACCCATTGTAGGCAACACGGCATCGATCTTATTTTCTTCCAGGATCTGTTCGATGGATTCAACGGTCAGGGGGAGCAGGTAAACCTTATCAGCCATCATAGGGTCGGTCATGATGGTGGCTGGGTTGCTGTTGATCAGGATCACCTTGATACCTTCTTCCCGAAGGCTCCGGGCGGCCTGGGTTCCGCTGTAATCGAATTCGCAGGCCTGGCCTATAACGATGGGGCCGGAGCCGATGATCAGTACCGATTGGATGGATTCATTCTTTGGCATAGGAGAAGTGTGCCGGATGGCGTGCAAAAGTAACGGTTAATGAACTTGACGGCAAATTTTGGGGAAAAATCGAAGGGGGATATTCACAGGTGTGTATGAATAAATAAGGAAACCAGACCAGATAGAAGCTTGTCTGGCAGTACCTTTGGCGCGACCGTTCCGGGGAACGGATTTGTACTATGAAAATGAAGCATAAGATACTGACTGCCACCTGCCTGGCTTCGCTGATCTGTCATACGGCCGCCGCCCAGTTGTTTACCGATCAGCCCCATCCCAGGGGTTATTTCCAATGGCCCGTCAGGTCGTCCATTGAGATAGCCGCCAATTTCGGGGAATTAAGGCCCAATCATTACCACATGGGCCTTGATTGTAAAACGAACCAGCGTGAGAACCTGCCGGTTTTGGCCGCTGCCGACGGGTATATCTCAAAAGTGAAGATCGAGCCTTCCGGTTTTGGCCGTGCCATTTATATCAGCCACCCCAACGGGCTGACCACATTATATGCGCACCTCAACGATTTTTACCCCGAGCTGGAGAAATATGTGAAGGCCGAACAATACCGTTTGCAGTCGTGGAAAGTCTTTCTGGATATCCCGGCAGGAAAATTCCCGGTCAGGAAGGGCGATTTTATTGCATACAGCGGTAATACCGGCGGATCACAGGGGCCCCATCTCCATTTTGAGATCCGGGATACAAAAACCGATAAAGTGCTCAACCCTTTATTGTTCGACTTTCCCATACCCGACCGCATTGCACCGGAAATACTTCGTTTAGCCGTGTATGATAGAAGCAGGAGCGTTTACGAACAAACCCCCATGCTCTTTCCGTTGAAAAAAGTGAATGGCGTTTATCGGCCGGTAAAGGGAAAGATCGTGCTGCCCGCCGATAAGGTCAGCTTTGCCATCACTGCGTACGATAAATACACGGGTTCGACAAACCAAAACGGGATATTCCGCGCATCACTTTCAGCGGATGGAAAGCAGGTTTGCGGTTTTGAAATGGACAGCATTTCCTATGATGAAACGCGTTACCTTAATGCGCATATCGATCACCGTTTGAAACTGAAAGGCGGACCGTACGTGGAGCATTTATCAAAACTCCCGGGCAATATCCATAACATATACCGCCTGGCAAAGGGTCAGGATGGGGTGCTGGATATGTCTGACGGTAAGCCCCTCGATATCAGGATCGACGTATATGATGCCAACGATAACCACGCATCGCTTGATTTTATCGTGCAGTCATCGGGTAAGTCCTCGCCTGCCGATACGAGTGGAAGCAACTGGTTCAGCCCCGGCATGATGAATGTGTTTGACAACAGGAATATCCGGTTTTACCTGCCGGAGAACGCCCTGTATGACGGCTTCCGTTTTCAGTATGCGGAGATGAAATCAGCCAGTGGAAACATCTTGTATAAGCTGCATGACCCATCCGTACCGGTGCATGTTTATTTTCCCGTATGGATCAAAGCGGATTATTCCCTGCAGGATACCGGTAAGATCATCATGCGCCGCTCATACGGTGCCAAGGATAATTTCAAGAAAGCCATGTATGAGAACGGATGGTACAGGGCATCTTTCCGCGAGTTTGGGAATTATGAACTGATCCTGGATAAGGAAGCGCCAACGGTCACGCCTGTGGGCTTTCGCGACGGAATGAACGCAAAGGCTTTGAAAAAACTGGTGCTGGCCGTGCGTGACAACACCGAGGAGATCGGCCTGTTCAGGGCCATGCTCGATGGACAATGGCTGCTGTTCAGTAATGACAAGGGAAAGAATTTTGTTTACACTTTTGATGAACATTGCCCCGAAGGCGCACATGAACTTATTGTGACCGTGGAAGACCTGGCCGGTAACCGTACGGAAAAAGTCTATCGTTTTACCAGGTAAACTTTTAACAGCGGTCGTTGTTGTTCTGGTCTGCGTTATTCTGCGGGCCTGGTTGAACATATGTAAATCACCGGGAGACCCCGTTCCCGAACAGGAACCGTGCAATTTTGTGAAACGTAGATTTTTTTGCGCGACAGCGGCAGAAGGATGCGATGGTTCATTATGAATATTGATTCGACGATTGATCGTAAAAATTGACTTGCTATGACAACACTGACAGAAGGAAAAAAAGCCCCTGCATTCAAGGGCAAAAACCAGGATGGAAAAACCGTTTCACTGGCTGATTACAAGGGGAAAAAACTGGTGATCTATTTTTATCCTGAGGATGGAACACCAACCTGCACCGTTCAGGCCTGTAACCTTCGGGATCATTTCGGGTTATTGAAAAATGCCGGATTTGAGGTCTTGGGCATCAGCCCGGATGATGTCGGGAAGCATAAAAAATTTGAAGACAAATATGAGCTTCCGTTCACGCTGATCGCTGATCCGGAGCATACCATCATCGATAAATACGGGGTTTGGGGCGAGAAGCAGTTGTATGGAAGGAAATATATGGGTCTGCACCGTACCACGTTTGTGCTGGATGAACAGGGGATCATACGTAAGATCTTTCTAAAACCAAAATCGAAACAACACGCAGAAGAAATTTTACAGGCCTGGCAGCAATTAGGTGGCAAGAAGTGATCGTATGATCTTGTGAGGGAGTTTTTCATCATGCAGATCAAACAATTATTGACCACCTGGTTCGCTGTATCTTCCCGGGTACAGGAAATGAATGCTGCCTGAACAAGAATCATGCAACCGAAACATCCATACCGGATACGTGAAAATTCCTGGCTGGCCAGGCTGGCGGCGTACAAGCTGGGTGTACATCGTGTGGCGATCGTCCTCGGTCATACCATTCATCTTCACAACAGTACGGAGGAAGATTTTCGGGCTAATAAAAGTTGGTTCCGGCATGAGTTATGTCACGTACGCCAATTTGAAGAGCATGGCTTTCTGCCATTTATTTTCATGTATCTCCGGGAGAGTGTGCGTAAGGGATATCAAAACAACCGGTTTGAAGTGGAAGCGCGACAGGCGGAAAGCGAATCCTGAAAAAGAAACAAGGAATGTTGCTACCAGGAAAGGCATCAATTTTTTCAGTTCTTCTTAATTTTTCCGGACATCAGCTTGAAAAACATACCCGCCGTGAAGAGGCATATGGATAAAGAGGTCACAAGAGGATGAATGACCTCAGTATGCGGTATTCCCCGGTTCCGGTTCATGATTCAACATCTCCACTTCCCCCACGGAAAATTCTCTTTCCAGTATATCTTTCGTCAGTAATTTGCCTTGTAGGTCAACCCCAATTATTTCCGTTTCAAATACCTGGTTTTGTTTTTTAAGTTTCACTTTTTTACCCCTTGCATAAAGTTGGCTGTTATAGGTTTCCAGGAGTAAATCGGCATTTTCGGAAGGGTTGCTCAATGCTGTCAGCAGGTTTTGATGTAATTCCCGGGCAAGAGACAGTACATCATAGTCCTGGTTGGTGATTTTTTTGACGGAAACCGGGTTAGGCAGGTCTTTGGGAAATGCTGTTTGATTGATATTGATCCCGATGCCCACGATCGCCCAGGTCCAGTTGGTTCCCTGGTAGGTATTTTCGATCAGGATGCCACCTGCCTTTCTGTCATTAAAGTAAATGTCATTAGGCCATTTGATGGTAACTGATCCGGGCAGGTATTTTGCCACCAGGTCTCTGACTACCAGTGCCACGCGGATGCTGAACAGGAAGGGGAACGCCTTTTGTGACGGATCGGGAGCAAAAACCACGCTCATCAGGATGTTTTCACCCGGCTTACTTTTCCAATGCCGTCCACGCTGTCCTTTTCCGGCCCATTGTTCCAGGGCAAACCAGGCCATGCCAGTTTGAGCCAATCCTGCATGAACCTGTCCCATGGCATAGTTGTTGGTACTGTCGATACTGTCCAGAATGTTAAATAATTTGCCTGCTTCCATACTCTAATCAATGGCAAAGAAATATTACTTTTGGGACAATGAACCGGCCATTTACCAAAGCCGGATAGTCATGGCCTGATCATGACGAAATATTAAATAAAATATTAACGCATTTGAACAACCTGAACGTATTACCAAGCCGCGCTAAGAGCCCGACCAGAATAAACAGAAACAGCAAAATTTTCAAAACCATCATTCATGCCATCCAGGAGAAAAAAGGCGAAGCCATCGTGAGCCTTGATCTCCGGAAAATTCCTGAAGCCGTGGCGGATTTTTTTGTGATTTGCCAGGCCAGTAACTCCACCCAGTTAAGGGCCATTGCCGATTTCGTTGAAGAAGAAGTGAAGAAGAAATGTGGTGAATTACCCTTTCGTCACGAAGGGCGGCAGGCACAGCAGTGGATCCTGATCGACTATGTGAACGTGGTGGTTCATATCATGATGCCTGATCCCCGTAAATTTTACCAGATCGAAGAACTCTGGAGCGATGCACAGGTTTTGGAACATAATGACTAAAACCAACAATCCGTAAACCCCGAATAAAGCATAAACATGCCAGAGCAATATAACAACCAGTCAAACAACAAAAGGAAAATGAACCAGGATAATATACCGCCGATGGGAGATGACCCGCAGAAGAAAAAGAATAAATTCAACATATACTGGATCTACGGGATCCTGTTCATTTCGCTGATCGCATACAACCTGATGCGCGACGTGAATAGCTCCGGCGTTGAAACCGACCAGCAGAAATTTTATGAAATGGTCCGCCAGGGCGATGTTGACAAGATCAAAACGATCCGTAACAAAAAACTGGTACGTGTTTTTCTGAACAAAGACAGCCTGCTGAAAAAAGCCACCTTGTATAAATCCTTATTAAAGGATCCCAAAAAATACGATGCGGTCTTAAAGATCAGTACCCCCGATCAGCCCCAGCTTTATTTCTCCATCATCAAAGACGAAACTTTCGCCAAAGAAATGGGCGAGTTTTACAATCATAACCCCGGTTTACGCCAGGTACCCGATTCGCCTGATGATGAGGGTGAGCTTTTCGGACAGATCATCAGCACCCTGCTGCCAATCCTGCTCATCGGTTTCCTCTTTATTCTGATGATGCGTAAGGTTGGTGGCCCCGGTGGCGGCGGTGGTCCCGGTGGTATTTTCAACATTGGCAAATCAAAAGCCACCCTGTTTGAAAAAGGCACCCGCGTGAATATCACTTTTGCCGACGTGGCCGGACTGGATGAAGCCAAGGTGGAGGTCATGGAGATCGTTGACTTTCTTAAAAACCCGAAAAAATATACGGCCCTGGGTGGCAAGATACCCAAAGGGGCATTGTTGGTTGGCCCTCCCGGAACAGGTAAAACATTGTTGGCGAAAGCCGTGGCAGGAGAGGCCCAGGTTCCTTTCTTCAGCCTTAGTGGCAGTGATTTCGTGGAGATGTTCGTTGGTGTCGGTGCAAGCCGTGTCCGCGATCTGTTCAAACAGGCCCGCGAAAAAGCGCCCTGCATCATCTTCATCGATGAGATCGACGCTATTGGCCGTGCCCGTGGCAAGAACGTCATGATGAGCAATGATGAAAGGGAAAACACCCTCAACCAGCTCCTCGTGGAAATGGATGGCTTTGGAACCGATCTGGGTATCATCATCCTGGCTGCAACCAACAGGCCTGATGTACTGGATACGGCCCTGCTCCGCCCGGGACGCTTCGACCGCCAGATCACCATCGACCGCCCCGACCTGGTTGGCCGCGAAGCCATTTTTAAAGTTCACCTGGAGCCGATCAAGGTTTCACAGAACCTCGATATACATAAACTCGCCGAGCAAACACCCGGATTCGCGGGCGCCGATATCGCCAACGTATGTAACGAAGCGGCCCTGATCGCGGCACGTAAGAACAAGGAAGCGGTGGACATGAGCGATTTCCAGGATGCCATTGACCGTGTGATCGGGGGATTGGAAAAGAAGAACAAGATCATCTCCCCTGAAGAAAAGGAGATCATCGCATACCACGAGGCGGGTCACGCCATTTGCGGCTGGTACCTCGAACATGCGTACCCGTTATTGAAAGTGACGATCGTACCCCGCGGCACCGCAGCTCTCGGATATGCCCAGTACACACCCAAAGAACAATACCTGTATAATACCGATCAGCTGATCGACCAGATATGCATGACCCTGGGCGGAAGGGCCAGTGAAGAGATATTCTTTGGCAAGATCAGTACAGGAGCAAGTAACGATCTGCAGCAGATCACCAAGATCGCATACAGCATGGTGACGGTATATGGCATGAACGATAAAGTGGGTAATATCAGTTTCTACGATCCGGCACAGGAGAATTATTTCACCAAGCCATACAGCGAGGAAACCGGTAAGATGATCGATAATGAAGTGAGGATACTCATTGATGAGGCATACCAGAAAACAAAGAACCTGCTCACGGAAAAACGGGAACAGGTGGAGAAACTGGCAAAAGAACTGCTGGTGCGTGAGGTGCTGTTCAAGAGCGATGTTGAGGCATTGATCGGTAAAAGGCCTTTTGAAGAAAAAAAGATCCTCGATATCGAACCCGAAGAAGCGGAATCTAAGGAACCCAGCAGCACGCTGCCGGATGAATTGAAAAACCCGCCGTTAATCTGATTGCATGGCCACTTCATCGGCAAAAGAAAATATTCTGAAAAAGATCAGGCAGGCACTGAGTAACCCGGTGCCCCTGCCTTTTCCAAACAGCGAAGGCAATCAACCCGTATTTCATGTGGAAGAAGAAGACCTGGCAGTGGTTTTTGCCGATGAGTTTTCTAAACTGCAGGGAAAATTCGCTTACTGTACCAATGAGCAGGACATGGCAGGACAGGTGTATGCTTTGTTGCACCAGAAAGGCTGGACGAAAGTCTATATCCGGGAAGAAGACCTTGCCGCGGCGCTTCCCCAGGTTACCAGGTATCCGGATCTGCCAGGCTGTGATGTATCGATAACCGGATGCGAGAGCCTGGTGGCGCGTACGGGAACCATTGTCATGAGTTCCGCACAGGCAAGCGGTCGAACAACAAGCGTGTATGCGCCCGTTCATATTTGTATCGCGAGGTCCACTCAACTGGTGCCTGATATCCGTGACGCCCTTTTGCTGATCCGTGAAAAATACGCCAACCGGATTCCTTCGCTGGTCACATTCGCCAGCGGACCCAGCCGCACCGCTGATATCGAGAAGACGCTCGTTACCGGCGTGCACGGCCCCAAGGAAGTGTATTGCTTCCTCCTGGAATCCTGATCGAACCGTTAAATTAGAACGACATGAAGCCTGCTACTTACCAATTGTTCGTATATGGTTCCCTTCGGAGCGGGTTCAGGAACCCGGCCTATCATTACCTGACACAACATTTCCGTTTATTGGGCGAAGCTGTGGTAAAAGGTAAATTTTACGACAAAGGCGATTATCCCGTAGCCATTCCCGTTAGTGAAGATTCTTTCATCCAGGGAGAACTCTACCTCTTGAATAACCCGGAGGAATTCAGCTGGGTTTTCGGTCAGCTGGATGATTACGAAGGCCTGAATGTGGAAGAAGGCGAAACGCCGATGTACAGAAGGGAAGCCGTGACGGTATTTCAGGAAGGGCAATCATCGCAAGCCTGGATATACTGGTTTAACGGCAGTGTGGGCAACCTGCCCGAGATACAGGTTGGCGATGTGCTGAAATACCTTCAGTTGAAGAACAAACCATAAGCAATCCGGGCATGGCCGATAATAAAAAAATATACTTTCTGTCTGATTTCCACCTGGGTGCCCCCGATCATGCCAGCAGCCTTATTCGCGAAAAAAAGATCATCCGGTTTCTCGATGAGATCCGTCACGATGCGGCGGAAATCTTTATCCTTGGCGACCTCTTTGATTTTTGGTATGAATACAGGAAAGTGGTGCCAAAGGGATTCGTCAGGATCCTCGGTAAACTGGCCGAACTGACCGATTCAGGCATAACCATTCACTTTTTTGTGGGCAATCACGATATGTGGATGAAAGATTATTTTAAGCATGAACTGAATATTCCCGTTTACTTTGAACCGGTTCCCTTTAACCGCTCCGGAAAGAAATTCCTGATCGGTCATGGCGACGGATTAGGCCCGGGCGATCATGGTTATAAATTCATCAAAAAAATTTTCCGGAATAAAACCTGCCAATGGCTGTTCGGCATCCTTCCGCCTTTTGTGGGTATCGGCCTGGCCAATTATTTCAGCCATAAAAGCCGGGTTCAAACAGGGTTGAACGACGAGGTATTCCTGGGAGAAGATAAGGAATGGCTGATCAGTTACTGCCGCGACGTCCTCAAAACGGAATCTTACGATTATTTTGTCTTTGGCCACCGGCACCTCCCGATCGATTTTGCATTGAACGAATCCAGCCGCTATGTCAACCTGGGCGACTGGATCAAATACGACAGCTACGCGGTTTTTGACGGAACTAACCTGGAACTAAAATACTATCACGGCCAAGCATGAGAAGGATCGTTGCCCATATGATGTTGCTGTTGACATGGTCCTGTGGGTCATCTGCATACGCCTGCCAGGATCTCCCAGGAAACGGGCTTCCAAATTCCGGCCTGCAACATCCCGGGCGACAGATGCAGGATACCTTATCCTTTACATTGGAGCGTTCCATTCCCGGCGATTTTACTTACATGTCTACCGATATCCTGGGTAACCTTTATCTCATCAGTTCCGGTAACCGCCTCATGAAACGTAATGCCAACGGCGATTCTGTTGCGGTGTTCAATGAAGTCCGTAAATATGGGAACCCATCGGATATCGATGTCAGCAATCCGATGAAGGTGATCGTATATTACCGTAATTTCTCAACGGCAGTCATACTCGACAGATTCCTTTCCGTCAGAAATACGATCGACCTGAGGAGGGTGCAGATATTCAATGCCAGGACGGTAGCCAACTCATACGATAATAACCTCTGGGTTTTTGATGAACAGGAATTCAAACTGAAAAAGATCGATGACGAAGGCCGCTTAATGCAGGAAAGCGCAGATCTCCGGTTGGTGCTGGACTCCGTTCCCGCCGTCACGCAAATTCTCGATCAGGATAACCAGGTGTACCTGTATGACCGTGATAAGGGTTTTTTCATTTTTGATTATTATGGCGGTTGGAAAAACCGGCTGCCGTTACTGCAATGGGAACACATAGCCATTTCCGGAAAGACGCTGTATGGGTTCAGCGGCCGGAGAATGTATTCCTATGCATTGGGAACATTGGATCTGCAATCCTTCGAACTGCCGCAAAGTCTGGGGGATTTTCAATCCGTTTGCATCAATAACGGTAAAATCTATTTGCTCAAACAGGGCGGAGTGGACATATACCAGATACGTTAGCCTTTATTGAATAAAATAAGTATGGAATTTTTAGACGAGGTTTATTTAGACAATGACGTGCGCAGCTACCTGGTTGTGCTGGCCACGATATTGTTGGTGGTCATCTTCCGTCGGTTCGTTTCCCGCAAGATAGCTTCGCTCATTTTTCCACTGATTCGCCGCAAATGGAAGCATGTGCCCAGGCAGGAATTCGTTAACCTGATCTTTAAGCCCCTGGGTTGGTTCATTTCATGCAGCATTGCCATTGTTGCCATTGATAAGCTTAATTATCCCGGTGCGTGGAACCTGAGCATTTACGGGCATACGCTGGAATCGCTCATACAGAAAACGGGTATTTGCATCCTCATCTTTACGTTTACCTGGGTATTGCTGAGCCTTGTCAATTTCATCGCGTTCATTCTCGAACAGAAGGCCCTGCAAACGGCGGAAAAAAGCGATGAGCAACTGATCGCCTTCATTCGGGATTTCCTGAAAGCGGTGATCGTGATTCTAAGTGTGCTGATGGTGCTGAAGGCCGCATTTAACCAGGATATCGGATCGATCCTGACAGGACTGAGCATAGTCGGCGCCGCATTGGCCCTCTCTGCCAAGGAAAGCCTGGAGAACCTGATCGCTTCATTCATCATCTTTTTCAATAAGCCATTCTTCACAGGCGATGTTCTGAAAGTGAACCAGGTTACGGGTACCGTTGAAAATATTGGGCTGCGCAGCACCAGGATACGGACGCCGGATAAAACGCTGATCACCGTACCCAACAAGCTCATGGTAGACAGTGTGGTTGATAACTGGAGCATGCGCACACACCGCCGTGCCGAAATCAGGCTTCCTTTGTCTACCGAGACCCCAATGAACGAAGTGCGGGATTTGTTGCAGGATATACGGGCCTATTTGTCGGCTTCTTCATACCCGTTCACTGCCCAGCAGGCATTTCTGACGGACGTGAGTAATGCCGGTTATCAATTGTCGATCGAATTTCTGACCGATGCGATACCCCTGGATGAATTCAATCAGATCAGGGAAGAAGTGAATCTTTCCGTCATCGGGATCCTGGAGAAAAAAGGGGTGAAGATGGCTGTTCCTGATCCGGGCATTGCAAAAATGTAGATCGTTGTTCCCTTCAGCCCACTGCCTGCTCCCATTCCAGGGCTTCTTTCTGGTTTTGTTTTCTTTGTTTTATGATCCTTTTGTGTATACCATCCATGGCCAGCAATGTCGTACTAACGGTCAGGTATACAAGCAGGATGAGCAGAACGAGGGAAAATGTCATCAGGATAATGGTCAAGATCTCCATCATAAAGGTCATGATACTGCCTGCCAATAAAAGAGGAAAAGCCCAGGATGATTTTCGGGTGAGCAGGAAAAACCCGGTAAGGCATACCAGGTAGGTCAGCCCAATACAATAAGAGATCCAGTGGGGCTCCATGAAAATGAACTGCTGTATGAGGCAGGTAAGTGTTATCAGGCAGCCAAAAAGGCCTGCCATTTCGCAGAAATCCCTGTCTTTTTCCGTGAGGATATCCATTTGAGTTATTGGGCAGAGCGGATGATCGAGGCCAGCTCGGTATCCCATTTGCCGGTCTTGCCGTATTCCACAACGCGCCCGATCTCTTTGCCGTTTTTCATGACTATGATCGTGGGCACATTGACGATGTTCAATGCATTGGTGATATTGCCAGGGGTTTGTTTGTCTCTGTTGACGCCGAAGAAACTGATCGATTTATCCGGAAAGCCCGTCTGTTCCTGCCATTTAAAGAGTTTGGGCAGGATGAAACGGGTGTCATCGCACCAGGTTCCGCCGAAAATAATGAGGCTGATGAAGGCTCGCGATGAATCCAGTGTTTGTACAATGGCAGGATCCGGCGTATAGCCGTTTTGGTTGGATCTGTACCAGCCAAAGCTGTCGTTATTCTGTAAAATGTACTTGCTGATGATGCCGGTTAGCATGATCTCTTCCGGGTGCTTGGGGTCTTTTTCCACCACGTAAGGTGCCTGTGCAATGGCGCAGGTGCTGGCAAATGCCGCAAGAACTGCGGACAGAAGTAATTTCTTCATATCGGGGATCAGAGATTGGCTTTTAATTCTGTAAGAAAGTTCTTCAGCGATTTCAGGGAATTGATCAACTCAAATTTCCTTTCCGCGTGTTTGCTGTTCTTCATGAATTCACGGGCGCCGTCGATCGTGTATTTGCGTTCACGGAGCAGGTGATAGATCATCTTCAGGTTACGGATGTCTTCCGGGCGGTAGAAACGGTCGCCTTTGCCGTTTTTTTTGGGCTTCAGGATACTGAATTCGGTTTCCCAAAAACGCAGCAGGGATTGATTCACCTGGAACATGGTGGAAACTTCGCCGATGCTGTAATAACTTTTTTGTGCCAGGGTTTCATCGTCGGGGATTTCCTGAAGAACGTTATCGGCATCCATATCACTCAACTTCATACGGCCTCTGGTTGATTTTTTCATTTCCTGGAGGGCGTCTCTCACGGCGGGAGGTGCAGCGGGACTGGTCAGGTCGCGCACGGGTTCTGTCCGCCTGGGCGAAGGAACCGCTGTTTCCTTTTGTGCCGGAATATTCTCTTCCGGTTCGAAATCAAAATTGAATGCTGCTTGTTTGAGTGGCATAAAATAAAGTTAATCAAAACTTTTGGCACTTCCGGTGGCCGCAATTTTTAAAAGCCTGTCGTATTGTTCGGCATCCAAGTCGTTATAAAAGAAATAAACCGGGTTCACTTCGTTTCCGTTAATGTGTACTTCGTAATGGCAATGCGGACCGGTACTTTTGCCGGTACTGCCTACCCAGCCGATCACTTCGCCCCGCTTGACACGCTGGCCTGCCCGCACTTTGATGCGGATCATGTGACCGTACAAAGTTTCATATCCGTAGCCGTGGTTGATCACCACATGGTTGCCATAACCCCCGTCGGAAAATCCGGAAGTTTTGACAACCCCGTTTCCGGTTGCATAAATGGGGGTGCCCTGGGGTGCCGTAAAATCGAGGCCGTTATGCATTTTCGGCGTTCCGTACACCGGGTCGATACGCATGCCAAAGCCACTGGCGATGCGGTTCAGCTGTTTATTGCTGACCGGTTGTATGGCAGGCATGCTGGCCAGTTTTTCGCCCTGGTTCTTAATGAGCTTGGATATCCCTTCATAACTGGTAAACTGGTAAGCGATCCGGGCCGCAATATTGTTGAGTTGCTCGGCTATATTCTTTTCCAGTTCATCATCATCCATCCCCTGCAGCTTGTCGATCTCCTTCTTCTTCTCGATCAATTTCACCCTGGCGCTGTCAGGCAGGGGATTGGCCTCAAAAATAGATCGGTACACTTCATTATCCCTTTTTTCCAGCGCTGCCATCTGTTCCTGCAAATCCTTAAGCTTCCTGTTCAGGATGGAATAATTTTCCTTCATCAGTTCATACTTCTTGTTGGCTTCAATCTCCTTGGGCTGCGGAAAAAAACGATTGTACAGGTAGATGATAATGGCGGAACTGACGATCAGGGCAGACAGGAAGCCCATGACACGGAGGAGTTTGACCCGTAGCGGGGTCACCAGCTTTTCGTAACGTAACGTATGGGTGTTATAGTAGTACTTAATTTTTTTCATGAATGCTGGATGTGCCGGGTACCTGTTCCTTCGGAGTATGAAAGACCCGCCTTCCGGCAGGCAATTCATGCCTGTTTTATGCTGACGGGACAAGCCATTTTACTACCTTTGCTGCTCGCCGGCAAAGGCGCACAAAGATAGACCGTTAAATTACAAAAATCATCGCATAAAACTAACCGACGTATGATGCAAAGTGCTGAGATCAGGCAGGCTTTCCTGGATTTTTTCAAATCAAAAGGACATCTCATTGTTCCATCGGCTCCCATTGTGGTCAAGAACGATCCGACCCTGTTGTTTACCAATGCGGGCATGAACCAGTTCAAAGACTATTTTCTTGGAAACAAAACGGCGCCATCACCACGGATCGCGGATACGCAGAAATGCCTGCGGGTAAGCGGAAAACATAACGACCTGGAAGAAGTGGGCGTTGATACCTATCATCACACCATGTTCGAAATGCTCGGTAACTGGAGTTTTGGCGATTATTTCAAAGCCGAGGCCATTGCCTGGAGCTGGGAACTGCTGACGGAGATCTATAAAATACCGAAAGAAAGACTTTATGTGACGGTATTCGAAGGCGATGCCAAAGAAAATCTGCCGCCTTCGCAGATCGCTTTGTCTGAATGGAAAAAACTGGTTTCAGACGAACACATCGTATTTGGGAATAAAAAAGATAATTTCTGGGAGATGGGCGATACCGGCCCCTGCGGTCCCTGCAGCGAGATCCACGTGGATTGCCGGAGTGATGAAGAAAGAAAACAGGTGCCGGGCCGTGACCTTGTCAACAAAGACCATCCCCAGGTGATCGAGATCTGGAACAATGTATTCATCCAGTACAACCGCAAAAAAGACGGTACACTCGAGCCCCTGCCTGCCACACATGTGGATACTGGTATGGGACTGGAAAGACTGGTTCGGGTGCTGCAGAACAAACAAAGTAATTACGATACGGATCTGTTCAGCGGTACCATTGCTGCCGTAGAAAAGATAACCGGGAGAAAATACACGGCCGGTGACGACAAGGAAAGCGTTGCCTTCCGGGTACTCGCCGATCATATCAGGGCCATCTCTTTTACCATCGCCGACGGGCAGCTCCCTTCCAATACCGGTGCCGGTTATGTGATCCGCCGGATCCTCCGCCGGGCCGTCAGGTACTATTATTCTTACCTGGGCTACAAACACCCGCTCTTATTTCAACTCGTACCGGTTCTGGCAGCGCAGTTCGAACATGTTTTTCCAGAATTACTGCAACAGGCCGATTTTGTTTCAAAGGTCATCAGGGAAGAAGAAGATGCATTCCTGCGCACACTCGACAAAGGCTTGAAAAAAATGGATGAGATCATAGCCGCTTCCGCATCCAACAAATTGATCAAAGGAGCCGAGGCATTTGAACTGTACGATACATTCGGATTTCCTATCGACCTGACCAGGCTTATCGCCGCGGAAAATAAACTGTCTGTTGATGAAGCCGGATTTGAAGAGGAACTCAATAAACAAAAAGAAAGGAGCCGGGCCGCTACCGCAATGGATACCGGTGACTGGACGGTTCTTACAGACAGCCAGGCATTTCAGTTCGTAGGGTATGATTCACTCGAAACCAGAACAAAAATATTGCGTTACCGCAAGGTCAAGGGCAAAGGAAAAGAACTATACCAATTGGTGCTGGATCAAACGCCATTTTATGCCGAAAGCGGCGGACAGGTGGGAGACTCGGGTGTTCTGGAACTTTCAGGCAAGTCTGTACGCATCATCGATACCAAAAAAGAAAATGACCTGTTCATTCATATTGCTGAATCTATCCCGGGCGATCTGACCGGAGAATGGACAGCACGGGTAGACGCAGAACGCCGCCGCATGATCACCGTGCACCATAGCGTAACCCACCTCATGCATGCCGCTTTACGCCAGGTACTGGGCACTCATGTGGCCCAGAAAGGAAGCCTGGTGAATGAAGAACACCTGCGCTTCGACTTTTCCCATTTTGCTAAGATGACGGCTGAAGAGATCACGGCTGTGGAAAAGATCGTGAACCAAAAAATCCGCGCAAATGTGCCGGTGGTGATCCAGACCATGGAAAAAGACAAAGCCATTTCACTGGGTGCCATGGCACTCTTCGGAGAGAAATATGGCGATATGGTCCGCGTGGTCATCATGGACCCATCCTATTCCGTGGAATTATGCGGTGGAACGCATGTTGGCCATACCGGTGAACTTGGCTTATTTAAGATCAAGCAGGAGTCGGCCGTAGCCGCCGGCGTACGCCGGGTGGAAGCCGTATGCGGACAGGCTGCGGAAGATTTTGTGCGCGAGAACCTCGAAGCATTGAGACTGGTTAGGGAAATCTTTAAAAATCCCAAAGACCTGGTGAAATCGGTCGAATCCCTTCAGCACGACAATGCCCAGCTGGAAAAGAGAATTGAATCCCTCGAAGCCAGGCAACTCGTAGGTATCCGAAACGAACTGCTGCAAAAAGACGAGATCATCAATAACGTCACTTTTATCGGTGATATCGTGGAAGTGCCCCATCCCGATTCTCTCAAAAAACTCTGCTTCGACCTGAAAAACCATGTGCACGACCACCTGGTGCTGTTGTGTGCCAATATTGGCGGACGGGCTCATGTAGCCGTCAGTGTGAGCGACACCGTTGTTGCAGCCAGGAACCTCGATGCAGCCGCTATCATCCGCGATGTGGTCAGCCCAATGATCAAAGGCGGAGGCGGGGGTCAAAAAACATTGGCCACAGCCGGTGGACAGGAAGTGGGACAATTACAGGATGTAATCCAAAAGGTGCGGGAACTACTGAAGTAAGCCAGCTTTCCCAACCGATCTTACGATAGATCCGCCTCAACAGGGCGGATTTTTTTATACTTGAATTTCCGTACCCTGATAAAATTTTGTTAAAGGAAGATTTTTTTGTGCGAAATGTTTCGTAATCCGGCTCATCTCCCTATTTTTGATCTACGAAACAATTAGTACATCAATAAAACAGACCGTGTATGAATAAGATAATGTTAGCGATGTTGCCTTTGTTATTTCCGGCCTTTACTTATAAGGCGATGGCCCAGGACGAGGGACAGGGCAAAGACGGAAAAAAGGAAATGGATGAGATCGTGATCCGTAAAAATGGTCAGAAAGACATGAGTGTAACCATTCAGATCAATGGCGACCAGGTGTTGGTGAACGGAAAGCCGATGATGGAATTCAAAGATGATGGCATTACCATTAACAAAAGGAAGATCATCATCCGAGATGGTGAACGCATGATGTTCGGTGAGGATTTTCCCGGGGTGGACATGCCCGGAAATTTTTCATGGACGGATGATGGGGGCGTGAAGCGTGCATTTCTCGGGGTGAATACGCAGAAGCATGATGATGGCGGGGCACAGATCACCAATGTAACCGATGGAAGCGCTGCTGCCAAAGCCGGTTTGGAGATCGACGATATCATTACCAAAGTGAATGGCAAATCGGTGGATGGGCCGCAATCATTGGCAGAAGTTATCGGATCAATGAAACCAGGTGACATAGCCAAGATCAATTATACGCGCAAAGGAAAAAGCAAAACGCTGAAAGCAACACTGGGTGAAAGGAAGGATAAATCAACTGTGCGCAGTTTCTCTTTCAGTGGCCCGGACGGTTCTTTTAAAACCTTTACCATGCCATCTGTACCTGGTCAGGGCGAATGGAAAGAGATGTTCCCCAACCAGGAATTTGATTTGGAGCAGAATTTTGAGCGGAATATGGAAAGATTTGGAGACCTGGAATCTACCTATCGTTCGTTTCCACGCAGGCAGAAACTGGGTTTGCGCATACAGGATACCGAAGAAGGTACGGGTGTAAAAGTGATTGATGTGGAAGACAGTTCGGCAGCCGCAAAAGCCGGTATGTTGAAAGATGATATCATCACCGAAATTGCCGGCGTGAAAGTGAGTAACACGGATGATGCCCGCGAGCAATTGATGGAGAACAATGAAAAGTCGGCCTATACGATCAAAGCCCGGAGAAATGGTACCGATATGGTATTTAATATCAAGATCCCGAAAAAACTGAAAACCGCTAATTTGTAAAAGCCATGAAGGAAGGGTTGAAGGTGTCACTTATGGTGGCACCTTCTGTGTTTATTCCAAGATCTATATCGGATTTTACATGCAGGTCCATATGAAAAACGGAGGCCGGGCAGATCATCGTAATCTATTATCAAAAGATTGCTTGCCGGGTCAGAAGCTGTCAACCAGTTTGACAGCTTCAGTTTTTATCATGCAGGTCAGCTAATCCGATCGGCCTGAACTTTAGTCAATCGTTTCCCCATCTACATATAAGCTTTTAGTTATTTTTGCCGCATGGATACCGGAGCATATGAAATAGTGGTTGGTTTGGAAGTGCATGCGCAGTTACTGACAAAATCCAAATTGTTTTGTGCCGACCCAACCAATTTTGGCGCAGAGCCTAATACCCAGGTAAGCCCCATATCCCTGGCTCATCCGGGCACCTTGCCCAAAATGAACAGGCAGGCGGTTGAACTGGCAGTCAGGCTCGGGCTTGCCCTGCATAGTGAAATAGAAAAGAACAATTATTTCGCCAGGAAAAATTATTTCTATCCAGACCTTCCAAAGGGTTACCAGGTCAGCCAGCATACGGCTCCGATATGCAAGGGTGGCCATATTAGTATCCATTCAGAATCAGGGTCCCGTGATATTTTGCTGAACAGGATTCACCTGGAAGAAGATGCGGGCAAAAGTTTGCACGATGTATTGGAGGATAAGACCTGTATCGATTTGAACCGGGCCGGTGTGCCCCTTCTTGAAATTGTAACGGAACCCTGCATACATAGTGCAGATGAAGCGTTTCAATTTCTGACTGAATTACGGGCAATACTTCGCTGGCTGGATGTTTGTGACGGGAATATGGAAGAGGGGAGCATGCGTTGCGATGCCAATATTTCTGTCAGGCTCAAAGGCGAAACCAAGCTTGGAACAAGGGTTGAAGTGAAGAACCTGAACAGCATCAGGAATGTCAAGCGGGCCATAGAAATTGAAAGCCAGCGTTTGATCGGCCTCGTATCAAGACAAGAACCCATTCGGCAGGAGACCAGGAGTTTTGATGCCGACAACCAAACCACCTTTTCGCTCCGCAGCAAGGAAGAGGCAGAAGATTACCGCTATTTTCCGGAACCTGATCTCCCGCCTTTTATCATTACGGATGAATATTTGGCTGAAATGATCAAGCAGCAGCCCGTGATGCCCGAAACCTTGAAAAGCCGGTTGACGGCCGAATATGGATTAACAGCATACGATGCGGAGCAGATCACGTTGGATAAAAGCACCTATGCTTATTTTGAATCTGTCATTAAGCATACGACACACTACAAGGCCGTTGCCAATTGGATGCAGGGGCCATTGAAACAATTTTGCAATGAACAGGCAACCTCATATGGCGATATACCGTTATCGATCCATCAACTGGCCTCGCTGATCGAACTTGTGGAAAGCGGAAAAGTCAATTTCAATAATGCAGCAACAAAAATCTTCAGAACCATGCTTGAAAGACCGGGCTCCATGGCCGATCAGATAGCTGCTGAACTTAACCTGTTGCAGGAAAGCGACAGTGATGCAGTTGCAACCTGGGTAGATCAGGTGATTGCCGCCATGCCGGATAAAGTGGCAGAATATCAGAAAGGCAAGAAGGGACTGTTAGGGCTCTTTGCCGGGGAAGTCAAAAAACTCAGTAAAGGAAAGGCCGACATGGCCCTGGTCAATCAATTACTGGGCGAGAAATTAAAGAATTAGCAGGCATTAAATATTCATTCATGAGAAAAATCACCATCCTTTTTTGGATCGCATCCACATTAATATCCTGCCGTGAACAAAATCAGAAAGCAACGTTCACTGTATCCGGCAACATCTCTCATGCCGCCGATCAGGAAGTGTACCTGGAGCAGTTGTTTTTCAGCGACAGGGCGCCTGAGATTATTGATACCGCCACCATGCGCCAGGGCAGATTTGAATTAAACGGTTCGTCGCCGGAGGAAGGTATGTTCAGGATACGCCTGGAGAAACAACCAGCCGGGTTTATTTTCATCAACGATGCCGCGAAGATCGGTTTCAGGGCCGATCTGGATAAGATCGATCTGCAAACTCCCGATTTTCAAACTCCCGCTAACCGGTTACTGAAATCTTTCATCACGGAGATCAGTAAACGCCACCTGAAGTTGACGGAAGCCGATTCGCTCTTGCAGGTCTCTTCAGGCAAATCATCAACCGACAGTACACAGCGGGTAAGCGTAGCCGATATACAGGAGATGTATGCCGATTACCACCAGTTCATTCTCGGGTATATCGATACGGTGTCTGACCCTGTTGTGGCAATGTTTGCCCTTGGATACACGCAAAAGGCCGATCAGGAAAAGCTGGGTAAAAGTATCGCATCGCTGGGAGGCCGTTTCCCCGGGCACCAGGGGATAGCTGCTGTCATCAATCAATATAATACGTTCGTTACTCAACAAAAGCAGCGGCAGCAACAAGAACAGGCAAAAAGAAAATCCCGTCCATCCATTGGCGACATCGCACCCGACTTTACCATGAATGATTCCAATGGCAAACCGTTTTCACTTTCCAGCCTCAGGGGAAAATATGTATTGGTGGATTTCTGGGCAAGCTGGTGCGGGCCCTGCCGTCATGAGAATCCAGTTGTTGTGTCGGCTTTTGAAAAATTCAATGCCAGAAACTTCACTGTGCTGGGAGTATCCCTGGATGAAGACAAAACAGACTGGCTGCAGGCGATCAAAGACGATAAGCTTTCATGGAAGCAAATCAGCGACCTGAAAGGCTGGGCATCCGGGGTTGCTGAATTATACGGCTTTGAAGCAATCCCTTACAATGTGCTGTTGGATCCTTCAGGCAAGATCATCGCCACCGAATTGCGCGGCGAAGCACTGGAGCAAAAACTCGCAGAGGTCATTAAATAAAATTCATCAGGAAAATCAGCGGATCCTTTCGCGGCCGATCATCAACCCAAGCTTCAGGTTGAATGTGAAATAAGAGTCCTTTTCGGCCGGGCTTCCCCTTTTGCCTCCGGGGCCGGTAATTTTATTCCGCTGACGGTCGCTCAGTTCGATGGCGGTTGCAGCGGTATTGGCCGGTAAATTATTCAGGAATGCCTGCGGATCGATGTAGGTTGTACTAACATCATCAAGATAATCGGTATTGAGTATGCGATATACAAATTCTCCGCGAAGGTTGAGGATCGAAGACAATTCGTATTTAACACCGATCCCGACCGGGAAGTTGATTTGTTTCAGTTTATACACCTGGCGGTCAGGGTATTCAGGAAATCCCTGGCCCTCTGTGCTGAGGGGTTGAAGATCCACCCAGCGGCGCCCCAACTGTGCCTGGGGGTTGAAAGAATAATATCCTATACCGGCCAACAGGTAAGGAGAGTACCTCGGAGGTTCCTGTTCTCTCCAGCTCCAGTCGATAAACATAAAGAGCGGGTGCATTTCAGCCATCAAAGAAAATTCGGTGATATTACTGCGAAAATGCAGGTTGCGGTTGTAACGTGCGCGGGCGATATCGGTGGTGGGTACTTTGGCCAGGATGCTGTCATACGCGCCAACCTTGCCGAACGAAGCTTCCAGGCGGAGGCCGATCGCGTATTTGTACATGACGCTGAAATATGCGCCCATGGCCATTTCTGTTTTACCCAGGTTCAGGTCTTTGATGAATCTTTTTCCAATACCTTTCTTACCACCCAGGTCTGTAAAGCAGTTCATGGCGCCAACGGATGCACCGACTTCAAAAAGAAGCGGTGAATCATAATAGCTGTCGTCATAGAAATAATACTGAGCGTCTGCACGGTTGGAAAACCCGGTAAGGAGGATCACAAAACTGAGTACTATCGATACCTTTTTCATTCAGAAAAGCCTGTTTAAGTAAATGGTTGTCAGAAAATCGGTAATAACCTACAAACTACAAATCTAAACGATTTTTAGCCAACTTTATTTGTCGGCCGGTTTTTATTATTGTAAAATTTACAGGCATCCTGTAGCCCGCAAATGCTGCATTTGGGCGACCTGGCCGTACAAACATACCTGCCATGAAGGATGAGCCAGTGGTGCGCTTTATGGATCAGCTCAGCCGGAAAATATTTAACCAGTTGTTTTTCAGCAGCTACAGGGGTTTTTGCACCCAGCGTAAGCCCGATCCGGGCACTTACCCTGAAAACATGGGTGTCCACGGCCATATTAGGTTGTTGGTCGATCACGGAGGTGATCACATTTGCCGTTTTACGTCCTACACCGGGCAGTCTGACCAGCTCTTCTACGGTCATCGGCACTTCGCCCTTGAATTCATCCATCAGCATCCTGGCCATACCCAGCAGGTGTTTTGTTTTGTTATTCGGGTATGAAATGCTCTTTATCAGCGGGAACAATTCTTCAAAACTGCTTTCCGAGAGGCTTCTGGCATCAGGATAGCGGGTAAAAATAGCGGGGGTGGTCATATTCACCCGTTTATCGGTGCATTGCGCCGATAGAATGACCGCCACCAACAACTGGTAGGGGTTGTCGTAATACAATTCCGTTTCAGCATCCGGGCTGTGGCGGCTGAAGTAATCAATGACAAACTGGTATCGTTCTTTCCGGGTCATAAAAAATCCCGGTCCTGCAGTTCAGGAACGGGAAAATAAATTAAGTAAACCAGGATCAGGCCTGGGTGGTCAGTACTTCTTCCTCGGTTTTGCCTGCATATTGCAGGAGAAAATCGATGGTTTGTTTCCGGGGAGAATGTTTGATCTCTTCCAATTGCCTGTGTGTGGCTTTCAGTTGATCATACCTTTCCCTGGTGCTCCAATCATTCTGTAATTCCGCTTCGATTGAAGCAGACATTTCAGGTGAAGCCTCGCGGTACAAGTACTGCAGGAGTTCTTCCGTAGTAAAAACTGGCATAAGTTAAGTGCGGCTGTTTAAATTAAATAATGTCATTATCCGCATATTAAACGCCATCTGGGTTTGGATATTGTATGATTTACAAGGAATTTTAAGGCTGCCCGGGTTCTTCAACCACAAACAGGTCCTCATTGTCCTTTTTCATATGATATTTTTCCCTGGCGTATTTTTCTATTGTTTGTGCACTGGTTTTCAATAGGTTAAGCTCGTTTCTGGTTTCCGCGATCTGCTTGTTGAGCTGCCCTTCGCTTCTTTCCAGTTCCCTGAGTTTTTCTTTCCTGGCTGCGATCAATGACCAGTCTTTCGGATCAAAGAACATCATCCAGGTCACAAAACAGACCAGGGAGATGAAATATTTATTCCTGATGACCTTCAATACGGATTCAGATATCTTCATAAGAACCTAAGCTTGCTGTAATGTACAACGAATTGACGGATGCAGTGCCTGTTTTTTTATTAACAGGGGTTTATTTCTTGCCAAACGTGATCTTTCCGTTCGGGTAGATGCCGCTGTCGGCCAGCATTTCTTCGATACGGATCAACTGGTTGTATTTGGCCATACGGTCGCTTCGGGAAGCAGAACCTGTTTTGATCTGTCCGCAATTCAGCGCTACGGCCAGGTCGGCGATGGTGCTGTCCTCCGTTTCTCCGCTCCGGTGGCTCATGATGGTATTAAAACCATTTTGTTGTGCCATGCTGACGGCATTGATGGTTTCCGTCAATGTTCCGATCTGGTTAACTTTTACCAGGAGGCCATTGGCGATATTTTCCCTGATTCCTTTTTCCAGCCTTTTTACATTGGTCACAAACAGGTCGTCTCCCACAAGCTGGCATTTTTGACCGATCGCGTCAGTGAGCATCTTCCAGCCCTTCCAGTCGTCTTCAGCCATCCCGTCTTCAATGGAGATGATGGGGTATTGTTTAACCCAGTTCTCCCAGTATTTGACGAGTTGTTCGCTGGTCAGTTTTTTTCCGTCACTTTTATGGAAGATGTATTTTTTCTCTTTGGCATTCCAGAGTTCGCTGTTGGCGGCGTCCATGGCAATGGCCACCTGGCTTCCCGCTTTGTAACCGGCTGCCTGGATGGCGGTCAGTACTGTTTCTATCGCTTCTTCGTTACTTTGAATATTCGGGGCAAATCCGCCTTCATCGCCCACATTGGTGCTGTATCCTTTTTTCTTGAGTACGGTTTTCAGTGCATGGAAGATCTCCACGCCCCATTGCAGGCCCTGGCTGAAACTGGTTGCTCCAACTGGCATGACCATGAATTCCTGGAAATCGATCTTGTTGTCGGCATGGGCGCCGCCATTCAGGATGTTCATCATCGGAATCGGCAAAACCCTGGCATTGGTGCCGCCGATATAACGGTATAGGGGAAGGTTGGCTTCCAGGGCGGCCGCTTTGGCCACGGCCAGGCTTACGGCGAGCATTGCATTGGCGCCCAGTTTCGATTTATTTTCTGTACCGTCGAGTTTGAGCATCATGGCATCAATGCCCGTTTGATCGGCCACATCCCAACCCAGCAGGTTCTCGGCCAGCACGGTGTTTACATTTTTAACGGCTTTGAGCACACCTTTGCCGCCATAGAGTTTTTTGTTGTTGTCGCGCAGTTCAACCGCTTCATGAATACCTGTGCTGGCGCCACTTGGAACGGCGGCCCTGCCAAGCCTTTCATTTTCCGTTAAGATATCTACTTCAATGGTAGGGTTACCACGACTGTCTAAAATCTGCCTGGCATGAATGGAAGCGATGTAACTCATGATGGATCAAAATATTTAATAGTGATTAATTGAACAGGTTAAGAACCCTGCCCTGGCGCGCAAAAATAATAATGTTTGGGCAGGTGACCATTAACTGGTCAGAGATTTGAAAATATTCTCGAGGCTGTCGGCCTGGTTCTGCAGGGAAACAATGTCGAGGTTATTGGCAATGCTGAGCCGAAGTATGTCTTTTTTAACTGATTCCTGTTCGCTGCAATGTATTTGATATGCGCCATCCCTCAGGGTGCTGACTTCCTGTACGTTTGGAATGGATTGTAGCAGGGCCATGTCAACCGGTCGGTTAAAAACCACCAGCAGCGCCTGTTCTCCGGAGGCCATTTTCTGCAGGTCGCTCAGGAGTTCATTGGCAACGATACTGCCCCTGTTTATGATGACCACGCGGTTACACAACGCTTCCACTTCCTGGAGGATATGAGAGGAGAAAAGTATGGTTTTGTTATGCGACAGCGAGCGGATAACTTCCCGGATCTCGATGATCTGGTTGGGGTCCAGGCCCGAGGTGGGCTCGTCAAGGATCAGTACGTCAGGGTTATGCACCAGTGCGGCGGCTAGCCCTACCCGTTGTTTGTATCCCTTGCTTAACTGGCCGATCTTTTTATGCGCTTCGCGTTGCAGGCCAACCGTGCGGATCACATTTTCCACAGCATCTCCCGCATGTTTCAGTTGGTGAACGGAGGCGATGAACTGCAGGTATTCCCGCACATACATGTCGTGATAAAGCGGGTTCGCTTCCGGCAGGTAACCGATCCTCTTCCTGGTTTCTTTGTTACTGATGCTGACGGGAATCCCGCAAACTTCGATCTGGCCGGCATCGGGTTCGATGAAGCCGGTGATCATTTTCATGGTCGTCGATTTACCGGCACCGTTAGGTCCCAGAAATCCGACGATCTCCCCCTGGTTGACAGCAAAGGAAATATTATTTACGGCCCTTTGTTCGCCGTAATATTTGGAGAGATGGTTGACCGTAATCGACATGCGTTATCGGGCGCGGCCTGATCAGCCGTTTTTGTTTTCTTGATTAGTGGGTGGGGCCTGGTTGCCTCTTGGTTGCTGGGGCCTGTTCTGTCCGCCGCGTTGAGGGCGGTTGCCCGCTGGCCTGTTTCGGTTTCCGCCGCCTTGTCCCTGGGGCCTGTCGTTTTGGGGCCTGCCACCCTGTGGAGCCTGTGCCCCCCTGGGTGCGCCGCCCTGCGACGGGTTCCTTTGTTCCTGGCGCTGCCCCCCGCCTTGTTGCCTGCCGCCGCCCTGTTGTTGTCTTTTTTCCTTGTCTCTTCTCTTGCGGGTTGTTTTTTCCAGGCTCTTCAGACTGATCTGACCTACCAGGTCGGCATATTCAGGTTCCACTTCTTTGGGCTTGCCGGTGGTCACTTCTGCGGTTTCCAATTCTTCCGGCCTGATGCCCTGGCGGTTCTGTGATTTGATTTTTTTAACGGTTTCAATGGCCAGCGGATACTGTTTATTACTGTCAGGTAAAACATACCACATCAGGTTTTTGAAAATATCCTTCTTCACTAAAATGGCCCTGCCTTTGGCAACTTCAATATAATCGGCATCGGTTGGGAAGAATTGCAGCGCATCGAGGTAGGTATCCAGTTCGTAATTCAGGCAACATTTTAAACGACCGCACTGGCCGCTGAGTTTTGTCTGGTTGATGCTCAGGTTCTGATAGCGTGCCGCGTTGGTGTTGACGCTTTTAAAATCGCTGAGCCAGGTACTGCAACAGAGTTCACGGCCGCAACTTCCGATGCCGCCGACCTTACCGGCTTCCTGCCGGGCTCCGATCTGGCGCATCTCAACCTTAACCTTGAATTCGGCAGCATATATTTTGATCAGTTCCCGGAAGTCTACCCGGTCATCGGCAATATAAAAGAAGGTGGCTTTACGTCCATCGGCCTGGATCTCCACTTCCGCCATTTTCAGCTCCAGTTTTAATTGACGGGCGATGGCGCGGCTGCGGATCAGCATGGAAGCTTCCCTTGCTTTCTGTTCTTTCATCTTGGCCAGGTCTGATTCCGAGGCCCGCCGCATGATCTTCTTGATATCCGGGCTTTTCTCGTCGAGCTTATTCTTTTTTAATTGCAGCCTCACCAGTTCGCCGGTCAGGCTAACCATGCCAACGTCGAAGCCACTCGTGCCTTCTACGGTAACGAGTTCGCCTTTTTCGAAGTAATGAAGGGTGGTATTTCTGAAATAATCCTTTCGGCTGCCCTTATTAAAACTAACCTCCACGATCCGGCAAGCACTTTCCGGGTCGCTGTAAGGCAAATTAGCCAGCCAGTCGTACACATTCAACCGGTTGCAACCGCCACTGGCACAATGGCCATGACTCTGGCATCCACCGGGAGCACCGTCTTTACCGGTACCGCAACTTCCACATCCCATATATCAGGTTTGTACGTTATAGAATCAGGGAAATATGGGCTAAGTCAATGGTTGCCAGAAGCTTAAATAAAAATAAGCAACGGGGTCATATCATCCGCGAACCTGGTGGAACGCTTGAATATATCGACAACCTTCTCAGGTATGATGGAGATTTCCAAATATCCTTTTCCTACACACGATCCCAAATATTTCCTCAGGGAATCAAAATTACTGATTTGTTGGTAATAATATGATTTAACTTAATGGTGAGTGCATGAAAGAGGATCTTGGCATTGGCGTTTCGTTCTATATAGTAAGCGGCATTATCCAGCTCAGTGGCAATGGCATCCATCTGCCCATAATCAAATTGCTTATTCAGCCTGAGGGCAAATTCGGTGGCAGACCGGTTTTCCGCATAGGCAGGGCCTGTTTCGCCGCTGATTTTGACTCGGATGGCCAAGTCCAGCAGGTGGGTAAAATACCGGAGGAATTGTTTTTGTTTCTCCCGCCCGGTTTTGGCCATTTCATCGATCCACTTGATCTGGCCATCCCGGTTGGCGCGGATGATATCATTGAGCCAGCCGCGGAGCCACTGATCCCAGTCGTCATCGGCATGCTGGAGCAGGTGAAGCGCTTCATGGTAATTTCCTTCACTGATAGCCGCAATCTGTTCGGCCTTTTCCATGGCAACGGATTCCCTGAGTTCCAGTGCCGCTTCGATATCGCGGTTGGTCAATTGGGGGATCTTGATCAATTGAAGGCGGGATAAGATGGTGGGGAGGATCAGGTTTTGGTTCTCGGCCACTAATATGAACAGGGTGTCCGGCGGGGGTTCTTCCAACAGTTTCAACAGGCGGTTGCCTTCATTGCCGAGCAGTTCCGGCATCCACATGATCAGGATCTTAAAAGGCGCTTCAAAACTCTTGAGGCTCATCTTACGCGAAATGTCGTGGCATTCGTTGGCCGTAATATTACCCTGTTGGTTTTCCGCTCCGATATATTGTATCCAGTCGTACCGGTTTCCGTAAGGCGTTGCTTTGATAAATTCCCTCCATGCTGCGATATAATCCGTGCTGATGGGCTTTTCACCGCTTTTCCTGGGAATGACCGGATAGGAATAATGGATGTCGGGATGTATGAGTTTCGAGGCTTTCTGGCAGGAAGGGCATGTTCCGCAGCTATCCGTTAACGTTAGATCGGAGACCGTTATCTCCGGTTCGGGTTCCCCAAATAGAGAAGGGGTGGGTGGCTGGCCGTTCTTCCCGTGTACCTTATCACAAACGAGGAACTGGGCGAATGCCATGGCCAGCGCCAGGCTGCCGGAACCCTCGCGTCCGAGGAAGAGCAGGGCATGGCTCAACCTGTTCTGGTGGTAAAGTTGTACAAGCTGATGTTTGGTTTCTTTTTGCCCTATGACCTCACTGAATTGCATACCGCAAATTACGGAAACTGGGCTTAGGGAGAAGGGGAGGGTAAAGTTTAAGGATTACCCTGCTGTACAAGTTGCAGGGGCGGCCTGATTCATTAAGATCCTGAAAATGTTGATCGCTGTTATAGTTTTCCGGTTATCGCATCGCTTAACGGGTTTACACGGCTTTCAAAGTAACCGATCAGCCGGCCCTGTTCATCCAGGAGGAATTTATTGAAATTCCATTTTACCTCGGCATCCAAAACCCCATTGAGGTCTTTATGTGTCAGCCATTGATAAATGGGGGCGATGTCATCACCTTTAACGGAGATCTTGGCAGCCATCGGAAAGCTGACGCCGTAATTCTTCTGGCAGAATGATTTGATCTCTTCATTGCTGCCGGGTTCCTGTCCGCCGAAATTATTGGCGGGGAATCCCACGATCACCAGCTTGTCTTTGTATTGTTCAAACAGGGCTTCCAGGTCTTTGTATTGCGGGGTATAGCCGCATTCGGAAGCGGTATTCACCACCAGGATCTTTTTGCCACGGAAAGTGGAAAAGTCGATCGTTCCTCCATCGAGCGCCCTGACGCTGAATCCGAAAATGTTCTTGCTGGTATCGGTTGATGTTTGCATGGCATTATTTGTTATGGGTACTTGGGTGTTTTCACCAGATTGGGCAGCGCAGGAAATCAGTAAAGACGCGGCAAAAAATAATCGTATCATATGGTTTATTTTATCAAACAACCGGTGCAAGCGGAAGGTTCATTTAATCATTGTTTTTCATAGCATCCCAGGTCTGGCAACTGCACGGTTCTTGGCAAATCATCCAGGTCGCGCGGGAATGGGGTTGCCATTCCCTGGTCAACACCCGGTGCAAACGGGTCTCTGCTGGTGCGGAAGTCATAATATTTATTGGAAATGTCTATGCTGTCGAATAAGGGATCCTGGTTACGGATGACATTATTCAACGTGGCGGGAGCGGGGTCGGTGCCGGCCCTGTACAGGCAATGGTTCATGGTGATATCAAACACGGTATTGCCTTCCCTGGCCAAGCTGACTTCATCGTCGACGAGCCCGGGGCTGCCCCAGAAAATGCAATTGGTAAAGAGGGCGCTGCAATCGTTTACCTGCAGGCTGCCGTTGCTGGTCGTATAATTCAACACGCTCAGTACGGGATTCCTGTGTGTGATGAAGTTATTGGAAAAGGCGGCAGATGTGCAATGTGTGAACTGGTATCGCCCGCCCCATTGCAGGGCAATGTTATTGCCGCAGTTAGAGATCAGGCAGTTGTCTGCGTCTATACTGCTACGGTAGCCTATGATCCCCGCATCGCCGGCATTGTCGATGATGCTTTGGCTCAGTGTCAGTTTGGGCTGGCTGTTATTCGATGTATCGATACAAACAATGGCCTGGTATGCATTTTTTAAGACGGCAAACCTCAGCAGGTTGTTCTGGCTGGTTGCACGGAAGAAGATGCCCGGCCAGCTTGAGGGGAGATCGCGGTAATAATCATCGAGCCTGTCTCCGGTAAATAAAACCTCCCGGCCTTTTTCTCCGTTGACGATCAGTGTGCCATCCACGAGCAGGGGCGCATCGGCGTGCAGGTAAATGCGGCAACCCGCATCAATGCGCAGGGTGGCGCCGGTGTCAACCTGAAGTCCGCCGAGTATCACATAAGGCAATTCATTCGTCCAGGTTACCTGGCCGGTAATGGTTTCATTGCGCAGGAAACGGGCGTTCTGTCCAAATGCCTCCAGTTGCACAAAGCGTTCATTACCGTTATACTCAATGCGTATGCTATCGCTCACAATGAACGGCAGGTTATTGCTGTTGGGGTTGATGGTCAGGGATACAAATATATATATGCTGTCGTTGGCGGCTATCTCGATGTCGCGGGCTTCCGGACCAGGCTGACCGTTCGTGTTGATTTGATATGCGGATGCACTGCCACCCATCAGTTTAACAGATGATAGCAACAGCTTCTGGTTATTGGTGTTGAATATTTTAAATGATTGGGTGACGGATCCCGTTGTGGTGAATACGGTGTCGAATTTCAATGAATCGGAGCTGATGCGCAGGCTGGCATCAGGGCTTCGGTTAAATGTTTCTTTTTTGCAGGAATAACAGG
>JAXLUE010000007.1:0-121013 GCA_046329695.1 Ferruginibacter sp.
TTCCAGGTAAGTAACTGCCTGGCCAACGGTGGTAATGGTTTCGGCTTGTTCGTCAGGAATAGAAATATTAAATTCTTTTTCAAATTCCATGATTAATTCAACGGTGTCCAAGCTATCGGCACCTAAATCATTGGTGAAGGAAGCTTCCGGGGTTACTTCAGCTTCATCGACACCCAATTTGTCAACAATGATTTTTTTAACTCTTGTTGCAACGTCTGACATGGTAGTAAAGTTTAGTTAATCAGGTGCAAAAATATACTTTTTGAACTAATTACAAAGAAAACATACACACGTGAAAATTATGGTCATAGTAGCTTTGGCATCAAGCAGTTATAAATTTTCAGCCGGTGATTTTTTTCTGGATTTGGGAAATACTGTATATTGTACTGGTAACCTCATTTCATCACCAGTAACGCCAGCAACCATGGGATTAAAACAAATAGACCACGGTACCAGGGAATACGATCAGATGATCCAACTCAGGAAACAGATCCTGCGCCAACCCCTGGGGCTCAGCTTTTCGGAAGATGAACTGGAGCATGAGCGGCACAACATCCTCATTGGCGCTTATGACGACGACGAAATGCTGGGATGCTGCATGTTATGCCCCATCAATCACCACACACTACGCTTGCGGCAAATGGCCGTTCAAAACAACCTGCAGGGAAAAGGCATCGGCGCTTCGATCATGTCGTTTGCTGAGAACCTGGCCCGGGACAAAGGATATCAAAAGATCGTCATGCATGCGCGGGACACCGCCATCGGCTTTTATGAAAAGCTGGGTTATAAGGTAAAGGGCGATGGGTTCATTGAGGTCAACGTGCCTCACCATGTGATGGAGAAAGAATTGTAATATGATGTGATATGTGTTATATCTCTTCTGAAACGAATATTGAAGGATTGGATGGATGACTGGAGAGTAATGCCCAAAGTGAAGATTGATTTGTGAAGTGTGGAGTTGAGTATAAACTTTTTTATCCCTCTCCGATATTATTTTTCAACAGGCAAGGTTGCACCAGAAGACAAATCCTGAAGGGCCTGTTACTCATCATTAGCCGTGGTTGTCTTTTGTGTTTTGGAAATTTTTCGGTTTACATTGTTGAATGGTTGGACAGCATTCAACAAGTTGTTTCCACCTATATTTTATTGATGTGTGCTGCGATGATCTTCCTGGCTGCATGTTCGTTGTCTCCCGCAAATGCCTCTTTCGGAAAAATAAAAAATGACCGGCTGTTGAAATACAGGTGAAAAAAGTGCGGACTTTCCATCCAACCGGAAAAGACCTTCCATTCCCACGACTGTCCGCCCCTTTCATTTTCGATGCCAAAACCATCCTCATTCAGGTTGATGCGGAACCTGTCGCGAAACGTGGCCGAGCGTTTGTAAACCAGATTGGGCAATACGAACCAAAACAGGATCATCAGCATGAACCAGAGAAAAGAGCTGAGCAGGAATGCCAGGGGAGAAATCTTATGAAAGAAAAAGAGTGCGGCGGACAATATCGCAAACACATTCACCAGCACCATCATCAGTTTGATCTCCTTCCGGCTGATGAAATGATAACGCAAAGCCTGTATGACTTTTGCTTTCTGAAAACTAAAATAGTCGGATGTCATAATGCAAAGATACAGCGGTCAATTTATTGGGCGGGCTTTTTCAAAGACTCTTCGTTGACCGACCACTCTCCCAGTTTATCACCCCTGAGCCCGATGAACTCCACTTTCATCTCCCTTTTGCCTTTGGGGCCACTGACACTGATCCTCCCGTAATTATGTGTTTCGACCAGGGTATTCGGCATACGGAAAGGATTATTGGTTTCCGTACCGGAAGCCTTGCTGATACCTGCCGTATAGGGAGAAATGGTTACGTCGTATAAAGGATACTGGCCGGGCCGGGGTATGCCGATCACTTCACTATGATGCCTGTCGCCGGTGAAGAAGATCACGCCATTGATACGCTGGCTGTCGAGAAACTGCATCAGGTCATTGAATTCATACGGATAATGACGAAAACATTCGAACCGGTTCAATGGGTTGAGCACCTGGCTTCCGACTACGATCACTTTGAACGTTGCGCGGCTGTACAGCAGTGCATTTTTCAGCCAGTCCATTTGCCGTGCGCCGAAAAAAGTTTTAGCGGAATTGGGCTGTCCGTTGATACTGTCGGGCATATCATCATGACTGCGGAAGTAGCGGTCATCGGTCAGGAAGAAATCGACATCCGACCAACCGAAAGAAGAATAAATGCCCTCTCCGTTTTCGCCGTATGCCTGCTGGAGGCTGTACTGTTTGAATATGTCGCGGCTTTCCTGCCTGAGCAGAAAATTCCTGCCGGCATCATTGGGACCGAAATCATGATCGTCCCATATGGCGTATTGCGGCATTTTTGCCATAAAGGGTTGCAGAATGGGCAGACTGCGGTCGCGAGAGGCCCGGTAATTCATACCCCAGGCAGAAGTATAATCGGCTTCCCGGGTATACCAGTTATCGCCCATCCAGATATGAAAAGCCGCATCTTCCTTGGCCATGGTTGCAAAAATCGTGGAGTCGTAACCGTAAGGTTTACCCGGTCGGTCGAATTCGGGCTCATTGAAATACGCGCAACTGCCGGCAAGGAAATTAAAATCGGGCGCTGGTTTCCGGTACTGCCAGAGATCTTTGGTAGTGAATTGGGTGGGAAAGGCGGTTTTCACTTCCTTGCCGTCGATCAAGAGCGTGTAGGAATATGTTGTGTTGAACTGCAGATAGGTCAGGTTGAATTTTACCGGGTTGAAATCGCGGCCAAGTTCCCCAACATATCTCACCGTCTTTTTCTCCTTTGGTTTACCCAACGGAAAATAATCCACCGATACAGAACGTACGGAAGGTTTTACTTCGGCCCAAATGCTGGCGGTGCGCATTTCAATATTACCAGCCCAGGGTCCGCTGACCAGGCCGGGATGCTGGGCGGCTGAAGGCGACCAACAGAATAATAAGATACAGCAGAAGGATACGTAGAAGCGTGCCATAACATACATTTGAAGCAAAAATACCGAATCAATCCATTGCCAGGTCAATGAACAGTCCGGTATACTGTATTACCAGTAAAAAGGCCATCACAGAAGTAATGGCCTTTACAATCGCAGTATTGGAACAGGGATCAGAATGCAAATCCCTGTATTTCGTTTCCATCAGATTTATAATACAGCATACGGCCCAGTTCATCGAGTTGATAATCCGGGTCTTTCTTATCTGCCAGGATGATCTTCCTGATTTCTTTACCTGAGTTTTTATCGATCATCATCACGCCGGCATCTTTAGCCATGTTACTGTTGCCAAAATTGGTGAGTACCGACATGACGTCGTTGGCCTGCCTGGTTGCATTGAAGCGACGGCTGATGGAAGCAAAGCTCTGGGCGGCAGCGCCCGCAAAAGCGGTGGCATTGGCGTTTGCATTCTTGATATCCCTGTCGAGTTGCGGATCTGTACTGCCATAATATCCCTTAGCATAACTAAGCTGGGCAGATTGCGCATATTGCTGCGCCGCCATCGCTGCGGATGCAACCCCTCCCAACCCACTGAGCAATTTACCGGCCATGGTGCGGCCCGGCGCGGGCTGGTATGAATGCCAAACCTGTTTGCCCTCAAACGAATACAACCTGGCGTTTTGGTCGGAGGTCAGCAAAATGCCGTTTTGCCTGACCTTCAGGGAACCGGGCTCTTCCTTGCCATTGAATTCGATATCCCTGATCCATTCCACAATATCTCCTTTTTCAAAATCCACTTTATACACCGTATTGTTTGCGTACACATAACCGGTATGGTTTGGGGCATTATCGCCCACGCAGTTTTTGACAGACATGCCTTTCTTCCATATCTTATCCCCGTTCTCCGGGTCCAGTATATTGATCTCGTTTTCTGTCCGGTAATACAATCCCTGTGGAAAAAGCTGCAGGTCGCGGATCTCTCCGTTGATCTTAAGCGCCTTTTTGGTCACTGATTTACCAGCGTCGAGGTCCACTATGCTGATGAAATTAGTACCCTGGTCGCGCGCGGTGGCGAGGATCAGCCTGTTACCGACAAGCTTGTAGGCCAGTACATCCCCCTGGAGGTCTACGTCGCTATCCCAGACTTCTTTACCAGTATCAGGATTGATGCAGAGCAGCGAAGCCCTGTTCTTTTTGGAGGCGCTGGATTTTTTGATCTTACCGATCAGGCCACCGCCACCGCTGCTTGCTTTGGCAATATCACCCTGGGTCTTTTCGGATGTTGCCACGAGCATGCCATGCGAATCATACAGGATATTGGTTATGGGTGACGGCAGTTCCAGTCTTTCCCACAATTCCTTGCCATCAGAAACCCGGAAAGCCGTTAGAATATCCTGGTTCCAGAAATAGATCATATTGGTATCCTGACGTTGAAAGAAATCGGCGGAGGTCATTGTCTGTTGTTCATTGGCATCCTTGTCGATGCTACGACCGAACTTTGGTAACCCAAAACCACTTTTCTTTGGCTTGGGTGCCATCATGGGCAGGTCGCTTTTCATATCAATGCTGTAGATAACCTCACCGGTCTGCTTATTCAGTTTGTAGATATTCCTGTTCGTGGCAATAAAAATACCGTCATTCACTTCCCCTGCCTCTGATACGATTTGTTCAGATTTTTTTTCAAACAGTTTTGTTTGTTCCCAGAGTTTTTCACCAGATGCCAGGCTTACCATCATGATCACGGGTTTTCCGTTACGGTTGGTTCCGTAAAACAACACAGCGTTATTCTTGATGAGATGGATCCTTTTGGTGAGTACCTGGATGCCAAGCTCTTTACTGTCTGCTATATGCTTTCCCGTTACCACGTCCACGATGTCGTTCACCGATTTGGTCAGCCCCTTTTTGGCCAGTACGATATAGGGCGTGCCTTCAATGGGGTCGTAATTCTCTTCCTGGATATTTTCAATATTGCCGATCTTCCAGGCCTCTTTTCCGTCAGCCGGATTGATCCCGTATAGGGCATCATTGGTGCCTACAACCAGAACGCCGGCATCGGTGATGCGGTACCATTTGATTTTAGAGGGGAACGTTTTTGTCCAGTCGGTTGAAGATTGCGCGAAACTTGCCAAGGCAACCAGCATGGCCGATGCAATCAGGGTGATTTTTCTCATATGTCTTGTTTTATTTGCCTGTTTCCGGGTTCAAACAAAACTATTTCTCATATGGAGTATATGCTATACCGTGAGGAAGGTATTTTATGGGTTTAGTTTATTGTTGCCGGTGTGCCTGCCGTTATCGCGTATGGTTTTCTTCTCCATATTTTTCCTGAACGCCTCTGTCAGGTTGACGCCGGTTTGGTTGGCGAGACATATGAGTACCCAAAGCACGTCGGCCATTTCATCTGCCAAATCCCTATTTTTATCTGATTCTTTAAAAGACTGTTCACCATAGGTACGTACCATCAGGCGGCTGAGTTCCCCCACTTCTTCCATGAGTATGCCGAGATTGGTGAGTTCGTTAAAATACCGCACGCCGACAGATTTGATCCACTCGTCCACTTGCTGCTGGGCTGATTGAATGCTGATGTCTGTATTCATGTAAGTTGGGTTTATTGTGTAGGGTGATGTGTGATGTGTGATGTGTGATGTGTGATGTGTGATGAGTGATGTGTTTTGAATTTTGAATTTCATATTTCTTATTCCTTATTCCTTATTTATCATTTCTTATTTCCTATTCCTTATTCTTACTATCCATCCAAATCGTCACGGGACCATTGTTGATCAAAGTCACCTGCATATCGGCGCCAAAAATGCCGCATTGCACCGGTTTCTCCAGTTCCTTTTCGAGCATGGATCTGAAAAGCTGATACAAAGGAATGGCTTTGTCGGGTTTGCTGGCGCGGATATAGCTCGGCCGGTTCCCTTTTTTGATGGCGGCATGAAGGGTGAACTGGCTGACCAGCAGAATATTACCCCCGGCTTCCCTGATGGAAATATTAGGGATCCCCTGTGCGTCATCAAATATCCTCAGGTTTACGATCTTGTGGCTCAGCCATTCGGCATCCAGCGCTGAATCCGCATCTTCGATACCCACAAATACAAGCAAGCCTTCGCTGATCGCCCCGACGGTCTCTCCATTCACTTCAACAGCTGCCTTTTTTACCCGCTGGATCAATGCCCTCATAATGTGTACTTTTTGGACAAACAAAGATACAGGGCTCCTGCCGCGTTCAGGCATTTCTTTTAAAAGCCGCTCCGGATGCAGCATTCGCTCAATTGACCGACCTCATCGCCCTCTTCCCTATTACAACAAAAAATCATCTTCCAAAAAAAAATTCTTTCCACAAAAAGTGAAAAACGGGGCAAAATCAATGTGAGGCTGACTTGGCTAATTATGCACATATTTTGTCCACAGTTTGTTGATATTTCTGACCCATAAACATGGTTGACAAAAGATATTTTCGTTTTCCTTCGCACCCCGTTTTAACGTATACTAAACCCAAAACTTAATTGATCATATTATGCCGAGTAAAAAGCAACCATTGAAAGCGCTCACCTTCTCCCGCCAGTTTACCCGGGAAGGTGTCAGCCCCTATGATTTATTCGAATACGACTACCGTACCTCTGTGATCAAAAACCCCAGCGGTGAAGTGGTGTTCCAGATGGATAATGTGGAAGTACCTAAGCAATGGAGCCAAATTGCAACGGATATCCTGGCACAAAAATATTTTCGTAAAGCAGGCGTACCCCAGGCCGATGGAAGCACAGGCAGGGAAACCTCCGTTAAGCAGGTTGCCCACCGTATGGCCCATTGCTGGAGGGTATGGGGCGAACGCTATAATTATTTCGCCAGCGAAAAGGATGCACAGGTCTTTTATGAAGAACTGGTATACTGCATCCTGAACCAGGCTTGCGTGCCCAACAGCCCGCAATGGTTCAACAGCGGACTTTATGAAGCTTATGGCATCACCGGTAAACCGCAAGGCCATTATTTTGTAGACCCGAAAGACGGGCAGCTGAAAAAATCCACCTCCGCATACGAAAGACCACAACCCCATGCCTGCTTCATCCTGAGCGTGGAAGACGACCTGGTAAATGATGGTGGGATCATGGACCTCTGGGTTCGCGAAGCCCGTATCTTCAAATACGGCAGCGGCGTGGGAACCAATTTCAGCAGTATCCGCGGAGAAGGCGAGAAACTCAGTGGCGGCGGTACTTCAAGCGGACTGATGAGTTTCCTCAAGATCGGTGACCGTGCTGCCGGTGCCATCAAAAGCGGCGGAACCACGCGTCGGGCAGCCAAGATGGTCTGCCTCGACCTCGACCACCCGGAGATCGTTGAATTTGTCAACTGGAAAGTACACGAAGAAGATAAAGTGGCGGCACTGATCGCCGCCGGATACCCGAGCGACTATGAAGGGGAAGCCTACCGCACCGTGAGCGGCCAGAACAGCAACAACTCCGTTCGCATACCCAACTCCTTCTTCAAAGCGCTGGATGAGAACACCGACTGGGAGCTGAAAGCACGTTCCGATGGTCGCACTATGCGCAAGATCAAAGCCAAAGACCTCTGGGAGCAAATCAATTACGCCGCCTGGCGCTGCGCAGATCCCGGAACACAATACGATACCACCATCAACGAGTGGCATACATGCCCCGAAGGTGGCCGCATCAATGCATCCAATCCCTGCAGCGAATACATGTTCCTGGATAACACGGCCTGCAACCTGGCCAGTGTGAACCTCCGCAAATTCTTCAATGAAGAAAAGAACCTGTTTGATGTTGCCGGATTCGAATATACCTGCCGTCTCTGGACCGTAGTGCTGGAAATTTCCGTACTGATGGCCCAGTTCCCCTCGAAGGAAGTGGCCCAGTTGAGTTATGACTATCGTACACTCGGCCTGGGGTACGCCAACCTCGGCAGCATGCTGATGGTAAGCGGTATCGCTTACGACAGTGAAGAAGCCCGCGGAATCTCCGGCGCCATCACCGCCATCATGACGGGCATCGCATACAAGACTTCCGCTGAAATGGCCGGTTTCCTGGGCACTTTTGACCGTTACAAGGAAAACAAAAAACATATGCTGCGCGTGATGCACAACCATCGTGCCGCCGCTTACGACGCTATGGACGCCTATGAAGGTCTTGAGATCAAACCACAGGGCATCAACGCCAAATACTGCCCCGATTACCTGTTGAAAGCAGCCACCAAGGCATGGGACGATGCCGTTCAACTCGGCGAGAAATACGGTTACCGTAACGCCCAAACAACGGTGATAGCCCCCACAGGAACCATCGGGCTGGTGATGGATTGCGATACAACCGGCGTTGAACCAGACTTCGCGCTGGTTAAATTCAAAAAACTCAGCGGTGGCGGTTACTTCAAGATCATCAACCAAAGCGTGCCACAGGCTCTTCGCACACTGAAATATACCGAAGCGCAGATCGAAGACATTGTGAACTACGCCAAAGGACACGCCACACTGAAAGGCGCTCCTTACATCAATGAAGAAAGCCTGCTGGCCAAAGGTTTCCTGCCGGCAGAGATCGATAAACTCAATGCGGCCATGGGCAGCGCCTTCGAGATCGGTTTCGTATTCAACATGTACACGCTCGGAGAGAATTGCCTCGAACGCCTGGGCTTCAAACCCGAACAGTACAACGATTTCGGATGGAGCCTGCTGGAAGCACTCGGTTACACGGAAGAGCAGATCGAAGAAGCCAACACATACGTGTGCGGAACGATGACCGTTGAAGGCGCACCCCACCTGAAAGACGAGCACCTGCCGGTGTTTGACTGCGCCAACAAATGCGGACAGATCGGCGAACGTTTTATCCATGCTCACGGCCACATCCGCATGATGGCGGCTGCACAGCCTTTCCTGAGCGGTGCCATCAGCAAAACCATCAACCTGCCGAACGAAGCAACCATCGAGGAGATCGCAGACTCTTACCGCCTCAGCTGGGAACTCGGATTAAAAGCGTGTGCGCTTTACCGTGATGGCTCGAAACTGAGCCAGCCACTGAGCAATAAATCAGATAAAAAGAAAAAAGCCGGAGAAGCAACGGAAGAAAAAACAGAAACCGTTGCACAGGAATTGCCGGCCAGCACCATGGTGGACATGTCGAAACTCACCATTGATGAATTGCTGGATGAAATGAATAAGCGTGTACAGAACAGCGCCGACACGTCGCTCAAACGCCAGCTGGCCATGATCGTCGAACGCCGTTCCATGCCAGCCAAGCGCCGCGGCTTCACACAGAAGGCCAAGATCAACGGCCAGGCACTCTTCCTCCGCACCGGCGAATATAACGACGGTACACTGGGCGAGATCTTCATCGATATGGCCAAAGAGGGCGCTACCGTTCGCAGTATGCTGAACTGCTTTGCCATCGCCATTTCCATCGGCCTGCAATACGGCGTTCCACTGGAAGAATACGTGGAAAAATTCGTCTTCACCCGTTTTGAACCGGCCGGCATGGTGGAACACCCGAACATCAAAACCACTACGTCGATCATCGATTTCATCTTCCGTTCACTGGCATACGAATACCTGGGCCGCACCGACCTGGTGCATGTACTGGACAAACCCGAAGTGGAAAACCTGGGCGACCAACCCTGGGATGAAAGCACACCCACCATCGGAGAAAGGAAACATGAACTCAGCGAAGTACGGGTTTTGGGCAATAACGGAAGTTCCAAAACCAACGGAACCGCCCCTCACCGCATGGCCAGCACCAAAAAAGTGGCCAGCAGCCTGGATGCCGTGAATGCCGCCAACAAATCCATGCAGGGTGATGCGCCTGCCTGTAATACCTGCGGACATATCACCGTACGCAGCGGCACCTGCTATAAGTGCCTGAACTGCGGTAACAGCCTGGGTTGCAGCTAATCGAAATAATGGTAAGTACCTGTATACAACCACCAGCAAACAGCTGGTGGTTTTTTTATGATATGAACTATCTTTGTTAACCGTACCCCTTGATGCAGCCAACCAAATCCATTGTTCCGGAATTCCCTATTTATCATCAATCAAATAATCATGAGACGATTTATTACGCTTGTAACCCTGGCTATCCTTTCATCAGTAACCACCGGAGTGGCAGGTACCATCTATTGGGTAGGAACCACCGGTAATTACAGTGACGGAGCCAACTGGAACACCCAATCAAACGGGAGTGGCACATCAGGTGCGCCGACCAATACTGATGACATCGTCATTGACCGCAATGCTACGATCACTATTGACGGCACTTATTTTCCATCATCCCTGTGGATCATCAACAATGCCGTTGTCAATTTTACCAATCCAGCAACTTCCAAAACATATACCATCGGCGGAAGCCTGTCTGTCTCCCCGCAATTCAAGGTTGAGGCAGGCTCCACCTTAAATATCCAGGGTACCGCATCCATCGTGATTGAAGTTTTGGCAGGAAGCCTCGCACAGATCTATGGTACCATTGATATCACCGGGTCCAGTTCAAGAATGAACTACCTCGGTGGAACAACCCAGGTAATGAACGGCGGTAAACTGCGGTATGGCCCGGGCAGCAGCAATGGTACAGGATCACGCGCGACATTTTTTATGCTTGGAGGCAGTACCTATGAAGTGTACAAAAACGGCGGCTCATTCCCCACCGGAACATATGATGAAGGATCCCTGATACTCAACACGGGCGCCGTGGCAAATCCCGCATTATTTAACATGAATTCTTCTGTCGGCAGTTACGGCAGCTATGAATTCAACAGTCCTGGTTATACGAATACCACCAATGGCTTCAACCAAAACATCTCAGTGAGTAATTTTAAGCTGACAGACGATGGTTCGGGAAAATGGGTTTTCAGCACATCCAACTCTACAAGCTATACCTTAACCGTCAATGGCGATTTAACGCAGGATGCCAATACCACCATTGATATCAACCGGGCAGCATCAGGAAGCCAGGCCACCGTACTGCTTTTAAAAGGCAGCCTGTATACACAGGGGAATATTACAGAATCAGGCAACAATACAGGTTCTGAGATTCAGATGAATGCCAGTTTCCCGGTCAACCTGAACCTGGGTACTGACCCAAATGCACTGACCAACGATGTCAGCCTCCGCATAAACGCAGCCGCAGACATACTTGGCGGAGTCATTTATATGCCCAACAGCCCGAATGCCAAATTATACCTGGATAATGGCAACCTGGATGTACAAACGAATACCGGAGCCATGATCATACAAAGCCCGTTACCGGGGGCCATCGTTGGCGGCTCAGTGGCCAGCCATATCATCGGAAGGATGATCCGTGCATCTAATCAATCGGCCGCTTATGAATTTCCTGTTTCCAATAATGCAACACAGTTAGCCAAGGCGGTCATCACACCCAACAATGCCAACGCTACGAATTGGGATGTGAGTTTCAAAACACCCAACCCCAATGCAGGAAGCGGATTAACACCCGGATCCATTGAAATGGTCACCCCTTATTATTGGACGATTGATGCCATCGGTGCACCGGCTGCGGGCGCATCCAATCTTACTTTACATTACAGCGACCTGACTTCCTCGACCGTCGTGATACCTGCACAACTGAAAATGGTCACCTGGAACGGCAGTAGCTGGGTAAGCCTCGGCGGACTGGATAACGGAGGAAATCTCACCAACACATTAGGATCAACCGGTGGCGCCGCCCCCGGTGACCCGGTGACCAATTTCGCCATATTCAGGCCCTATGCATTAGGTGGCATATTGGGAACACTGCCTATCAGCATCGAATATTTCACCGGTATGAAAAACGGCAAAGACCATAACCTGGCCTGGAAAGTCAACTGTACCAATTCACCCGGTGTAACGATGACGCTTGAACGCAGTTCAGACAGCCGTTCATTCCGTGGCATCAAAACCATCAATGCTGATGCCATCCGTTGCAGAGAACCATTTAACCACACCGATTCAGAACCCCTGGGTGGATTGAATTATTACCGTGTCAAGATCGTTGATGCCGACGGACAGGTAAGCTACAGTAAGATCATTGGTTTGCTCAACAGGCAGACAGGCTTTGAAGTAGTGGGCATCGCCCCCAACCCGGCCAATCAGCAACAGGAAAGCATCCTGAGTATCAGTTCAACAAAACCGGGAAGCATAACGGTACTGATCACCGACATGAATGGACGCCGGATCAGTTCCCGCGTGTTCCCTATGATTGCCGGAAACAATCAGCTGAAACTGGAAACGACCCAACTCCCATCCGGTCAATACACAGTCACCATACTCGGAGATGACGGAGAAACGATCAGCCGCACCGTTTTGAAATTATAACAGATCCGATTTTTCAAATAAAGAAAGAGGCAGTTTATCGCTGCCTCTTTTTATTTATAAAAAGATCATTTTTTTCCGGAAATGAAATCCCTCAAATAACTGCAAGACTGATACGCTTCCCGGTAAAAATCCGTCTGGCTATATTCTTTCACCAACTGCGGGAAGTAGGGATTATTGGTAAATTTCTGGTAGTACTCTTTGCTGGCAAGATCATACTTTTCATATTCTTCATACCTGTATTCCCTGTACTGTGGCTGATGATATTGCTTCTGGATGCACTTAGCCATCATAAAAAGGCATCTTGCCCTGAATTCCGCGTCTGTTGAAGCATCAAGTGCTTTTTTGAAATAATCATGCGCCTGGAAACATCCGTAATAATTTTTTTTGAATGATGTGGCATCATCAGGGATCACATATCCGTCGGTGCCGCTCCTGGAATACTCGACCAGCTCCCAGGCATATCCGTAATAAGTTGTGTTGTAAAGTCCCAATGCAATCTTATACAGGTACTTCGCCTCATCCTTATCTTTCCTTTCAGCTTTTTTGTGCAACTCAAGCATTTCCCTGGCAAAAGACAATTTGCTGGTGCTTACATTATTGGCTGGTAATTTTTCTGACTGATCATAGAGTAAATCAATAAAAGGGTCTTTCTCTATCGGTCCATTGGCATCGGGCGTCATTAAAAACCACCTGACGGCTTCCGCATATTGCCCATCCCTCAAAAAGGCCGTTCCGGCAAAATCTGTGACCAGATTTTCCTGGATACAGTTATGTTGAAGCAAAAATTCCTCAAAAGCGCTGTGCCTGGATGATTTCATAAAAGCATACAGGGCAGCCACATCGGGAGAGCTCATATTTTTCCGAAGAAATACAATCCCCCAATAGGAGTTTGCAGACGGATTGCTGATCCATTCTGCCGCGCCGACAGACAATACTTCCCGAAGCAAATCATTCTGTTGATGATATTTCCTGGCCAGTATTTCCGCCAGAACGCTTCGATAGAATTTTACCCATTGCGATTTATTATAAGATTGATGGGCTTCATCAAACGAATCACCATTTAGCGCCTTGTCTTTCAGCCATTCCAGGGAAGGGAGGAGTTTTTTTTCTACTTCCGCGTCTATACGCTCCGGATCATTGATCAATAATAAAAGGTTGATCATGGCCATCTGGTCTTTATACCTGTTGGTCATGGGCATTGTCGACGCCAGGTCGAGCCGATCCCTGGACTGTTTCCATTCTTTCAGCATCATAGACACATAAGAAGCCGCCAATTCAAATAATACAGGACTTTGCACTTTCTTTTCCCGGGCAACCTGGTGAAACCAATCACCCATTTCGCGCAGTTTGTTTTCCATCCTTTGCAAAGAATCGGTTTTCACCGGTTCATACCAGCTATCATACAGGATATCCCCGCCAGCCTGGGCCGACAAAGTTGGCGTGTAGTAAAATTCTTCCATTTTATTGACCTCCCGTACAGCCATCAGTTCCAGGATAGGAATGCCCGGATCCAGTTGGTATACTTCTTTCATTGCAGCAAATTCGGTCTGGGGGCCATATATCGACATCAAGCCGATCAGGTTGGCTTTTTCCCGCGCATTTTTACAATAAGACAGCGCCGCCGGAATATCAAACATACCATTCATCGCCCAGCGAAAGCTTTGGTAGTTCGATAAACTCCTGACAGACGAAGCTGACAAAGCCTTACTAAACAAATAGACCGCTTCCGGCCGTTTACCCTGGTGATACAAGGCGCCAGCCTTCAACGACAGTGACAATTGTTGCAATACCGAACGGGTAGGATTACCCGCTATCAACCGGTCGTAATATTCCGCTGCTTCCTTATACTGCCTGCTGTAATGGGCCAATCGGACAACCTGGTATCCATATTTCAATTTAAAGACATCCTTTTTGGCAGCATCATATAACTGGATACCGTTCCTGATCAATCTTGCCATCTTCACCGAATCCCTGACAACCGGTTCCCAATAATCATACTGCCCTACAACATAGGGCTCTACCGTTTTTGCATATTGCAGATATCCCAATGCTTCCAGGTCTGCCGTTGCCGATAGTTTGAGTGCCATGCGGTTTTTCAGCAGGGAGTCTCCCGTTGGCAGTTTCCTTTTTCCGGAAGCGTGCGCATACAGGGCTTTGACCGAAGGCAGGCTTGTAGAAAAAACCAACCAGGAAACATCTGTTTCAGGCATATCAGCGCCACAATATTCTGCCCATTCTTTCGTCAATAATTCTTCAGCCGGTAATTCCTCAAAAGAATCATACAGAAATGAATAATTGCTGTAATAAAATGGCCGCAATGACATATCATTCGGAAGGTTGCGCAGGAAAAAACCGGTATGGTAATCATATTCATCAATATCCGGTCCGCAACCGATCATATTTTGAGGAAAAGCGATCAGCAAACAATTAGCGAAAGCGATCAATAATGATTTCAAGGTCATGGGTGGAATATTTCTGTAAAATAATACTATCCAGATGAAAGAAAGCTATCCTGGCACTGGTATCTTTCCAGTGCTGGCCCAGGTAATCACTGGCTTGCAGAATTTGTTGCAGTTCAGAGGATTCATACCGGATCTCGTCATTTTTCCGGCAGTCAAACCCAGCCAATACCGTATCCTTATTCAGCCGAAACCGATTTTCGCCGACCCTGGAAACGGCTGTGACCGGCAAGTCGGACGCCCGAATTTTCAGCAGCCCAACATACGATCCGTTCCTGAAAACAACAGACCAGCTGAATAAGGGCAGAGCGATATCGAGTGGAAGGGGGTATGTGTTCAGATGCCCGAGGTATTTTTTAAGTTCACCGGGATCCAGGATTGAGTTGACAGTAGCCGGATTACGAAGATTGCCCATGTTGTAACACATGAGCAGGCCCCTGTGAACCGGAGGCACGCCCGCTTTCGCGATATATTTCACCTGGTGAAGTCGGATGGTGACAGAGAGGAGCAATTGCGGATCCAGTTTCTTCAGATAATTGAGAAAGACAAAATACACCTCTTTAGTTGATACCGTCCAGTCACAATCAATTTGCAATTCATGGAAAACCGGCAACTGATTGACGGATTGAATATCACGAACCAGTTGCAGGATCTGCACCGCAAGTGACTCAGCCGATGCCGAATCAAGTTGACGGATACATTCATTGGTTATAAAGACAACCGGAATTGGCCGAACATGTTCCAAAATTTCCCGGTATTCTTTATCGAATCGGATGACAGCCAGGGGCTGGGGTTTTTTACTGTCGTTGTTCCAGCCGACATCAAAGAATTTGATATACTGAGTCTGTACATGAAGTTCCCTGAGTTTGTTGGCTTCATAGGGATTGGGAGAATAGATCGATTTCCAGTAATAAAATGCCGGTGTAATTTGACGATGGGGGTGCCGGTCCTGTTGATTACAGGATAGAAGCAACATGCCGGCGGCAAGGAGAAACAAGAAACGGAACATGCCTGTAAAAATACAGGATTAGATATAACCCTGTTAGGGTTTAAACCCTAACAGGGTTATACAAAAAACCGATGATCAACTAAACAAAGTTCAGCGGCAGTCAATAAGATTCAGTCTGATCTGCAACCGGAAAGCACATATTCTGCTACCATTGCAGATGCAACAGTATGAACCATTACGACCGGGGGGCGTCTACCACATTTATAACAGGGGAAACAATGGCGAAAGCCTCTTCAAAGAAAAAAGGAATTATTACTATTTCCTGAAAAAATACCAGCAGTACTGCTCCCAGATCCTGCAAACCTATGCCTATGTTTTATTGAATAATCACTTTCACTTACTGGTACGCGTCAATGAAGATGTCACGGTCCCGGGTAAGGATGGGAAAAGTCAAATAAACTTAATAGCGTCCAGGCAGTTATCCCACTTCTTTAATGCTTATGCGCAATCCATCAACCAATCCTGTCAACGCAAAGGGAAATTATTTTCCCAGCCCTTTAAACGGAAATTGGTAGAAAAATCATCTCATTTTAACAGGTTGATCCGATACATTCATCTTAACCCGGCACATCACGGGTTTGTATCCGATTTCCGGGCCTGGGAATTCTCCTCCTGGCATGCCTTGCTGCAGGAAACCGAATCTTTCCTGGCCAAAGACCGGGTTCTTGCAGGATTTGAGTCAAAAATACACTTTGAAAAATACCATGAGGATTTGCAGGATACCGAATATTCGAATGACCTGATAACCTCCGAAACAGTCCGCCGAATGAATGAAGGGAACTGGGTTATTTGACTTCAAAGTACGAATCGACTATCTTTGCGCCCATGGCAAACGAAGCAAATTTATTCCAGAACCTCATATCACATTGTAAGGAATACGGTTACATTTTCCAGTCATCCGAACTGTACGATGGCCTCTCAGCAGTATACGATTACGGTCAGAATGGCGCACAACTCAAAAAAAACCTGCGCGACGAATGGTGGAAAAGCATGACCCAGATGCACGAAAATATCGTGGGTATCGACGCCGCTATCTTCATGCACCCTACTGTATGGAAAGCAAGCGGACACGTGGATAACTTCAGCGACCCGATGATCGATAACAAAGACAGTAAAAAACGCTACCGCGTAGATCATCTCATCGAAGGCTTCGCTGAAACACTGGATAAAACCAAAGCGGATGAACTCATCGCCGCCATGGACCAATTGCTCGCTAAAGACGATTACTCCGGTTTGAAAAAACTGATAGAAGATCATAAAATAACCTGCGCGATCAGTAAAACATGTAACTGGACCGACGTCCGCCAGTTCAACCTGATGTTTAAAACTGAATTCGGCGCGGTAGCCAGTGAAAACCCGGATGACAATATAGTTTATCTCCGGCCGGAAACAGCACAGGGCATTTTTGTCAACTTTTTGAATGTGCAAAAAACGGGACGCATGAAGATCCCCTTTGGTATCGCACAAACAGGCAAGGCCTTCCGCAATGAGATCGTGGCCAGGCAATTCATTTTCCGGATGCGTGAATTCGAACAAATGGAAATGCAATTCTTCATCCGCCCCGGCACCCAGCTCGAATGGTACAATTACTGGAAAGAAACCAGGAAAAAATGGCATGAAAGCATCGGCATACCGGCAGATAAACTGCGTTATCACAACCATACCAAACTGGCCCATTACGCCGATGCAGCCCTGGATATCGAATTCGAATTTCCTTTCGGATGGAAAGAACTCGAAGGCATTCACAGCCGTACCGATTTCGATTTGTCGCAGCATGCCAGCTTCAGCCGCAAAAAAATCCAGTATTTCGATAACGACCTGGATGAAAATGGCAAACCGTATGGTAACTACACACCCTTTGTTGTGGAAACTTCGGTTGGGCTCGACCGTTTGTTCCTCACCATCCTCAGCCTGGCTTATGCCGAAGAGAAATGGACCAAAGAAGACGGAACAGAAGACAGCCGCGTGGTGCTGCGCATCCCGGCTAAAATAGCACCCACCAAACTGGCCATCCTGCCACTGATGAAAAAAGACGGACTGCCGGAAATCGCCCGTGAACTGATGGACGAATGTAAAGGCAGCTTCATGTGCTTCTATGAAGAAAAAGACGCCATCGGTAAACGCTACCGCCGCATGGATGCCATCGGCACTCCCTTCTGTGTAACCATCGATCACCAGACCAAGGAAGACCGTACCGTTACCATCCGTAACAGGGATACCATGACACAGGAAAGGGTTGCCTTGTCCGATGTGAAATCGATCATCCTGAAAGCTATCTCATAATCTTTTCCGATCAGAAGAGACCCGCCAGCAACGGCGGGTTTTTTATTGCCCGAAAGCCCCCTTTTTCATGACGGGAATCATTAAGCCGGTTGCATTCGGTCAGCCTCCCTCCTGCGCTCCTTTCCTAATTTCCCGCTGCCAATTTGCCCCCGCGGGGCATTATGCATTCCTGTTAAAACCCTTTTATGCCAGTTACTGATATCACCAAAGCGGTTGACCTCTCGGCGCATGGAGAAGGTACCGGTCATATGCGGTCGAAACGGCCGGTATATGTTGATTTTATGCCCCCCTGCAACAGCGCTTGCCCCGCAGGTGAAAACATCCAGGCCTGGTTATCTCATGCGCAATCCGGAAATTATTTTGAAGCCTTTCAAACCATCCTTGAGGATAACCCCTTCCCGGCCATCATGGGGCGTATATGTGTAAAGCCCTGCGAAACGGGATGTAACCGTAATCATATCGACAATACCGTCAATATCCACGCTACGGAAAGGTTTATTGGCGATGAAGCCATACGACAGGGTTGGACGGTACGCTTCCATGCGCAACCTACCGGAAAAAAGTGCTGGTGGTCGGAGCCGGACCAGGCGGATTGTCTGCGGCCTATCACCTCGCCCGCATGGGCCATGCCGTTGATGTTTACGATGCAGGGACGCATCCCGGAGGATTACTGTGGACGGGCGTGCCGGATTACAGGCTGCCCAAAAATATCCTCGATGCGGAAATCGGCAGGTTAATGAACATGGGCATCAACTTTCGCCTGAATTATACCGTGGCTGATCTGCAGGAAGAAAAGGAAAACGGCCGATTTGATGCCGTGTACCTCTCGATCGGTGCGCAAAAGATCCAGCCAGAATCCTTTGTAAACGACCAGTCGGTCATGATCACCGATGCTTTTACCTTCTTCAGGGATTCGAAGACCAATCCGTCGCCTTTCATGCAAAAGAAAGTAGTGGTCTATGGCGGCGGGAAACTGGCCCTTTACTTATCCCGCATGCTCAAAAGATTTGGATCCGATGTAACCGTTTACTTTCCCGGCGATAAAAAAATGATGCCGGCCTATGATTATGAAACGGAAGATGCGCTGGCGGAAGGCGTTCATATTCATTTGCTGAAAAAAATAGACCGGGTGGAAAATAAGCAGGTTGTTTTGGAAGACCTGCAGATAGAGAAGGGTAAGGCAACCGGCACGGGAAAAATGGAATATGCCGCAGCCGATGTACTGATCATAGCCAACCGGCAGGAATCCGATTCCGGCTTTTTAAGAAACATCACGGGCATATCCATCAACAGTGATGGCACCGTATCCATTGATGCGCAGAGAATGACAGGCCATGAAGGGATCTTCGCCGGGGGCGATATGCTCCCATCTGAAAACCGAAGCTCTGCGATCGCGATAGGACATGGTAAGAAAGCGGCCAAATACATAAACGGCTACCTGACAAAGTCTCCCTATACCAAACCCGACAAACACCCGACTGCCGGTTTCCGCAAACTGCACATGTGGTATAAAACGGAGGCCCCGCAAAAAGAACAGGCCGCATTATCGCCTTCTGTTGCCGTCAAGAGTTTTGATGAAGTCACACATGGTTTGTCTGAAGCCGAAGCACGTTATGAAGCCCAGCGTTGCCTGAGTTGCGGCAACTGCTTTGAATGCGATGGTTGTTTTGGCGCCTGTCCCGAAGATGCCATCATCAAACTGGGTAAGGGCAACAGGTATAAGTTCAACTATAATGCCTGTACAGGATGCGCCGTCTGTTATGAACAATGCCCCTGTCATGCCATCGAAATGATTACAGAACCCAATAATACGAACAGCCATGTCGAATAAGAAAATCGTTGCAACGATAGATGGTAACGAAGCCGCGGCATATGTGGCTTACCGTGTCAATGAGGTTTGTGCCATTTATCCCATCACCCCATCTTCCGCCATGGCTGAACTGGCCGATGAATGGTCTGCCAAAGCCACCCCCAATATTTGGGGCACAGTACCTGAAGTCATTGAAATGCAGAGTGAGGGAGGAGCTGCAGGCACGGTGCATGGAGCACTCCAAACCGGCGCCCTGACTACCACATTCACCGCTTCCCAGGGTCTCATGCTGATGTTGCCGAATATGTACAAGATCGCGGGCGAACTGACACCCGCCGTATTTCATGTGGCTGCCCGTTCACTGGCTGCACAGGGTTTGTCGATATTTGGCGATCACCAGGATGTTATGGCGGCCCGCACAACCGGCTTTGCCATGCTGGGTTCGGCCAGTGTACAGGAAGCGCACGACTTTGCGCTGATCGCCCAGGCAGCTACCCTACGTTCACGCATACCCGTTGTTCATTTTTTCGACGGGTTCCGCACCTCGCATGAAGTGAATAAACTGGTCATGCTGAGTGAGGACGACATGAAAGCAATGTTGCCCGATGAACTCGTGATTGCTCACCGGGGCCGTGCCCTCAATCCGGATAAACCTTTTATCAGGGGTACCGCACAAAACCCCGATGTGTATTTCCAGGGGCGTGAAACCGTGAACCGCTTTTACAACAGGATGCCGGGGATCATGGATGATGTGATGAAACAGTTCGCCACCCTCACCGGCCGCACCTACCAATTGTTTGAATACAACGGAGCGCCCGATGCAGAAAGGGTCGTTATCATCATGGGTTCAGGTGGTGAAACCGTAGCGGAAACCGTCCGCGAACTGAATCGGAACGGCGAAAAAACAGGCGTCATACAAGTTCGCCTCTACAGGCCATTCTCGCTGGATCATCTTGTTAATGCGCTACCCGGCACCACCCGACGCATATCCGTACTCGACCGCACCAAAGAATCCGGTGCTTCCGGCGAACCCCTGTACCAGGACGTATTGTCTTCCCTCGTGGATGCATGGCAACAGGGTAAGATCAAACAAATGCCCCATGTGGTGGGAGGACGTTATGGCCTTTCATCCAAAGAATTCACTCCGGCGATGGTCAAAGCCGTATTCGATGACCTGAAACAGGAAAAACCCAAAAATAATTTCACGATCGGTATCCAGGATGACGTCACACATACCAGCCTGCCATTTGACCCGGATTTCACACTGGATGAAAGTGGTTGGAGGCAGGGGCTTTTCTTTGGCCTTGGCGCCGATGGAACCGTTGGGGCCAATAAAAATACCATCAAGATCATTGGCGAGAATACCGACCTGTACGCACAAGGGTATTTTGTGTACGATTCAAAAAAATCAGGAGCCAGGACAGTTTCTCATCTTCGGTTCGGCCCAACGCCCATCCGTGCACCGTACCTGATCAACAAGGCCGATTTTATCGCCTGCCACCAATTCAATTTCACCGAAAAAGTGGAAATGCTGGACCATGCCTGCAACGGCGCCACCTTTCTTCTGAACAGCCCGTATGATAAGGAAGAAGTATGGAATAAACTGCCCGGATCTGTACAGGAAAACATCATCCGGAAAAAACTGAAGGTCTTTGTGATCGATGCCACATCCGTTGCCAGGGACAATGGCATGACAGGCCGCATCAATACCATCATGCAAACCTGCTATTTTGCACTGTCAGGCGTATTGCCTAAAGAAGATGCCATCAAACAGATCAAAAAAGCAATTGAAAAAACCTATTTCAAAAAAGGAAAAAAAGTCATAGAACAGAATTTCCAGGCGGTGGATTCCACGTTGGAAAACCTGCATGAAGTTCGTATACCCGACAAAGTGAGTGTTTCATCCGAATCGATCGAGGCCGTTTCTCACCGGGCGCCTGAATTTGTCAGAGATGTTACGGCAGCGATGATCTTGGGGCACGGGGATAATCTCCCGGTGAGCAAGATGCCCGAGGATGGAACCTACCCAAGCGGTACTACAAAATGGGAAAAGCGCAATATCTCCGACCTCGTTCCCCTTTGGGAGCCTGATCTTTGTATCCAGTGTGGCAACTGCGCCTATGTATGTCCGCACAGCGTCATCCGGGCCAAATTCTATAACAGGAAATACCTGGGCAAAGCCCCTGAAGGATTCAAAAGCGCCCCCATCAATGCCCGGGGCTTTCCTGAAACACAATATTCATTACAAGTGTACCTGGAAGATTGCACCGGCTGCAACCTGTGCGTGGAAGTGTGCCCGGCAACGGATCCGTCTAACCGTTCCCGTAAAGCCATCAATATGGGGGAAAAAGAACCCGTGCTTCACGCGGAGCAACATAACATCGAATTCTTTGAAAAGATACCCTGGAATGATCGTTCAAAGATCGATTTCTCAACGGTACACGGCGCCCAGTTCCTGGAGCCATTGTTTGAATTCTCCGGAGCCTGCGCCGGTTGCGGTGAAACGCCCTATCTTAAATTACTCTCTCAACTTTTTGGCGATCGGTTACTCGTAGCCAATGCCACCGGTTGCTCCTCGATCTATGGCGGAAACCTACCCACAACACCCTGGGCCGTCAATGCTGAAGGAAGGGGGCCGGCTTGGTCGAATTCACTCTTTGAAGACAATGCCGAATTTGGTTTGGGCATGAGGATCACGGCTGATAAACAACTCGATCTGGCCCGCCAATACCTGCATGACCTCAAAGATGACATTGGAGCCGAACTGGTTCAATCGATCGTAGACGCACCCCAGGTACAGGAATCAGATATTCTCGAACAAAGAAAACGCGTCGGCCTGTTAAAAGACACATTATATACTTTACGTTCATCCAAAGCAGCGCACCTGCTCTCCGTTGCCGATCAGTTGGTTCGCCGAAGCGTATGGCTCGTAGGCGGCGACGGATGGGCTTATGATATTGGGTTCGGCGGACTGGACCATGCACTCGCGAGCGGACGAAACATCAATATCCTGGTCCTGGATACCGAAGTATATTCCAATACAGGCGGGCAGTCATCCAAGGCAACGCCTACAGCAGCTACGGCCAAATTTGCGGCTGGTGGCAAATCGGCCGGCAAAAAAGACCTGGCATTGCAGGCTATCTCTTACGGTAACGTGTACGTGGCAAGAGTGGCCTTCGGCGCCAACCCGCAGCAAACGCTGCTGGCCATGAGGGAAGCAGAGGCATATAACGGCCCGTCGCTGATACTGGCATACAGCCATTGCATAGCACATGGATACGACCTAAAAGATGGACTGGACCAGCAACAAAAGGCCGTTTACAGTGGTCACTGGCCCCTGCTACGTTACAACCCGGTGCTACGCATGAAAAACCAAAACCCGTTTGTACTAGATTCTCCTAGGCCGTCGATACCGCTGAAGGAGTATGTGTATCATGAACTCCGGTATAAAGTACTGACCATCACGCATCCAGAAGCCGCCGAAAAATTGATCAAACAGGCGCAGGAACTGGTGAATCTCAAATGGAAGAATTATGAAGAACTGGCCACCAAAAAAGCCAGCGACTTCGTACCACTGGCATAAAATTGCATATATGAACATACATACCAAGTATATGGGGTTGGCCCTGAATTCACCGATTGTTGTATCGGCCAGCACCCTATCGGAACAAACCGCCAATATTGTGCAAATGGAAGAATACGGCGCCGGTGCGGTGGTCATGTCGTCCCTGTTTGAAGAACAGATAAGAAGGGAAGAAGAAAAATTCAGGACCGTGATGTCGGAAACCTCTTATTCATTTGCGGAAGCGCTGGACTATTTTCCGGATCTTACCGAATTCAATGTAGGCAGTGATGAATACCTGGAAAATATCCGCAAAGCCAAAGAACGGGTAAAAATTCCTGTCATTGCCAGCCTGAATGGCATCACCAATGAAGGATGGATCGAATACTCCAAACTCATGGAAGATGCGGGAGCCGACGGCATTGAGGTGAATATCTTCTTCATCCCAGGCGACATCACAATGTCATCACCTGAAGTGGAACATCGTTACCTTAACATCATTCAATCCATCAAAAGAGCCGTTAGTATACCCGTTGCCGTTAAACTGAATCCCTACTTCAGCGCCATGGGCAATATGTCGCTCCGTATGAAACAGGCCGGTGCCGACGCACTGGTGTTGTTTAACCGATTCTATCAACCCGACTTTGATATCAATAAGCTGGTTATCACGCATGACCTCCAATACAGTGAATCAAACGAGATCAGGCTTCCGCTGATGTGGATCGCCCTTCTGTACGGAAAGGTCGATCTCTCCCTTGCCGCCACTACCGGCGTGCAGAGCGCAACCGAAGTGATCAAGTACATACTGGCTGGCGCCGATGTGGTGATGACGGCATCCTCCCTGTACAAGAACGGAATACCTTATTTGCGTACCATGAATAAAGACTTGCAGGACTGGATGTATCGCATGGGATTCGATAACCTTCATTCCTTTCGAGGAAGCATGAGTCAGCAACATATTGCAGACCCTACCGCATATGAACGTGCTAATTACATCAGGATACTGGAGAGGATTCAATGAACCGGTTGAATAGTATGCCGGGTTACTCAGCCGTTGTCATTTTACTTCTCAGGCTTCTTTTTTCAAACAATCTCTTCTTTGTTTATACCAAGATAAAGGCCGGGTGAATCGCCCGGCCTCCTGTTATTCGCGGTTGTCAAAAAAATTATTTTTCCAAGGCCGCATGAGCAGCGGCCAGCCTGGCAATGGGCACCCTGAATGGAGAGCAACTCACATATGACATTCCTATACGGTGACAGAATTTCACACTTTCGGGATCTCCCCCGTGTTCGCCGCAGATACCGATCTTCAGACCGGGCTTTACCTTACGGCCTCTTTCTGTTGCGATCCTGATCAATTCTCCGACACCATCCTGGTCGATGGTTTGAAAAGGATCATCCTTGAGTATCTTCTGATCGAGGTATGCGGGCAGGAAACCACCGATGTCATCGCGGCTGAATCCAAAGCTCATTTGTGTGAGGTCATTGGTACCGAAACTGAAAAAATCTGCTACAGTGGCCATTTGACCGGCCTTCAACGCCGCCCTCGGTATTTCGATCATTGTACCATAGTGATAGGCGATCTTCCTGATACGTAATTTATCACAGACTTCCCGGTAAACCCTATCAACGATCTTTTGCTGGTGAACAAGTTCATTAACCGAACAGGTTACCGGGATCATGATTTCCGGAAAAACCTTCTTGCCCTTTTTCATGAGTTCGCCGGTGGCTTCCAGGATGGCCCTCACCTGCATCTCTGTGATCTCCGGATAGCTGATGCCCAAACGCACACCACGGTGACCCAACATCGGGTTATTTTCATGCAGGGCAAGTACCCTCCGCTTAAGCAGACTCATACTAATGCCCAGCTCCTTACTCAACTGTTGCAGTTTCTCTGAATCGTGCGGAACGAATTCATGCAACGGCGGATCCAGTAAACGGAATGTAACGGCATGACCGTGCATGATAGTCAGTGTATCTTTAAAATCCTTCTTGACAAAACGAAACAATTCATTTAATGCCCCCCTTCTTTCCTGTTCCGTTTTGCTCATGATCATCTTGCGCAGCAGAAATAAGGGCCTTTCGCTTCCTTCTCCGTAGAACATATGTTCCGTGCGGAAAAGACCGATACCTTCCGCACCAAAATAAAGTGCCTGTTGCGCATCTTTCGGCGTATCGGCATTTGTACGAACACCCAGTTTTTTGGTTTTATCCACCAGCTTCATCAGTTCCTGGTAAGACTTATTTTTCCGCAGATCGATATCGGTTAATGGCAGGCTTCCTTCATACACCAATCCTTTGGTTCCGTTCAAACTTATCCAGTCGCCCTCTTTGACGATCACTCCTTTTGCATGGAATGTTTTGGTATCGTGGTGTATTTCTATATCGCCGCAACCAACGATGCAGCATTTACCCCAGCCTCGCGCAACGAGCGCCGCATGTGAAGTCATGCCACCCTTGCTGGTAAGGATCGCCTGTGCCTTATGCATACCATCCACATCTTCCGGGGAAGTCTCTTCACGTACCAGTATCACCTTCTCGCCTTTCTTTGCCCATTCCACTGCTTCTTCCGAAGAAAAAACAACCCGGCCCCGGGCTCCTCCGGGTCCTGCCGGCAATCCTTTGGCTATGACCGGCGTGATCTTTTCAGTTGCATGATCAAGCATCGGGAGTAATAATTCCACCAACTGGTTGGGCGCAACGCGAAGAATGGCCGTTTTGGCATCGATCATCCTGTCTTTATACATATCCATGGCCATGCGAACCGCTGCCACACCATTTCTTTTTCCCACACGGCACTGCAGCATATACAATTTGCCTTTTTCTATGGTAAACTCGATATCCTGCATGTCTTTGTAATGCTGTTCGAGTTTTTTCTGGTAACCAAACAATTCCTTATACAAAGCCGGCATGAGTTTTTCAAGAGAAGTGAAATGTTTGCTTTGCGCATTCATGGAATATTCATTCACCGGTGCCGGCGTACGGATGCCTGCCACCACATCTTCGCCCTGCGCATTTACCAGGTATTCGCCATAGAATTTATTTTCACCTGTTCCCGGGTTACGGGTAAAAGCAACACCGGTGCAGCTGTCATTACCCATATTGCCAAACACCATAGCCTGCACGTTCACCGCTGTGCCCCATTCATCGGGTATCTTTTCTATACGACGGTATTCCACGGCCCGCTTGCCATTCCAACTGCTGAATACGGCGCCTATACCGCCCCACATTTGTTCCCAGGGGTCTTCGGGAAATGGTTTCCCCAACAATTTCTTTACCGTTTTTTTATATTCATCCACCAGTTTTTTCAACTCATCAACCGTCAGTTCTGTATCACTTTTATATCCGCGGCTATGTTTGACATGATCGAGTTGTTCATCAAGTATCTTCCTGATGCCCTTTCCATGCTTCACTTCAACACCTGCCGCTTTTTCCATCACCACATCGGCATACATCAAGATCAGCCGGCGATAAGCGTCATAAGCGAATCGTTCATCCCCGCTTTGGGCAATGATGCCTTTGATCGTTTTATCATTCAATCCAACATTCAACACGGTTTCCATCATACCCGGCATACTTTTACGGGCTCCAGACCTGACAGATACCAGCAACGGGTTATCTGAGTCCCCGAATTTCTTGGCGGTCAGTTTTTCCATCTTTGCCAAAGATTCCCTGACCTGGCCGTCGAGTGTTTTGGGATATGTTTTACGATGATCATAATAATACGTGCAGACTTCCGTCGTCACGGTAAATCCTGGCGGTACGGGCAATTTTAAATTGGGATGACCTGCCATTTCAGCGAGGTTTGCTCCTTTACCACCCAATAAATTTTTCATGGATTCATTGCCATCGGCTTTACCGCCGCCGAAAAAATAGACATACTTTCCGGCCTTTGCTTTTGTTGCCATAACGTTATCAGTTTTGATAAGCAGAGTTATGCATTAAAATATAGGAGGATGGCAACATTTGTCACTCACCAGGTTGATTTTTATCATAAAAAAATCCGGCCAAATAGCCGGAAATCAAACTGCTAAGTCAGGAAAATCAGTTCTTCTCATAATAAGGGATATCATCCCGGCTGACGGCATCCTGCTGGTTCCAGTATGCCAGTGTAACGATATGGCCGTCTGCGGTCTTTAACATGCGTCCGAAGATGGCATTGACAGGATTAAAGGTATAATCGGTCACGCCCACCGTAAATAATTCAGGAGCCGGGGGTTCTGCAACCGGTGCAGAAACAGTATCCGTGCCTTCTGCAACCGGAGCTGCAGGAACTGTGGCCTTTTTCGGTGGAGCCGCAGCCACCACTTTCACCTCGTAGCGGTTAACTTCAAGCAGTTGTTTCAGAAATGCAGCACGGTCGGCGCTGACATTTTTTTCCACGATGCCGCATTTCACGCCATCCAATTCTTCAAATTCATGGTTCTTATTAATAGCCATAGTGTTACTATCAGTTATTGTCTCATCATTAAACCGCTTCCCGTATGTACTCATACACCCAGCTCATGAAACCGAGCATCAATATCGCAACTGTTGCTATGACCAGGCCAATGCGGGCGGGCAACGATACCGGAACAGCGCCCACCACCTGTTCACCGGGATCGGCAAAGATCGTCTTGACCAGTTTCAGGTAATAGTATAATGACAGCACCATATTCAGGGCTGCAAAAAGAATGAACAGGAATTCGCCCCTTGAGGCGCCGGATGCCAGCAGAAACAATTTTCCAAAGAAGCCGGCCGTAGGCGGTATCCCTGCCAGTGAGAAAAGCGCCAGGGCCATTACCCATCCCAGGAATTTATTGTTCTTATAGAATCCTCTATACTGGCTAATATTTTCCCGCTGCGTATGCACACAAACAATGCCTGCCACCGAAAACGCTGCCATATTTGAAAACAGGTAAACCAGCACAAAATATATCACGGCTGTTTGTCCGGCAGGAGAAAAACTACTGATGGCCAGCAATATGAAGCCCACCTGTGCAATGGAAGAAAAGGCCAGGAATCTTTTGATATTTTCCTGCCTCAGGGCAAACAGGTTTCCCACAACGATCGTCAGCAACGATAACCCAAGCAACATATAATGCCAGATATCGTACATGGGCCAGAATACGCGGAACAGGAAATTCATCAGCACAAAAGTCATGGCGGCCTTAGATAATACCGACAGGAATGCCGCTACCGGAACGGGTGCGCCTTCATATACGTCGGCCGTCCAGAAATGAAACGGCACAATGGATAATTTAAAGGCGAAAGCAGAAAACAGGAATATGAATGACAGGATCTGCAGGCCCGACTGGTTCAGGGCAAGGGGCAGTTCATCGAAACGGATCGTGCCGGTAATGCCATAAACGAACGATATGCCCAAAAGCAAAACCCCGGAAGAGAAAGCGGATGATAAGATCATTTTCATGGCCGCTTCGGATGATTTACGGATCCGGAGGTCGAAATTGACCATTGCAGCCAACGGAATACTGGATAATTCCAGGGATATGTAAAACATCAGCAGGTTGCCGCTGGAGATCATAAAATACATACCCAGTGTAACCGATAACGTGAGTATGATGAATTCGGGCATATGTTCATGCTGCTTCAGCCAGTCTGAAAATAAAAGCGTCATCATATATACGCCCAGGCAAAGGATATTTTTTTGGAGGATGGACGTTCTTGTTTGTACAAACATCTGATCGAACAGGGTTCCGGTATCCTGGAAGATGAACCCAATGGCCAGCAAGACCAAGAGGAGAAACTGGATGATGGGCAGGAAGGTTTCGTTCCGGATGCTTTTTCCCAGTTTGAGTATCAACAGCAGGAAGATCAGGCCGCTAAGCGCCAGTTCCTGTTTCATCAATATGAGCATCTGGTTAAACATCCTTGTTTTGTTATCCTTGTTTAATGTCCTGATATTTTCTTCATGATCTCATCCGTACCCGGGCCAACCAGGTCAACCAGCCATCCCGGCACCAGCCCAATGGCAAGTATGGCCAAAACAAGCAGGATGGCTGCGGCCTTTTCGTACCATTTGGCATCGGTGGTATGTTGCAATGATTCCCTGAGTGGCCCCATGGCTACCAGTCCGATCGCACGAAGGATGTATACGGCGGTCACCACAATAGACATACACGCGGCGATGGTGGCAACCCGGTGAAACATATCCGCCTTCTCCCAGGAACCAATAAATATGGTCATTTCAGCTACGAATCCACTCAGGCCGGGAAGCCCCAGTGAACATAGCCCCACGATGAACATGATCGTGGTGATGAAAGGCATCGTTTTCATCAATCCTCCCATCTCGGAAACCTGACGGGTATGTGTACGCGAATAAATCATTCCAATGACGGCAAAGAAAAGAGCTGTCATGAGTCCGTGTGAAACCATTTGCATGACCGCGCCTGAAACGGCCGTGCGCGTGAGCATCCCGATGCCCAGCAATACAAAACCGCAATGACTGACGGATGAGTATGCATTGATATACTTGAGATCCTTCTGCATCATGGTGGCAAAGGCGCCGTATAAGATGGCAATCGCGGATAAGACGATGATATAAGAAGAAAATTCGGTTGCCGCCTGCGGAAACAGGTATGTGGCCGCTTTCAGACATCCATAACCTCCCAGTTTCATGGAAATGCCAGCCAGGAACATCGATCCCGCCGTGGGTGCGGAAGAGTGACCGTCTGGCACCCAGGTATGGAAAGGAAACAGTGCGGAAAAAACCCCGAATCCGGTAAATATGAGCAGGAAACAAATACGCTGCAACTGTTCCGGAATATACATTCTCGAAAGCGCCTGCATATCAAAACTATGAATGCCATGCGAGAAAAACAGGATGAGTAAACCCACAAGCACCAGTGCCGATCCGCCCATAAGCATCAGGGCCAGTTTATTGGCGCTGTATTCCTTTTTTCCACTGCCCCAAACCGCGATCAGCATATACTTGGGAATCACGGCCACTTCCAGGAAGAAGAAAAGGATCATCAGATCTATGGATATGAAGAATCCATAGGCGCCAAGACTTAATAATATAAGGAGGAAGAAGTATTCCCTGGCCATCTTGTCCACTTCCCAGGAAACCAATACGCCAGCCACCACCACCAGCGCCGTCAGCAGGATCATGGCAATGGAGATACCGTCTACACCGATATGAAAGCTGATATTCCAGTCGGGGAAAAATGCGTAGACCTGTTCGAAATAGAGCATGCCGGAATCGCCGGGCTGATGAACGTTGAGATATGAAACATATAAAGCGATCGCGAGGCCCAATTGTACCAACGAGCCTGCCAGGGCCAGTACACGCGCAAGCCTGGGCTGTTTCATCAACAGCATGAGCAGGGCCGTAACCAGGGGCACCCATATCAGGTAAAGCAGGTTCATATTGGTTGTTTAAATCCTTTTATAAATCAACAAAGCATGTTTCAATGCCACATATATATAAACAAGACGGCCATCAGCAAAACACCGGCCAGGAAATAGACCGCGTATTGCTGTATGCGTCCTGATTGTATGATCTTCAATTTTTCGGAAACGGTTTCAGCTGCCCATCCGGTTGCATTCACCAGTCCGTCCACGATATACTTGTCGAACCAGGCCGCCGCCGAGCCGATCCAACCGAACAGTAATTTCTTGGTGATGAAGAGATAGACCTCATCAATATAAAATTTACGGTATGCGGCACGGTAGACCGCCCCCAGTGAACCGGCTATGGCATCAGGCTTGCCGTTCGAACGGGCATACAAAACATATGCGGTAATGATACCCAAGAGACCCAATGTTACCGGTGCCACGGAAAAGGCCAGGTGGAAATGGGTTTCAAATGGCTTTCCATCCGAACTCACATAGTGGCTGAAAGGAATAAATCCCGCAGCAACGGAGCACAGGCCCAGGATCAGCAGGGGCAGTTTCATCGTATTGGTGCCTTCCCCGTGGTGGTTTTCGTGCACATGTGGTTCGGTATGCCAGAAAATCCTGAAATACAGGCGGAACATATAAAAAGCCGTTAATGCAGAAGTGCCTAACGCTATCCAATACACGAAACGGTTACTTTCATAAGCCGCCAATAATATCGCTTCTTTGCTGAAGAACCCCGCGAATGGGGGCACGCCGGCAATGGCAAGACAGGCCAGGAGGAAGGTCAGGTGAGTAATGGGCATCTGCTTCCTCAATCCGCCCATATCTTTCATTTCATTACTGTGTACATAATGTATGACGGCCCCGGCGCCCAGGAACAACAATGCTTTGAACATGGCGTGTGTGAATAAATGGAAGAGAGAGGCCGTATAACCGAGGCCGTTTTCGCCTCCATAACCCGAAACGCCCAATGCGAATATCATGAACCCGATCTGAGACATGGTGGAATAGGCCAGCACCCGTTTGATATCTGTTTGTGTACAGGCGATCACAGCAGCTATAAATGCTGAGATCACACCAACCACAGCCACCATGTTCAATAAATTGGAAGAAGCCACGGAGAATATGGGAAACAACCGGGCCACCAGGAATACGCCCGCCACCACCATGGTAGCGGCATGGATCAGCGCCGACACCGGCGTGGGGCCCTCCATGGCATCGGGAAGCCATATATGCAGGGGGAACAGGGCACTCTTTCCCGCCCCGCCAATGAATACCAGGGCCAGTCCCCAGCTGAGCGCCGAAAGCCCCATGAAATGAGGCAGGTTTTTGCAGACTCCCGGCTTGCCAAGGGTTTCGATCATGGAATTGAAATCGAGCGTACCGGATTGATTTGACAGGATCAGTATACCCAGCAGAAAACCGAGATCGGCAAAACGGGTAACAATAAACGCTTTTTTACAGGCTGCAACGGCCGAAGGTTTCTCATAATAAAATCCGATCAGCAGGAAGGATGAAAGCCCCACCAATTCCCAGCACATATACATCTGGAAAATATTGGAAGACATCACCAAACCCAGCATGGAAAAAGTGAACAACCCCAGGTATGCATAATACATCGAAAACCGCTCCTCTCCCTTCATATATCCCAGGCTGTAGACATGAACCATGAGGGAGATGAAAGTCACCACCACGAGCATCATGACGGAAATGGGATCCAGGAGGATGCCTGTCCTGATCGATAACCCAGATTGACCGGTTGAAAATACCAGCCAGTCGTACGACCAGGGCTGCAGGCTTTGGAAAGTACCATTCAGCAAACCCGCTCCGGTAAAGTACTGGGTGGCCGTTTGCAGGGCCAGTACGGTGGACACCAATATGGCCAGGGTGGCGATGACCCCGGATGATTTTCCAACATATTTTTTACCGAATAAACCAAGCAGCACGAATGCCGCGAGTGGCAGCAGTGGAATGAGTAATATGATGATCGTCGCTGGCATGGTTCTTTAATATTTCATTTCTGCCGCCTGTTCTACGTCAATAGACTGGTGGCTGCGATACAAATTAATAATGATAGCGATGGCTACTGCCGCTTCTGCCGCCGCGATGGCAATGATGAACAATGCAAAAAAAACGGCATCGATCTTTCCCGGCCACAGGTATTTATTAAAAGCGATGAAATTGATGTTCACGCTGTTCAGGATCAGTTCGATGCTCATCAACATGGTCACCAGGTTGCGCCGGGTGAAAAAACCGAGTACCCCGATGAAAAACAACGCGGTACTAATGAACAACAAATGATATAATCCCGGTTCGATACTCACATGAAAGTTATTTACTGGTTTCTTTAATGACTGGTTGTGGTTTATGCCGGATCGCTATCACAATACAGCCGATCATGGCTGCCAGCAGTAAGATGCTGATCACTTCAAAAGGGAGGGCATATCCACCCTTCTCCACACTCAGCATCTGCTTACCAATCTCCATGACATCCGGACCCCGTCCGGCCTTTTCCATCAAAGGAAAATCATATCGGAATACCTGCAGCATGGTAAGGGCAAATGCGCAGAATACGGCCAGGAACGAAAATATTTGTCTGCGTACAGGCTGCACCGGTAGTTTTTCTCCCGCCTGTTGTGTGAGGAAGATGGAAAAGATGATGAGCACGCTGATACCGCCGGCGTAAACTATGATCTGCACCGCGGCTATGAATTCATATTCGAGCCAGAAATAGATACCGGCGACGCCTATCAGCGAAAAGAGCAGGTAGACAGCCGCCCGCAGGATATTCCTTGATGTAACGGCTAGCAACCCGCAAACAAGCGTCAGCGCAGCCAGTAAATAAAATATGATCGTAGATCCGCTCATTATTCCACTCCCTCCATGATTTTTGATCCGGGGTTATTCAACACCTTGGTTAATTGGTTCCTGTCAAACACACTGTGCTCAAATGTCTGTGCCATAACGATGGCATCGGATGGACAGGCCACCACGCAGAGGTTGCACATGGTACAAAGCTCCAGGTGGTAAACCAGTTTATCGATCGCCTTTTTCTTCTTACCCTCCGGTGTGATATCGAATTTGGTGACCACTTTGATCGTTCCGTTCGGGCAGGCCAGTTCGCAGGCGGTGCACCCGGTGCAACGATGCTCGTTTTGTTCATTGTGCGGCATCACCACTTCGCCCTTGAAGCGTTCCGGTAATACCAATGTATCCCGGTTATCGGGATATTGCTGGGTGATGATCTCTTTATGGTGCGTGAAATAGTAACCGGTACGCCTCATCCCTTTCAGCAGGGAGGCAACTGCTGATGCGATATCTTTTATGTAGCGAACGATGAACATGTATCGGTTTTATTTATACTTTTTGATCATTAAAAATGCCATCCCAATATGGCCGCAGCCGCCACCAGCAGGATATTGACCATACTGATCGGCAATAAATATTTCCATTCCAGGTTCAGCAACTGATCGATCCGAAGCCTCGGGAAACTCCAGCGGAACCACATGATCAGGAAAATCAGTGAAAATGTCTTGCCCAGGAACCAGATACTGGAAGGAATGAAATCCATGACATGGTTAAACGCTGCCCAATGCCCAATGTGAAAAGGCATCCAGCCGCCCAGGAACAAGGTGGCGCCTATGGCACATACAATAAATACGTTCACATATTCAGCCAGGAAGAACAGGGCAAATTTCATCCCTGAATACTCCGTATGAAATCCCGCCGTGAGTTCCGATTCGGCTTCGGCCAGGTCGAAAGGAGCCCGGTTCGTTTCAGCCGTTACGGCAATGATGAAAACGATGAAAGCGATGATGGCGGGGATATGACCTTTAAAAATCCACCATCCGTCTGCCTGGGATAAAATGATATCATTCAGGTTGAGGCTGCCCGTGAACACCACAATACTCAGGATGGCCAGGCCGGCCGATAACTCATAACTCACAATCTGGGCCCCGCTTCGCATGGCGCCAAGCAGTGAATATTTATTGTTACTGGCCCATCCTGCCATCAGGATGCTGATCACAGAAAGTGACGACATAGCCGAGATATATAAAACGCCTATGTTCATGTTCCACATCTGGAAGTCTTTCGCAAATGCGATAGGCGCCATCAGCAACATGGCAATGACCATGGCCATGATGGGCGCCACATTGAACAGCATCTTATCGGCCCCGTCCGGTGTCATGCCTTCTTTAACCAGCAATTTCAATGTGTCGGCAAAGGATTGCAGCAAACCTTTCGGACCAACCCTGTTTGGCCCCAGCCTGATCTGCATCCAGGCCGAAACTTTCCTCTCCATAATAACCAGGACCAATCCCAAGAAAGCAAAAAATCCGATCACGGCAATCCCGGCGATGACCATTTCGATCACCAGCACCCAGGTATCACTGAACTGTGCGGACAGCCATTGATGCAATTGGGATGTTATGCCTGATAAGGAGAACAAATGATTATGAATTTATTTGTTGTGTTTTATGTGTTAAGTTATATGTTATAATAAAGCCTCATTTCTAATTCTTCATTTTTTGTTTCTAATTTCTTATTCCATATTCTTCATTTCTTCACCTGTCTATATCCGGTATCACCAGGTCCAACGTTCCCATCATGGCCACCAGGTCGCCGATCTTACTTCCCCTGGCAATGTGTTCCAGCACGGATAAATTGGAGAAGCCGGGCGATCTGAATTTGATCCGGTAAGGTGTTGTGCCGCCTTCACTGACAATGTATACGCCCAGTTCGCCCCTGGCGGTTTCCACTTTGGTATAAAATTCCCCTTTGGGCAGTTTCAGCACGGCTTTTGTTTTAGCCTGGAAATCGCCTTCCGGGATATTATCGATCAGTTGTTCAACTATACGGATCGATTCATTCATCTCCCTGACACGCACCATATATCGGGCAAAGGAATCACAACCTGTTTCCAGCACTTCGTCAAACTGTACCTGGGAATAGATCTCGTAAGGCATATACTTTCTTACGTCGCAGGAAACACCGCTGCCCCTGGCGGTGGGCCCGGTACAACCATATGAAATGGCATCTTCGGGTTTCAGGATGCCCACCCCTTTCATCCGGCTCTGAAAGATCACATTTCCGGTGACCATTTCATTGTACTCGTCGAATTTTGATTTATACAATTTGATAAAATCCTTCACCCGTTGCTGGAAATTCGGCAGTATATCCGCCATAACCCCTCCGGGTACCATATAATTCATGGTCAGCCTGGCGCCGCAGTTTTCTTCCATGATGTCGTTGATGCTTTCCCTTTCACGAAAGGCATGGAAAAATGGCGTGAATGCCCCCAGGTCCATCGCCATGGCGCCCCACCAGAGTTCATGTGATGCGATGCGGGTAAGTTCATCCATGATCACGCGGATATACTGTGCACGGGGCGGAACTTCTATCTGCATGGCTTTTTCCACACAGAGGGCACAGGCGTGGTTATTGATATGGGCCGACAGGTAGTCCATCCGGCTGGTCACGTAAATGAACTGGCGATAGGTCAGGCTCTCGCACATCTTTTCAATGGAACGGTGTATATAGCCGAGGTGGGGATCCACTGTTTTGATCGTTTCACCCTGCAGGGTGATGACCAGGTGCAATACCCCGTGCGTGGCCGGATGCTGCGGCCCTACATTGATGATGAGATCACCTTCCGTGGTTGTTCCCAGTACTTCGTGCATATATAACGTTGACGGTTAACCGCCTATTCATTTTTACAACCTGATCATATTGACCGGGTCGTCGTAATCTTTTCTCATCGGGTTCCTGCCTTCCCACCCATCCGGCAAAATCAGCAACCGGAGGTCTGGATGACCTTCAAATCGCACACCGAACATTTCGTAAACTTCGCGTTCATGAAAAAGCGCCGTTTTCCAAATGTGGCTGCAGGTACCGATCGCAGGATTGTTCGCATCCAGTTTCGACTTGATAACCAGGTTATGGCGGAAACGGGTGGATGTCAGGTGATAGACCATTTGCAGGTGTACCTTCCAGTCGATGCAGGTGAGGCAGAACATATAATCCAGCAAAAGATCTTCGTGGTGGCGTAACTGTTGTGTGATAACACTCCAGCTGCCGGGTTCCACCGACATGGTCAGCCACTCCGTTCCTTCCTCGAATGTCACCCCGGGGAACAATGAACTGAGCAGTGCTTTCATGTCTTCCTGCGTCATCATGGCTGCATGCTGGATTTAATTTGTTCGCGGGTCATGCCCATCCTGATCTTTTCCTGCAAGGTGATAAGCGCATGCAGGAGGGCTTCCGGGCGCGGCGGGCAACCGGCCACATACACGTCAACGGGAATAATATGATCGGCGCCTTTCACCACGGAATACGTGTTGTAAAAGAAAGGACCACCGCTGATCGCGCAGGCTCCCATCGCAATCACATATTTAGGATCTGCCATCTGATCATACAAGCGCTTCAGCACCGGCGCCATTTTATTAACAATAGTGCCGGCGATGATGATCACATCGGCCTGCCTGGGCGAGGCGCGGGCCACTTCAAACCCGAACCGGGAAAAATCATATTTGGCCGACGCCGTGGCCATCATTTCAATACCACAACAACTCGTGGCAAATGTGAGGGGCCACAAAGAATTGGACCTCGCCCAATTGATCACGTCATCGAGTTTGCTCAACACAATGCCCCCGCCGGGCGTTTCATGCACCTGGCCGGGAAATGTGGATGCTATGTTGGATGGTTGTGCCAATGTTGCCTAAATCTTAATGGTTAATCCCACTTCAGGGCGCCTTTCCTGTGCGCATACAGGAAACCTAAAAACAATATGAAAAAGAATATGATGATCTCCACCAGGGCAAACCACCCGGTAACTTTGGCGGCCACTGCCCATGGATAGAGAAAGACCAGTTCGACATCGAAAATCAAAAACAGGAGGGCATACAGATAATAACCCACATTCATCTGAATCCAGGTTTTGCCCTGTGTGGGAATGCCACATTCGTATGCTTCGCCTTTTTGAGGATTGGTGCTTGCTTTATTGAGGAATTTGGCAATCAGGATCGCTATGCAGGCAAATGCCAGGCCGGCAAGAATCAACACGATCATGGAAGAAGCACCCATAGCAGTGGCATTTGTGGTAATAAATTCCGCCCGTCAAGTTAGTGAAAAATTGAAAACAAAAAATTATTTATAACGCACAAGTCCTTCACAACATATTGTGACTGAATTATTCCGGGGCTGTCATATATCGCTGGGGGTTATCCGTAGATCTCCAGATGGATATCTTTTTTATCGTATCCCATTTCCAGTATTCTCTTTTTGGCTTCGTCGATCATGCCCTTCCAGCCGCATATATAAAAGTGGGCCGCCTGTCTGCCGGAACAAAGCTCTTCATAAACGGGGTGAACATATCCGCTGCGGCCTTCCCATTGTTCCCTTGACAGAACGGGGATATAGGTAAACCCTTCCATGGATTGGGAAAGTGCTGTGAGTTCCGTATAATATAAGAGGGTCTCTCTCGTGCGGCAACCAAAGATCAGGTAGATATTTTTATGGGCGAGATGTTCCCGTTTGATATGCTGCACCATACTCCTGAACGGCGCGATGCCCGTGCCGGTGCAGATCATGAAAACATCCTTTTCGATGGGCTGCTTGAGGGTAAACACGCCCTGTGGCCCGCGGAAACTGATCTCTGAACCAATGCCCACTTCATTGAACAGATAAGGCGTGCCGGCACCATCCTTATCCAGGACGATCACCAGCTCAAATACATTGGTGCCATCGGGCCAGGAAGCGATCGAATAACTTCTCCAGCGTTTATTGGGCTTTTCGTGAATGGGGAGGTCGAGTGTTACAAACTGGCCCGGCTGGAAATCAAAGGAAGCCAGCTCCGGCACTTCCATCCAGAACCTTTTGGTATCGGGTGTTTCGTTTTCAATGCGAATCACTTTTGCAATACGCCATGGTTGCAAAGCCATAAGTCTAATTTGGCGGAAGATACAAAGTTTCCTGTTCTACCCGCAGGCTTGTAACGCGGTCTTCGCTTCTTTGCCTTTATTTTTAAACATACTGCAGTATCTTTGCCACGTAACCGGTTCAAATCTCCATTTACCGAACCGGTCAGTTGCAGAGGATGAATTTTGACGTGTTGATGAACCTGTTCCGGAACGACCCCCGCTCCAAACAAATAGCGGAAGGGATCGTATTGCCCGGAACAAGCCTGCAAAAACCCGGATTTCATTTACAGGGTTTATCCGGAAGCCTTTCCCAGTTTGTCCTGGCCTCTGTTTTCCAGCACCCGGCAACCGCTGATTGCAACCACCTCGTAATCCTTAGGGACGCGGAAGAAGCGGCCTATTTTCATAATACGCTGGAGAATATCACCGGCGCGCTCGATATTTTCTACTTCCCCTCCTCCTTTAAGAATAAAAAGAATTTCCGCTTGCTGAACAGCAGCCACGTCATGCTGCGCACGGAAGCGCTGAGCCGCATCGCCGCCGGAGGAAACCGTAAAGTGGTGGTGACATACCCGGAAGCCCTGTTTGAAAAGGTCATCCTGTCGAAATCCATATCAGACCAGATCATCCGGATCAAACAAGCCGAAACGATCGACGTGACCGGCATGCTGGGCCAATTCGTCGACCTGGGCTTTTCGAGAACAGACTTCGTTTATGAACCCGGGCAATTTGCCATACGGGGAGGCATACTCGATATTTATTCCTTTGGAAATGAAAAGCCCTACCGGATCGAATTATTCGGTAACGAAGTGGACAGTATCCGGATATTCGACCCCGAAACACAGTTGAGCGAAAAACGCCTGCTGCAGGTGAATATCATACCCAACCTGACCTACCGGGAAACAGAAGCAGGATTTCACGTGGGTGACGAAGAAAAAATCTCTCTTCCCGAATTCATGCCCGGTAAATCGGTCATTTGGATCAACCAGCGGCCCTTTATCCGTGAAAGAATCGAACAACAGTCGGAAGACCTGTCGATCTACCTCGAATTACTGCAAAGCGGACAGATCAAGGTTGGCGAAGATGAGGAGGACATGCAGGAACAGGCCAGTGTAACGGAAAAAGATTTTATCGATCCGTCTACGCTGGAAGCTCTGCTCAATCAATATCCGCTGGTGGAAATGGGAGGAGGAAAACCGGGAACGGGTATGCAGGAGATCAGGTTCAGCAGCGCAGAACAACCTGCTTTTAACAGGCAATTCGATCTGCTGATCAAAAACCTGCAGGACCATGAACGCAAGCAGTATAATGTGTTCATGTTCTCCGACAACCCCAAACAACTCGAAAGGCTCCACAGCATTTTTACCGACCTGAAAGCGGAAATACAGGTAACGCCGATCGCCGTGTCGATACATGAAGGTTTTATCGACCATGACCTCAAACTGATCTGTTACACCGACCACCAGATCTTTCAGCGTTACCATAAATACCGCGTCAAACAGGCTTTTAGCAAAAACAAGGCGCTAACCCTGAAAACACTCCGGGAACTCCATCCGGGCGACTATGTTTCCCATATCGATCATGGAGTGGGCATCTACAGCGGCCTGCAAAAAATTGACATGAACGGCCGCATGCAGGAAGCCGTTCGGATCAGGTATAAAGATGGAGACCTGCTCTATGTGAATATTTCCTCCCTGCACAAGATCAGCAAATACAGCGGCAAGGAAGGCAGCGTTCCAAAAATGAATAAGCTCGGCAGCGATGCCTGGAGCAAACTGAAAGAAAAGACCAAGAAACAGGTCAGGGATATCGCCACCGACCTGATCAGGCTGTACGCGCAACGAAAGAGCCAGCAAGGGTTTGCACATTCGCCCGACAACTACATGCAAACGGAACTGGAAGCCAGTTTCATTTACGAAGACACGCCCGACCAGGCCAAGGCAACCGATGATGTTAAACGAGACATGGAGAAGCCGCAGCCTATGGACCGGTTGGTTTGCGGTGATGTGGGATTTGGCAAAACCGAAGTGGCCGTTCGCGCCGCATTTAAGACCTGCTGCGACGGCAAACAGGCCGCCGTGCTGGTACCCACCACCATCCTCGCGTACCAGCATTACAAAACATTTAGCGAAAGGCTCAAGGATTTCCCCGTCAAAGTAGACTTCATCAACCGGTTCAAATCGACCAAAGAAAGAAAAGAAACGCTCAAAAAACTGGAAGAAGGCAAGGTAGACATCATCATCGGCACTCATGCCCTGCTGGGTAAAGACGTGAAGTTCAAAAACCTCGGCATCATGATCATCGATGAGGAACAGAAATTCGGCGTGGCGGCAAAAGAAAAACTCAAACAGATACGCACGACCGTTGATTCCCTGACACTAACGGCAACGCCTATACCAAGGACACTCCAGTTCAGCCTGATGGGCGCACGGGACCTTAGCATCATCAATACGCCGCCTCCGAACAGGCAACCGATCCAGACGGAAGTAATGGTATTCAATGAAGACAGCATCCGCGACATCATCTATTATGAAACCGAAAGGGGCGGGCAGGTCTTCTTCATCCATAACCGTGTCAACGGACTTGCAGAAATGAAAGGACTGATACAGGGTCTTTGCCCCGATCTCAGCATCGCATTCGCCCACGGCCAAATGGAAGGAGATACACTGGAAGATACGATCCTTGACTTCATGGATAAAAAATACGATGTGCTGGTATGCACCAATATCGTTGAAAGCGGCGTGGATATTCCCAACGTCAATACCATCATCGTCAATAATGCGCACCAGTTCGGGCTGAGCGATCTCCACCAGCTAAGGGGGCGAGTGGGCCGCAGTAATAAAAAAGCTTTTTGCTATTTACTCGCACCGCCCATGAGCACTCTTCCGGTTGACAGCAGGAAAAGGCTCACAACACTGGAACAGTACAGCGACCTGGGCTCCGGTTTCCAAATTGCTATGCGCGACCTCGATATACGGGGTGCCGGAAACCTGCTCGGGGGCGAACAAAGCGGCTTCATTGCGGAGATCGGGTTTGAAATGTATCATAAGATACTGGATGAAGCGGTCAGGGAATTGAAACGCAAAGAATTTAAAGACCTCTTCAAAGAAGAGATTCAACAACAAGACGATTTTGTCAGCGATTGCAGCATCGATACCGACCTGGAAATACTGATCCCTGATGATTATGTGGAAAGTATAACGGAAAGGCTGACATTATACACCCGCCTTGATAATTGTGAATCGGAAGAAGACCTTGCTGAATTCCATGCCGAAATGCATGACCGGTTTGGGCCCGTCCCTTCCCAGGTGGAAGACCTCTTCACTACCGTCAGGTGCCGGAAGCTCGCTGTGGAATTGGGTTTTGAGAAGCTGGTATTGCGCCATGAAACCCTGCGCGGCTATTTTGTCAGCAACCCGGATTCACCGTATTTCCAAAGTGCCATGTTCAACGGCATCCTGCAGTTCCTTCAAACCGGAACCAACAAGGCAAAACTCAAACAAGTGGGGAAAAATGGAATGCTTGTAGTGGATGGTATCCGCACCATGCATGATATGTATGATTTCTTTTCGAGGATGAGAAAGAGTATATCCTAAGATCAACAAACCCCAGATCCCCGCTCTTCTGCGGAAATTCCCCGATACCAAAGATCGATCAGGATATTTAATTAATATTTAATACATAATTAATCATCCCCAGCATATATACTAAAAAGTACGCAGGGAACGTTTCTGATTCAAATATTATATGTATTTTGTACATATTGCTTAACTGAAACCAATGGGGTTAGCTCCTTTCCACCCCTGAAAACAAAATTTAATCGTAATGGGCATGATAGCTTTTTGCTAACATACCCTGTGATACATGTCTATTGTTGACAATATAAGAATGTTTGCCGCCTGTAAATACATACGGGCCATCGTCTATTCGATCCTGATGGCCGGGTGTTTTTTTGCCTGCCCCGGTTCTTCGTTTGCACAGGTTTCTCCTTACAGTTTACTGACCAATGGTGATTTTGAAAGCGGTGGAAGTGGCACAGGTTTCCAGGTACCGGCACCATTTGTTTTCCTGGGTACACCTCCCCCACTGACGGGTACCAGTTCGCCTGGCGACTATGCCATCATCCCGAACCCGCAACCCATGAATACCGCAAACTTTATTGCCGGAACAGATCACGGCGGAAGCGGTAAGATGATGGTGGTTGACGGCACAACCGTTGGTGGTGGGCAGCGTTTCTGGAAAGCGGGCAATTCAGGAGGTGGCGTGGGACCGTTGACCATTGGTGCAACCTATACCTTCAGTTATTGGAAAAAAACGGTATCCACTACGGCGGTAGATGCCAGTACGGCTGCCAATATCAGTGTTGCCTGGAATAATGCTTCTTCGGTTACTCTTGTTGCTGGATCGGAACAGGTAAGCTTCCCCGGCGTTTCATCGGTTTGGCAACAGGTCAAATACAGCTTTATTCCCACCAGTGCTTTTGTCAATATCGAATTATACAATAATAACAGCAATTCGGTTGGTAATGATTTTGCCATAGATGATGTGGAAGTCTTGCCTCCCCCTGTGCCATTGTCGCTCCGGTATTCCATTGTTGAACCGGGTTGCCCGAATAGTTCCGATGGAAGCGTGGCATTATATGGTTCCGGAGGCAATGGTCCTTATACATACAGTTTTAACGCATCCGGTTTTACGGCCAACAATTTATATACGGGGCTTGGTCCTACTTTTTACCCGGCCTCCGTTCGTGATCTGATCCCGAACCAGGTGAATGCCATTCCTTTGATCACCCTGACGGCGCCCACAGATCCTTTGAGCATCAGCAATGGCGTTGCGATCTGCCTGGGCCAGGCTGCGCAGCCTTCCGCCAATGCCGTGGTGCCCGGTACTTTTAACTGGACGGCCAGTCCGCCAGATCCAACCCTGGTCACTCCCAATATCAATAGCCCCGCCGTTGCGCCCTTAGTTACCACTACCTATACAGTCACATTCACGTATACGCGTACACGAAACCTGGTGTACAATGGTGACTTCAGCCTGGGTGATGCGGGTTTTTATACGGAGTACAGTTACCTGGCCAGCAATGCCGCAGGAGCGCAATGGGCTTATGGCATCACCAATAACCCGAACCTTTTTGAACCGGGCTTTTCCAATGCCTGCACAGACCATACCGGCAGCTCGGGTAACATGATGGTGGTTGATGGGGCCACCAATGGAACATCCGTGGTCTGGCGTCAGAAAATTGCCGTGAACCCTGGTACCAACTATACCTTCAGTTACTGGTTACAATCCGTTGCCATTCCTGCAACGCCTGCCAGTATTGAAGCACAGATCAACGGCACTCCGATCACGGGATCAGCCGTAACCAGTACACTAACAGCCGGGGCCTTATGTGGCTGGGTTCAATACAGCTTTACCTGGAATTCGGGGGCCAATACATTTGCAGAGATCAGCCTGATAGACCGCACAACGGCCGCATCAGGAAATGATTTTGCAATAGACGATATCTCTTTTACAACCGCCACAACCTGCGTATCTACTAAAAATGTGGTGATCAGTGTATCTCCTCCATCCGTTACCGGGTTTTCTTATACAACGCCGGTTTGCGCCAATGCTGGAAGTATTTCTCCCACACTCGTTTCAGGATTTACAACAGGCGGAACTTTCAGTTCGACGGCCGGTTTATCCCTGAATACTGCCACGGGCGATATCAATGTGTCTGCCAGCATCCCCGGTACCTATACCGTCACCTATTCGGTTGGCAGCAGTGGGTGCTCCCTTGGCGGAACCTTTAATACATCCATCACCATTTCACCCATCACCCCTCCGGTCACCGGTTTCAGTTATACGTCACCGGTATGTACAACAGCCGGTAACCAGTCTCCCTCACTTGCCGCGGGGTTTTCAATGGGGGGCACATTCAGTTCCACCGCCGGCCTGTCCATCAACAGTTCAACAGGGGTCATCAATCCTGCCGCCAGCACACCGGGGTCATATACGATCACATACGCCATTGCGGCAATTGGTTGCCAGCCTGCCGGTTCAAACACGGCCAGCATAACCATTAGTGCGGCCATTACCCCGGTCACAGGGTTCAGCTATACGTCACCCGTATGTTCAAATGCCGCCAATCAATCCCCAACCTTATCTGTCGGATTTACTTCTGGTGGAACATTCAGTTCCTCCGCCGGATTATCCATCAATGCCGCAACGGGTGTCATCAATGTGGCGGCCAGTACACCGGGAACGTATTTCGTAAACTACAATATTGCAGCCAGCGGTTGCCAGCTGGCCGGATCCAACAATGGGAGCATCACCATCAATCCCACCATCACACCGGTCACTTCTTTCAGTTATACATCGCCGGTTTGTTCCAATGCCAGCAACCAATCGCCGATTCTCGCCGGCGGATTTACCACTGGAGGAATCTACAGTTCCACTGCCGGTTTATCCATCAATGCAAGTACCGGTGCCATTAACGTGGCTGCGAGTACACCGCCGGAACATATGTCGTCAGTTACAATATTGCTGCCAGTGGTTGCGGGCTGGCAGGTTCTGAACACAAACGGCATCGTAATCAATCCTGTTACCGCACCTGTTACAGGATTTAGCTACAGCACGCCGATATGCACCAGTGCCGGCAACCAATCACCCATATTGAACTCAGGCTTTACAAGCGGCGGCACTTTCAGTTCCACGGCAGGATTGTCGATCAATAGTTCGACTGGCGTGATCAATGTGGCTGCCAGCACACCCGGCTCATACAACATTACCTATTCCATTGCAGCCATAGGTTGTCAGCTTGCCGGAAGTCAAAACACATCGGTCACCATCAGTTCGACCATCAGCCCCGTCACCAGCTTCGCATATACCTCACCGGTATGTGCCACAGCTTCCAGTCAAATGCCGTCATTAAGCGGTGGGTTTGCTGCGGGCGGAACGTTTACGTCTACAGCCGGACTTAGCATTAATTCATCCACCGGGCAGATCAATGTGACGGCCAGTACACCCGGATCATACACCGTAACGTATAATATCGCGGCTGCAGGATGTCAACTGGCAGGCACCGGTACCGCCGGTTTTACTATCAACCCAACCGTATCGCCTGTCACAGGTTTCAGTTACGCTACGCCTATATGCGCCAACGCAGGTAATCAATCGCCGATTCTCTCCGGCGGGTTCAGCACGGGTGGTAGTTTCAGCTCCACTGCCGGCCTATCCATCAACGCTTCAACCGGTGTGGTGAACATTGCAGCCAGTACGCCTGGCGCCTATACGATCGCTTATAATATCTCAGCCAGTGGTTGTCAACTGGCTGGCAGCAACACGGCTTCGATTTTGATCAGCCCGATTGTAATCCCAGTAACGAGTTTCAGTTATACATCACCGGTTTGTTCCAATGCCGGTATTCAGGCACCTGCATTGACATCTGGTTTCACCCCAGGCGGAACATTCAGTTCAACGCCCGGATTATCGGTCAATGCAAGCACAGGTTTTATTAATGTGGCAGGAAGCACCCCCGGAACATATGTAATTACATATACCATAGCGGCTGTTGGTTGTCAGCTTGCAGGCAGCAATACCGCCTCAATGACCATTAGCTCAACCATTACACCGGTAACAGCATTCAGTTATGCAACCCCGGTATGTTCCAATGCAGGCAATCAACTTCCTACATTAAGTCCAGGATTTACAACAGGTGGCACATTCAGTTCGAGTGCAGGATTATCCATCAATGCGGGCACGGGTGATATCAATGTAGGAGCCAGTACGCCCGGTTCTTATACGGTCACTTACAATATTCCCGCCAGTGGTTGTCAGCTCGCAGGTTCCAATACAGCCAACATCAATATCAATCCTACCATTACCCCGGTAACCGGGTTCAGTTATACTTCACCGGTATGTTCCAATGCGGGCAATCAATCCCCTATATTGACAGCTGGTTTTACAGGTGGCGGTACATTCAGTTCCACAGCCGGTTTATCCATCAATCCTGGTACCGGTGTTATCAACGTGGCGGGCAGTACGCCGGGATCATACAGCATTGCATACAATGTTGCAGCGAGCGGTTGCCAGTTGGCCGGTAGTCAAACCGCTACAATAACCATTACTGCAACAACGAATCCTGTAACAGGGTTTAGTTATGCATCCCCGGTTTGTTCCAATGCAGGCAACCAAACAGCCGCTTTAGCGCCAGGTTTCACAACGGGTGGAATATTCAGTTCAACTGCCGGCTTGTCGATCAACGGGGCAAACGGCGTGATCAATACATCAACCAGTACGCCCGGAACCTATACAATCACATACACGATCCCCAGCAGTGGCTGCCGTCTTGCTGGCACCAATACTGCATCCATCACGATCAATTCTATCAGTACTCCGGTCACCGGATTCAGTTATACCACGCCGGTTTGTTCCAATGCAGGTAGCCAGTCTCCACTTTTGACAGCTGGCTTTACAAATGGTGGTACATTCAGTTCCACAGCTGGATTGTCGATCAATACTGCAACAGGGGTGATCGATGTGGCTGCCAGCACACCCGGATCTTATACTGTTGCATACAATGTTGCGGCCAGTGGTTGTCAACTCGCTGGTTCCAATACGGCCAGCATCAACATCAACCCAAGCACCACCCCGATAACAGGATTTAGCTATACCACGCCAGTTTGTTCCAATGCAGCAAGTCAGACGCCCGTTATGGTACCCGGATTTACCACGGGGGGCACTTTCAGTTCCACAGCAGGATTAGCATTGGATCCAAATACCGGTGTCATCAATGTTGCATCAAGTACAACGGGAACCTATATCATCTCTTATTCGATACCCTCTTCTGGCTGTCAACTGGCGGGTACAGGAACGGCCACCATCACCATCAGTTCAACGATCAACCCGGTTACCGGATTCAGCTACACGTCACCGGTATGTTCCAATTCGGGCAACCAGTCGCCCAGTTTAGCTGTTGGATTTTCTCCAGGTGGCAGTTTCGGCAGCACCATGGGTTTATCCATCAACAGTTCGACGGGTGTGATCAATACAGCTGCCAGTACCCCAGGTTTGTATACCATTACCTATACCATAGCAGCAATAGGATGTCAGTTTTCAGGCTCGGGCAATACATCAATCACGATCAATCCTAATACGAACCCTGTTACCGGATTCAGCTACACGTCACCGGTATGTTCCAATGCAGGTAATCAGTCACCCATTTTAGTAAGTGGATTTAATACCGGCGGCACTTTTAGTTCTACAGCAGGCCTATCGATCAACAGCTCAACAGGCGTGATCAATGTGGCGGCCAGCACACCAGGGTCTTATACTGTTGCATACAATATTGCAGCAAGTGGTTGTCAGTTGGCAGGTTCCAACAATGCTTCCATTACGATCAGTTCAACCGTAACACCGGTAACCACGTTCAGTTATACAACGCCTGTTTGTTCTAATGCTGCCAGTCAATCACCCACTTTGGTAAGTGGATTTACGACCGGCGGAACATTCAGTTCTACAGCAGGCCTGTCGATCAACAGCACAACTGGCGTGATCGATGTGGCGGCGAGCACGCCAGGGTCGTACAGCGTTGCTTATAATATCCCGGCAAATGGTTGTCAGCTGGCTGGTTCTAACAATGCTTCCATTACGATCAGTTCAACAGTTACACCGGTAACAGGCTTTAGTTATACAACACCGGTTTGTTCTAATGCTGCCAATCAATCACCGATATTAACGACAGGCTTTACAACCGGCGGAACATTCAGCTCTACAGCAGGACTGTCGATCAACAGCACAACAGGTGTGATCAATGTGGCGGCGAGCACGCCCGGATCTTATACTGTTGCTTACAATGTTGCGGTCAGTGGTTGTCAGTTGGCTGGTTCCAACACAGCTTCCATTACGATCAGTTCAACCGTAACACCGGTAACTGGATTTAGCTACACGACGCCTGTTTGTTCTAATGCAGGTAATCAATCGCCGATATTAACGACAGGTTTTACAACTGGTGGAACATTCAGTTCTACAGCAGGCCTGTCGATCAACAGTACAACAGGTGTGATCGATGTGGCTGCCAGCACACCAGGGTCTTATACTGTTGCATACAATATTGCGGCAAGTGGTTGCCAGTTGGCAGGTTCTAACAATGCATCCATTACGATCAGTACAACGGTTACACCGGTAACCTCGTTCAGTTATACTACACCGGTTTGTTCCAATGCTGCCAGTCAATCGCCCACTTTAGTAAGTGGATTTACAACCGGCGGAACATTCAGCTCTACAGCAGGCCTGTCGATCAACAGTACAACGGGCGTGATCGATGTGGCGTCGAGTACGCCAGGGTCTTATACTGTTGCATACAATGTTGCGGCCAGTGGTTGTCAACTGGCTGGTTCCAACAATGCTTCAATCACGATCAGTTCAACGGTTACACCGGTAACCTCGTTCAGCTATACAACGCCTGTTTGTTCTAATGCTGCCAATCAATCGCCCACTTTGGTAAGTGGATTTACTACCGGCGGAACATTCAGTTCTACGGCTGGTTTATCGATCAACAGTACAACAGGTGTGATCGATGTGGCGGCGAGTACGTCAGGGTCGTACAGCGTTGCGTATAATATCCCGGCAAATGGCTGTCAGATTGCGGGCAGTAATTCTGCCAACATCAACATAAATTTAACCCCCGGCGCACCTGTGGTTACCAATGGCAGTTTATGTGGTGCCGGACAGGTTAATTTGTCTGCTTCAGGACAAGGCATACTCAACTGGTATTCCGATGCGGGTCTTGCCAACCAGGTTAATACTGGCAGTCTGTATCAGCCAATACTTAGCAACAGCAGCACTTTTTACGTACAGGCAAATAATAACGGTTGTCTGAGTCCGGTAAGCGCCGTTACAGCCACCATTCATGAAATTCCCGCCAAACCGGAACTGGGTCCATCGCAATCTCTTTGCCCGGGAGACAGGATCACACTGAATGCAGGAAATTATGCATCGTACAACTGGAGCACCCTCGCAACTACACCAACGCTGACCGTTACTAATCCGGGATTATACTATGTTGTGGTGGGTAACGGAACAGGATGTACGCAGTCGGATTCCGTGAATATCCTGGCGGGTCAAAATTGTGAAGACATCTACTTCCCCACTGCTTTTTCCCCCAATGGGGATGGTCAGAACGACCAGTTTGGTCCGTTAGGAAATGTGGCCGCCGTGTCTGATTATACGTTGATCATTTATAACCGGTTTGGGGAATTGGTCTTCCGGTCAAACAGCGTTTACGGCAAATGGGATGGCCGCTATAAAAGCCTGTTGACACCGAACACCAACTATGTATGGTTTTGCAATTATCGTTTCCAGGGCGGCGCCATCAGGCAGAAAAAAGGCAACCTGTTACTCATAAAATAAAAATGGCCGCCATCAGGCAGCCACTTCATCAACAATCATATGTATTACCATGCTTTCTTGGCAACACCGTCTTTAACGGCTTGTAAAGCCTTGGCTTCAGCCAGCATGGTTGTCATTTTGTTGCCCTTGCCGTCATGACCCTGAGCCATATATCCGCCACGGGCGGTCTTGGTGATCACTGCATCCTGCATAGGAACGTCTTTCTCTTTCGTCTTCATGCAATAAGCTGTTAACATTTTTGACATCTTCGTTGAATTTAGGTTACAAAAAAGTTGAAGTCTTGCTTCAGCCGACAAGCTAAGAAAATTCCCGGGTCTGCCCAAAAGAACTAACCCACAGCCTATCAACAAAAAAGCCGCAGGTATTAGCCGCGACTTCTTTTCTATGTAGTCATGTCGAATTTCATAGGACATGTTCTAAACATCAATCTTCGCATACCGTGCATGCGACTCGATGAATTCGCGCCTGGGCGGAACTTCATCTCCCATCAGCATACTGAATACGCGGTCTGCTTCGGCGGCACTTTCAATGGTCACCTGTTTGAGCGTCCGTGTTGCCGGGTTCATGGTTGTTTCCCATAATTGTTCGGCGTTCATCTCACCCAAACCTTTGTACCGCTGAATGGTCACGCTATCGTCTTTCCCTTGTCCGAGTTTGGCAACCAACCCCTTACGTTCATCTTCGTTCCAGGCATATTCCTGTTCTTTGCCCTTCTTGACCAGGTAAAGAGGTGGTTGGGCGATATACACATATCCCTGTTCCACCATTTCCTTCATATACCTGAATATAAATGTCAGGATCAATGTGGCGATATGGCTACCGTCGACATCGGCATCGGTCATGATGATCAGTTTATGATACCGGAGTTTAGACAGATCCAGTGCCTTTGCATCATCAATGGTGCCTATTTTAACGCCCAGGGCCGTAAAAATATTGCGGATCTCTTCGTTATCGTAGATCTTATGTTCCATGGCTTTTTCCACATTCAGGATCTTACCCCTGAGTGGAAGTATTGCCTGGTAACTCCTGTCGCGGCCCTGTTTGGCCGTTCCGCCGGCGGAGTCCCCTTCCACCAGGAATAACTCACAATGCCCAGGATCTTTATCGGAACAATCGGCCAGTTTACCCGGTAAGCCACCGCCAACCATCACGCTTTTCCGTTGCACCATATCCCTGGCCTTCTTGGCAGCAGCCCTGGCTTGTGCGGCCAGAATTACTTTCTGAATGATCGTTTTGGCTTCCCTGGGGTTTTCTTCCAGATATGCTTCGAGAACGCGGCTCAAGGTAGTATCAACAATCCCCATCACTTCCGAGTTGCCGAGTTTGGTCTTCGTCTGCCCTTCAAACTGGGGTTCCGGAACTTTTACGGATATGATGGCACTGATCCCTTCGCGGAAATCATCTCCTTCAATGGCCACTTTGGCTTTTTCAAACATACCCTGTTTATCGCCGTAGTTCTTAAACACACGGGTAATGGAACGCCTGAATCCGGCCACATGGGTACCACCTTCTATGGTATTGATATTATTAACGTAACTGAAAATATGCTCCTGGTAGCCGGCATTGTAAACCATTGCCACTTCCACGGCCACATTGGATTTTTCATCCAGGCCTTCGCAGAAAATCGTGCGCGGGATCAATGGGGCACGATTGGCGTTTTTATCGATCGTTTCAACAAATTCAACAATACCACCTTCACTGTAAAAAGTTTTACGATAGACATTGCCTTCGTCATCCAGTTCCCTTTTATCCGTCAGTATGATCGTGATCTTCCTGTTGAGATAAGCCAGTTCGCGAAGACGGCCTTCCAGGATATCTTTATTATAAACCGTTGTGGTGAATATGCTGCCGTCGGGCCAGAACTGAACCCTGGTGCCTGTTTCAGCAGATTTTCCCGTTTCACGAACAGGATATTGGGGAATGCCAGTAGCATACTCCTGTTCAAAAATTTTGCCTTCTCTTTTTACGGTTACCAGCAGTTTGGTGCTCAGGGCATTTACGCAACTGACACCCACGCCATGCAGACCACCGGATACTTTATATGAACCCTTATCGAATTTACCACCGGCATGAAGCACCGTCATGACCACTTCCAGGGCACTCCGGTTTTCCTTGGTATGCATACCGGTTGGGATACCGCGTCCATCATCCTCAACGGTGATCGAATTGTCCTCGTTGATGGTGACGGAAATATTCTTACAGTATCCGGCGAGGGCCTCATCAATGGAGTTGTCCACCACTTCATACACGAGGTGGTGAAGCCCCTTGACACTGATGTCCCCAATATACATCGCCGGCCTTTTCCGGACGGCTTCCAATCCTTCTAAAACCTGTATACTGTCGGCACTATATGTATTGCTGGCTGGTGTGGGAATCACGGCTGTATCTGTACTCATAAATTCAATAAATCCTCCAAAAAATAGGTTATATCACAATCGGGCAAAGTTAAGCAAAATCAAGGGTTTCTGATCAATTAACAAGCTATTAATTTAGCATAGTTTTCCCCCGGGTTATCAACAGTTTACAGCCCCCGGGACCTGTCCGTTCCGGGCCAAAACGCGGTCCTTCAACCAATTGCCCAGCACAACTGTTATCCATGAATGAAATACACCCGCGCGGATCGAACGAATAGCGTATATTTGCATCGAAATTTTTCAATGAATCAATTCACCGATATACTGTCAATTTCCCACAAACAGCCTGTCATGCAGGAAGACCTGGACCTTTTGCAGGACGTTGTCAGGCATGTACCCGGATCAGTAACATACAGTATCCGCCGTTACAGGAAATTACCGCAATGGAACCTGGAAGACACCGGCATGCTGGTATATCATGTGGAAAAAGGAAATAAAGAGGCCAACCACCTCGAACTAAAATTCTGTGTGAGCGGGAATGTGTACTGCCGCGAAAAAAAACTGGAATGTAATTACTGCAAGTTCAATGAATCCAAGGGTTGTGTGGAAAAGATCGACAGCGTGGACGTGCTCAGTTTCACCTTCAGCCCCACATACCTCAAACAATTTGCCAAGGCCCAAAAACAAACCCACAGCTTATCGGAAAATGTTTTGTCTTTCCGTCACCAGTCGGGTTTTTCAAAAATGCTCCCGCTTTGCGGAAAGACCAGGATTGCGATCGAAGCATTGCTGAACCATACTTATACCGACACGCTCGAGAATATCTTCATCAACGCCCAAACTCAGATCTTACTTCTATACAGTATGGACTGTATGCTGGGTGAAAAAGAAGAAACATCATTCAATTGCAAGTTCCTGGCCAATGAGGCCGACCGTGAAAAGATCATGAAGGCCAGGGAGATCCTGCTGCAGCACATCGGCGAGCCGATCACCATCAAGGCGCTCAGCCGTAAAGTAGCCATCAACGAATGCTACCTGAAAAAAGGGTTCAAAGAAATTTTCGGCACCACGATCTTTGATTTTTACCAGGGTCAGCGCATGGAGCATGCGAAATATCTGCTATATGACAAAGGTCTCAGCGTGACCGAAGTGTCCATGATGCTCGGGTATTCTTCCATCTCACATTTCAGCACGGCGTTTAAAAAACATACAGGTATCAAACCCTGCGAGCTCCTGCTCCGCTAATTTTACCGCGAATTACCAGTTCACCCAAAATAAAAAATGATGTTGGTCATTTTTTGATTTGATCATAGCCCCTCCATTGTCATGCATTTGTAAAAGAATTTGATGTTCAACCATCATGACAATTCCATGATAATTCTCGCAGAGCGAATGGACAATTTTGCCCTCAAACGGTACTGCATTGAAAAAAATGATTATTTCCGGGTTCCTTCTGACTTCATCCTGGCTTCCCTCCATGGCCCAGCGCAAAACCCAGGATTCCGTATTCACCAGGGAATTGAATGAAGTGGTTGTCACCGCTACACGAAACGAAAGAAAGCTGGGCAATGTGGCAGTGCCGGTCACCGTCATCAGTCAAAAAACCATCCAACAGGCCGCTTCGCTCAGGCTGAAGGATATCATCCAGGAACAGGCAGGATTATTCATCACCAGTGGCTTTGGCGCCGGCGTGCAGATGCAGGGGCTTAACCCGGATTATACGCTGATCCTGATCGACGGGGAACCTCTCGTTGGCCGCACCTCGGGAGTGCTGGACCTGAACAGGCTAACAGTAGGGAATATACGAAAAATCGAGATCGTGAAAGGGCCTTCTTCCGGACTTTACGGTTCGGAAGCGCTGGCAGGCGTGATCAATATCATTACCGACAATTCATATAATAAATCTGGACAAGCCAGTTTCCGGTATGGCACATACAATACCATCGATGCCAATATATCAGCGGGTACGCGTATCGGTAAGCTTGGCCTACGCGCTTTTATCAACCAGTTCAGCACCGACGGATACAGCATACGCCCCTATACCGTGGAACGGTCGAAACTCCCGATAAGCCGCACCACACCTCAGTTACAGCTCAACCTTCCCCTGTCGGCCAGAACTAACTGGAGCCTTTCCGCCAGGTATAACCATGAATACATCAAAAACGAACTGGCCGTTTCCAACAATGGCCAGACGATATACAGCAACGGCCGTGAAAGGAACCAGGACCTGAATGTTTCCACCACCCTTTCGCATTATTTCAACAGCAGCCTCAAATCTTCCCTGCGCCTGTACGGCACCAGGTTTGAAGGATCTCAAAAACTCAACGTAACGTCTGGCACCGGGTACGACGATTATTTCCTCCAACAGTTTTACCGCGTAGAAAACCAGACGGATTTTAAAGTAAACAAACAACTATCCTTCACCGGTGGTGCCGGATACATAGAAGAATTTGTCAACAGCAGCCGGTACGACAGTAAGGACAGCAGAAAAAACAACCACGTTTACTATGTATTTGTACAGTCGGAATGGAAACCCCTGGAGAAACTCACCATGATCGGGGGAATGCGATACGACAATAATCAACTGTACGCCTCGGCCTTTAGCCCGAAACTGGCCATCCGGTATAACATGAGTGACCGGTTTCACCTGCAGGCCTCTTATGGCCGCGGCTTCAAAGCACCCGATTTCAGGCAGCTCTACCTGAATTTCACCAACACCAGCGCGGGTAGTTATTCGGTATTCGGCGCATTGCAGGCGCAGTCCATCATCGCCGAACTCAATGCCGCGGGATTGATCAAACAATATGAAGATGATTTTTACAAACTTCAGTCGCTCAAACCTGAATTTTCAAATGGACTCAACGTTGGGTTCACAGCATACCCCGTAGGCAAGATGCAAGTGCAGGTGAATGTTTTCCGTAACGACATCAAAAACCTGATCGAAGCGAGGCTGGTGGCCACCCGTCAGGACAATTCGCAGATCTACAGCTATATCAATATCCGCAGTGCATTTACCCAGGGACTGGAAACAACACTCAAATACCAGTTCAACAATTCTCTGCGTGCGGAGATCGGATACCAGTTCCTTCAAACAGCGGATAAAGAACAACTCAGAAAAGTGAAAGAAGGCAATTACTATTACACCAGGGATGAAAACAATTTCAGCGTCCCCCTAAAAAGATCCGATTATATCGGGCTGCCCAACCGAAGCCCGCATATGGGATCTGTCAAGTTCAGCTACGAAGACAAAAAAGGGCGCTGGTTTGCAAATATGCGTGCCATATACCGCAGCAAATGGGTAGTGAACGACCGCGACGGGAATGGGATCTACAATAAACAGGATGAGTTTGCCGATGGTTTCGTATTACTCAATGCCAGTGCGGGTTACACGTTTACCAATGGCTTCAGGTTGCAGGCCGGTACCGACAATATCCTCGATCACGTGGATGCCATCAACCTGCCAAATGCACCGGGGCGTACATTCTATGCCACCGTATCCTATCAGTTCGGAACAAAACAACAACAACCATAAAACCTGACAATTAAAAAAAACGATCCAGATGAAAAAAAACATCAGCATTTTTGGAATTATGACAGCCGCCGTACTGCTGTTCTCCTGTAAAAAAGATGATACGGTAACGCCAATTGATAAGACCAATGACGGCACATTCAAAGTGTTCACGGAAGGAAATGTGACCACCGTCCAAAACCTGATCGCCGACACCATCATCGGTCTGAACCCAATGGGTATCCCTTACGGTACGGGCAAATTCTCCTTCTTCAGTATTGAAAATAAAAGCCTGGTTGCATCATCAGATTCAGCCACCAACAAATGGGATATTGCCTTCCGCGGCACGACCATCCTGACCAATGCTGGCACCAGTGGCCCGGGTAACGGTGGTGGTTTTGTACAGGTAGGTACATTCGACGGACTGACCAGCATTTCGGCCGACTCCACCTTCCGTACCGATGCAGCCCCGCTGTACGCTATCCCAACAGGCTCCGGCAAAGGATGGTATAACTATGACGGACCCAATAACCTCATAACGCCGCTTCCCGGAAGGATCCTCGTTATCCGCACAGCCACCGGCAAATATGCCAAGATGGAAATCCAGAGCTACTATAAAAAAGCCGTAACCCCATCGGCCTCTGCGAGCGATCAGGAAAAACTGAGCAACCAGCGTTATTATAATTTCCGGTTCACTTTTCAACCAGATGGCTCAAAAACTTTCTAAATTAACTTTGATTGATTACTCAAAACAGGCAATCCGGAAGGGTTGCCTGTTTTGTTACCTGCATGACTTAGAAGTCAGTTAAAGGCCAAATACAGACATAAAAAACGGGAGCAAACCGCTCCCGTGAACCCTAAAACCCTAAATCAGCAAATCATCTATTCATTGCTCAGCAACAACTGCATACATCCAGGTTATGTACATATACAGCAGACTGGATCTTAACGTAGGATATATGGCATTTATCACGAATACTATGCCAATAAATCAATTCATGGTAAAAAGATGGATCATTTAACAAATCGCCCCACGCAGCATATGCGGAGAAGCCGGTTCCTGTCTGTTTACCAAGGCTTTTTGCTACCTTTGCAGCCTTATTCCATTTACATCTTATCGGATTTTATTATATGTCAGCCAAATACCAGGAATACCAGCAATTGAACCTCCCGGCCATCGGCCAGGAAATCTTATCCAACTGGCATGAAAAACAGGCATTTGAGAAGAGTATAGCACTCAGGGAAGGTCATAAGCCCTTCGTATTTTATGAAGGCCCTCCCAGCGCCAATGGGATGCCGGGAATCCACCATGTCATTTCGCGCACCCTCAAAGACCTGGTATGCCGGTATAAGACCATGCAGGGCTTCCAGGTAAAACGCAAGGGCGGATGGGATACGCACGGCCTGCCCGTTGAACTGGGCGTGGAAAAACTCCTCGGTATCACCAAAGAAGATATTGGCAAATCGATCAGTATTGAAGAATATAACGCCACCTGCCGCAAAGAGGTGTTGAAATATAAAGACAAGTGGGATGAGATCACCCGTAAAATGGGTTATTGGGTAGATCTGCAAGACCCCTACGTCACTTTTAAGAACGATTATATCGAAACCCTTTGGTGGATACTCAGCGAACTCTTTAAAAAAGGGTATTTATATGAAAGCGTGAGTATTCAACCTTACTCTCCGGCAGCCGGTACCGGGCTGAGCAGCCATGAACTGAACCAGCCAGGCACTTACAAGGATGTAAAAGACACCAGTGCGGTGGCCATGTTCAAAGCCGATCCCGATGCGCTGGCAGCAAATCCGGCATGGAACAAAGCGGGGCTTGATCAATCCATCACCGCCAATACTTTTTTCCTGGCCTGGACAACCACACCATGGACACTGCCCTCCAACCTCGGCCTGACCGTAGGGCCGCAGATCGAGTATGTACTTGTGCAAACATTTAATCCGTATACTCACCTGCCCATAAACGTTATACTTGCCAAAAACCTGCTGGGGAAATATTTCAAACCCGAAGGAGAAAATGGTGATTTTGCCGGGTATAGTGAAACCGTCAAATTACTGCCATGGAAGATATTGGCCGGCTTTATGGGAAATGAATTGGCAGATATCCGGTACGAACAACTCCTTCCATTCGATTCAAACACACTGGAACGCATACACGAAAACACCCCGGGCGCCAACCCCTTCCGGGTGATCACCGGAGATTTCGTTACCACGGAAGACGGTACGGGGATCGTACACACCGCCCCTGCCTTTGGCGCAGATGACTATAAAGTGGGCATTAAACATAACCTGGGAATATTGACACTCGTAGACAAAGAAGGAAAATTCATCAACGGAACAGGCGAATTCAGTGGCCGTTATGTAAAGAATTATAAAGACGACCCGGCTTACGCAGACGTCAACATCGACATTTCTGTCAGGTTGAAAAAAGAGAACCGGGCCTTTAAAGTGGAAAAATACGAACACAGTTACCCTCATTGCTGGCGTACGGATAAACCCATCATCTATTATCCGCTGGATGCCTGGTTCATCAAAACCACTGCAGTGAAAGACAGGATGGTGGCCCTCAACCAAACCATCAACTGGAAACCCGCCACCACCGGTACCGGACGCTTTGGTAACTGGCTCGAAAATATGGTTGACTGGAACCTCAGCCGCAGCCGTTTTTGGGGTACCCCGCTGCCGATATGGAAAACGGAAGACGGGTCGGAAATGATCTGCATAGGATCCGTTGAAGAACTGAATGAAGGCATACGCAAAGCCGCTGACGTACTGGGCGGTGATACCAATACGCATTACTTACATGAAGGGATACTCGATTTGCACAAACCCTATGTGGATGATATCACCCTGGTAAGCCCCGGCGGCAAACCCATGAAACGGGTGCCCGACCTGGTGGACGTTTGGTTCGACTCCGGCGCCATGCCCTACGCCCAATGGCATTTTCCTTTTGAGAACAAGGAAACATTTGAACAGAATTTTCCGGCTGATTTTATTGCAGAAGGCGTCGACCAGACCCGCGGATGGTTTTATACCCTGCACGCCCTCGCGGTATTATTGTTTGATAGTGTGGCATATAAAACCGTTGTCAGTAACGGACTCGTTCTCGATAAGAACGGGAATAAGATGAGTAAACGCCTCGGCAACGTGGTTGACCCATTCAAAACCATCGAAACCTATGGCGCCGACGCCACCAGGTGGTACCTTATCACCAATGCATCACCATGGGACAGCCTCAAATTTGATGAGGAAGGAATCCGGGAGGTTCAACGTAAATTTTTCGGCACGCTATACAATACCTACCAGTTTTTTGCACTGTATGCTAACGTGGATGGCTTCACCTTCAAAGAAGGCTATATCCCCCTGGAAAAAAGACCGGAGATCGACCGTTGGATCATCTCCTCGCTGAACAGCCTGGTAAAAAACGTGCAGCTTCATTTGGATAACTACGAACCCACCCAGGCCGGAAGGGCCATGGAGGATTTTGTAGATGCCCACCTCAGCAACTGGTATGTTCGCCTCTGCCGCCGCCGTTTCTGGAAAGGCGAATACGAACATGATAAGATCTGTGCATATCAGACCCTCTATGAATGCCTCGAAACAATGAGCAGGCTGATGGCCCCCATCGCACCGTTCTTTGCAGACTGGCTCTTTGGAAATCTGAACAAGGTTTCCAGCAGGTTCGCACAGGAATCGGTGCATCATACCGATTTCCCGGTTTGTTCAGACGCCGCCATTGATAACGGACTGGAAAAACGCATGCAACTCGCCCAGGACACTTCCTCACTGATCCTTTCTCTCCGTAAAAAAGTGAATATTAAGGTACGTCAACCACTTAAAAGGGTCCTGATCCCCGCCATTGATACGCAGATGATAGCCGATATCAGGCTGGTGGAAGAGATCATCAAAGCGGAAACCAATATCAAGGAAGTGGAGATCCTGGATGCCGACAACGATTTTATTCGCAAAAAAGCCCGGGCCAATTTTAAAACCCTGGGAAAAAGACTGGGCGCTAAAATGAAGTGGGCAGCTTCTGAAATTGAAAAATTCGATAACCGCCTGATCGAGGAAGTTTTGAAAGGAAATTTCATTTTGAATGAAAAAGAAGTGAAAAATGGGGAAGAATCCATTATCCTCAACGCCGATGATATAGAAATCATTACGGATGAGATACCCGGTTATGAGATCGCCGGAAAAGGAAGCCTCACCGTTGCGCTGGATATCAGTATCGATGAAGAGCTTAAAAATGAAGGAAATGCGCGGGAATTTGTGAACCGCATCCAGAATATCCGGAAAGACAGCGGTTTTGACCTGACCGACCGCGTATCGGTTACCGTGCATGAAAATGCGGCATTGCAATCGTCTTTAATTCAATTTAAAGACTATATTTGCCGCGAAATTTTGGCGGATTCTCTAGATTTTGTGCCTGTTTTGAACGAAGGCACCCAAATTGAAGTGAACGAAATACCCATTACAGTTAACGTACTTAAAAAAAGCAATTGATTATGGCAACGAAGAAGAAAGCGGCCAAACCGGCACCTAAAAAAGCAGCCCCCAAAAAACCGGCAGCAAAGCCAGTTGCCAAAAAAGCCGCCCCTGCCAAGCCGGCCCCGAAAAAAGCTGCCCCAAAACCGGTAGCTAAGAAAGCGCCAGCCAAGCCCGTTGCCAAACCCGTAGCAAAAAAAGCGGCCCCTGCCAAGCCCGCTCCTAAAAAAGTGGCGCCCAAACCCGTTGCTAAAAAACCGGCGGCTCCCGTTAAAGCAGCCCCCAAAAAAGCGGCTCCCCAGCCTGTTGCAAAAAAACCAGCGGCCCCTGTAAAACCTGCAGCCCCTGCACCCAAAAAAGCAGAAGTGGTAAAACCGGCCGCCAAAGCTCCGGAAGTTAAACCGGCGCCTCCCGTTAAGGTATCAACAGGCATCAAAGCCATCGCCAAAAATCCGAAAGACATCAAGATCGCACCACCCAAACCGGTCGTGCTGCCCAAAATATCAACTAAAACAGCCCGTAAATACCAACCCGATTTCACCAAATCGGTATTGGATACGCAAAAAGCCAACGACCCGGGAGCACCGATCGTAAGGTATAGCGATGCGGAACTGGCTGAATTCAGGGAACTGATCCAACGCAAACTGGAAGCCGCCAAAAAAGAATTGAACTACCTGCAGGGATTGATCACCCGTAAAGATGAAATGGGTGGCGATGAAAGCGAGAACCGTTATATGACCATGGAAGACGGAAGCCTTTCTATGGAAAGGGAACAACTGAGCCAGATGGCCAGCCGCCAGATCACCTTTATCGATCACCTGGAAAAAGCCCTGATGCGTATTGAAAATAAAACCTATGGTATCTGCCGCGTAACAGGTAAACTGATCGATAAGGCCCGCCTCCGCGCAGTTCCTCACGCAACCCTGAGCATCGAAGCAAAAATGGGGATGAACAAGTAGACTTATTGCATCTAACATAGTACATGCTGCATGTAGAAGTTCCAGACTTTTACATGCAGCATGTTTGTTTTAAGAAGGCCCCGCTTTTCATTATTCAGTTTCTCTGAAGACCTATTCAGCAATCCATCATACACAATTTATCGCAGATCACTCATCACTTCACTTCCTGCATTTCCACCAGCCTCCTATAAAAACCATTCTGGCCGATCAGGCTTTGGTGGGTGCCCCTTTCCACGATCTCGCCTTTTTGTAAAACAATGATCTCGTCTGCATGACGGATCGTACTTAACCGATGCGCGATGACGATGGAAGTGCGATTGTTCATCAGGTTATTGATGGCATCCTGTACGAGTCTTTCACTTTCCGTATCAAGGGACGATGTGGCTTCATCCAGGATGAGGATGGGTGGGTTTTTTAGTACGGCCCTGGCAATGGTCAGCCTTTGCCTTTCACCGCCGCTGAGCTTCTGGCCTCTGTCGCCAATATTGGTATCATAGCCCTGTTCCTTTTTGTCGATGAAAGAGGCCGCATTGGCGATCTCCGCCGCCTGCCTGATCTCATCGGGGGTTGCATGGTCTTTTCCCAATGCGATGTTCGAACCGATGCTGTCGTTGAAGAGGATGGCTTCCTGTGTAACTATACCCATGAGATCACGGATGGAATGCAGGCTGTATTCCCTGATATTGATGCCGTCAATGAGCACTTCGCCCTCCGTGGCATCAATGAAGCGCGGGATGAGGTCGGCCAGGGTGCTCTTACCTGCGCCGCTACTGCCCACCAATGCCACCGTCTTTCCCTTTTCAATGGTCAGGTTGATGTTGCGGAGGATCATCTTATCCTGGTAAGCAAAACTTACGTTCTTCAACTCAATGGAACGCGTAAACGAAGACAGGGCGATGGCATCCGGTTTTTCCTTGATACCCACCTGTTCGTGTATCAGCGCTTCGATCCTTTCTATACTGGCCGCGCCTTTCTGTATATTATACGAAGCACTGGACAATCCCTTGAGCGGTTGGATCAACTGGGTGAAGATGGCAATATAGGCCAGGAAATCACCGGCATTCAGTGTAAAGGTAGCGTCCCCGCTAAGTACGAGTCTTCCGCCATACCAGAGGATGCAAAGCACCGATGTCACGCCCAGCGCCTCTGAAACGGGCGAAGCCAGGTCGCGCCGCCGGTTGGCTTTGTTCTTCAGGTGGTACATGGCCATATTCTCCTCTTCGAACTTGCGCTGTATTTTTTTCTCCGCATTGAATGCTTTGATGATGCGTATACCGCCCAGCGTTTCCTCGATCGTCGAAAACATTTGCCCGAATTGCTGCAGCACCATTTTGTTTTCCTTTTTCAGCGACCGGCCGATCCTTCCCAGGATTAATCCGGCAACAGGCAGAAATATGAGCAGGAAAAGGGTCAGTTGCGGACTTAGGATGATCATGTACGTGAAGAAAAGCAGGATGGTGATCGGCTCGCGAAACAAACTCTCCAACACACTGATGGTGGAATTTTCCACATCACCCAGGTCGTTTGAGAGGCGACTCATGATATCGCCCTTGCGCTGCTCGGTAAAATACCCGATCGGCAGTTGCAGTATCTTCGAATACATATTGCTGCGCATATCATTCAATATCCGGTTACGGATCGGGTTGAGAAAATACATGCTCATGTAAGCGAAAAAATTCTTCAGCATCACCGCCGCGAATACCACCAGGCAGATGACCATCAGGGCACGGATATTACCACCGGGCGTCTGTATCAGTTCATAGATCCAGTTTTTGAAATAGATCAGCGGATTGATGGTACTTAAACCCGTGGCGGGTATCGCCTTGAATGCATCGCCCTGCTTGAAGATCAGCATCAAAAAAGGGCTCAACAGGCCCAGTGAAAGGACGCCGAACAAGGCAGACAGTATATTGAATCCGAAATAAGTGGCCACGAGGCCGGGATATTGGCGGACATACCTGAAAATCGTTCGTAAACTCTTCATACCCGGTGCGGGTTAATAAATAATAAGCGGTAATAAACGCACAAAGTAAGTACTTTTACACCGATAAAACGGAGATTACCATGATAGAAGGAAAAAGACAGAAACAAGTGGCGGCGGTACTGGAAAAAGAGTTGAACGATATCTTCCAGCGCCTCGGACTGTCGATGATCGATGGTGGCATGGTGTCGATCTCCTCCGTAAAAATCACGCCGGACCTGTTTGATGCACGCATTTATCTCAGCCTGTTCAAAGTGAATAACCCGGTGGAAACGCTTAAACACATACAGGAAAAAAGCTGGGAGATCAAAAAGGAGCTGACTGCCCGTGTCAGGCACCAACTGCGCAGCATGCCGCAACTCAATTTCTACATCGACGATACGCTGGAGTACGTAGATAAAATGGAGAAATTGCTGAAAGAGATCAAACAGCAGGACGATCAACAAAAACACAAAGACTAGCCCATTCATGTACCTCAGCTTCGCATGGCGCTATTTTAAAGGAAAGAAATCGGCGCATGCCATTAATATCATATCATGGGTAACTACCGCGGTGATCGCTTTTGCCACCTGCTGCCAGGTTCTGGTACTTAGTGTATTCAACGGATTTGAATCGCTGGTGAAATCCATGTACTCCTCCTTCTACACCGACCTGAAGCTGGTTCCCGTCAAAGGCAAAACCCTGCACCTTTCACCCGGGCAACTCGCCTCCATAAAAGCCCAGCCATATATCGGGCAACTTTCCACCATCGTGGAAGAAACGGCCCTCATGCAGTACGACGAACAGCAAACAACCATCAAACTGAAAGGTGTCGATCGATCGTATCCGCAGGTAAGCGGCGTTGCAGAAAAAACCAACCGGGGCCAATTTCATATCGGCAATACATCGGAACCGGAAATGGTCATAGGTGCCGGTGTTCAATATTCCTCCGGCATTATTATCAGTGACGCCTATGCGCCGGAAGCCGTTACCGTCATCCTTCCCAAAAAAAAGGAAACAGGATCGGACCCGCTGCAGGCCATCAGTGAAGGGGTTCTTCATGTCAGCGGCTCTTTTGCCATTCAACAGGAATTCGATAACCTCTATGCCATCACCAACACCGGTTTCATGCAGCATCAGATGAACCTCGATGCCGATGAATTCAGTGCCGTTGAAATAAAACTGAAACCCGGATATAACCTGGAGGAATCACAATCCTCGCTGCAACAGTTCCTGGGCAATACCTGCACGGTGCAAACAAGATACCAGCAAAACAGCAGTTTGTATAATACGATGAAGACGGAAAAATGGGCCATTTACGCCATACTCACGCTCATTCTGATCATCGCGGCGTTTAATATGGTAAGCGCATTAACCATGCTTGTGCTGGAAAAAAAGCAAGACATATCCATCCTGTTGAGTATGGGATCCTCCCCTTCACAGATCAGGAAAATATTTTTATCGGAAGGCCTGTTGCTGGGCATCTTAGGCACAGCCATCGGCATCGGCCTGGCAACAGCCATTTGTTTAATCCAGCTAAAATTTAAGAAGATAAAACTCACCGGCTCATCATTCCTGATTGATTACTTCCCAGTAAAAATGGTGATGTCCGATTTCCTGCTGGTTGCAGGTACCGCGATGGCGATCGCCTTGCTGGCAGCCTGGTTCCCGGCAAGAAAAGCGGGAAAGCAGATGGTATCTTTAAGGTGATGAGACGATCTGCATATGTCGAAAGCAGATAATTATTATCTCTCACGGATATCACAGATTGACACAGATGAATCAATTATACACACCAATCTTAAGTGGGTAGGTCAACTCATTATCACATTATCACATTATCACATTATCAAATTATCACATTACCACATTAATAATCCCCAACCGTCTCCGGCAACTGTGCAAGTGCCTTGGCCAATTGTTCATCATTCGGGGCAATGCCATGCCATTCATGCCCGGTTTCCATAAAGTCGATTCCCTTGCCCATGGTGGTTTTCATGAGTATGCAAACAGGTTTACCCTGCCCGGTCATCGTTTTGGCCTTTTCCAGTCCGGCTACTACGGCATCCATATCATTACCGTCCATTTCCATAACGAGCCAGCCAAATGATTCAAACTTGGCACGCAGGTCACCAAGGCCCATGACCTCGCGGGTAGGGCCATCGATCTGCTGACCATTCCAGTCGATCGTTGCAATAAGGTTATCGATCTTATGATGGGCCGCAAACATGATCGCTTCCCAGTTTTGTCCTTCATCCAGTTCGCCATCGCCATGCAGAGAGAAAACGAGGTATGGGTCTTTATTGAATTTCTTGGCCATGGCCGCACCGGCTGCTACACTCATGCCCTGCCCCAACGAACCGCTCGACATACGGATACCCGGAAGGTGTTCGTGCGTGGTGGGGTGACCCTGTAATCGGGTGTTTAAACGGCGGAAAGTTTTCAATTCGTTAACCGGAAAATAACCGGCACGGGCCAGGACACTGTAATAAACCGGTGTGATATGACCGTTACTCAGAAAGAAAATATCCTCCCCGGTGCCGTCCATCTTGAAATCAGTACTGTATCTCATGACCTTGAAATATAAAGCGGTCAGGTATTCCGTACAACCCAGCGAACCGCCGGGGTGCCCGCTCTGTATCCCGTGCACCATACGCACAATATCCCTTCTCACCTGGGTGGCCATGTCTGTAAGGTTGATCATATCAGGTTGGTTTTGTGGTTGCAAACCTAAATCAAATCAATTCATATGCAAAGAAAAAAAAGATAATAGGACGGCCCTTCGTTCGTTATTTAACCGGCAGATCAGTTGAAGGTTTGTAAGTTTCGGATTTCAATATTTTTTAATATATGGTCCTCTAAAAGTTTATTATCCGAAACAATATTTATACTTTTGTACACAACGGAACAATCCTATTGCATGGACAATATTCTTCTCAGTGCCGCGCTTGCTTTCCTCATCACTTACTTTGCGATACCTGTGATCATCCAGGTAGCGAAAGACAAGAAATTGTTTGATGAACCCGATGAGCGGAAAGTACATAAAGCGGTTATCCCTACTTTAGGCGGACTGGGAATTTTTGCCGGATTCATCATTGGCACCCTGATGGGCGTTCCTTCGGGTACCAGTATGGAGCTTCAGTATTTTGTGGCCGCCGCCATCGTGATGTTCTTCCTGGGGATGAAAGACGACGTCCTGATCCTTTCTGCCAGCAAAAAATTCATCGGTCAGTTGATCGCCGCGGGTATCGTGATCCGCTTCGGCGGCGTACAGATCACCAATATGCACGGCTTGCTGGGTGTTTACCAGATTCCCCATATGGCCAGCCTGGCGCTCTCCCTGTTCACCATCATCGTGATAACCAATTCGTTCAACCTGATCGATGGCGTTGACGGACTGGCCGGAAGCCTTGGCCTCCTGACAACCCTGGTATTCGGTTCTTACTTCTTTTATATTGGCCAGTTCACCTATGCCGTGATGGCCTTTGCCCTGGCCGGAAGCCTGATCAGTTTCCTGATCTATAATTTTCCGCCCGCCAAAATATTCATGGGCGATACGGGTTCATTACTGCTTGGCCTCGTAAACTCCATCCTGGTCATTAAGTTCATCAACTTTGCCGCGGCCCCGGAAGCCATCCTTCCCCTTGAAGCCGCGCCAGCCATAGGATTTGCCATCCTGATGATCCCGCTGGCCGATACCCTGCGCGTATTTGGCCTCCGGCTGCTCGACCGCCGTTCCCCTTTTAGTCCAGACAGGAACCATATCCACCATTTCCTGCTCGACCTGGGATTTTCGCACCGTAAGATCACTCTCACCTGTGTAAGTGCTAACATACTTTTCATAGCCCTGGCCATTGCGCTTCGCCAGATGGGAACAACCACCGTGATGGGCATCCTTTTACTCAGTGCCCTGACACTTGTCAGCCTGGTTTATTTTTTCCGTCAGAAATCCAAAAAGGTCAGGCTCGAAAAGACAACCAGCAAAGAGATCATCAAACAACCCAAGATCATTACACTCGTATCGGATACTGTTGAAGCCGAATAATACCTTCCGGGCAGCTTTTTTAAGCCCGGCCAGGTCTGTTTACCAGGCAACAATGAATGCCCATATTTCATAGATTTGCACCCAATTCAATTAAGGATATGTCAGACAGTATAGAGAAAATCATGGCCGATGCAACCAGTGCCATGACGAAAGCCATCAACCACCTCGAAACGGAATTATCAAAAATCAGGGCCGGAAAAGCCAACCCTTCCATGGTGGATGGGATCATGGTGGACTATTATGGCAACCCAACACCCATCAACCAGGTGGCCAACGTATCGGCGCTGGATGCACGTACGATCTCCATACAACCCTGGGAAAAAAATATGATGCAACCCATTGAAAGGGCCATCATAGCGGCCAATATCGGCATCAACCCGCAGAACGATGGCAATTCCATCCGCCTTTTCCTTCCCCCGCTGACAGAAGAAAGAAGAAAGGAACTGGTAAAAAAATGCAACGGCGAAGGAGAGCATGGAAAAGTATCCGTTCGCAACATTCGCCGGGATGCCATTGAACACATCAAAAAACTTCAGAAAGACGGTGTGAGCGAAGATGCCTGCAAGGATGCGGAAAATGATGTGCAGGAGCTGACCGATAAATATATCCTGCTGGTGGAAAAACACCTGGCTGCGAAAGAAAAGGAGATCATGGCCGTCTGACCCGCGTATCTTAATCCACATCAACATGGAATCAACCCGGGAAGCCTGGTTCTTAATCGTTTCGGTTCCTTTATATGCGATCCTGATCGGCACCGAGATCTTGCTGAGCAACTGGCAGGGGCGAAAATTCTACACCCTCCGGGAAACATTGCAGAACGTATACCTCACGCTGATCAATGCCGGCATCGACCTGCTCCTTCGCTGGGCATTCTACGTTGGCATACTCATGTGGTGTTACAACCACCATTTTGTAACCATTGAACATGCCTTCGCTTACTGGTTCCTGTTATTCATCCTGGAAGACCTGGCCTTTTATTTCGAGCACCGCATCGACCATTACTGCCGCATCTTCTGGGCCGTTCATATCACCCATCATTCGTCAGAAGAATTCAACCTCACCACGGGGTTCCGCTCATCGGTGTTCCAGCCGGTTTACCGTTTCCTTTATTTCATACCAATAGCCCTGCTGGGCTTCCACCCGATCGATATTGTGTTCATGTATTCCATCACGCAGACCTACGGCATACTCGTTCATACACAGTATATCCAAAAAATGCCGGCCTGGTTTGAGGCCATATTCGTAAGTCCTTCGCACCACCGGGTACACCATGCCAGCAATATCAGGTACCTCGACAGGAACATGGGCATGTGCCTGATCATCTGGGATAAAATATTCGGCACCTTCCAGGAAGAACTGAAAACAGACCCGGTCCGATACGGACTGACCAAACCGGTGGAACAGCCGGGTAATACCTGGCAGGTGGTTTTTCATGAATGGAAGATGATCGGAAAAGACCTGAAGAAAAAAATACCGCTTTCGCAGAAACTTAAATACCTGTTCATGCCTCCGGGCTGGAGCCACGACGGCAGTTCGCAAACCGCTGACGAACTGCGGAAAGATCTGTAAGCAGGTGATCAAATTCCACTAATTTTATCGCATGCAAATTTTACCCGTAAGCGATGCGGCCGGCGGGCGCCGGTTCATCCAGGTGGCGGTTGACCTCTACAGGAACGACCCTCACTGGATCAGGCCGCTGGATAAGGATATCAATGAAGTGTTTGACCCGGCAAAAAACAAAGCCTTCCGTTCCGGCACCGTGCAACGATGGATATTACAGGACGATGATGGAAGACCAACCGGAAGGATCGCCGCATTTACCAACAAAAAATATAAGAATAAGGGAGATGATGTTCCGGTGGGTGGCATAGGCTTCTTTGAATGCATCAACAACCAGGAAGCCGCCGATATGTTGCTGGATAATGCCCGTCACTGGCTTTTGCAACAGGGCATGCAGGCCATGGACGGACCGATCAATTTCGGGGAACGAGACAGATGGTGGGGCATGGTTACACAGGGATACCAGGAGCCCCTGTATTGCATGAATTACAATCCCCCCTATTATAAAACCCTGTTTGAAGAATATGGATTCAGGCCTTTTTATCACCAGGTTTGTATGGGCATGCACCCTAAAAAGCTCCTGCAGCCAAAAATTTGGGAAAGGCATGACAGGATCGCGCAAATTCCCGGCTTCCGGGCTGAACATATCCGCAAAAACAAACTGGAAAAATATGCGGCTGATTTTACGGAAGTATATAATCAAGCATGGGCCGGTCATGGCGGCCTGAAACATCTGCACAAAGAACAGGTGGTTGCCATGTTCCGAAAAATGAAACCGGTCATGGACGAACGCATCATCTGGTTCGTTTATCACCAGGATTCGCCCGTTGGCATATTTATCAACCTGCCCGACCTGAACCAATGGTTCAAGGAACTCAACGGAAAATTCGGCCTACTGCATAAACTATACTTCCTGTGGCTCAAGGCAATCAAGCGCAACAAACGATTTACAGGCCTTGTTTTCGGCATTGTGCCTGAATGGCAGGGAAAAGGAGTGGATGCATATTTAATCGGGGAAGCGGCTAAAGTGATCCAGTCGGATCAGGTGCCTTATACAGAATATGAAATGCAGTGGATCGGCGATTTTAACCCTAAAATGATCAATATTGCCGAAAACCTGGGCGAGGTTTTCAGAACCAGGGAACTCACCACTTACCGGTACCTGTTCGACCGGACCAAAGAATTCAAACGACACCCCATATTGGTGTGAGAAGATGTAAATTTGCGAAGAACGGGGAGAAAGGAATTGATTGCCGGGTATTGATATCTGACTGAATCGTTTTGAGTTTGAAGTGTATGATAACACGGTATATTTTAAATCCATTCAACGATATCAATCCATACACCCTTTCAACGATCTCAACGTCTTTAACATAAAAACTTAAACCTTCTTTCCACTTAATGGATACTTTCATTGTTTCAGCACGGAAATACAGGCCACAGAACTTCGCTACCGTGGTAGGGCAAGCGCATATCACCACCACGCTGAAGAATGCCATCAATAATAATCAGCTGGCGCATGCATTTCTATTCACGGGCCCGCGTGGCGTTGGAAAAACGACCTGTGCCCGCATACTGGCTAAAACGATCAATTGCGAAAAGAGGAGCAAGGAAGGGGAAGCCTGTAACACCTGTAACAGTTGCGTGTCGTTCGATAACGGCACATCCATGAATATCCATGAACTGGATGCGGCCAGCAACAATTCAGTGGATGATATCAGGGCCCTGGTGGAGCAGGTACGGTTTGCGCCACAGGCCGGCAAATACAAAGTGTATATCATCGATGAAGTTCATATGCTCAGTTCAGCCGCCTTTAACGCGTTTCTGAAAACACTGGAAGAACCCCCGCACTACGCCATCTTCATCCTGGCCACCACGGAAAAACATAAAATACTTCCCACCATACTCAGCCGGTGCCAGATCTTTGATTTCAAACGTATAACCATCAACGATACGATCGAACACCTGCAGGAGATCTGCGATAAGGAAAAGATCAAAGCTGAAAAAGCCGCATTACATGTCATTGCCCAAAAAAGCGAAGGTTGTATGCGGGACGCGCTGAGTATCCTCGATAAGATCGTGAGTTTCACAGGGGGACAATTAGGATATACGTCTACACTGGAACACCTGAACATCCTGGATGAAGATTATTACTTCCGCTTACTGGAACACCTGCAGGCCCAGCAATTACCCGAAGCCATGCTCCTGTTCGATGAGATCAACCAGAAGGGTTTTGAAGGAGATACACTGCTGGAAGGCTTTGCAGAATTCCTGCGTAACCTGCTGGTCAGTAAAGACCCCAAAGCTGCCGTATTGCTGGAAGTAGCGGAAGACTATAAAAAGAAATATGCGGCACGGTCGGCTCTCGTTCCCACAGGATGGCTGATCGGCGCCCTGAATATGGTGAACGACAGCAGCATACAATTTAAAACGGCCAGAAACAAGCGGCTGCATATAGAACTCCTGCTCATCAAACTGGCTTTTCTCGGCCAGGCGATACAGTTAGTATCAGGTGAATCTGGCATCATAAAAAAAAAGCTGACGGAGGATAAGGCCGTACCCTTCCGCAATATTCCCATCATTGCCATCCGGGAAAATACAGTCACGGAGAAAAAACCTGCGGCAACCGCCGATCAGCCGCGTAAGGGAGCCACACTGGTCATCGAAACACCGAAACAAGACCAGGAACCGCCGCAGGCCAAAGATCCCATCTCACAACATGACAGGGCCACAACATCCATTACCGCGGAAGCACCCGCAAAAATAGGTTCACTCAGCCGGATCAGACAACAGATCATCAAAACAAACCAAACGCTGAACCCTGTTAAATCCCTGACCCTTGATTCGCTGCAGGAAGCCTGGAAACAGATCATCGAAAAAATGATCGCCGAAAAATCCAACCAGGCGGCCATCAATAATTTCAGCCAGGCAAAATTGGAAATCGTTGATGATAACCTGTTCAGCATCATTTCCGATAATATCCTCCAACAAAAATTCATTGAATCGGAAAGAGCGGGCCTGATCGACCATATGCAGTCGTTCTTCAACAACAAATATTTGACATTTCAGCTCCTGCTGGATGAAAAGGAGGTCGTGGAAAATACAGGTCCCAAACCCCCGACGATCAGGGAACAATACAACCAACTGGCGGCTCAATACCCCATGATCAGGGAACTGAAAGAAAGACTGAAACTGGAATTAGGGAGCTGACCTCAACGTGTGGAATTACCCTGAAACCCCCTGTGGAACCTTTCGCAGGGTAACGGGCTGCCAAATTTACCAATTCGCTGATAAAACCTGATTTTACCTTAATTTCGGGCTTCCAAAAAAAGATCAAAAGCAGATTATTATGGCTGAAGTAATACGTATGCCCAGGCTGAGCGATACAATGGCTGAAGGGGTGATTGTTGCCTGGAATAAAAAGGTGGGCGATAAGATTAAGCCGGGCGATGTACTGGCCGAAGTGGAAACCGATAAAGCCACCATGGAATTGGAAAGTTATAACGAAGGAACGCTCCTGTACATCGGAGTAGACCAGGGCAAAGCCGTTCAGGTGGATGGCGTGCTGGCCGTTGTTGGAAAAGCCGGAGAAGATTTTAAAGCAGCGCTGGCCGCGGCTGAAGGCGGAACACAGGCTAAAACGGAGGACAAAGCCCCAGCCCAGACCGCAACCGCATCAACCGGACAAGCCGTTGCGCTTCCCGCCGGTGCCAAAGAAATCAGGATGCCCCTGCTCAGTGATACCATGACCGAAGGAAAGATTGTAGCATGGAATAAGAAACTCGGGGATACCGTCAAATCTGATGACGTATTGGCCGAAGTGGAAACCGATAAAGCCACCATGGAAGTGGTGGGTTACGAAGAAGGCACCCTTTTATATATCGGCGTGGAAGCCGGTAAGGCCGCGAAGATCAATGAGATCATTGCCATTGTTGGTAAGCCGGGAACCGATGTCAGCGCCTATGTGGCTGCCGAAAAAAGTGGCGCTAACCAGCAAGCCGCCTCAGCTCCTGCCGCCAGTGCAGCCGCTGCACCCGCAACCGTGGCTGTCAATAATGCCTTGCCAGCCGAAACAACAACTGTCAATGGGCAGGAAAGGTTAAAAGCATCGCCGCTGGCCAAGAAACTGGCCCAGGAAAAAGGGATCGACCTGACCATGGTGAACGGCTCCGGTGATGGTGGCCGTATCACCAAAAAAGATATCGACAATTATGTTCCATCGGCATCTTCAGCCGTTACATCCCCTACCGCCCCGGCAAGCGCCAGGCCATTTGTAGCCGCCGCGGGAGAAGGACATACCGATTTACCGCTCACGCAAATGCGGAAAACAATCGCCAGGCGCCTCGGCGAAAGCAAGTTCAGCGCCCCCCATTTTTATCTCACCATGGAGATCAATATGGATAATGCCATCACCTCACGGGCAGCCATGAACGAAGTAAGCCCGGTGAAGATCTCTTTCAACGATATGCTCATCAAAGCATGCGCCGCAGCGCTTCGCCAGCACCCCGATGTCAACAGCAGCTGGATGGGCGATTTTATCCGCCAAAACCACCATATTCATATTGGTTCCGCCGTGGCCATGCCGGAAGGGCTCATCGTTCCTGTGATCCGTTTTGCCGACCAAAAGTCGATATCCCAGATCGCAGCCGAAGCCAAAGAATTATATGGCAAAGCCAAAGACAAAAAATTACAACCCCAGGAATTCAGCGGGAACACCTTTACCATTTCCAACCTGGGCATGATGGACATAGAAGAATTTACCGCCATCATTAATCCACCGGACAGCTGCATTCTGGCCGTCGGCCGCATCAAGGAAGTAGTGGTGCGCAGGAACAACGAATTCACCGTCACCCAAATCATGAAGGTCACCCTCAGTTGCGATCACCGCAGCGTGGATGGCGCAGTAGGCGCGGCATTCCTGCAAACACTCAAAAAGTATATGGAAAACCCGGTAACCATGCTAGTCTGACATACTTAAGGGCGGGCCTGACAGGTTCGCCCTGTTTTTTAAAAATTTATTTTCAATTATTTTTGAAACTTCAGAAACTGTATTATATTTGTACGGTAAAAGCAGACTATGAACCTATCCGAAGCAAGGCAACAATTCATCAGCAGTTGGGGTGCATTTGGCACACAATGGGGCATTAACCGCACCATGGCGCAGATCCATGCCCTGCTGCTCATCAGCACCAAACCAATCACGCAGGATGATATCATGGAAGAACTGAGTATCAGCAGGGGAAACGTGAACATGAATATCCGGGAATTGATCAGCTGGAACCTGGTGGAAAGGGTGATATTGCCCGGTGAAAGAAAAGAGTTTTTCACCGCGGAAAAGGATATCTGGAAAGTGGCTACACAAATCGTAAAGGAAAGAAAGAAAAGGGAACTGGACCCCATGCTGAAACTACTGGGCCAACTGGAAAATGTGGAGGGAGATAAAAAAGATAAGGATGTGAAACAGTTTACAGACATGATCGGTGATATTAAAAAACTGGGCACCCAGGCCGACAAGATGCTGGATGTACTCATCAAAGCGGAAGAAAACTGGTTCACTGGCAGTATCCTGAAGATGTTCAAATAAACATACCATTGACCGGCTTTGCCGGTTTTATTTGATCATATTATTTCACTATTTTCTGAAAGTTTAAAATATACTGATATGAAAAGATTTAAACAAACCGATGCCTGGATCAGCGTCTTCATGATCATTGGCTTCCCGCTCATGGGTATCATCACCCGTAATGAATATTATTTCACGGGGTACTTCTTTGTCGGCGGATGGCAACTCATCAGCATGTTCGTTCACTTTTACTCGGGTTGGTTTATGTCGAAGGGCGGTAAAAGGAATCTCTATCACCGGGTGGTGCTTGCGGTTCTTTGCATCTGGGGGATCTCATTCGCATATGCCCCCGCACTGCTGCTGCTTCTATATGGCATGCTCATTGCCGGGCCGATCATGGCGATCATCTATACTTCCATTTGTTTTATTGAATTAAGGGCGATGGAAAGCAGGCCCTTAAGCCAGTTAAAATAACCCATCAACTGAAAAAAATGTCAACTTCAATCCCCAACTGGCTGATCATCCTGGCGGGTGCGGGCCAGATCTTTACGGCACTCATTTACCCGTATATACGTCACCGTGTTTTTGACTGGTATAATGATATTCGCAAACTAAAACCCCTGAACCAGGAAATTGCCAAAACCTATGGCAGATACATACAAGGTCTCAACTTTGCCTTTGGCGGCATTTCGATCCTGCTGACGGATGAATTAAAAAACCAGACCGGGCTGGCACTGGCGCTAACCGGCCTCATTGCAGCATACTGGACCGGGAAGATCATCACTCAATTGGCCTATTACCCAATGTACCAGATACCGAAAAAACGGATCTTCCGTATAGGTGAATACGGTATGAATGCCCTGTTCATTCTCTTTGCCTCCGTATTTATCGGCCTCTTTGTTGGTAACCTCACCGGCTTTTATGCCCGATGAGCGGCGTACCTTTGCCTTGAGCATGAACGAACCGATACCATCCAACCCATTGATCCTGTTCGACGGTGTTTGCAATCTCTGCAACCGTTCGGTCAATTTTATTATCAGGCGCGACCCGGAGGCCCTGTTCCGTTTTGCGCCACTGCAGGGAAAACTGGCGGAACAGAAACTTCGCGAACTGTCCTACACCCGCCAGGGGACAAAGTCGATCATCCTGATCTGGAATGGCAGGATCTATGAGCGTTCCGGTGCTGCACTGCGTATCGCCGGCCAGCTGAAAGGACCTGTGAAATGCCTCTATGTATTTCTTGCGGTACCGGGTTTTATCCGGGATGCCGTATATGATATTATTGCGAATAACCGTTACCGTTGGTTCGGGAAAAGTGATTCCTGTATGGTGCCCACTCCCGAACTGGCGAAAAGGTTTTTAAACGACTGACCATGTACCAAAAAAAAACACTCGTTCTTGGCGCTTCTGAAAACCCTGCACGGTACAGCAATATGGCCATCAAAAGACTATTGCTCCATGGCCATCCGGTAGTGGCAGTCGGCCGCAAAGACGGTAAGGCTCACGGAGTGGAAATACACCCCGGCTTGCCGGACCACGAGGAGATCGATACGGTTACCATGTACCTAAATCCGCAAAACCAACGTTCCTATTACAACTATATTCTCTCCCTGAAACCCAGGCGTATCATCTTTAACCCGGGTGCTGAAAACCCTGAACTCGAAACGCTGGCCAGTGAACAGGGCATTCAAACACTGGATGCCTGTACGCTTGTGATGCTTGGAACAGGTCAATACTAAAAGGCATTGTACCATATGATGCCGGATCATTTGCCTTTGACTTATACTAAAACTGGTTGCTGAAAGACAGCGTATTGAGTATTGATAATTAATCATTTACATATCATACCTGGCTGATTTCATACCTTGGTGCATACTTTTTCTGCTGCTTTTGCGTTTGAGAGTATATCCAAACCTGTAAAAACCAGCAGATGAAAGCGATCCGCCTTACCTTATTGGGATTGATGGCCCTTACCATCTCTTCCTTCTCCTTTGCCCAAACGGGCAACAGGCCTAAACTCTTCGAACGTTTTCCCGACCAGATCAACCTGAATGCGATCACCCTGGAACAGGCGATGGACGCCCGTGAAGGACAGGAGATCACGCTGTCGTTCGGAGGAGGATTCAATTTTCAGGGTACCGTACTCAGTAATGAAACCAAATATGGCAAGCTTCAGACCATTCTGATCAAATCCCCTGCTTTTGACAATTCCATTTTTTCCCTGTCAAGGATCACAGAATCAGATATGCCTGCCCGTTACTCCGGGAGGATCATCAACCCGGCCGCTGCCGACGGTTACCTGATCAGGAGAGACGCTGCCGAACAATACCAGTTGGCCAAAATATCGACTGAAAACGTATTGCAGGACTGCAGCTATCAATAACAGAATCCTATTTCCGATATCCAATATCCGACAACATGAAAAACTTTACCCGATCACTTACCCTGGCCCTTGCCCTGCTGATGGGCATCACAGCCGGCGCTGTAACACCAATGAGCAGTCTGCCTTCCGCAACGGCCACCATTTTTCTCGATTTCGACGGGCACCGGGTCAGCGGATCCCTCTGGAATAATGGCAACCCGATCAATTGCGAAGCCGCACCACTGACCGATGCGCAGATCATGGAGATCTTCAACCGCGTATCTGAGGACTACAGGCCGTTCAACGTAAACATCACCACGGACTCTGTAAAGTTCCTCGCCGCACCGCTGACACAGCGCATACGCGTTATTGTTACCCCAACGAGTTCCTGGAAAACAGGGGTCGGGGGAATATCGTATATCGGTTCTTTCACCTGGGGCGACGATACCCCCGCATTCGTATTTAGCGACAGGCTCGGGCCTAACAGCCCAAAGTATATCGCCGAATGCTGCACGCATGAAAGTGGTCATACCCTCGGCTTGTCTCACCAGTCGGCTTACGACAACAACTGCAACCTCGTTGAAACATACAATACAGGTTCTGGTTCCGGAGAGATAGGTTGGGCGCCGGTCATGGGAAACAGCTACTACAAGAACATGACAGGATGGAATGATGGGCCCACTCCTTACGGATGTGCCAGCGTGCAGGATAACCTGACCACCATCACCTCCCTGAACGGTTTCACGTATCGCAATGATGACTTTTCGGAAACCCTGGATGCCTCAGCTTATTCGCTTGGCGCCAATGCCTTTTCCGTAGATGGTATCATTTCGACCAGTACCGATAAGGACGCTTTCCGGTTTACAGCACTGCAGAACATAACCCTGCATATCGACGCCAAACCTTTCAGCGTAAGCCCGAATACCAATATAGGTTCGAACCTCGATATCAAAATATCCCTGTATGATGCGTCGCAGAACCTGCTCAGGATCTATGACCCATCCAACACAATGAGCATCGGCATCGACACGTCTCTCCATGCCGGAACATATTACTTTGTCATAGACGGTACGGGCAATGCCAATACCGATAACTATGGAAGCCTGGGATCTTACAAGATCACCGGATTCATGAACTCCCTGCCGATCCATGATGTGAGCCTGCAGGGACGTTCTGAAAAGAATACCCACCAGCTTAACTGGAACATCATTTCCGATGAACCCATCGCCTCACAAATCATCGAATACAGTACAGATGGACGTGTTTTTAAAACACTGAGCCAGGTGCCGGCCGGCAGCCATTCGTTCAGCTATATGCCACTGGAAACCGGCACGATCTATTACCGCCTCGGCGTCATGTCGGTTGTTAACCAATCCGTACAGTCCAATGTGATCGCCCTGAAAAATGGTTCGCCTGTAAAAAAGAATGTACAGGTCAGCAACCTGGTACACAATGAAATGTCCATTCAGTCGTTAGAGCAATATCGCTACCGGCTGTTTGATAACAGTGGCCGTGCGCTGGCAACAGGCTCAGGGAACATCGGTTTCAACCGCATCGATATGAGCCGTTACCCGTCGGGTCTTTATATCATTCAAATTCAAGTAAACAACGAATTATATTCTGAAAGAATAGTAAAACAGTAAGGTAGATTCATGTGTAAGTAAGGGGTCAGCGTTAGGGGCTGACCTCTTTTTTTTTATCCACAACCCTCATGGCTATGTTATTTTACTGTGAAGGGCCCCCCATAAGTGATGGATTTCATCAGTGGAAATCAGTAACTTTAGAAAACTTCACTTTATGCTATGGAGAAAATTTAACGGCGACCCCATTGAACTTCCCATCAAACAGGCCGTAGAGGAAGCCATCAAAAGAGAAACAGCCCGCGGTTTTAAATTGAAAGTCTGTATCGGAACCGACAGCCAGGTCCGGGCCGGAGAAACGGAATTCGCCACGGTGATCGTTTTCCTGAGGGAAGGTCATGGCGGGTTCATGTTCATCCATAACGAAAAGACCACACATCCGTACAGCATCAAAGAACGGATGTTGGTGGAAGTGGCCAAGAGCATCGAGATCGCTTATGAGTTGTGTAACCTGTTCACGGAATTTGATGTGGACATGGAAGTACATGCAGACATCAACACGAATCCTCAATTCAAAAGCAATGAAGCGTTGCGGGAAGCCATGGGTTATATCCTGGGGATGGGCTTCGCATTCAAAGCCAAGCCGGAAGCCTTTGCCAGCAGCAGTTGCGCCAACAAAGTGGTGAACTGACCGGCGTATCCCGGCGCATTTATCTGCGTGGGGGAAAAGATTGTTTTAACTCCTCGTTGGTTTCGTTGATAAACGAAAGGAGCTTGTCTTTCCCCGTCTTTTTTACCGCACTCGTTACAAAATACTGGGGAAGGAACTGCCATGTTTGCTTCATGGCCTCAAAAAAATCTTTCACGTTCTTGCTTACCAGCCGTTGGTTCTCCTTATCGGTTTTGGTAAATACGATACTCACGGGTACCTGCCACTTCTTACATTTTTCCAAAAATTCGAGGTCAACTTTCTGAGGCCCGTGCCTCGAATCGATCAAAACAAAAACCATCGCCAGATTCTCCCTTTTTCTCAGGTAGTGTTCGATCATCTGCTCCCATCGGTTACGGTCGCGCTGGCTGCGCTTGGCAAAACCATATCCCGGCAGATCGACCAGGTACCAGTAGCTGAATTCACCCGTATCGGGTATGGTGGCGGAAATTGAAAAATGATTGATGAGCTGAGTTTTACCGGGGGAAGCGGATGTCTTGGCCAGTTTTTCATTATTGCAGATCATATTGATCAGCGATGATTTGCCAACGTTGCTCCTCCCGATAAAGGCGAATTCCGGCCTGTCGGGTGCAGGGCATTTGTCAAAACTCGGGCTGCTGATCACATACTCCGCTTTCCTGATACTGACTGATTTCATAATGTAATGCAAAAATACTCTTTATGGGGGCTTGAAACCCAACAAGAAAGAACAAAAAAGGGCAAACCGCTTATCTTTGCCGCATACCATGGGAAAATTCGAACACGATACGGTGGTGCCTTTCCGGCATTCCAGCCTGGAAAAAAAAGAGCAGGTGGCCGGCATGTTCAACGACATTGCACACCGCTATGATTTTCTTAACCGCTTCCTTAGTGCGGGTATTGATATGCGCTGGAGAAAAAAGGCGATCCGCTTATTGAAGGATATCAATCCCAAACAAATCCTGGATGTGGCCACCGGCACGGCGGATATGGCCATCCTGGCCCACCGGATCATTGGTGATGTACAGGTGACAGGCATCGATATCAGCGATGGCATGCTAGATCATGGCCGACAGAAAATCAATAAGTTAGGCCTTAATAATGCCATCAAACTGTTAAATGGCGATAGTGAAGCAATAAATTTTCCCGATAACTCGTTTGACGCCGTAATGGTCGCCTTTGGGGTCCGGAATTTCCAGCACCTGGAACAGGGCCTGTCGGAAATCAGGCGGGTATTGCGGCCCGGTGGCAGGCTCGTGGTACTGGAATTCAGTCAGCCACGCTTCCCATTGGTCAAGCCTGTTTATAACCTCTATATGAAGTTCGTAACGCCGAATATGGGAAAGTTGTTTTCCAGGAACCGGGATGCATACCGCTATCTCGACGAATCGATCCGGAAATTCCCGGAAGGGAAAGCCTTTACCGCCATTCTCGGTTCAACCGGCTACCGTAACACATATTGCAAACCACTGAGCTTAGGCATATGCAGCATTTATTGCGGAGAAAAATAGTCTATACGATACTGTTATGCCTGGCATGTCCGCTGGCTGGCCTAGCCCAGATCAGTAGCGGGGATATCAACCTGCCCGACCATGATGACAAACCCTTTCATTTCGGCATCACGCTGGGCATGAACCGCTCCCATTACAGCTTTACCCACCATCCCTACTTCCTTTCACAAGACAGTGTGCTGGCCATTGAAGGCGTCAACAGCAGCGGCATACAACTTGCCTGGCTGGTGAACATGCGCCTCGGCGAACATTTCGACCTGCGCACCTACCCGCTGAACCTGATCTTTACGGAAAAAGCTTTTGAATACAGCCTGAAATATCCCGACCCTTTCGCCAGCGAACAACCAACTACTTTGAAAAAAGTGCAGAGCATCACCATGGCCCTGCCCCTGCAGATCAAATTCAGCAGCGACAGGATCAATAATTTTAAAGTGTATATGCTGGGTGGCGGTAAGCTTGAATATGACTTCGCCGCTAACAAAGGCGCCAAGAATGCCGGAAACCTCATCAAACTGAATAAGATCGATTATGGCATCGAAGGGGGCATCGGATTCCATTTCTATTTCCCCTACTTCGTTTTATCGCCCGAACTGAAACTGGGATATGGCCTGCGCAACCTGCACGCGCGCGACCCGGAACTGAAATTCTCCAATGTGATCGACAAGATCAACTCCCGCGTGTTCACCTTTACACTGACCGTGGAATAACTCATCAAAAATCATAGGTGCGCCTGAATATATTCCAGCGGATACCCGCAGAGAGCAGCAATGACTGACTGTCTTCCTTCGACATGCCATCAAGCGTGAATTTCCGGTACTGCATCAGCATTTCAAAGAAGAGATTCTGCCTGAATTCATACGATACATTGAGCATGCCATTGAAACAACGCGCCTTATTTCCGCTCCCCACCGCAAATCCGTCGTCTTTGATACGCGTGGTATAATCGCGGAAGATATTGCCGCCATAATTAACACCCGTACTGTCAAGCCCTTTGTAGTAGTACATCGCCCTGGCATACAGGTTCCATTTGGGAAATGGCTGGTATTGCAGGATGCCGATGATCTCCTGGAAGTTGGCTCCGAGCGGGTGTGCCAATGGCTGGTTATAATGCGTATAGTTGGACACGCTGTCGTAATGCGCATAAGTAAACGGACGAACCCGGTTCATCTCCAATTGCAGGTCGAGGTTATTGATCCCAAACGCATCCACGTATTTGGCGCCGAGCTGAATGCCATATTTATTCACCCAGTTGTTGGGGCTGTTCCGCAGTTTGGAGATCAGGAATTCATCCAGCATCAACTGACCGTAGAACTGGAATTTCTTGGCCACATTGGCTTTGAAATCAAGACCGGCGAAGGCGTTATCCGGGCTACCAACGGTTCCTTCTATGTGACGGTAGAAGATGATCGGGTTGAGGTATTGAAAATCGAAATGGTTTTTGCGTCCAAAGATCACGCTTTCAAACAGGCCGATATTCAGCCACTTGGTAACATTCATGCTGAGGTGATGCATGGCCGCGTATTTCCTGTCGATCAGGGTATCCCTGCCCGGTTTGTGAAACTCAGGCATGAGTTCCATGAACAGGTTCTGGTAATTGAATTTCCAGATGCGGGTGTTGATTTTTGCAAAAAGGTAACTATTGCCCCAGTCGCTCAAAAACAGGCTCCGGTAACCGTTGCCGATAAAATTCTTATCATACCCAAATTGAAAATCGATGAATTTGGCAGCATTGAACATCAATGATCCCCTTGCATCAAAATAATCGTAAACGGCAGGGTTATTCTTGAACGGTTTGTAGAAACCCACTCCGGGTACCGCATCATAAGTCCGCACCATCTCCTGGAAATACTTCGGTCCACGTTCCTGGTTCTCGATCAGCGTGGTTGAAAAACCCACTTTGCCGGCTATCAGGCCCCTGACGGTGACACCCCGGCTGTTGATGAACTGCTTATTATTCCCGTCGTTTGATTCCGCACCGCCATGGAGGTTCAGCATCGGGTTGATCACCAGGATAAAGTCCTTTTGATTGACCTCAAAAAAATTAGCCTTGGTCTTATAAAAGGTATGGAGGAATGGTTTTTTAGATTGAAATGATTCCTGGCCGCCTTTCACCCATTCACTATTGGCCATCAGCAGGCTCTGGAGATTGTATCGATCGGCCTCAGATCGCACTACACTGTCTGCCTGCTCGGCCTGTGCCACAATGTATTTGCGGTTAAAGGGTTTCAGGGAAGAGAAATTGAGCTGTTCGTTCCGTTGTTGTTTGATTTCCAGCCTTTCCAGGAAATGATATTCCTTCGCACCCTGGTTCAGGTAGGTTGACTGGGCAAAAGCGGAGGCCGGAAAAATAAAAAATGAAATCTTGAATAAGCTTTTAATAATTTGCATCAGGTTGATTTTATCTACATGGATTATCTCATCAAGTTATGCAAAAATACCTTTTAAAGAATATCCGGGTGGTGAATGAAGGGAAAATAGAATCCCGCGATGTATTGATCGGTGGCGGGAGGATTGAACGTATAGACTCTTCCATCAGTGTAAAAGAACGGATCAATGAGATCAACGGGGAAGAACTCCATGTGTTTCCCGGCGTCATAGACGACCAGGTGCATTTCCGTGAACCCGGATTGACACATAAAGGAACCATTCATTCGGAAAGCATGGCCGCGGTGGCGGGCGGCGTAACCAGTTTCATGGAAATGCCCAATACCATCCCCAATGCGTTGAATATGGAACTGCTGGAAGCAAAATATGAACTGGCCGCGAACAGTTCGGTTGCGAATTACTCATTTTACATGGGGCTGGGCAACGATACGGCCGACAAAGCCCTGGAGGCGAATAAGAAGAAGCAGGACATCTGCGGGATCAAGATCTTCATGGGCAGCAGCACGGGCAATATGCTGGTAGATAACCACGCAACATTAAACAGGGTCTTTTCGGAAAGCGAGATGCTGATTGCCACTCATTGCGAAGATGAACGCATCATCCGCAGGAATTATGAAAACAGGAAAGCCCTGAAACCGGAACTGCAACCGATGGATCATCCGCTGATCCGCGACGAGGAAGCTTGTTTTGAATCTTCACTGCTGGCCATTCAGTTTGCCAAGAAATACGACAGCCGGCTGCATATCCTGCACATCAGCACGGAGAAAGAACTGCAGTTGTTTGGGAATATGTTACCTCTTGAACAAAAAAAGATCACGTCGGAGGTTTGTGTTCACCACCTTCATTTTACTTCCGATGACTACGACAGGTTGGGATACCGGATCAAGTGCAACCCGGCCATCAAAGCGCCCCATAACCGGGAGGCTTTGTGGAAGGCCCTGCTGGATGACCGCCTGGATGTGATCGCCACCGATCATGCCCCACACCTTTTAACGGAAAAAGAACCGCCCTATGAGCATGCACATGCCGGGCTGCCGCTGGTACAACACCCGCTGCTGCTGATGCTCCATTATCATCAACTGGGTCATATCAGCCTCGAAAAGATCGCTGAAAAAATGTGCCATGCGGTAGCCACCTGCTTCCAGGTGAGGGACAGAGGATTTATCCGGGAAGGGTATTTTGCCGACCTGGCACTGGTTGACCTCCGGAAAAGCACCACCGTGAACAACAGCAACATCCTCTATAAATGCGGATGGAGTCCACTCGACGGCATGACCTTACCCGCATCGGTGACGCATACATTTGTAAACGGGAACCTCGCTTATGCAAATGGGCAGGTCAATGAATCTAACAGGGGACAACGATTATCGTTTAACCGAAACTGATCATGCTCGACATCGATAAAACAACCCTGGCCGACCTGTCCGTCTTCAATACCGAAGAAGGATTTTCCGTCTTTCATTTTCTCAACCTCACGTTAACGAGTAACGGCAAAGACCAGCTGTACCGCATTCTCCAGCATCCCATGGATGATTATGATTCCATTACGGCCATGCAGGAAACGATTCAACTTGTCATCAGCCGGCTGAACGACTGGCCCGCGATCATCAGCAATGGCACCATCAAGGTGATCGAACGGTTTTATGAAACGGCCATTGATGCACCTCCGGCCGAAATGACCAGCCTCAATACCTTCACATATAAGATCTTTCACGGTCCCGACTATTCGCTGCTGAAATATTCATCCATCCATTGCTTTGATTTCATCTGCGGCATGAAGCAATTTCTCGCTTTATTTCCGGAAGATCAGTCGCCCCCTCCCCTGCGTGCACTCCTTGCCGATTGTCGGCGGGCATTGAATCACCCGGAATTATCCGTGACGGATACCTGCCAGCGTGCCGGAGATTTGGGCAAACCTGCTTTACTGCAGTTCGGCCGTTATATACGCTTCCGTTTCCGCCAGCAGATGATCGAGCTGCTGCACCTGCACGCCAGGCTGGATGCCTGGTTTGGCATGGCCAAAGCCGTATTGCAATACGGGTTGCAGTTTCCCACCTTCAGCCGCAGTAACGAACCCTTCATGGAAGCCCGCGGCCTGTATCACATCCTCCTGCAGGAACCTGTTTCGTATGATGTACGCCTGCACCCCGATAAGAATTTCATGTTCCTGACAGGCGCGAACATGGCGGGAAAAAGTACGTTCATCAAATCAGTGGGCATAGCGGTCTTCCTGGCACACCTGGGTATGGGCGTTCCGGCAAAAAGCATGTCGCTCAGCGTGTTCAACGGGTTACTGAGCAATATCAATGTGGCCGATAATATTGTAAGGGGCGAAAGTTATTTCTTCAACGAAGTGCAACGCATCAAAGGAACGATTCAAAAGATCAATGATGGCCGGCGCTGGCTGATCCTGATCGACGAGCTGTTCAAAGGCACCAATGTACAGGATGCCATGAAGTGCAGCAGCCTGGTGATCGAAGGATTGCTCAAAATGCCCAACGCACTGTTTATACTGTCTACCCACCTCTACGAGATCGGCGATGCGCTCAGGGTTCACCCCAATATCCAGTTCAGCTTTTTTGAAACCAGTGCGGAAAACGGTCAACTGCATTTCAGTTATCACCTCAAAGAAGGGATCAGCAACGACCGCTTCGGTTACCTTATCCTGAAAAGGGAAGGCGTGGTGGATATGCTGGATAAACTGGGCTGAAATCATTTATTCCTGCCTGAACAAAATACAGCCTTGCTGAACTTAACGGCATTTGATCATTGATCTGCCCTGCAGGCCCCAACCGGCGGGCATGTACAATATGCATGGCTGAAATATATTTGGTTTTACGAAACTTATTTTTTGAATACCTGCCCTTTTAATAACTGTAAGGTATAAACGAAATAATTACCGCCTGCGTTTTCTGTAGTTTAGCGCCAAAACCGTACCATGTTAGTGAGGACTTTCGGCAGCGCCGTCTTTGGCGTGGAAGCCATCAGTATTTCTGTGGAAGTGAATGTCAACGAGCAGGGCAGTAATTATTTTATCGTAGGGTTGCCGGACAACGCCGTTAAGGAAAGCCTGCAACGGGTGGAAAGCGCCGTTAAAAGCAACCACTATTATATGCCCCGTACCAAGCTGGTGGTGAACCTGGCCCCGGCGGATATCAAGAAAACAGGGTCGGCCTTTGACCTTTCCATTGCCATCGGCACGCTGGGCGCAACAGGTCAGTTGCCTGATCCCGAACTCCTGTCTAAATATGTGATCATGGGGGAGCTGAGCCTCGACGGGTCGCTCAGGCCGATCAGGGGCGCTTTGCCTATTGCCATACAGGCCAGCCGCGACGGGTTCGAAGGATTGATACTCCCCATGGCCAATGCGCGGGAAGCGGCCATGGTCAACGGCTTATGTGTTTATGGCGTACAGCATATCCGTGAAGTGGTGGACTTTTTCCGAGGCCATGCATCACTTGAACCTACCATTGTCAATACCCAGGAGGAATTTAGCTATACACAGGGAAGCTTTGATGTGGATTTCAGTGATGTAAAGGGACAGGCCAATATCAAACGTGCATTGGAGATCGCTGCTGCCGGCAGCCATAATGCCATATTGATCGGCCCGCCGGGCGCCGGTAAAACGATGCTGGCCAAGCGACTGCCCACCATCCTCCCTCCCCTGACCCTGGCCGAAGCGCTGGAAACCACCAAGATCCACAGCGTTGCCGGCAAATTACCCGAACATGCAACCCTCGTTAATAAACGGCCATTTCGGAGTCCCCACCATACCATCTCCGATGTGGCACTGGTGGGCGGTGGAGGAAACCCACAGCCAGGCGAAATTTCGCTCGCGCATCATGGGGTATTGTTCCTCGATGAGCTGCCCGAATTCAAAAGGGCCGTACTGGAGGTTATGCGTCAACCGATGGAAGAAAGAAAAGTAACCATCTCCAGGGCCAGGATCGCACTCGATTTCCCGGCCAGTTTCATGCTGGTGGCGAGTATGAACCCCTGCCCCTGCGGCTTTTTTAACCATCCCGAAAAAGAATGCAGTTGCGCACCCGGCGTGGTGGAAAAATACCTCAATAAGATATCCGGCCCCTTGCTCGACAGGATCGACCTTCACGTGGAAGTAACACCGGTGCCTTTTGATCACCTGATGGAAAACAGCGATCACGAAACCAGTGAAATGATCCGCGAAAGGGTGATAGCCGCAAGATCGGTTCAGGCAGAACGTTTCAGGAAACATCCGGGGCTTTATGCCAACGCCCAGATGGGCAGCCAGCTCCTGCAGGAAATATGCGTGTTAAGCTCGCCCGGCAAACAACTGTTGCAAATGGCTATGAAAAGACTGAACCTTTCGGCACGAGCTTACGACAGGATCCTGAAGGTAAGCCGCACCATCGCCGATCTTGCAGGGAGCACGGAGATCCAGACTGAACACCTGGCTGAAGCCATCCAGTACCGAAGCCTCGACAGGGAAAACTGGGGGAAATGATCAATCATATGTATGACCATGGTCATTTTTAAATGGCCCCCGGCTCATTAGCTTAGAACCCGTAAATTCGTTTGGATTAAATCATCCTGCGTTCACCAAAAATCAAATCATCATGGATCAAGATTTCAAAGACAATTACACCGGTAAGTATGAAGGCGACCCATATGTCAATACGCCATTAAAATTCCTGACAGCCAATTCCATCATTGGAGATAAGGTTCAAAACGATGAAGGCGAACACCTCGGGCATATCAAAGATATCATGCTGGATATCCGTGTGGGAAAGATCGAATACTATGTGATCGAATTTGGCGGGTTCCTGGGTATCGGTGAAAAATTCTTCGCCATCCCTTTCCATTTGCTGAAAGTGGACCCGGAGCACAAACTTTTCCGCTTCAACGTCAAAAGGGAAGTACTGGAAAAAGCCCCCGGTTTTGATAAACACCATTGGCCGGAAACCAACGAACACAAAATCGCTTATGTGGAAATGAGCTGGAGCTATTGGGATAACCCGGATTAAGGATTTTTTCAATGTAACATCTTGGCCCGCCCCGGCGGGCCCTTTTTATGCCATTCATGTTCTTTCACCCATCATCTTCAGTTCATTTCTTATTTATTATTTTATATTTTATATTTCTTATTTCTCTTCTCCTGCCTTTCCGTCAGTTTTACTAAAATTGCACCATCTTTGACTGGTAAGCGGTATTCCACTATATTTTCAAGACGGCATTGGCTGTCTTCGTTAAATCAGATACATGAAAACATTACTCTTTTACCTGAAGCCATATCGATGGCTGATCATTCTTACTTTGTTCCTGGCGGCCATTAATATCGGATTTTCCCTTATCGATCCGATCCTCCTGGGTAAACTGGTGAACCTGGCAGCAGTACACCAAACGGTACCCGGAGGAAAATTCGATTGGGACCGCTTTGTATTTTCATTCAAGTCAGGTGAGTATGGCGTTATGGCACTGTTACTGGCCTCCGTGAGCGTGGCCATGGTCAGCCGCATTGCCAAAGCATTCCAGGACTATTTCCTGAATGTCATCACACAAAAATTCGGGGCAACGGTATTTACCGATGGCTTGCAACATGCCATGAAACTGCCATACCAGGAATTTGAAGACCAGCGCAGCGGCGAAACGCTGAGCATACTGCAAAAGGTCAGGATCGATACCGAAAAATTCATTTCCGCCTTCATCAATATCCTGTTCCCGGTGATCGTGGGCATCGTCATTGTGGCTGTGTATGCCTCTTCTATCGACTGGCGCCTGCCGGTGATCTATTTCGGGGGTATTTTTCTGTTGTCGGTCATCACCAACTATCTCAGCAAAAAAGTAAAAAGCATACAGAAGACGATCGTATCGAAAACAACCGCATTAGCCGGCGCCACAACGGAGTCTTTACGCAATATCGAATTGGTCAAAAGCCTGGGACTGACAAAACAGGAAGTGACGCGTCTTAATAAAAACACCTTTAAAATTCTGGGGCTGGAACTCACCAAGGTAAAAAGGATACGTACCGTAAGTTTTGTGCAGGGCACTTTTGTGAATACGCTTCGCCAGGTCATCCTGTTCATGCTGATGTACCTCATTTTTAAGAATGAGATGAATGCGGGCGAGCTGGTCACGATGCAGGTATTTTCCTTTTTCGTATTCGGGCCGCTTCAGGAGATCGGCAATGTGATCATGTCGTACCGCGAAGCGGAGGCTTCCCTGAACAATTTTCACACCTTGATGCAGAAGGCGCCGGAACCAAGCCCGCTGAGCCCCACACATATCGGCGATGTGGAGAATCTGTCGTTTGAGAACGTCAGCTTCAAACACCGCACGGCTTCACATAAGGCGATCGACCAGATCAGTTTTTCGGTCAAGACCGGTGAGACCATTGCATTTGTTGGACCATCGGGCAGTGGAAAATCCACCTTAATGAAACTCCTGGTTGGATTATACCGACCCCAGGATGGAAAAATATTATATAACGGTGTCGATGAAACGAGCATCAATTACGAAGAACTGCGCAACCAGATCGGGTTTGTAACGCAGGACACACAGTTATTTGCAGGAACGATACGCGAGAATCTGCTATTCGTCAATCCGTCGGCGACGGATGCCGATCTGAACGATGTGCTTCAGAAAGCTTCCTGCCAGTTACTACTGTCGAGGGCTGAAAACGGCCTGGATTCCGTTATTGGAGAATGTGGGCTGAAACTGTCCGGCGGTGAAAAGCAACGAATATCCATTGCCCGTGCCCTGCTCCGGAAACCACACCTGCTCATTTTTGATGAAGCCACTTCCGCACTTGATTCCCTGACCGAAGAAGACATCACCAATACCATCAAGGATATTTCATCGGTGAAGGACAGGATCACCATTTTGATTGCCCATCGCCTGAGCACCATCATGCATGCCGACCGCATTTACGTACTGGAACAGGGTGTTGTGGCAGAAACAGGCAGCCACCAGTCGCTACTCGATGAAAAAGGATTGTATTATGCCATGTGGCGCCAGCAGATCGGTGAGAGAAAATCGCTCGACAGGCAAAAACAGGGAACTATGTAACAAAAGTTCAATGCCTTACTGAATATTTACCTGAACTTTGCCATATGAGCAGTAAACCGAAACCGAATTATTACTGGAGTATACTAACGATGAAATGTCCACGCTGCCGGCGCGGACCGATGTTCATGAACAATAATGCGTATAAGGGCCTGTCGCTGAAGAATATCTTTCATATGCATGATAACTGCCCGGTCTGCAACCAGAAATATGATATGGAACCGGGCTTTTGGTATGGAACCGGGTATGTCAGCTATGCACTGGCCGTTGCCATTTCAGCAGCCACTTTTGTTGCCTGGCTGGTATTGATCGGCATTTCCACCGAAGACAACAGGATATTCTACTGGCTTGGCTTCAACGCACTCTTACTGGTTGCACTGCAACCCTGGATGATGCGGATGAGCCGCGTGATCTACATACGATTTTTTGTGGGGTATGATGAAAACTACGAAGAACAAAAGCCCAAGAGTTATGGGTGATGAACGGGTGATTTAGTCAAGACCCGGCCATGAAGAAACCATCCCGTTGCAATGATTGGTCATGACTGATGATACCTCCGGCTAAAATAATAACGGGAACGCCTATGCTGACATACGTAACACTGGAAGTGTGCAACTCGAGGAAAAGGTCTTTGAATGGGGAGCTATGTTTATTGAATGCTTTTTGAATATCCACATCAACATTCTGGGAAAATGCGGGAAAATGGAAAACCAGCAACGGCAAGATCGACAGGTTGGCTGCTTTCTTATACATAGCTAATCTTGTCCATGTAAGATATTGACCATCCTTCCGTAAAACAATGAGATTGATCACTCAACAAAAAGAATAAGATCCAATCAACGCGGGCTAAACATGTCGCTAATCAATATTTTCAATAATGCCTGCAATGCCCTGGCCGCCGCCCACACAGGCCGTTACCATACCATATTTTTTCCCCAGCCGCTTCAGGTCATTCGTTACCTGAACGGTCAGTTTACAACCTGTACAACCCAATGGGTGTCCCAACGCTATGGCACCACCGTTGATATTGACAATATCCGGATTCAGGCCCAGTTCCCTGATAACGGCAAGGGACTGTGAAGCGAAAGCCTCATTCAGTTCGATCAGATCGATCTGAGACAGGCTCATACCGGCCTGTTTCAGCACTTTGGGAACGGCTTCCACTGGTCCTATTCCCATGACACGGGGATGCACACCCGCACTGGCACAATTAACAAGACGTGCAATGGGTTTGAGGCCTAATTGATTGATAAGGCGTTCACTCATGACGATCACAAAAGCAGCGCCGTCACTTGTTTGGGATGAATTCCCCGCGGTTACGCAACCGTTTGCGGCAAAGGCGGGTTTCAGTTTGGAAAGCCCCTCTGTGGTTGTATCATATCGTACGCCTTCATCGGTATCAACGGTAAATTGCCTGGTTTGCTTTTTCCCCTTATCGTCGAGGTACACTTCATCAACCGTAATGGGAAGAATGCCCTTTTTGAAATAACCTTCCTGAATGGCCCTGGCCGCTTTCATGTGACTCTGGTAGCTGAACAGGTCCTGATCTTCCCGGCTAACCTGGTACTCTTTGGCTACGGCCTCCGCCGTTAACCCCATGCTGAGATAGTAATCCGGTTCATCTTTGGCTATCGAATAAGCAGGTACCGTTTTCCAGCCGGCCGTTGGCACAAGGCTCATACTTTCAGCACCCCCTGCTATGATACATTCCGCCATCCCCGTTATGATCTTGGCCGTTGCCATGGCAATACTCTCTAGTCCACTGGCGCAATACCGGTTAATAGTAATGCCCGGGGCATGAAACCCGACAGCCCTGGCTGCAATGATCCTGCCAACCTGCAAACCCTGCTCGGCTTCCGGCACTGCATTTCCTACTATCACATCATCCACCAGTTTTGCATCGAGTGAAGGAACAGAAGCCAGTAAACCTTTGATCACTTCAATGGCCAGGTCGTCCGGACGGGTAAACCTGAAACCACCCTTTTTACTTTTGGTGACTGCTGTGCGATATCCCGCAACGATATAAGCTTCCTGCATCATGTTTTGTCTAATTTAGTTGCATAAACAACTTTATAGTTCAAAGTTATCATATACCGATCAAACAAAAAAGTACGGATACCCTAATTTCGCAGCTGCATGTACAGCCTCATCCGACAATTTCTCTTCCTGTTCGATCCCGAAAGGGTTCATCATTTTTCCATGTCTGTCCTGCGGTCGCTTTGCCAGGTCGGGATCCTGGAAAAATTATTGAGGGCCTGGGCCAGGCCGTCCGCGTCGCACCCGGTGAATTTATGGGGCATCAGTTTCAGGAACCCGGTAGGGCTTGCAGCCGGATTTGATAAGAATGCCCTCTACCTGAAAGAACTGGACGCCCTTGGTTTTGGCTTTACGGAGATAGGCACCGTTACACCCATAGCGCAGGCCGGTAACGACAAGCCCAGGCTTTTCCGCTTGCCGAAAGACAAAGCATTGATCAACCGCATGGGTTTTAATAATGATGGCATGGATGCTGTGGCTGCCAGGCTCCGGGCATGGAAGGCACACCCGCTTTCCCAAAAACCCGACCGCATGATCATCGGCGGAAATATCGGAAAAAACAAACAAACGCCTAACGAAGAGGCCTGGAGAGATTACCTGAAGTGCTTTGAAGCGCTGCACGACTGTGTGGATTATTTTGTGGTGAACGTGAGCAGCCCGAACACGCCGGGGCTGAGGGCCTTGCAGGAGAAAGACAGCCTCCGGAAAATTTTTTCCGCTTTACAGGATAAGAACCAACGCCTCCTTAAACCCAGGCCCCTATTGCTTAAGATCGCGCCGGACCTCAGCCCTGAGCAGGTGGATGAGATCATCGAACTTGCCCTGGAGATCGGGCTTGATGGCCTGATCATCTCGAACACAAGCATATCCAGGGATGGCCTGATCACTGGCCCGGAAAAGGTCCGGGCAATCGGCGCAGGCGGCTTAAGCGGCAAACCCATCAGGGAAATGAGTACTGGCCTGCTGAAGCATGTAGCGGAAAAATCCGAACTTCGCATATCCCTTATCGGTAGCGGTGGCATATTCACCGCCGCGGATGCGAGGGCTAAATTGGAATCAGGGGCCAGGTTGGTCCAGGTATGGACCGGCTTCATTTACGAGGGTCCGTTCATCGTTAAAAAAATCTGTCAACACATTTAAAAAGAAACATGGAACATCTGTTTACCAGTGAAAGCATCATCAGTTTTGTTGTACTCGTTATCCTGGAAGTGGTGCTGGGCATCGATAATGTCATATTCGTCAGTATCATTCTCAACCGGCTTAAAACGGCCAGGGAACACAGCCGCGGGCGCATCATCTGGATGATCACAGGCATCATTTCACGCAGCCTTTTGCTGATGGGTCTTGGCTGGCTTCTCACCCAGAAAGGAAAAGCGATATTCCATATCAGTGGCAAAGGATTTGATCTTGCGAGCCTTGTCATGCTGCTGGGCGGCCTTTTCCTGATCTACAAATCCGTCAGGGAGATCCATGAGAAACTGGAAGGGGAAGACCCCAATGTACAGGCGGGGAAATCAAATTATATTTCACTGGGTCAGGCGGTTGGCCAGATACTGCTGATTGATGCCGTATTCTCATTCGACAGCATCATCACCGCCGGTGGCACCGCTAAACATGTGGAGATCATGATCGCAGCGGTGGTGATCGCAATGACCATCATGTTTGCCTTTAGTCCGAAAATTTCTGCCTTCATCCACAAACACCCCACCCTGAAAATGCTGGCCCTGTCGTTCCTGGTGATGATTGGCCTTAGCCTGGTGATCGAAGGCTGGGATTCCGAAGCGGCCCATGAGCTGCACCTGAAAAACTACATTTACTTCGGCATGGCATTCTCCTTTATGGTCGAGCTGCTGAATATGACGATGCGCAAAAAAATGCAGAAAACAAGAACGGTGGAACTGAATGAACCCGTTCTGAAAGAAGAAGAGGAGAAAAAATAACGGGATCGCACAAACGAAATTTATCTGTTAGACATCATCCTGAGCATTACCGCCGCCGCGATACCGGCCGTTTCCGTTCGCAGGCGGGTATGACCCAGCGATACGGGCTTAAAACCCTTTCCGAGGGCTTGATCCACTTCCTCTGATGTGAAATCGCCCTCAGGCCCGATCAGGATGATCGAATTGCCCCGGCTGTCGAGGTCGGCCAGTTCGCTGCGTTCTTCCTTCTCGTTGCAATGGGCGATCCATTTATTTTCCATGGTCTGATGGCTGATCGCTTCGGAAAAACGTACCGGCTCCCTTAACACGGGAAGCCATATCTGCTGCGATTGCAGCATGGCACTGACCAGGATGCCCTGCAGGCGGTCCATCCTGAGGTGGTGCTTTTCCGTTCGGGTACAAAGCAATGGAATGATCTCGTTAACACCGATCTCCGTGGCCTTTTCGAGGAACCATTCAAAACGGCTGGCATTTTTCAACGGGGATATGGCGATACATACATTCAATGGATCACGATGGATGTAAGAATATCCTTTTACTTCTACCCGGCATTTCTTTTTATGCGGATCGGTAATCACGGCTTCCCCATAACCGCCGTCGCCATTTGTCAGGCTGATCGATTCACCCGCTTCCATCCTCAGCACCTGGATCATATGCTTCGAGGTTTCTTCCGGCAGGATGATCTCCTGCCCAACCTGGCAATCCTGTTTGATATAGAAATAAGGTATCGACATAAATCAATTGAATACGGCTACCATCAACGCCTCGGCCGAAGGCCTGCAGGGAAGCAGCATGGTACGCCCGTTAAAAAATATCCTGATGCTGCGGTTTTTGCCGGCCAGTATTTGTTTGTCTACTCCGTTCAGGAAAAATCCCATACCAAAAGACCTGAGCAGTTTTCCGCTGCTCTGCCCGTCGCCATCATCAAAAATAAAACTGGCCAAAATAGTTCTATTAGCGGGTGCCAGTTCCTCCGACGTAAGAACGGTGCCATCAACAAGTAAACTGTCCCTTCCATGAATCATGGCCTGTTGTGAAGTGAATACGGCCAGCACCGATTGCACAGAATCCGACGGCAGTTTACGGAAGATGGCCGATACCATCCCAGTTGCAGGCAGGCAACGCAGGTACACACAGGAATTGTCGTCCGGTTGCGGTTCCAGGAAATAACTGATCACGCGGCCACCGGGTGGATGAATCTCCCATTCCAGTTGCTGAGAAGATGCAACTTCCACAGCGGGCCAATAGCCACGGGTATCTGAGCGAATGATATGTAAGGGCTTACTTGTTTTTCTGAATCCGGTCCTGGGGTCAATGGCATACAGCAGAATACTGTCGGTTGAAACAGGTTCATTGTCGCCAAAGTAAACCGCCCTGCCGGAAAGTTTAACGGCAGGCCGGATAGTTGGGTCCTTCGCGATCGGGAGGGGCGCTTTGCCTTTGTTTAAAAATGAATAGATGGCTTGAAATGTTTCCCAACTGGTTTGCACCTGCACATGATCTTGTCCTTTTTGCCGGATGCTTTCCACACCGGTTATCTCCTTTTGTACGCCGGTTACCTTATCGTCTTCACTACTGATGATGAGCGTGGGAACGTTTCCTTTAAAACCGGCAGGGCCTTTAAGCGGACTGCTGCCGATATGAATATAGTGCGCCACTTTCAGGCTGTTGACCGAATCGGTCAGGTAATTGTAGCATAATCCTCCACCGGCGGAATGGCCGGCCAGGTCTACCTGTTGCGTATGGCAGTATTTCCGGGCGCTATCTATCATGGCGTCAAGAAGTGCGCCTGTTTTCTGTATGTTCCCGCCGGTGGTATTCCAGTCAAACAAAAAGATCCTGTCGCGGCAATACCCATTTTTCTGAAGCCTGTTTACCTGCGCCGACCATGTATCGCCGCTGGCCAGGAAACCATGGACCAGTACCACGGGGTTTCTGTCATCACTGCATCCTGGTCCTTGTTGGGAGAATGACATGAGCGGAAAAAACAGTAAAAAGAGGAGGAATTTGAACATGGTTCCAAACTTACAAAATAAAACAGGGAGCATGCTGCACATCCTCCCTGTTTGAATATTTCGGTTAATCCAGTTTAAAAAGGCGCATCATCATCAAATTCGCCGTCATTCATCTTGCTGCCCTTCTGTATATACATCCTGGCTTCATCGTGGCCGCCTGCGCCACCGCCGGCATTCACGGGTTTCCAACTGCCCGGGCCCGGGAAACCGCCACCCATATCATCGGAATCATCTTCCACAAACTTCTGGATATGGAGCAGTGCCCTGAGTTTGATCGTTTCCAGGCTACCGTTACGGTGTTTGGCTATACGAACATGGGTTTCACCTTTATTGCTTTCGCCCATTTCGTTGCTGGTGATATCATAATATTCGGGCCTGTAGAGGAACATGACCATGTCGGCATCCTGTTCGATGGCGCCCGATTCACGGAGATCGCTCAGTTGCGGCATCTTATTTCCCTCTTTCCTTTTCTCCACTTCCCGGCTTAACTGGGAGAGTGCGATGATGGGCACCTGCAGGTCCTTGGCCAGCCCTTTCAGATCGCGGGAAATTTTGCTGATCTCCTGTTCGCGGTTGGAATTACGGTCGGTTTGACCGCTCATCAATTGCAGGTAATCGATGATGATCAGGCCAACGTTATGCTTGTTTTTCAGTCGGCGGCATTTCGCACGAAGTTCAAAAATATTCAGGGCCGCCGAATCGTCGATAAAAATGGGCGCCTTGGAAAGTTTGTCGATCCCCCGCTTGTAGAGCTGCTTCATTTCATGTTCTTCAAGCTTTCCCCTCGCGATCTTCTCGAGCCAAATTTCACTTTCGGCGCTGAGTATACGCTGAACCAGCTGGGCGCTGCTCATCTCCAGGCTGAAGAATGCCACGGACGTAGGTTTGGATGGGTTCATGGCCGCACTGCGGGCCAGGTTAAGCGCGAAGGCCGTTTTACCCACGGAAGGCCTTGCCGCCAGGATGATCAGGTCGGTGGCCTGCCAGCCATATGTGGATCTTATCCAGCGAAGGGAAGCCGGTAGGCACACCCGTGATATCTTTCTCACGGTTACGCATATCCTCGATCCGCTGAATGAGCGCATCAGCACCGTTTCAATATCGTCAAAGTTACGGAGATGGTTATTCGTAATTTCAAATAATTTGCTTTCCGCATCGTCGAGCAGGTCGAACACATCAGTACTGTCTTCATAAGCGTCTCCGATGATCTCGCCACTGATACGGATCAATTCACGCTGAATGAATTTTTGCAACACGATGCGCGCGTGAGATTCAATATTGGCCGATGAAACCACGGAATTGGTCAGCCTCGACACATAATATGGCCCACCGACCACTTCCAGATCGCCCTTGATCTTGAGTTCCTCCACCACCGTCAGCAGGTCGATAGGCATGCTTTTGGAAGCGAGGGACTGCATGGAACGGAAAATACGCTGGTTGGCTTCCAGGTAAAAACATTCGGGTTTCAGTATCTCAACCACCGTATCAAAAACTGATTTCTCCAGCATGATGGCGCCCAGGATGGCCTCTTCCAGTTCTTTGGCCTGCGGCGGTATCTTTCCGAATACCATTGTACCCAGGTCCAGCGCGGGTTTACGCCTTGCTTTGGGGCCCTTATTCAGGTTTGTGAATTCCATGATTAGTATGATTGAACCGACTGTTTGTTGAACAACCGATCTTGTCCTGTAAAAAATTGTTTGCACGCTGCCGCTCCGGCAGGCGGGCTAAGGTAATATCGATTCCTTAATGATAAATTAACAGGAGGCTGTTATTAACTTTTCCCGGCTAATTGTCCACCCCCAATCCACCGGTAAAGGTAATTTATTCACGGCTTATCAACAGGTTTTTGCACAGGGGCTTTTTCAGCCTGCCTGAATTGATGATGAGTTTTTCACACTGGAGCAGTGGTTGAAAAGGATTTTGTTCACCCACCGGAACTTAAGTGGCATTTGTTCATGTGAAATCAGATAGATAGATTCTTCTTCCTGACCTGAATATAGTGGCCTGAAACCTATGTTCTTAGCGCAAAAAACTATCTTTGCGGCCTAAACCTGCGTTCGTACATGACGATTTCTTATAACTGGTTATGTGAATACCTGCCCGAAAGGCCCGATCCTGAAAAACTCTCTGCCATCCTGACTTCCATTGGACTGGAAGTGGAAAGCCTGGAAAAATATGAAGAGATCCGCGGCGGACTGGAAGGATTGCTGGTAGGTGAAGTACTGACCTGTGCCAAACACCCGGATGCGGATAAATTATCCGTGACCACCGTAACTATCGGTAATGGTAAAACGCTGAATATCGTTTGCGGTGCACCGAATGTGGCAACAGGCCAGAAAGTGATCGTAGCGCCTGTGGGCAGCACCATCTACCCGGTCGGCGGCGAACCTGTCAAAATGAAAAAGGCAAAAATCCGCGGTGTGGAAAGCGAAGGAATGATCTGCGCGGAAGATGAGATCGGCCTGGGATCGGGCCACGATGGCATTCTGATACTGGATCCGGCCATACCCGCAGGGCAGCCAGCCGCCTTATTGTATAAGCCTTATCAGGACCATATCTACGAAATTGGGCTCACCCCCAACCGCATGGATGCCATGAGCCATCTCGGTGTGGCACGTGATGTTTGTGCCTGGATGAGTCACCATCAACATACGGATGTCAAACCACTGATCCCGTTTGATCAGGATCCCGTGCCAACCGGTCATGCCCCGGAGATCAGCGTGAACATTGAAAACACCAGGGACTGCCGCCGTTATTCGGGCATCCTTATCAAAGGCATTACAGTTCAGGAAAGCCCCTTATGGCTCCGGCAAAAACTTAAAAGCATTGGCCTGAAGCCGATCAGCAATATCGTAGACATCACCAATTTCATCCTGCATGAAACAGGCCAACCCCTGCATGCATTCGATGCCGACAAGATCACGGGCAACGAAGTGATCGTTAAAAACCTGCCCGAAGGAACGCCTTTTGTCACACTGGACGACAAGGAAAGAAAATTATCGGCCTGCGATCTTATGATCTGCAATTCGGCCGAACCTATGTGCATCGCCGGCGTATATGGCGGTAAACACAGCGGAGTTACCGATCTTACAAAGAACATTTTCCTGGAAAGCGCCTGGTTCAGCCCGGGCAGTATCCGCAAGACATCCCTGCAGCACGACCTGCGCACCGATGCAGCCACACGATTCGAAAAAGGCTCTGATATCAGCCAGACAACGGCCGTACTGATGCGGGCGGCCAAGCTGGTATTGGAACTGGCAGGTGGCAGCATACAAGGTTCCCTTATAGACGTTTATCCTTCACCGTTACCAAAGCCAACCGTCACGCTTCGTTACGATTACCTGAAAAAACTCAGTGGTAAACGTTACGCGCCTGACCAGGTAAAGCGCATACTGGGCAGCCTGGGTTTCAGCCAAACGGCTGACTCAGCGGATTCCGTTACGCTGGAAGTGCCCTATAATAAATCGGATATTTCCATACCGGCCGATATCGTGGAAGAGATCATGCGCATCGACGGGCTTGACCAGGTGGAGATACCCGCAACCATCAGCCTCTCGCCTTCCCCCGATAAAGAGGGTGCGCGTACAGCCCGCATCGAAAGACTCGCCCAGTACCTGACGGGGCTGGGATTCCAGGAGATCTTCACCAACAGTATCAGCAACAGCGCCTTTTATTCCCCGGAAGTACTGGCCTCTTCCGTGAAAATGATCAACAGCCTCAGCGCGGAACTGGATATGATGCGGCCCCAAATGCTCCCGGGCGGACTACAGTCGATTTCGTATAACCTGAACCGTAAGAACGACAACCTGCTTTTCTTTGAGTATGGAAAAACATACGCTATAAAACAGGAGGGCGGATTTGAAGAAATACCACACCTGGCCATTTACGCCACGGGCCATACAAACGACACGCATTGGAAACATAAACCAGCCAGGGCCGATTTCTACTTCATCAAAGGCGCGGTGGAAAAAATATTACAGTCTTGCGGTATCCGTGCCTGGAAACTGGAGCCCGTGCAGGATGAACAACTCGACCATGGTGTACAGGTGATTGCCGCTAAAAAAATACTGGGCCGTTTCGGCGAGGTGAACCGAAAGACGCTCCAGGCCTTTGATATCAAACAACCCGTGTTTTATGCTGACCTCTCGGTCGATGCCCTTGTCGGACAATCGGTCAACGGTCTGAAATACCGGGAAATCCCCCGCTACCCCGCCGTCAACCGCGACCTGGCCCTGGTGGTGGATAAAAATGTTTCCTATTCTGAGTTGGAGAAAATAGCTTTATCTTCCGGCATCGGGCAATTGATATCGGTGGGTCTTTTCGATATTTTCGAAAGCGAAAAACTGGGTCAGCAAAAAAAATCGATGGCCCTGAGTTTTGTTTTCCTGGATGAAAATAAAACTCTGACAGACAAAGAGATAGACGGATTTATGCAAAAACTAATCGGCTCTTACGAAAAGCATGTTCAGGCCGAGATCAGAAAATAACAAGCGTGGAAGCATTGCAGGAACAGATCAGGCGGATTCATCACAAACTCCAGGAACACCTGAAGCAGCACGCCGCTGCTCAGAAAGAACTGGAGAAACAACAAAAAGCGATCGCCGCCCTTCGTGAACTGCAACAAACGAATGAAGAAAAGATCCGCCTGCTGCAGGAACAAAACCATATCCTGAAAGCTGCCGCCGGAGAAATGAACCCGGCCGATAAAAAGGCTTTTGAACAGGCCATTGGCCGGTATATCCGCGAAATAGATAAATGCATCGCCCTCTTAAGTGAATAAATGATTATTTATGGCCGAACTGGTTCCTGTCAATATACTCATCGGAGACCGCACCTACCGTATCCGGACCTCACCGGAAGACGAGGAAACCGTACGTAAGACAGTAAAGCTGATCAATGACAAGATCATTGAATTCAAGACCCAGTTTGCCGGAAAAGACATGCAGGATTACATCGCCATGGTGATCATATGGTATGCCACCCAACTTGCGGCCGATGGCAATAACGGCCAACTCAGCCAGGATATCGCCGCCAGCCTCTCCAAACTGGAAACCCTTCTCGACAAATCTCTCTGATCCCCCTATTCGGTTGAAAAAGACCGGACAGGTATTCAAAGACCCGCAAAAAATCGTAACTTCGCCCACTACCCGATTTTTATACAAGACCGGGTGACATATTATCATATTTCATATTGTGAATCAGTTAAAAAACATATCAGTTCATGGAACCAACCATAATCTATCTCATCATAGGGGCTGCCGCATTGATCGTGGGTATCATCCTGGGTAAAATCATTTTTGCAAAAAACACCGAAAAAAGGATACAGGAAGCCGAACAGGAAGCACAAAAAATCATCGCCGATGGCCAGACAAAGGCCGAAAACCTGAAGAAAGAAAAGTTACTGGAAGCCAAGGAGAAATTTGTACAACTCAAGGCAGACCACGACCGCGATGTATTACAGCGTACGCAGAAGATCAACGAATCGGAAAACCGTATCAAGCAGAAGGAACAAAGCATTAACCAGAAGGAATCGAATCTGGACAAGCAATTAAAGGAAAACGAAGCCATCAAAGAAAACCTGAACAGGCAGATCGAGGTGGTCAATATCAAGCGTACGGAACTGGAAAAGCACCAGGAAGAACATATCCGCCGTTTGGAAAAAGTTGCCGGACTGTCTGCCGAAGAAGCCAAAGCGCAATTGGTGGAAAGCCTGAAACAGGAAGCCCATACCCGGGCCCTGGCCATCCAGCAGGAGATCATTGAAGAGGCCAAACTCAAAGCCAATAAGGAAGCACGTAAAATTGTCATCCAGACCATCCAGCGTACCGCTGCCGAACAGGCCATTGAGAATTCCATTACGGTTTTTAACCTGGAGAGCGACGAGATCAAAGGATCGATCATCGGACGTGAGGGACGGAATATCCGTGCCATTGAAGCCGCAACCGGTGTAGATTTGATCGTTGACGACACCCCTGAAGCGATCGTATTATCTTCATTCGACCCGTTACGCCGCGAGATCGCACGCCTGTCGCTCCAGCGCCTGGTGGCCGATGGCCGCATACACCCGGCCCGTATCGAAGAGGTGGTGGAAAAGACCCGCAAGCAACTGGAAGACCAGGTGATGGAGATCGGTGAAAGGACGGTGATGGAGCTGGGTATCCATGGCCTGCACAAAGAACTGATCCGTATGGTGGGCCGTATGCGGTTCCGTTCTTCTTATGGTCAGAACCTGCTGATGCACAGCCGCGAAACAGCGAATCTCTGCGCCATCATGGCATCTGAACTGGGGCTGAACCCCAAACTGGCCAAACGTGCCGGCCTGTTGCATGATATAGGAAAAGTTCCCGATGAGGAAACAGAACTGAGCCATGCACTGCTGGGGGCCAAACTGGCTGAGAAATATGGTGAGAACCCTGCCGTAGTGAACGCGATCGGCGCCCACCACGATGAAATGGAAATGAAATATGTCATATCCCCGATCATCCAGGCCTGCGACGCCATCAGCGGCGCCCGTCCCGGTGCAAGGAGGGAAATGATGCAACAGTATATCCAGCGTATCAAAGACCTGGAAAACCTGGCACTGTCGTACCAGGGGGTTGAAAAAGCCTATGCTATCCAGGCCGGCCGGGAATTGAGGGTGATTGTGGAAGCTGATAAGGTTTCGGATGGCGACAGCGACAAGCTGAGTTTTGAGATCGCCCAGAAAATCCAGGAAGAAATGACATTCCCCGGACAGATCAAAGTAACGGTGATCAGGGAAAAAAGAGCCGTTAATATTGCCCGATAAATTGATAATCAGGTAGTAAAGGTTTTGAATATGCCTCCCCGGACAATTCCCCGGTCGAGGATAAGGCAACCAGAAATAAATTGTTTTTTATTGATTGCCGTTTGACAAATTTCCCTACCTTTGCCGTCCGTAAAAAAAGAAGATATGAACGCAATTAACTTTGTTCATGAGCAGTTGACCAAGAAACCAACGCTTCCCGCATTCAAAGCCGGTGACAACATCACCGTCAATTATAAGATCATTGAAGGTACCAAAGAGCGTATCCAGAGCTTCAAAGGCGATGTGATCAAACGCCAGGGTACAGGGGCCACAGCCTCTTTCACCGTACGTAAAATCAGCGACGGGGTTGGTGTTGAACGCCTTTTCCCGGTTTACTCTCCCAATATTGAGAGCGTAGTGTTGAACAAGGTGGGTCGTGTACGCCGCTCTAAACTGTACTTCCAGCGCGAGCGCAGTGGTAAAAGCGCCCGTATCAAGGAAAAACGCATGCCGGTGGCCGCTAAAGCCAATTAATTGCCTGATAGCAGTTTATCTGAAATATTTGACAAACGGGAACCTGTGGTTCCCGTTTTTTATTGTACCAGCTTGCATTAATCAAACCTGTTTATTAGCTTTACATCTCACTCCTTCATCCTCTGAATCATCACAGCTTTTTACCTTTAAACTGATCTCTGTACCTTAAAACATAGACCATGAGAAAAATTGTCATGATTCTGAGCTTTTGTGCCATTTGCATGTTCCTGTACTCCTGTTCCAGGGGGATCACCACATATGAAGCTGCCAATGGAAAGGCACGCTGCGGCAAATACATCCGCTGATTTACACCAACATATCACTGGTTTCATCAAGGGTAACGTATCGGTTTGTTTAAGCAATTAATAACAACACCAACTTAAAAAACGTGTATCTTTGCTGTCCTAAACCTATCTTATGTTTCTGACTATATTATCCCCGGTAATGCTGCTTTCTATGCCTGGTGGCAGCGAATGGATACTGATCATCCTGATCGTGTTGCTGATGTTCGGCGGAAAGAAGATCCCTGAACTGATGCGTGGCGTTGGCAGGGGTATCCGTGAATTCAACGATGCCAAATCGAATGTGAAAAGCGAGATCGAGGAAGGAATGAAAGAAAAAGACAGCAAAAAAGAGGTTACTCAATAATCAATTACGTATACACTGTCCGGCCGGAGTGTGCTCAAACCTATTACCTGGTATTGTGCAAGCTCCGGCTGATTTGTACCTAACCGTTTAGCCAGCCATGTTTTCGTATTCCGGGATCAAACAGTACCATCAACAGCTCATCAACCGAGAAACCGATTGTTTCCAGGCCGTATCGCATTACCTGAACCGGATCGACCAGAACAGTTACCTGAATGCCTTTGTGGAAGTATATGCGCAGGAAGCGCTCGACAAGGCAAGAAGGCTCGATGAGGAAAGGCTCTCAGGCAAACCAATGAAACGCCTGCATGGCGTGGTGGTTGCCCTGAAAGACGTGATCTGTTACCAGGGGCACAAGGTCACCGCCGCGTCGAATATCCTGCATGGCTTTGAATCAACTTTTTCCGCTTCCGCGCTTCAATACCTGCTTGATGAAGACGCCATCATCATCGGCAATTGTAATTGCGATGAATTTGCCATGGGCAGCACCAATGAAAACTCTTTCTACGGGCCTGTACGTAATGCCCTGGACCATGAAAGGGTACCCGGTGGCTCCTCCGGCGGCAGCGCCGTAGCGGTACAGGCAGACATGTGTATGCTCAGCCTGGGAAGCGATACCGGCGGCAGTGTCAGGCAGCCGGCCGATTTTTGCGGGATCATCGGGCTCAAACCAAGTTATGGCAGGATCTCACGGTATGGGTTAATCGCTTATGCCTCTTCCTTCGATCAGATCGGTATTTTTGGAAAATACATCGATGATATCGCACTGGCGCTGGAAATCATGGGCAAGCCGGATGAATACGACAGTACCATGATCACCCAGGCACCCGCCACTGCATACAGCCGCTTCCGCGATACAACCGAAAAACCATACCGTATTGCCTATTTCAGGCAGGTGATGGAACATCCCTCCCTCGACCCGGAGATGTCGCAAGCCATCAACCAAACGCTTCTTGAACTTACACAGCAAGGTCATTCTGTGGAAGCCGTTGAATTCGACCTGATCGATTATATCGTACCAACCTATTATGTACTTACCACGGCGGAAGCCAGCAGCAACCTCGCAAGGTTTGATGGGGTCCGCTACGGGCACCGGACCAGCGAAGCCGTAAAGGATTTAACAGATTTTTATTGCCGTAACCGGAGTGAAGGATTCGGGCGCGAAGTGAAAAGGAGGATCATGCTTGGCAGCTTTGTACTGAGTGCCGGTTTTTATGATGCCTATTTTCAGAAAGCTCAACAGGTAAGGCGCAGGTTATACGAACAGATCAACATGATATTCAATGATTTTGATGTGCTACTGATGCCTACAAGCCCTTCCACCGCTTTCAAAATGGGCGAAAACCCCAACGATCCGGTAGCTATGTACCTGGCCGATATATTCACCGTTCTGGCCAACCTGGTCGGCATTCCGGGTATCTCCATCCCGCTATATCAACACAGCAACGGCATGCCATTCGGGTTACAGGCTATGACCCAAACAGGAGATGAACTAACTTTGTTGCAGTTTTCCGCAAGGCTGATGCAACCAAGGCAGCCTTAGCAGCATCTTTTCCGCATGAAATATTTGTTATTCCACATTCTCTTCTTATGGATCCCTTTTTCAGGGGTGGCTGCGGAGCGCAACTATGCCGGAACGTATTGCCGGTGGCAGGCACAGGATACGCTCCCGGAACAGGTAGACAGGGAAGACTCCCTGATCAATGATATCCTGACCAGTAAGAAAGCGCCGGAAAAAGATAAGGTGCAATATATCAGTCAGCAAACGCGGTATGGTTTCAAAAACCTTTTTACAAGTTTTGGGTATAATGCCTCCCTGCCCTATTCCATGCAGGTAAACCCCAAAGCCGAATTCTATATGCAGGACTATCTCCAGGCACATGGCAAGAGTTTACAAAACATGAAAACCTGGGGAGTCCCTTATTTTAACCTGATCGACCATATACTCACGCAATACGGCCTGCCAAGAGAATTAAAATACCTGGCGGTGATAGAAAGTAACCTGAAAACCAGTGCCACAAGCTGGGTGGGTGCAGCCGGGCCCTGGCAATTCATGCCCGCCACTGCCCGTAGATTTGGTTTACAGGTGAACAGGCTGGCGGATGACAGGAGAGATTATATGAAAAGTACCCACGCAGCGGCCCAGTACCTGCTGGAGTTATACCGGCAATTGCACGACTGGCTGCTGGTCATCGCGGCATACAATGGCGGGCCGGGAAGGGTGTATGACGCCATCAGAAGAAGCGGCAGCCGTAATTTCTGGAATCTCCAATACTACCTTCCACAGGAAAGCAGGAACCATGTAAAAAAATTCATCGCCACTCATTATGTCATGGAAGCCATGCCCGGCAACAGTACCGGGTTTGGAAACGCAGGTGCGTTTTACAGTAATAAAGGCGGCGGCAACATCGATAACAATCCTAAACTGAGTGAAGAGGAATTAGCCCGTAGCGAGAAACAAACCATTTCCGGAAAATATGTGGGTGAAATAGTTGCCAGGCACCTGTCGATGGAAACCGCCCTGTTTAACCGGTACAACCCTGATTTTGATAACCGGCTGTCGGCCAATGGGCAATACGACCTTGTGTTACCTTCAGAAAAAATGGAAATGTTCCTCGTGAATAAATACCAGATTCTCAACGAATGTGTGAACAGCCTGTTGAGTGCAGAATCCGTTCCCAACACACGCACGGTTTATCCTTCCTCCCCTGCCGGAAAGCAAAAAAGAAAGATCCATTAATCTCCCGTGAGTATTTTTTTGATGGCGGCCGCTTTCAGGTTGCACTCGTCATATTCAGCGGCGGGATCACAGTAGGCCGTAATGCCACTTCCGGCTTTATACGTCAGCAGCTTTTTTTGGTCGTCATAAAAAATACTGCGAATGACCACATTGAAATCCATATCTCCATCAGGTGTCACATATCCGATTGTGCCGGAAAATAATCCGCGAGGTTGTGGTTCGTACTGATTGATCAGTTCCATCACACGTCGTTTGGGAGCGCCAGTCATGGACCCCATGGGAAAACAGGCTTCCAGGATCTTCGTCCAGTGCATATCAGCGGATACCCTTGCTTCGATGGTACTGATCATTTGAAATACCTGTGGAAATGCATAGACGCCGCAAAGTTCGGGTACCGTAACCGTTCCCTCCAGGGCAACACGGCTCAGGTCGTTACGAACCAAATCGACCACCATCACATTTTCCGCCTTTTCCTTCAGGCTGTTCAACAGGTATTGCCTGGCCGCTTCATCCAATTCGGGATGACCCGGATGCCGGCGGCTGGTGCCTTTGATTGGCTGCGAAATGACCCTGTCTGCCTTCTTCTGCAGGAATCGTTCCGGGCTGGCACAGAGGCAATAACGGTCTTCAAGCCGGTAAAAAGCGCCGAAAGGGTTGGGAGAGATCGTTCGGAGCTGATGGTAAACAAACAATGGATCTATACTTACCTGTTCCGCCACATATTCCTGGCAAAAATTGATCTCGTAACAATCTCCACGCTGGATGTGTCGTTTCAGGCAGTTGATGATCTCCACATATTCTTCCTTATCAAGATCTGGGCGTATATCTGTTACTGTTAGTTGCTCCCCGCTGATCCCTTCGGGTTGCTCATCGATCTGTTGAAAGACGATGGCGGGGTTTTCCGGAGGCATGCATTCGATCTGCACTTCGGAGCCGGTCAACCTGACAATACAGGAAGGTGAAAAAAAATAAGCATCCCCGAAAGAAATTCTTCCTGTTGTAGGGCTGCTGTAATCAGGAGTTTGCGGATATCCCAGGTGGCCGAAAAGCCAGCCAGGATGTTCCTGGTGGAAGTACTGCAATTGATCAAAGATGTCGCTGCCCCGCGGTTGAACAAAGGCATGGGCCCCTACGGCCAGCAGGCAGTCGAACGACTGATCATTGGTTGGAGAACCCGCATGATCCAGAAAACAAAAAATGTTGAACCGGGATGACCAGTTCAACATTTTATTCAAAAATTCTTTGGGTTGATTGACAGAAAAATGCAGTCTGTTATATTTCACTGGGAGCATTAAAAATCATCGTCATCAAAAGCCGCGTCGTCATCCATATCATCAAAAAGCCCTAAGTCCTTAAATTCATCATCCACTTTGAATTCATCATCATCGCGGGTTGATTTTTTGGTGGTGCTGGCTTTTTTTCCTTTTGATTTGGGAATGTCGAATTCGTCAAAATCGGGATCCCAGCTATCATCTTCTTCGGGTTTTTCCCAATCATCTTCCACATCCGCTTCTTCCTCCTCATCGTCATCATCATCCTGTTTTTTCTTTGATGAAGCTTTGGCTTTGGCGGTTTTCGGTTTCAGGTCTTCGGATTCGTCCAACTCCTCTTCATCTTCCACGTCCTCCTCTTTTGCCTTAGATTTGGGTGCAGCTTTTTTTGCCGCGGTTTTCTTTGGCGCCGCAAATTTCATGACCAGGATGTTTTTTTCTTTCTCAGATTTGGATATCATAACTAAGTAGGATTATAGCTGTAAAATTTCCACGCATTTTTGAATTGGCCAAATATTTTTCCCTGTTTTTTACCGTTAAATGCTTACGATCTGGGTTCTTCCGGGCCCATTGCTGATATACTTAACCGGAACACCGATATACCCGTTCAGATATTGAATATATTCTTTCATTTTAGCAGGCATCTGGCTGTACGTCTGGCATGACGAAATATCCGTTTTCCATCCGTCAAAACGTTGATATATGGCTTCCATGTTGAGTCGGTTCATTTGAAAGGGCACATCGGTTCTTTCTTCTCCATTGATGAGGTAGGCATGGCAAACTTTTAATTCATCGAGTCCGTCCAGGATATCAGCCTTGGTCATGACCAATTGTGTCACCCCGTTGATCATACAGGCAAAACGGAGCGCAACGCCGTCGATCCAGCCGCAACGCCTGGGGCGGCCGGTGGTACTGCCATATTCATTGCCTGTTTTACGCAGCAATTCGCCTGTTTCATCGAGCAGTTCGGTTGGAAAAGGACCGCCTCCCACCCGCGTGCAATAAGCTTTGGTGATACCGATCACCTCTTTGATCTTTTGCGGAGCAATGCCGAGGCCCGAACAAACGCCGGCTGAAATGGTACTGCTGCTGGTTACAAAGGGGAAGGTTCCGAAATCTACGTCAAGCATGCTGCCCTGTGCGCCTTCGGCAAGCACCTTTTTACCCTGTGCGATCTTTTCATTGATGAAATATTCCCCATTGACAATATTGAATCCTTTGAGAAATTCCAATGCATCAAAGAATTCTTCTTCCCAGGCGCCGATATCTTCCTGAAAATTGAAATTATCGAGCAGTCGCTGGTGTTTTAAACGCAGTTTGATATACTGTGTTGTGAAATTCTTATCAAGCAGATCACCTACCCTTAATCCGTTTCTGCCGGTTTTATCCATATATGCCGGCCCGATGCCTTTCAGTGTGCTACCGATCTTTTCTATCCCCTTTGCCATTTCACTCGCCTTATCCAATGCACGGTGGGTGGGCAGGATGAGATGAGTGCGTTCACTGATGTAGAGGTTCTTTTTATAATCGACGCCCATGGCTGCCACTGCCTCGCATTCTTTGCGGAATATCACCGGGTCGAGTACGACACCATTACCAATCAGGTTGATCTTGCTTTCATGAAAGATCCCACTGGGTATTTGGTGCAGTACAACTTTTTTATCTCCCACATACAATGTATGACCTGCATTGGGGCCACCCTGGAACCTGGCGATCACATCATATCCTGCAGCAAAATAATCAACGATCTTTCCTTTGCCTTCATCGCCCCATTGTAAACCGAGAATGACATCTACCATGATACTATTTTTAAATTGATCCTTTTTGAGTTTTTCCGGGAAATAATTCTCCGGCGAAAATAAATGGAAATATTACAGCACAGACCATCCGGCATAAAAAAACCGGTTCGGAGAACCGGCTATAATAAGTTGATTTGTTTGATCAGGCCACTTTCAGCAGGCTGAGTTTGGTTGTATTGAACTTTCTTGCCGCATATTCCAGCGTCACCTCAAAGCTTTTTACTTTCTGGGATGGCAGTTCAAACATGGCGTCTGTCAGGATCCCTTCGCAGATGCTGCGCAGGCCACGGGCGCCCAGTTTATATTCCAGCGCTTTTTCGACCATGAAATCATACACTGCCGGTTCAAATGTCAGCGCTATTCCTTCAATTTCAAAAAGTTTGGTGAACTGTTTGATCAGGGAATTCCTGGGTTCGGTGAGGATACTGCGGAGTGTTTCGGCATCCAGCGGGTTGAGGTAGGTTACCACGGGTAAACGACCGAGGAGTTCCGGTATCAGGCCAAAATGTTTCAGGTCAACGGAGTTCACGAACTGCAGCAGGTTATTATGCTGGTATTCCTGTAATTCCTTATTCACGTTAAATCCTATGGCATTGGTATTGACGCGGCGTGCAATGATCCTGTCGATCCCGTCGAATGCGCCGCCACAAATAAAGAGGATATTCTGTGTATTGACCTTGATCAATTTTTGTTCGGGGTGTTTGCGTCCGCCTTGCGGGGGAACCAGCACTTCGCTGCCTTCCAGCAGTTTAAGCAATCCCTGTTGTACACCTTCACCACTCACATCGCGGGTGATGGAAGGATTATCGCTCTTGCGTGCTATCTTATCGATCTCATCGATATACACGATGCCGCGTTCGGCTGCCGCAACGTCATAATTGCAGGATTGCAGGAGACGGGTCAGCATGCTTTCCACATCTTCCCCCACATAACCCGCTTCGGTGAAAACCGTTGCATCCACAATGGCGAATGGTACGTTCAGCATCCTGGCTATGGATTTGGCCAGCAACGTCTTACCGGTGCCGGTTTCACCAACCATGATGATATTGCTCTTTTCGATCTCAACATCGTTCTCGATCTTTTGATTGAGCCTTTTGTAATGGTTATAAACTGCAACAGCCAGTATTTTTTTGGCATCATCCTGCCCGATGACATATTCGTCAAGGTATTTCTTGATCTCAATGGGCTTTTTGATATTCAGTTTGAAGGTAGACGCAGAAGGGCTGTTCTTGCTGTCCTGGTTATGGGCCAGTTCCTGGACAATGATCTCCTGGGCATGTTCAACGCAATTCTCGCAAATATGTCCGTCCTGTCCTGCGATCAGGATCTTAACCTCATCACGGCTTCTTCCACAGAATGAACAATGTAAAACCTGTTGTTTGGCCATGGTAGTCAGCTTGAATGGTTGGGCACATACCCGAACACAGGGGCAAAGATACTATTATATTCAAACATTACATATTACAGACAAGCTTCCAATAAAAAAGGTTGCATCATCTATACGACTGATTGGCAACCTTTTAGTATAAAAATCTTGTATATGAATTTTTTAGATCTTGTCCATGACATGATCCACGATGCCATATTCAATTGATTCTTTGGCATCCATCCAGTAATCCCGGTCGAAGTCCTTCATGATCTTCTCATAGGTTTGCCCGCAATTGGCAGCCAGTATCCTGGCGCCCATTTGTTTGACTTTGAGCATCTGAACGGCCATGATTTCGAGATCGGCACTGGTGCCACGTCCGCCGCCGCTGGGTTGGTGGATCATTACTTCGCCGTGGGGAAAGATGAAGCGACGTCCTTTTTCTCCTCCGCTGAGGAGTATGCTACCCATGGAAGCGGCCATACCCATGCAAACGGTGGCCACCGGCGAGGAGATCATCTGCATGGTATCATAGACGACCATGCCACTGGTGACCATGCCGCCGGGACTGTTGATGAAAAAGGTGATCTCTTTTCCCGGGTCCAATGCTTCAAGGTAAAGCAACCGGTCGGTAATGTCTTTTGATGTTTTATCATCCACGGCGCCCCAGAGGAATACTTTGCGTTGTTCAATGAATTTTTTATCGAACATCCATCCGCTCATCATTTTTTCCATTGGGTTATCCGGTGTGGCCGGAGTTTCTTCTTCATCCATCCTGATGTTCCTGATCGGTAATGTTATATCGGTGTGTATCATGTCTCGCATTTAATGTCTTAATCTTTCTTGAGTTTCCTGGGATTGGTGAGCAATACTTCATCAACCAGTCCGTATTCTTTGGCTTCCTGTGAAGTCATCCAGTAATCGCGATCGCAGTCGGCTGCCACTTTATCATAGGGCTGGCGGCTGTGTTGCGCGATGATCTCGTAGAGTTCATGTTTGACTTTTCGTATCTCATTCACCGTTATTTCAATATCGGTGGCCTGACCGCCGGCTCCGGCGCTTGGCTGGTGCATCATGACACGGCTGTGTTTCAGTGCCGTTCTTTTGCCATGCGTGCCGGCACACATCAATACGGCGCCCATGCTGGCTGCCATTCCGGTGCAGATGGTGGCCACATCGGGCGTGATGAACTGCATGGTATCGTACATGCCCAGACCTGCGTAAACGCTACCCCCGGGGCTGTTGATATACATCTGTATATCACGTGTACGGTCGGTGCTTTCCAGGAAAAGCAATTGTGCCGTTACGATATTGGCCACTTCATCATTGATGGGGTAACCCAGGAATATGATACGGTCCATCATCAGTCGGCTGTAAACATCCATGACGGCAATATTCATTGGGCGTTCCTCAATGATATTCGGTGTCAGGTTGGTGACATTATGCCGGATATACCCGTGAAGGGTATTACTGCTGATGCCTTTGTCTTTTATGGCATATTTCTCAAACTCTTTTCCAAAATCCATTGTCGATAAATTAAGTATAGGCAAATATAAACGAGTGATTCCAGTTTGTTGCGGGGCAGAAAAAAAATAAATGCGGGTTACAGATCGGCTAATAAGATCAGTCCCTGCTCCTGCCCTGGTAGATCATGATATATTGCACGAGCATGGCGATCGAAGCCAACGCGGATACTACGTAAGTCAGTGCGGCCCATTTCAGGGCGTCCTTGGCTTTGCTGTGTTCAATATTTGATGTTACGCGAGACTGATCTAACCAGGCCAGCGCCCTGTTCGATGCATCGAATTCCACGGGAAGGGTGACAATGGTGAACAACGTGGTGACGGCAAAGAGAATGATCCCGATGAGCAGAATGGTCGGATTACCTCCGCCGAAGCCCATGAAACCGAGCCCGGCGATGATGATCCATTGCGAGAGCGTGCTGCTGATCTGAACCATAGGCACCATTTTACTCCTCATCATCAGCATCGAATAAGCGGTAGCGTGCTGTACGGCGTGCCCGCATTCGTGCGCAGCAACAGCGGCGGCGGCTACGGAACGTCCCTCATACACATCAGGGCTCAGGTTGACCGTTTTGTTCACGGGGTTATAGTGATCGGTCAGTGTGCCTTCCACGGATGTAACGTTCACATCGTATATACCATTGTCGCGCAGCATTTTTTCTGCCACTTCACGGCCACTCATCCCGCTTCCGGTTGGTATTTTTGCATACTCGGCGAATTTACTTTTCAGCCTGAACTGAACGGCCATTCCGATCAGCATGAATACAATCGATACAGCTAAAATTCCAAATGTCATGGTTATAAATTTCGGTTTATAGGTACAAAAACTATTCCCGTGCCTGCAGACTGCCAAAATAGCAAAACGGGGTTCCGGTTTCCGACATCCATACAAATCTACAAACTGTTGGTTCAGTGTAGCGGCCTTCCCGGTCATCATTTAACAAATGAAAAAAGCAGCCCTTACGGAACTGCTTTTGACTATATCAAGACAAAATAAACTTATCGGAGCACCTGGATCGTTTTGACAACCGGTTCAAGGCCAGGGCTCTGGATCTTCAGGTAATAGGAGCCATTGGCCAGTTTATCGACCCTGATCCTGACCATTTGGAGCAATTCCCAAACGAGCATCTGGTGGACTCGTTTACCGTTATTGTCAAAAATTTCCAGCGTTGCATCCTTCCCTATCCAATCGGGAGGGAAGCTGATATTGATGTATGTGGTGGCCGGGTTCGGATACACGTCAATGGGCTGCTGTTGCTGTTCTCCGGCGAATTTCACCATTCTCACAACACTGTATTGCTGACCGCCGGCATTTTCCTGCATCCTGATGCGATAATAGTTGGTGCCGGATAACGGGTTGTTATCATTCAGCTGGTATTCCCCGGTACCATCGGATCGTCCGAGGGCCTGCACGGTACCTATTTTGGTGAATGCCTGTCCATCGCCGGAGCGTTCCACATCGTAGTAGAGTGCGGCCGTTTCCTGAGCTGTGGACCAGTTGAGTTCAACCAGTTTTTTGTCTTTGGCTTTGGCGGTAAAATCGAGCCACCTGACAGGCAGCAGCAATGTGAATGGCACGAGTACCTTAACCGGTTGTATGGAAGACATGGATGCATTATCAAACACATAGAACGGTATGTTCACAAATACGTATCCGTCCATCGGATCGATGGTGATAGGATAAGTGGGTTCACCGGTTGGTGTAGTGGGTATATATACCCCGCCCGGAGGGAATGTGGAGGAAGTATACATGATCCCGTTGATGACGATCGAAGTGATGTCATTCGGGAAAGTCGCAATCAGCATACCGGTAATGATGCCGCCACTTGGGTCGGTTCCGGCGAAATTACTTGCACCCACGGGCACCTGGATGGTTCCTCCCGGATTTGTCTGGCCAGGGGCCGAGTTATCATAACCCATCGGAAGCTGCTGGATACCAAAATCTATATTGGATATACTCGCCGTGGTAACGGTGAATGTATTCGTTTGTCCGTTTACGTTACCATCACCGGCGGAAACCAATCCTTCTCCGGTATGCACCCAACCTGCAGGGAGGGTGATGGCCGGTGCAGCTGCACCGATTGCCGGATTGGCCAAGGTGATCAGCACAAAATAAGTGCCGGGAGGAACATTATTGAATGAATAGGTTCCGTCTGCCGCTACCGTTGCATTATCGGCCACTGTATTGCCGGCAGAGTTGACCAGTATGGCATGCAGGCCTCCGGCCTGTGTTCCCGTTCCGTTAATGGTTCCGTCCGTCAATCCATTCAGATCGTTATAAACGGTACCGCTCAGGATGACCGGGGCAGTAACCACCACATCAAAGCTGCAGGCAGCTGTATTACCGCAGTTATCGGTGGCCGTCCAGGTAACCGTTGTCGTGCCTTCATTAAAGAATACCCCATTGATGCTGGGCAACCCGGTCAGGTTAGTGGCCCCGCTCAGTGAAGCAGACAGAGTGTATGCGCAGTTGTCGGCCCCGGTGGCATTCCAGCTGTTTCCTGTGTGCTGGTATCCGCCTGGCATGTTCGTCTGAACGTTCTGCGTAGTGGTTATCATACAGGCAACGGTGGGAGCCACGTTATCCGTTACCGTTAGTGTCTGCTGACAGGTGGTTGAATTTCCAGCTGCATCCCTGATCGTCCAGGTACGGATGATGGTGATCGGGCAGGTGCCGTAAGCAGAATCTTTATAGTTTACGGATACGATGCCGCAGTTATCGGTGGCGGTGCCGTTATTCGGCGCACCGCTGAACACGGCATAGGTGGAACTGGCCGTAGAACTTGAAAATACCGGTCCTGCTACTACGCCTTCCGAGCAACCGTTAAAGCTCCGCGGTGGCGGACAGATGGAAATGGTCGGCGCCGTCTGATCGAGCACAGTTGTGATCACTGTGTCTGATGTATTATTGGTCAGGTCGGGGTCACTGGTATTCGATGTCACCGTTGCATAGTTCCTCAGCGATGTACACTGGTTCACACTAACGGTTCCTGTGATCACGAGAGAATCAACCTGGCCCGGCGTCATCGTTCCGATATTCCAGTTCGGGCTTGTCCAGGTACCCCGTGAAGCAGTGACGGTAACAGGTGTAAATCCTGCGGGAAGTGTATCTATGGCCCTGGTCACCGCGGCATTGGTGGGCCCGTTATTGGTTACGGTGATCACATAGGTAAGCGTTTGCCCGGCCACCACCGGTTCAGGCGTAGCCCTTTTCCTGATCGCCAGATCTGCACCGGCAAGGCCGAAATTTTTCTGGCAGGCGGCCTGTCCGATTCCGCTCAGAGATATTGCGTGGAGGCCGGTTGGGTTGGGCGCCGGTGTGGTGAGTGTGTAACCCGGGGGGATCGGCTGCACCAGCCTGACGATATAACGTTGAGGCGGATAATAACTGAACTGAACATTGTCAAAATTGACATAATCGCCAGTTTGCATATTATTACTGGAAGACTCAACAAACCGAACAGTGGTTGTTGCCGTCAGCAGAGAAGGCGGTATTTGAAAATAAACCGTACCTGAATTGTTCGTTGGGCCGTCGAGCCTGGACACCAGCGTCCAAGGGCCAAGAGCCGAAGAGGCTATTTCCACATCCACCCTGTCGTTTGCATCATCAAATCCTGCTTTAAAGTATTCAAAAGACAGGTATGCCGTACCAACGCCCGCAAGATTTGCTGAACGCATAGCACCTGTTTGCGTGTTTGAAGCGTTACCGGCTATCTTCAGCTGGTTTCCAGTTACTATAGTGTTACCGGCATTAAACCCGTCAACTTCCAGTATCTCCGTCCAGTTGTTCGTCCAGCTTTGGGTACCATTGCTGCCATTATTGGCACCATTGGTATTGAACCTGTCGAGGTAAGTATTGGCGGGGATTTCCGTATAGGAAACCTGGATATTATCAAAGTCGACAATATCACCAGTACCCATAGACGCAGCAGACGACGTCACGATACGGATCGTTGTTGCCGATGAAATATATGGCGTGATATTGAAGGAGAATGTTCCGCTTTGGTTGCCATCGGCACCGGTCAACCTTTTCACGAGAATCCAATCTGCCGCCGTTGGGCTGTTGGCCACATAGACGTCCACATAGTCGCCCACCTCAATGTCCATGCCGGTTTCCCGGTAGTTGAACGACAATGAAGCAGATAATGCGGTGGAGAGGTCAGCCACGCGGAATGCGCCTTTAATGCTTCCCGCAGACGACCTGGTGATGCGTAAGCCATTCGCAGCGGTGATATTGATATCTCCTGCGCCAAATCCATCGCTTTCGCTGATCTCCGTCCACGGATAAGCAGACCAGGAAGCGGTTCCGGCCGACTGGTTGGCGGTTGTATTGACGGTAAACTCATCGCGTATGGTGCGTGTTTGAGTGCCTGGTGTAATCTGGAAACGGTAAGCGCCGAGGCTGTTAGACACCTGTGTACTGATCAGCGTATCGGTCACTTCAAGTGTACCATTGGCATTGATATCATTATATAACGCCACGGAAACCCCGGGCCTGGTGGTATCCTGTGCGGTATAGCTGGCACTGAGGTCAACATCATTGAATACAATGCCGCTGACCACATTCACATTATTGGAAGGCAGGCAGGAAATGGTAACGGTTACCTGTGCCACGTCGCAAACCTGCGGATCTTCCAGGCTGCAGACCTGGTAATTGAACACATCTGTTCCGGTATAACCCGGGTTCGGGTAATACGATACTGTTCCATCCGGGTTAACAGCCACTGTACCATTGGCCGGCGATGACATGATCGTCACGGCTGATGGGTTCGGCTGACCGATCACATCGTTGTTGAGAATATTGATCTGAACCGGCACGTCAATCGACGTAGAACTGGCATCATCTGCCGCTATGAGGTTCGGTTTTACGCCCAGGTAATTGTTACTGGAACAAATGCCTGTTCCGGAAAACTGCACAGCGCTTGAATTCAGTGAAGCGGCTGAATAAGCCCCCCCGGTATTGGAAGGATTCACCGCAACGATGAAACAGGCCGGATCCTTGATATAGGTGAGTTCCACATTATCTATCCAGAAGAAATTGGACGTGGATGTACTGCCATTGGTAATAAACTGGACCGTATTTAGCCCGGAAGCCACAAATGAAGGCAAGGTAACGGTAACATCCTGGTAGAAATTATCATTATTATTTCCGTTACCATCGTTAATCGTGTAGATGGTTGATCCGTTTATCTGAACCAAAACTGCTGCACCGTTATCCGTTTGCGCCTGGCGCCTGAAACTAAACCTGAGTTGTGCTGCGGAAGCACCGCTGAACATCATTTGCCGGTTGATGCCATTATCATTACCGCCGAGCCTGATGGCGTTACCCATGCCCCCCCTGATCACATCAGCCATGATGCGTACATCTCCGCTGCCGGCATTGTTATTGTCGCCCACTTCAGACCAGTTGCCGGTCCAGTTTATGCCTCCATCGTTACCTGTAAAGGCGGCTGTTGGATCAAAATTATCGGCAGCTGAATAGCCATTGATGGTACTGAACCTGAAGTTGCCCGAAAGGTCGGAAATAGTGGATTCCACCAATTGTTCCGAGCCCTGGATGATGCCGTCACAATTAACATCATTATACAGGTCTACCTGCACACCACCTGCAAAGCCCTCAGAAACATCATACGCACCGTCATCGGGAAGTTGTTCTACAAATACTTTGCCGCTGATGGTATTTTCGCCCGGTATGGTATAACAATTCGTAACGGTGATATATACACGAGCGACGTCGCATACATTGGAATATTCAACCGAACATACACGATATTCAAATACGTCCTGGCCAACAAATCCCGGGTTCGGGGTATAGGTGATGGTACCGTCGGGATTGACTACGATCGTACCATTTGAAGGTGGAAGCAGGTTGGTTGTATTGACGGAAAGTGAATCTACCGTACACTGGAAGCCCACGTCGTTGGTGGTTACATTGATTGTGATTGGCGTACTGGGAGCCGTGGTGCCATAGTTATCGGTGGCGATGATCTGCATCCGCATACACTTGGGCATAAGGAATGTACCCACGTCGAGGCTCGGCGCTGCAGTTACAGCAGTTGAAGCATCCTGTCCATACAAGGCGGTAAACGTTGTTCCGTCGCATGTATATAAAGCCATGCCACTCTGGTCATTATCAGATGGATCTTTGATCTTGATATATTGAAGTGCATTCACCTGGTAAGCTACGTCGAAGGGCATGCCACAAGGACTCATGGTAGGAGTACTGTCAGACATATCCCCGTCAAATTTTACATAGATGGTCGTATTGGCTGTGGGTGTAACCCAGACAGGTCCATCGTTACGGGAGCCATCCAGGGAGCCGGGAGCCCAGGCCACACCGGCAAAATCGGTGAGGCGTGAAGAATCGATCAGGGTAATGGCCCAGTCGTATGTTGACGAAGTGGCGTCAGCATCCATGATCTCCAGTGCAGTGAATGTTTTCCCCGCACTGTTCCAGATTTTATATGCGCCGGTATTTGTAGCATCCAGCGTTAAGCTTGCCCAACTGTTTGAAGGAATGTTAATTGAACCACTCGTCGGTATACCGGACTGCCAGTTAACAGTAATACTGCTGTTATTATTATTTACAAAATAAACGACGGCTGGTGCCGTGCCATCGGTACGTACGGTGGGAACCGGTGTGTAATATGTCTTGCCATAGAATTTAGCCGGGAGGATATTCACGTTCCGGGTACCGAAGTTCAGATCATCGCCCAGGATCAGTTCAACTGAAACGGGTTCAGTAGCCGTTACAACCGCTCCGGGAAGGATGTCTTTCGGTGATGTTGTTGCCGCAATGGTGTTGGGCTGGCCCTGATAGAACCAAACCTCTCCCATGTTCAACGTATCACTGATATCTATATTCCCGTCGTTATCCAGGTCAACCCTGACGATCGTATTGTTGGCCGATGCCGTGATCATGAAGGCCGCGTAACGGAAATATTGATAGCCTGCTATTTCACCCAGGCCGAAGGTGAAGAGTTTTCCATACCTCGACAGGTCAAATACATTTGATTTCAGATTTTGCACGGAGAATGTGGCATTATCGCCTGTCACTTTTGAAATAGCCACATCGGCTGTGGTGTATATCTTATCACGACCGTCGTAACGTATTTCGGATGAGTTACGGGGCCTGTATGTAAAGTTTTCATCCAGCACAATGCTGGCACCGGCCGGCAGAATATCCGTTGGATACCCGGGTGCAACGCCGTTTGACAGGATACCGTCGCCCCAGATACGGGAAGTAGACTGTACGGGTTGTGCGATATTGCTTTCATATCCATCTTCCCAATGATCAAAATAAATGACGGTGCCCGGGTAAGACACCTTGATACTGGTCACTGACCTTACTACGGTGGAGAAACTTCCGTAGTTGTCGGATGCCTGGTATAAGGTTTCGTACAACTGTGTGTTGTTTTCAGGGAATGGAAGGAAAAATGTCTTGGTAAGGTTCGCTTCATTACATGGATTGGTATAATCCGGAAGTACCTGGATGGCCACCTGGGCCTGGGAACAATTACCCGGAGATCCATGATCGCACACTTCATAAACAAAATAATCCGTTCCGGCATAAGCGCCCATAGGCATATAGGTAACCATGCCTGTTACCGGGTCTACCTGCACATCACCAAAAGAAGGTGGTGTAATAATGGAAATAGACGTTGGATCTACGTCGCATAAATCGTTGGAAAGGATATTCAGAAATCCGGGTGTACCATTTTCAATGGCACTGTTACCGGTATAGTCATCGTTAACGGCGAATATCGTTCCTGCAGAAACCACATGCGTAGATACGGCAGGGCCGCCGCATCCGGCTGCACTGGCGGTGATGGTTGCATTCCCAGTCCACGCCGCCGGGAATGTAACAACGCCGGTGGCAGGAATAATGGTTAATCCTGCAGAGAGGCTGGCTGCATCCAGGATATAGGTGATACCGGTTGTATTGGATGCGGTTGCCGTATACGTAGCGGTGCCTGCACCCTTACACCTCCTGGAGTTTGCACCCAGTGCAAATACCGGAGCAGAAACAGTGGGTGTAGTGGTCACGGTGTGGGTTGAAACAGCACTGGAACAACCGGTGGCCACGGCTGTGATCACACTGGTGCCCGACCATCCGGCCGCAAACGTAACTACACCGGTGGCTGAGTTGATGGTATTCCCTGCGGCAAGGCTGGTGGCATCCAGGCTGTAGGAAATGGCTGTTGCGTTGGTGGAAGTGGCTGCAAAAGTTACAGGGCCTGCTCCCTGGCAACGGGTTGATGTGCTGCCCAGCGCAAATACCGGGGAACCCACCGTTGGCCAGCATGTGCTGAATGGAGAAG
>JAXLUE010000008.1:0-111721 GCA_046329695.1 Ferruginibacter sp.
TCACTTCTTCGACCACCTGCTCCGGTGTCATACGAAGTGCTTTTTCAACGCTGCGATAGCCCCCTTCCCGACGGTAAACATCGTAAGCCCGGATGCCTGGTACCTGTGCTTTGTCTAATAATAATTTCTTTCCCATGTATCTGTGTCGTTACAATGTGGTCTCTATGACTTTTTCAAAATATATTGTTTGGCCAGTTTACCCTTGATGATCCGGCCCTTTTCATCCAGTTGATACAATTTATCCACTGCAACCAGGAACTGTTGCAAAATCTGTCCGTTTTCCAGCAACTGGATGTTTGTTCCGTTGCGCCAGGTAAAAGTCCCTTCATGCAAAACAGGCTTTGCACTTTTACCAAGATAGGTTTGTGCCAGCTGATAGGTTTTATCCGCAGTCAGCTTTAATTCGGTTTGAATTCCCTGACAGTCGGCACAGGGCAATTTACCCGCATAGGTACCTGTCCAATCTATCGACTGCCCGGCTGTGTGGCCGGTATCAGTGGCCTGCACCTCCGTGGCAGATTTCCTGATCGGTTCTGCCGGAGACGCCGAAACGGTATCGTCATCAAATGCCTTTATTCCGTCATCGGGTTTGGTAGCACCAGCTGAATTTTCATTAGCCTGGTTACAGGAAATGACTAAAACCGATGTTAACCATATGATCAAAATCCGCCTCATAACTTTCAAATCAATTGGCCTTGGCACGGCATTCTTCAATAATGGCATCTACCTTTTCACGTGTCAGGTGTTCCCGGTAATGTTTACCCAATTGCATCATGGGTGCATAACCGCAGGCGCCGAGGCATTCCACCACTTTCAGCGTAAACAATCCGTCGGCGGTCGTTTCGCCAATATTGATATTTAATTTTTCCCTGATATAGTTTACGATATTGTCGCTTCCATTAATCATGCAGGGTCCGGTCTGGCATACTTCAAAAACATATTTCCCAACCGGCTTCAGGTTATACATACTGTAAAAACTGGCCACTTCATACACTTCAATAGGATCCAGGTCGAGCAAAGAGGCCACATAGTCCATAACGGGCACGTCCAGCCATCCCCCAAACTCAGTTTGCGCCAGGTGGAGTACAGGCAACAAAGCGCTTTTCTGTTTCCCCTGGGGGTAGCGGGCCACGATCTCTTTTACTTTGGCCAGGCTTTGTTCATTAAACTGTATCATACTTCAAGTTAAAATTCAATAATTATTATGCGCTGTCACGAATCAGTATTATTATGGAACAGGTTGGCGGGAATCGACCCGTAACCTGCTATGCGTCCAGTTCTCCCGCGATCAGGTTCAGGCTGCTCATGGTGATCACGGCGTCACTGAGCATTCCACCCTGGATCAGTTCGGGATATGCCTGGTAATAAATAAAACATGGCCTGCGGAAATGCAGTCGGTATGGCGTCCTGCCGCCATCGCTGATCAGATAAAAACCCAACTCTCCATTGGCACCTTCCACGGATGAATAAATTTCTCCGACCGGCATGTCAATTTCGCCCATTATGATCTTAAAATGATAGATCAACGCCTCCATCTTCGTATATACGTCTTGTTTAGGAGGCAGATAATACGCAGGGGTATCCGCATGAAAAACCTCTGCATCAGCGCCCTTGAATGACTGCACTTTTTGCCATGCCTGCCTGATGATATCAAGACTTTGCCACATTTCTTCATTCCGCACCAGGAAACGGTCGTAACAATCGCCTGTGCTACCCACCGGAATAGTGAAATTGAATTCTTCATAACTGCTGTAAGGCGTATGAACACGCACATCATAATCTACGCCCGCCGCACGCAGGTTGGGGCCGGTAAACCCATAATTAAGTGCCCGCTCAGCGGAAATGGCCCCGCAACCGATGGTACGCTCCATGAAAATCCTATTCCTGGTAAAGAGGTTTTCAAACTCTTTCAGCACCTTAGGATATTCTGCCAGGAATTTTTCCAGTTTTTGAAAGGCCGTGTTTGTAAAATTGCGTTCAAAGCCGCCAATCCTTCCGATATTGGTTGTCAGGCGTGAACCACAGACCTCTTCATAAATTTCATAGATCAGTTCCCGGTATTGCATGAGGTAGAGGAACCCTGAGTAAGCGCCGCTGTCAACACCAACTATCGAATTACAAATCAGGTGATCGCTGATCCGCGCCAGTTCCATGATGATAATACGGAGGTAATCTACCCTTTTAGGCGTTTTAACCCCCAATAACCTTTCACAGGCAATATGCCAGCCCATGTTATTGATGGGTGAAGAGCAATAATTCAACCTGTCGGTCAGTGGAGTGATCTGGTATAGTGGCCGGCGTTCGGCAATTTTTTCAAAAGCGCGGTGGATATAGCCTACCGTTGAAGTGGCTTTCATGATGCGCTCCCCGTCGAGTTCCAGGATATTCTGGAATACCCCGTGAGTGGCGGGGTGAGTGGGGCCGAGGTTTAACGTAGTAGTTTGCTTCTCTATGCTGCCATCCGGTAATAAAATGTGTTCGTTCATATCGCTTGTCCGCTGAGCGGATTGGGTTGTTATGTCGATAGGCCGACAGGTACTGTCAAATGGCATCCTGCCGAACCTTATTTCATTTACACGATTCCGTTAGTATGTTCCCCTGCCAAACATTTCATCATCCTTGTCGATCCGGGTCTGATCCTCCAGCGGAAATTCTTTTCTCAGGGGGAAATAATCCATTTCTTCCACATTCAGAACCCTGATCAGGTTCGGATGCCCGATAAAATTGACGCCAAAAAAATCATAGGTTTCCCTTTCCATCCAGTTAGCAGAATTAAAAAGTGCCGTGGCGCTGTAAACATCCGGTGTCTGAATATCTGTATACACTTTAAAGCGGATGCGCACATTGTCGCGCAGGTTATGCAAATGATAAACCACAGCCAGTTCTGCACCCTTTTTATCGGGGAAATGCACGGCCTGAAGGTCTGTCAGGAATCTAAAAGCCATGACCTCATCATCATACAAGTGCTGGAGAACTTTCAGGTTCAGGTCTTTAGGGGCAGAAAAGGTCAGCATGCCATAGGGTTCTTCCCAATCGTATAAAACCTCTCCGAATTTACCGGTAAGGTTTTCCCTGATCATATCGTTTGTCAAAGCCATGAGGCGAATATTATTTGAATTCCGTTTTTGGTTTATTGGATACCATAACTTCCCAGTAGATCTTTATACTGATCACTATGGCGTCGACGCAATCCTTCTGCATTGACCAGTTCCTGGATTTTCATGAACCCGTCCAGTATGGCTTCGGGCCTCGGTGGACATCCCGGAACATACACATCAACCGGGATAACCTGGTCGATACCCTGCAAGACAGAATAGGTATCGAAAATTCCCCCGCTGCTTGCACATGCACCCACCGCAATCACCCAGCGGGGTTCAGCCATTTGCAGGTAAACCTGTTTCAATACAGGTCCCATTTTTTTTGCAATGGTTCCCATCACCATCAGCAGATCGCATTGACGGGGCGAAAAACCCACCCTTTCGGAGCCGAAACGAGCCAGGTCGTAATGACTGGCCATGGTGGCCATGAATTCAATACCGCAACAACTGGTGGCAAAAGGAAGGGGCCAAATTGAATTTTTTCGCGCGAGGCTGACCACTTTTTCAAAATTGGTGGCCATGAAACCTTCGCCCATATACCCCTCAGGGATCCCCTGGAATTTAACTGTATTGTTGTATTGTACCGGACGTGACATACTTGTAGATTTTGGGGTTCGGATTAAGCCGTTTTTTGTTTTGTCCTTTCAGGCCTGCCTTTGATCCGTTCCGAGATTTTAAAGGGTTATTCTTCCCATTTAAGGGCTCCCTTTTTGAAAATATAAATGAAGCCGGCCAGAAAAAAACCGACAAACATCATCACTGCTATAAAGCCATCCCAGCCCAGCTCGCGAAAATTGACAGCATAAGGATAAAAGAAAATGACCTCTACATCAAAAAGGACAAAAAGAATGGCAACAAGAAAATACTTGATAGCCATGGGTTGACGGGCATTTCCCTGAATTTCGATCCCGCTCTCAAAGTTCTGAAGCTTATCCTGGGTCTTCCTTTTGGGTCCCAGAAGATCCGACCCGAAAATAATGGTGGCTACCAGGCCTATGGCAAAAATGACCTGCAAAACAATAGGCAGATAATTGACCGCACTGCTGGTCCCGGCCTGAAGGAAGTAAAAAGGCATATGGGATTTCATTTAATGGTTCGCAAAAATAAGGCAGCATGCTTAATATACAATGCTGATGCACAAATAAACTTGGCCTGTATGCGACTTTAAAATGCCTGCTGATCAAAGGCTGCACCAATCTTGATTCAATGGACGGCAAAGTGTTGAAGCAATTTGCCCTTTATTGAATCAGGCAACTAAACACAGATGTAGTCAATTATGACGAAAGCCGGTATTCAGTAAAAAAAAATGGCCCGCCAAATGGGGCCATTTATAATTAAATAATTGATTATTAAGGTTTTGAGGGAGCAGCAGGCTTGGCCGGCTTGGCTGGTGTGGCAGGACGGCGTGGTTGATTTTTAGGGTCATTTTTGCTGATGAACTCCCTGTTTGATTTTAATTGCTCGTCATTGGGATCGATTGCAAGGGCTTTGTCTACAAACTGTAAAGCCGCAGCCTGGTCCTTTTGTACATTGTACTGATATTCGATGAAGTACTTGTAAGCGCCAAGTAATTGGTTTTTGACCTTTTCCTTATCAGTTTCCTGTTCTCCTATTTCCACAACTTTCTGGTAATGCGGAATGGCCAGGCCCAAAGCTCCGGTGGAATCGAGGGCTGCACTTGCCTTTCCTACCATATAATATCCAAAAACGTCCTGCGGAAACTTCTCAATGTAACGATTGAAAACATTGATGGAAGAGCTGAAATCACCCCCTTTGAAGAAACTGTAACCTGAATTATACAGATCAGTTTTTCCGAAATTCTTTTTGATATCCAGGAGTTTGCCATACCATTCGCCCGCTTCTTTGAACTTTTTTTGCACTTCATAAGTCTGTGCCAGGGCTTTCAGGTAACTAACCCTGTTGCTTTCAACACTATCGAAACGAACAGCTTTTTCAACCATTTCACCTGCCTTAACCTCATTTCCGGGGAATTTCAGCAGTAACATGGCATATTTGGCATAATCCCCGGGACCGATTTTATCTTCGGACTGGCGTTTAAAATATTCTTCATAGCTCGCTTTAGCATTAACGGAATCATTCATACGGTCGTATGCAAGGGCTTTTATACCATACAAATTAGGATATGGGTTAGCCCCTTCACTCCTGATACAATCATCGGCCTTGGTGATCGCTTCATTAAAGAGCCCCTGGGCGTATTTCATGGATGCACGGTACGAGCATGCCTTGGGGTCATCATCCGAATTTGCAAGCCATTTTTCCAGGTATTCTGCAGAACGGGAAACATTGGTGCTGTAGTAATAATTGAATAATGTGTTGTACACCGGAGCGTACTTGGGATCCAGGGCAATCGCTTCATTATAATACCTCATATAGATATCTTCCTGGCCTACACCCTGAGATTGGTACAGACGGCCAAGACGATATTTGGCGCGTGCATAATCAGGCCTCATGGCTAATGCAGCTTCATAAGATAACTGTGCGTTGCCCCCATCGCCCAGTCGGCGATATGCATCTCCCAGGTTAACCATCACATCCGGGTCATTGAATTTCTTGATTTGTGTAGCCAGTTTGAGTTTGTCCACTGCATAAGCGGGATCTCCCGATTTTGCTTCCGGGTTACCGTTGGCAAATCCGACCGCATTCAATACAGCAATGCTTTTTGCCTGACTTAATGAAATGGCCGCTTCAAAATGATTGCGGGCATCCTGCCCTTTTCCCTCGATCAGTTCGGTATGGCCGATGCCAGCCATTAACAAGGGGCTGTTGGGATTTGCCATTAATTTGGATTGATAAAACGCCCGGGTATCAGTAACATCTTTAGCTGTGCGGTCATCTGAAGCCAGGTCGCATTGCCCCAACCAGTATGCGGCTTCGTCATTATTGGGATTGGATGCCAGAAGTTTCTGAAACACTTCCTTGGCACTTTTATATCTCTCATAATACATGAATTTCCGGCCATCCTCGATGCTTTGTGCAATCGAAACGCCACCCGATAACGATAAAACCAGAAATACCAAACCATGCTTGAACTGCTTCATGTTTATTTTTTTGAATGTAGACTGATGCAATTTTATTTAATTTTATAAGAATCCGTTAAAGCTTGCCCTTATTTTTTTGGTAAACTCAGGTTAATCCTCACATTCCTGGAGTCAAAATCCATGACAGGGCCCAGATAAGCCCTCCTAAAAATCAATTGCCCCCTTTCGTATTTCATAAAGTCGACCAACCCGGAACCCAGACCATAATAATTTTCCTTTATAATGTAATATAAGCCCCTTACCAGGGGGTACCTCCTGCTTCTGATGGATTCCTGAACCGGTTTGACATAAGGCGAATCGGCACATGCATCGCAACGGACATATGAAATCCTCACCATTTCACGAAGTCTTTGCTGCAGGGTATCTTCCGGATTACCAATCCAGCTTATACCCACCAGGCCAATCGCCTGCTCATGTGTTGCCACATAATCTATTACACCCAGGCTGTTTTTGGCTGCCCTAACCACCGTGGTATCCGGAGAAAGTCCTTTTAATATCGAGTCTTGTACAAACCGGAATGAACTGGTTGCGCTCAGTCCGTCAAAGACGATCGTCTGGTGCCGGTTTATCTTACCTGCCAGTTGCTGAGCCAGCCTGTCGAGCGTGAACAGGGTGTCTTTATTATTCTTGTTCACAATGATGGCAATAGCGTCGGAGGCCAGGAGATTCCATTGTGGAAGATAACCCAAAGAATCCTTCATATAGTTTTCTTCCGGGTAAGTGAGCCCCCTTGTAATCAGGATCATCCTGTTACCGGTATCTTTAAAAAAATCCTTCAGACAGGCCGCTTCAGGTTTAAATTCCGCGATAATATGGGCAGCAGGATTACCGGCCTGGTACATGGATAATTGTTCTTCAATGACCGGCTTGTATGATTCGTCAACGCTAATGTGGATCTGGCCGCTTGAAGGCGTATCAATACTGGAAGGGCCTTTGGCTGCCTGCCTGCATGCCTGCGATAGTAAAACAATCAGTAAGAAGGCGGCCGTCATACGGTCGGTCAGTGCTTTCATTGATTCAGCGTAAATAGTTTTTCCTGTACCCCCTGTAAATCCTGAATATGCCGTATAGAATACAAACCCCTCCGAATGCCTTCATATATGGATCATCAAAACGCGCTTCCAATCCGGTGTTAAACTCTTTGATGAATATGAGAAAGACCCCCATCGCCATCCATAAAATACCCATACCAAAATCCATGATGGCACGCATGCGTAAAAATCCCTTATCGCGTTCATTCAAAGAGCCCTTTTCAAAATTGCGTTCAGACATGATCATTGAATATTAAAACAGGATACGCAATTTACATGATTATCGCATGTTTCAGTCGGCCCGTGCAAAACTCACCGGCAAAATATAATACACGGATACTTTATTCCCATTCGATTTGCCGGGGACCCAGGCAGGCATTTTCTTCAGCACCCTCAACACTTCCTGATTACAATCTTCCCTTCCTCCCTGTACAGTTTCAAACCCATGCAGTTTGCCATCAAAACCTACTATAAACCTCATTTTTACAGACACAGTTTCACCAGATTCCACAGAAGAAGGGGTTTCCAGGTTTGATTCAAGGAAACGGCGCAATGCCGGGATACCACCCGGAAACTCCGGCATGACTTCAGCTACATCCAGGGGTTGGCCTGGATCTTGGAACTGTGGAGGTTCGGGTACTCCATTGATGGGTTTTCCGGGGCCGGGGGGAAGCCCCACCAATGGCGTGGAAGTTGTTGGGTTGTCGTTCGGCCGGCTGTCGATGGCAACACTGTCTGAAAGTGCCTGGATCCTGGAAGTTGGAACCTGGTTGGGCACTACCACAATACGACTGGGATATGCTTGCGTTTTTATGTTCTGCGTTGCCTTTGGTTTGTCCGGTTTTTTGATATCGGGTTTCTTTTCAGCCTCAATTTCCTTAGCAATATGGACCATGCCATGATCCCACAATACCGGACGGATCTTTTGCTCAGGTTTCCAGAAATACCCTATCAGGGATACAATTAAGGACAACAAAAACACAGACAGTAAGGCCAACCTGACACGCAGGTGGTAGTATTTTCTCAGGTCATAAGCCCCGTAAGCTTTATGACGGCCTTCAAATAGAATATCAAGGTCATGGGCATGCAGTATATCTTCGGCTTTCATGATCAAAATTTTACTGATGAATGAATAATGAAAACCAGCGCCGGTTTTTATACAGATGCCGGTCCGTTCAGATTCCATATTCCAGACCGATCATCTATTTTCGTCATGACAGCTTGGCCAATGGACTTATATTTGCGCCATGAAATTGCTGATGGTTTGCCTGGGCAATATTTGCAGAAGCCCGCTGGCGGAAGGAATCATGAAAAAGAAACTGGCTGATGCCGGGCTTGATTGGTATGTAGACAGCGCCGGTACAAATGGTTTCCATATCGGAGAAGCGCCCCATTTCCTTAGTCAGAAAGTTGCCATGCTCCATGGAATTGATATCAGCTCTCAAAGGGCAAGGCAATTTGTCAAAGAAGATATCCAGACATTCGACCGTATTTATATCATGGCCAAAGAAGTGCTATATGAAATGGAAGACATTTGCGGGACATTACTCCCTTCGGAAAAGGTCATGTACCTGATGGACGCTGTTTTTCCAGGGGAGGAAAAAGATGTTCCCGATCCCTGGTATGGACCTGAACCGGGTTATCATGAAGTATTTGGTATGATTGAAAGGGCCTGCGAAGCCATCGTTTCAGAGAACCGGATACAGAACCAGAAAACCAAACAAACGTCATGAGTAAACCGTCCATACCACAGGGCATGAGGGATTTTACTGCCGAGACCGTCCGGAAGAGGAATTACATTCTGTCTACCATCCGTCAAGTATTTGAATGTTATGGCTACCAACCCCTTGAAACACCGGCCATGGAAAACCTTGACACACTGATGGGGAAATATGGAGAAGAAGGAGATAAACTCATTTTTAAAGTACTGAATAACGGAATCAATGATCCCAAAAACAGGGAAAAGGCGCAAGCAGGATTCAACAAAGTACTGGAAGGCAAGAATTCGCCCGATCTGACAGAAAGGGCCCTTAAATACGACCTCACCATCCCTTTTGCCAGGTTCGTTGCCATGAACCATGGCCAACTTACGTTTCCGTATAAACGCTACCAGATTCAGCCGGTGTGGAGGGCAGACAGGCCGCAAAAAGGACGCTACCGGGAATTTACCCAGTGCGATGCCGATGTGGCAGGAAGCAAGTCCCTGCTCAATGAAGCGGAACTGGCCCTCATTTACCACACGGCATTTACCCGCCTCGGACTTAGCGGATATGAACTCAGGATCAACAGCCGGAAGATGCTCTCAGCCCTAGCCAATTGTTGTGGTGGGGCCGACAAATTAACCGACATCACCGTAGCAATAGACAAACTCGATAAGATCGGTATTGAAAAAGTGACCGAAGAGCTTACGCAACGAGGGTTGGATACAACTCAAATTGATATTATTTGTCAATACCTGCAGATTACCGGAAACAATGAAGAAAAACTGGCTTGGGCTGCAAAGCTGTTGGGCAAAGACGAACAAGCCAAGACCGGGATCGAGGAATTACGTTACCTGCTAACCCATGCGCCTGCCGCCAACCTGGTGGTAGACTTTACGTTGGCCAGAGGTCTGAATTATTATACCGGGCTGATTTTTGAGGTACGCCCACCGGCTACTGTTAAAATGGGTAGCATTGGCGGAGGAGGCAGGTACGATGACCTGACCGGCCTGTTCGGCCTGTCCGGCATCACCGGCGTCGGCATCAGTTTCGGTATCGACAGGATCTATGATGTCATGGATGAATTGCATTTATTTCCGGCAAGCCTCCATAGCGGAAGCCAGGCGCTTTTTTTTAATATGGGACAAGACGAAAGTGAAGCCGCATTCAGGATCATGCAAAATCTCAGAGATCATGAAATAGCCTGTGAATTATACCATGAACCTGCTAAAATGGACAAACAATTCCGTTATGCGGAGCGGAAAAACATCCGGTTCGTTGTAATAATCGGAAGCCAGGAATTAAATGACCGGCAGGCCGTGGTCAAAAACCTGGATACCGGCCATCAGGAAAAAATCGATTTTGAAAAGTTAATTTCTTATTTGACAAATACCTGAGGGGTTACATATTCAACAAATTAGTATAAAACAAAAAAACACATATGCAAACACGCTTTCGTTTTTTGGGTCTGGCAGCCGTCTCCCTGTTGCTGATCCTTACATCCTGCAGTAAATCCAATAAGCAGGGTCGTTATATCCCCGGCAATGCAGCCATTGCCGTAGTGGTTAACGGCGAATCCATTTCAACCAAATTACCCTGGGAAGAGGTTAAGCAAACCGAATGGTTCAAACTGATCTATACGGATACTACGCTGGATGCTTTTTTGAAATCGGCCCTTGATAACCCTGATAATACAGGCATTGATACAAAAAAAGACCTGATTTTCTTTGCCGTAAAAGACTCCATCGGTGGGTACATAGCCTTTGAAGGAACCATCAAAGATGAGAACATGTTCAAAAAATTCCTTGGAAACATGTCGCAAGGAGCCAAAGAAACTGAAAAAGACGGAGTGAAATTGATGACGATCCAGCAGGTAACAGCCAGTTGGAAAGACGGACGCATCGTGGTGGCGGGGAATGCCCCATTCCTTGACCAGGCCAAGGCATTTGGCATGTCCAGGGCCAGCGGATCCAACATCAATAACCGTGAGATGACGCCCGTTTGCCTGCAAATACATGGCCTTGCAGAAGACAAGAGCCTGGCCAAAGAAGACAAAATGACGGACCTCATGAAGCAAAAAGGAGACATGCATTTTTGGATGAACTCCGAAAGTTTAAACAATGGCTCCCTTGCCAATGCGGCCCTGAGCATGCTTAATTTAAGCAAGCTGTACGAAGGCTCTTATACCACCGGTGTGGTCAATTTTGATAATGGCCAGATCAATATGGATTTCAAATCCTATTCAGGTAAAGAAATGACCGAGATCACCAAAAAATACAGCGGAACTTCCATCAATGAAGACATGATTAAAAGAATCCCCGCTAAGAACATCGCCGTTCTCTTTTCCATGAATTTTAAACCCGAAGGCGTCAAAGAGTTTTTGAAACTGGCCGGATTGGATGGATTTGCGAATATGGGCACAGCATACCTTGGATTCAACGTAGATGACTTTATCAAAGCCAATAAAGGCGATATCATGTTCTGTTTATCGGATATCAAATCAGACACGCTCGGAAGGCCCGATCTGAATGTCCTTTTCTCCGCAGCCATTGGCGATAAAGATGCATTCAATAAACTTGTCGCTGCAGGAAATAAACTGGGCAAAGAAGAAATGGGAGACGGATTGAATGACAAGATATTTTATAACATGAACAAGGAATATTTTGCGATAGGCTCCAAGAAAGAATCAGTTGACCAGTATATTGCCGGAAGCAACAAAAGCAGCATACCCGTTCTTGAAAAAATATCCGGGAACCCGATCGCCGCTTATATCAACGTGCAATACCTGATCCGCGGTATCGGGGAATCTGAGGTCCGCGATAGCCTGACCAATGTAATATACCAGGCCTCCCTGAATTTCTGGCAAGACGTCATCATTTCCGGCGGCAAGTTCAAAGACGGCGCTATTGACCAGCATATTGAAATAAACCTGATAGATAAAAACAGCAACAGCCTGAAGCTTTTAAATAAATACCTCAGCATGCTGGCCGATGTATCGAACAAGAAAAAGGCAATGATTGCAGAGCAAATGGCCATCGACGAGCCTGTTGCGGTTGTTGAAGAACCTTAAATAAATGCCAATCTTTTTTTAACCGGGAAGCCGTCAATAATATCTGGCGGCTTCCTGCTTTACCGACTACATGACGATACGATTCGAACAGGTAAAACCCCGCTATTTAGAAGCAGTAAAAATTGAAAGCTCGGAGGTCTGGAACAAACCCATCGATATCAAACAGGGCAAACACCTTCATATTGTGGCGCCGAGCGGCCGGGGAAAAACCTCATTGATCCATTTTCTGTACGGCATCAGAAAGGACTACGATGGCAATATCCTGATGGACGACCGCGCCATACGTGATCTTGCTATCGAGGAACTTTCCTCATTAAGAAGCAGTAAGGTCAGTATCATCTTCCAGGACCTCAGGCTATTCCCGGAGCACAGTGCCTTTCAAAACATTGAGGTGAAGCGTGCATTGAATCCATTTCATGCGTCAAGCAGGATACGTGAAATGGCCGGCATGCTGGGCATCGAAGCCAAACTGGAAAAACCGTTGCGCACCTGTAGTTATGGCGAACAGCAGCGTATTGCCATTATAAGGGCATTACAGCAGCCATTTGACGTATTGTTGATGGATGAGCCATTCAGCCATCTTGATGAACAAAACCGGCAAATCGCCATGAAACTCATTTCAGATGAAGCTGTGCAGAGGAACGCCACCCTGATATTAGCCGACCTCAAAAAAATCGATTATTTCCAGGCAGACCAGATTCTGCATTTATAGTTCACCGTTATCATTATGTCAAAAACGACCCATAGCCCACAGAAAGCAGTCTCCTTCCGGCACATTGCTGCGTTCATTGAAATGCGATCTCACCGCACGTCGCGCCTGTTCAGTTATGCCGGGCTTGGGGTAGGCGTATTGCTGCTGCTTTGCTCCGTGCAGATGTTCCTGAATATAAACCAACTGCTGAAAGACAAAAACCCACGCCGGAACGGCTTTGATTTCATCTCCGTCACCAAAACCATCAGCAACGAAACCATGGGCAGGGATAACCGGTTCAATATGGCCGATGTGGAAGAATTAAAAAAGCAACCCTTTATACAGGATGCTGCGCCGCTGAACAGCAACCAGTTCCGTACCAAAGCCAGTGCCGGTAATATTATCCCATTCAGCACAGACCTATTTTTAGAATCCATCAACACCGATTTCATAGACACGGTTCCCCCGGGTTTTAAGTGGCAGGCCGGGCAGGCTGATGTACCGATCATTTTTTCAGCCGACTACCTGGAAATGTATAATGTGTTCGCCCCTTCACAAAGCTTACCACAACTATCAGGCGAAAGCCTGGGTTCGCTCAACATCATGATTGAATGCTACGGCCCCTCCGGTATGGTAGCTTTCCGGGGGCATATCGTTGCATTAACCGACCGGATCAATTCCGTGTTGGTACCCGAAACATTTCTCAGCTGGGCGAACAAACAATTCGGACAGTCGGTCAATGCGCCTGCTGCCAGGGTATATATCAAAACCACGGATGCCAATAACCCGGAACTGCTCAGTTTCCTGGAACAGAAAAACTATCATGTCAACAAAGACAAAACAAAATTTGGGAGAGTGAAACAGGTTTTACAAGCCGTTGTCAGCGGTATGGGCCTTTTTGCGGTGCTGGTGATCATACTGGCCATGATGTTGTTCTCCTTCTACCTGCAACTCGTCATCGCCCGCAGTAAGGATAACCTTCAATTGCTGTTGCTGCTTGGATATTCGCCGGGGTGGCTGGGTAAAACGGTATCCCGGAGATGGATACCCGCTTATACGATCATCATACTCAGTGCCTTGTTGATTGCATCACTGATGCAGTGGAGTTTCCAGCATTTTTCCCTGAATGGAAAAGATGAACTTTCCCCCTTCCTGCATATTTATTTGTTGCTGTTGGCCGGATTGATCTGGGGGCTTTGCCTGTTCATCAATGCCCGGATGATCAGGAAGCTGCTTTACCGTTTACAGTGATTCGTAAATGATGGCCGAACCCTGTCCTACTCCTACGCACATCGTGGCCAGGCCAAACCTCGACCTTCTTCTTTTCATTTCATGAAGCAGCGTGGTGCTGATACGCGCGCCGCTGCATCCGAGAGGATGGCCAAGGGCTATGGCACCTCCATTTACATTCACCTTTTCCAGGTCCAGGCCGAGGTCATGGATACAGGCAATACCCTGGCTGGCAAAAGCTTCATTCAGTTCTACCAGATCAAGGTCGGCAACTGTGAGGCCTGCACGCTGCAAGGCTTTCCGGGTCGCGGGAACCGGACCGATACCCATGACCGAGGGATCAACACCGGCTACGGCCATGGAACGTATCATGGCCATAGGTTTAAGTCCGTATGTTTCAACCGCCGATTTATTTGCCAGTAACAATGCCGATGCCCCATCGTTGATGCCGCTGCTGTTCCCGGCTGTAACTGTTCCATCTTTGATAAACGCAGGTTTCAGCTGGGCCAGCTTTTCCATCGTTGTTGTCCTGGGATGTTCATCCTTGGAGAATTCGACACGGTCCTTTCCCACATTGATCATCACGGGGATGATTTCATCCCGCCATTTGCCTGCCTGATAAGCCTCTTCATATTTCTGCTGACTTTCCAGGGCAAACTCATCCTGCGCATGCCGGCTGATATTCCATTGCCGCGCCACATTTTCGGCCGTTTCGCCCATGGTGAATGGATGGTATAATTCGGATAAATTCTTATTGACAAACCGCCAGCCCATCGTGGTATCAAAAACCTGCACATTACGGTCGAAAGCCGTTGCGCCCTTACCCATAACAAAGGGGGCCCTGGTCATACTTTCCACCCCACCGGCAATCATCATTCGCGCATCTCCGCAGGCAATGGTCCTGGAAGCATCCATAATAGCCTGTAAACCGCTGGCACAAAGCCTGTTAACGGTATTTCCCGCTACGGTAACCGGCAACCTTGCCAGCAATGCTGCCATGCGGGCCACATTACGATTGTCCTCCCCACTTTGGTTGGCCGCACCGGCGATCACATCCTCAATGTCATTTACGTCAATCCCCGGGTTCCTGGACACCAGTGCTTTAATGACATGTGCCAGCAGATCGTCTGGCCGAATACCCGATAAAGCCCCGCCATAACGGCCTATTGGTGTGCGTACAGCGTCAATCACATAAACAGCATCCATATCAGTCAATTTATATCAGGCAAATGCCCGACAGGATGCAAGATAGAAGTTTTAACCAAATGCGTGAGCCCCTGCTGGCCAGCCTTTCATATCTTTGTAACATGTCGTTAAAAAGAAACATCAGGGATCTCAGTTTGCCGGAGTTGAAGGAATACTTTGAATCCATTGGGGATAAAAAATTCCGCGCCATGCAGGCATATGAATGGCTTTGGAAGAAAAATGCCCGGAAGTTTGACGATATGAGCAACCTGTCACTTGATCTGAGGAAAAAACTGGAGGAAGATTTTGCCCTGGACGCCATCACGGCCGACAAGATCCAATATAGTAGTGACGGTACGCTGAAAACGCGTTTCCGGACGCATGACGGTCATTTTATTGAAGGGGTCATGATACCGACTGAAAACCGGAATACTGCCTGCGTGTCGTCGCAGATCGGCTGCAGCCTGACCTGTAAATTTTGTGCCACCGGCATGATGGAGCGAAAAAGGAACCTGACCTATGAAGAAATTTACGACCAGGTTGCCATTCTTAATGAACAAAGTGAGCAGGCTACGGGCAAAAAGTTGTCGAATATCGTATACATGGGCATGGGTGAACCGCTCCTGAATTACAAACATGTACTGAAGTCGATAGACAGGATCACATCGAATGACAGTATGGCCATGAGCCCTAAAAGGATCACGGTGTCCACGGCCGGAGTGTCTAAAATGATCCGTCAACTGGGCGATGACCAGGTCCGTTTCAACCTGGCACTCTCCTTACACGCGGCTACCGATAAGAAGCGAAATGAGATCATGCCGATCAATGAAACCAACACCATTCAAAGCCTGATTGACGCACTCAACTATTTTTACGAAAAGACCAAGAATGATATTACCCTGGAATACATACTCTTCAAAGACAAAAACGACAGCCAGCAGGATGCGGAAGAACTTATCAAGATCTACCGTAAGATACCCACTCACCTGATCAATGTGATCGAATACAACCCGGTGGCAGGTACCGATTTCATGAAACCCAATGAGGAACGAACGGAGGCTTTTACGGGTATCCTGGCCAAAAACAGGGTCAATGTAAGGGTCAGAAGGAGCCGTGGCAAGGATATCGACGCCGCTTGCGGGCAACTGGCCAATAAAGACAAAATTCCTGCATAATCTTTCGTTACCATTAAACGAAATGATTCGTTGACCGTCTATGATACATTAAACGCAAACACATGAAAAAATTACTAACCTTCCTGTTCTTTTTAGGCACATATACGTGGACCGCTTCAGCCCAACCCGGACAATGCTCCATGCACCAAAAAGGATTTGGAAAAAACAAATCACATCAAAATCAGAAAGCCGAAATGGCCAACAGGCTTAACCTGACCCAGGAACAACAGGAAAAAATCAGGGCCATTCATCAAGATGGGCGTCGTCAGATGCAGGCATTAAGAGAAAATAAACAACAATCTTTACAGCAATATGATGAGGCCCGTGCCAGAATAAAAAAGGATAATAAATCTAAAATTCAGGCCATCCTGACCAAAGAACAGCAGGCCAGCATGGCAAAAATGAGATCTGAGAAGGAGGAAAACAGAAAAGCCCATCAATTAAAAAAACTGGATGGCCTTAAAGCGAAACTTTCACTGACCGACAACCAATATGAACAGTTGAAAGGATTGCAGGATAAGAACCATACTGCAATCAAAAAAATACATGACAACGACAACATTGGCCCTGACGCCAAAAGATCGGCCATTCAAAAAATCAGGGAATCGGCCATAGAAGAAAGGAAGAAAATTCTGACAGCAGAACAATGGAAGAAAATGGAAGACATGAAAGGCGGTAACCCCAACCGCAGGAACGGAGTAAAATAAGAAGCTGAGAACTATATAATACAAGAGCGCATGCCATACCGGTATGCGCTTTTTACTGCCACGACTGATGGACCTTAACGCGGGAACCGCTATCCGGCAGCATTTGACGCTGACAACGGCATCTGAATCCAAATTAAAGCCTACCTTTACAACTCATCCTGTTGTAAAACAGCTAAAATCTCCGCACATGAGCCAGTCTCCATTCCAGAAATTTGTTACCAAAAAAAAGAACAGTGCCGTAAAGGAATCTTTCCGCCAGGAAAAGAAAAAGATCAAAAAAGAAAGGGCCGAATATTTTGATAAGATAAAAGAGGAAAAAAGGCAGGCACGTGAGGCAATGAGGGAAAACCAGGCCACTCCTGCAAAAGGGAAGAAAGTTCCTGTTGCACCCAAAAAAGCTGTACCAACCAAAACCGGACAAGCAGCTGGTAAATCTGTCACTGAAGCCGGTATGCCTTTAAACAAATACCTCGCCCATTGCGGAGTCGCATCCAGGAGGGAAGCAGTTGACCTGATCAAGGACGGCAAGGTTAAAGTGAATGGCCAGCCCGTAACCGAACCCGGATACAAACTACAGCATACCGATGAGGTGACATACAATAACAGAAAGATATTCATCACCAAAAACCTGGTTTATATCTTGCTGAACAAGCCGAAAGATTATATCACCACAACCGATGATCCACAGGGCAGGAAAACCGTTTTGCAGATCATTGAAAAAGCAACGGATGAACGGGTTTATCCTATCGGAAGGCTCGACAGGAACACCTCTGGCGTGCTGTTGTTAACCAATGACGGCGACCTGACCCAAAAACTTTCCCACCCGAGTTACGAGGTGAGGAAGATCTATGAAGCCAAGCTGGACAAGCCATTGACCAAATCCGATTTCGAAAAAATACTAAAAGGACTGGTACTTGAAGACGGGCCAATACATGTTGACAGTCTCGCTTATGCCGATGCCCGTGATAAATCCATCATAGGAATAGAAATCCACAGCGGACGCAACCGTATTGTAAGGCGCCTCTTCGAACACCTGGGTTATGACGTCAAGGGATTAGACAGGGTCATGTACGCCGGCCTGACCAAGAAGAATGTGGAAAGGGGAAAATGGCGTTTCCTCAGCGAAAAGGAGATCAGGCTGTTGAAATACCTTAACGCGTCGAAGAAAAAATAATCAATTACCATTCGTTTAATCATCTACGTTGGCTACCCACCGTTATCATATCATCTACGAATCGCCCGATTTTATTGCGGTTGACAAACCAGCCGGGCTATTGACCATCCCGGACAGGGAACAAACCAGCACAAGCCTAAAAGAACTGTTACAGGCAAAATACGGCATGATCCTGACCGTACACAGGCTGGACCGTGATACAAGCGGACTGGTCATCTTTGCCAGAAATGAGGAATGGCATAAATACCTGTGCCGATTATTTGAAGACAGGAGTATTCGAAAAACCTATTTGGGCATCGTCGTGGGAAAGCCTGCGGAATCAAGCGGAGATATTGAGGCGCCGATCATGGAAGATCCCTTACACCCGGGAAGGATGATCATCCATCGAAACGGAAAGCCCTCCCATACCAGTTTCGAAGTGCTGGAATCTTTTAAACCCTATTCGCTCGTAAGATTTAACCTGCATACCGGCCGAACCCACCAGATCAGGCTGCATGCCAGGCACATCGGGTATCCTTTGGCCTGTGACCCTCTTTATGGAGACGGCAAACCGGTGCTGATCTCATCCTTCAAGAAAAAATTCAACCTGTCGAAATCCGAGGAACAGGAAAGGCCCATGATCAACAGGTTGGCCCTGCATGCCTATCAATTGTCACTTCCACTACCGTCAGGAACGATGCTTGAGCTCGAAGCAGCCATACCCAAAGAGTTCAGGGCACTTATGCAACAGTTGGCCAAGTATGCCAAATAAAACTCCCGGTAAACGACCGGGAGCAACAAGATTCAAAACCATCAATTTATTTATTGGGCTGAGGCGTATACCGCAAATAAGGTTTGATCACAGTCACACCCTTGTCAAATTTTTTGACTGCGTCTTCCGTGCTGATGGCAGGAACAACGATCACATCATCCCCTTCCTTCCAGTCTGCCGGTGTTGCCACACTATACTTCGCAGTTAGTTGCAGGGAATCGATCACGCGCAACACTTCAATAAAATTACGGCCGGTGCTGGCAGGATATGTAATAAAAAGCTTCAGTTTCTTATCGGGGCCAATGATGAACAGCGAACGAACGGTAAAATTTTCGGAGGCATTTGGATGGATCATATCATACAGGGAAGCCACTTTCTTGTCCGGGTCGGCAATGATCGGGAAATCAACCGTACAGTGCTGTGTTTCATTGATGTCGTTTCTCCAGCCCAGGTGCTTATCCAGGGGATCGACACTGACTGCGAGAACTTTCACGTTCCGTTTGGCGAATTCATTTTTAAGATGTGCCGTTCTGCCAAGCTCTGTTGTACAAACCGGGGTGTAATCGGCCGGGTGTGAAAACAATATTCCCCAGCCGTCGCCCAGGTATTCATAGAAATCGATCTTCCCTTCCGTTGTATCGGCCTGAAAATTGGGTACCGTATCACCTAATCGTAAACTCATATGGTTAAGGTTTTGGGGGCAAATATAATAATCTACCAAATAAGTAGACTATAATCCTGCGATTTTTTTATCATTGCAGATATGCTGTCGAAAAAAACACAATACGGATTAAAGGCGCTGGGTTACCTGGCATCGCGTTATGGTGAAGGGCCGGTGCTGATTGCCGATATCTCCCACGAAAAAAACATCCCGATCAAATTCCTTGAAAACATCTTACTGCATTTGAAAAAACATGGTGTGCTGGAAAGTAAAGAGAAGGGGGTGGCTATTACTTATCAGAAACCTCCTGCTAAAACAACCATCGCCGCTGCCATCCGGATGCTGGAAGGCCCGATTGCCTTACTGCCCTGTGTCAGTCTAAATTTTTACCGGAAATGTGATGACTGCAATGAAAGTAGTTGCGGACTCAATAAGGTCATGGCAGCAACAAGAGATGCCACTTTAAAGGTACTGGATAAAAAGACTTTACGGGACCTGGCGGACCAGTGATTAACCAGACGAAGCTCTCCTGACAAAAGTCTTACCAAATCGATTCTTCACATCGTCAATCGCTTTATACAAACCTGATTTTTTTTCCATATCACTGAACAGGCTGGCCTGGTAACCATCGCCAGTCAATTCACTCAATTTAACTCCCAGCAAACGGATTGGCCTGCCTTTCTTATATAACTGGTGAAAAAGAGTTTTAGCAACAGGAATGATCTCGTCATCGGCGCAGGTATATGATATCGTTGATTGCCTGGAAGTGGTTTCAAAATCGGGGTAACGGATCTTTACTGCAACACAACCTGCCACTTTCCCATCCTGCCGTAGTTCAAAACACACTTTTTCTGTCAGCCTTACCAGTTGCTGCATGATAAAAACCATATCGGTTTTGTTTTCATCAAAAGTGTTTTCAGATGACACTGATTTGGCCTCATGGTAAGCAGACACTTCCCCATGATGAATGCCCAGGCTCTTTTGAAACAGGTCGGCTCCCCATTTACCCAGCCTTTCCTCCAATAAAAGGGGGCCTGCTTCTGTAAGTTGCCCAATGATAAAAATGCCCATCGACTTCAAAACTTCATAGGTGTGGTCTCCCACACCGGGGATATCCGACACGGGCAATGGTGCGAGGAATTCTTTTTCCATACCATGCGTAACCTGCAGGAAACCGTTAGGTTTGGCGCGGTTGGTGGCCATCTTGGCGATCATCTTATTGCTTCCCAATCCAAAAGAAATGGGGAGGCCCGTTTCATCCATAATTCGTTTACGCAAAGCGATCGTCCATTCCAGCGGGTTAAAAAAACGGTCCATTCCGGACAGGTCGAGATAAAATTCATCGATGGATGCCTTTTCAAACAATGGCGCCTGATCGGCGATGATCTGTGTCACCCACCGGGAAAATTTGCTGTATTCGCCGCGATGGCCATGCAGGAATACCGCATCCGGGCATAATTGCCTGGCTTTGGTAGATGACATGCCAGAATGTATGCCAAAAGCCCTGGCTTCGTAGCTGCATGCTGAAACCACTCCCCGTTCGCGTCCGCCAACAACAACAGGCTTGCCTTTCAATGAAGGATCGTTGAGTAATTCAACAGAAACAAAGAATGAATCCAGGTCAAAATGTGCTATGGTCCTCTTGATATCTTCCACGATGGTTTGTCTCCATGATCTTATTTCATCCTACATAAAGGTCGAGCAGACCTTCGGGCAGGCTGACATATATCTTACGGTTTTTCTTGTCCAGTTTTTCCAGGCTTTCTTCATGAATGGGGATCAGCGCTTCCTTCCCCTGGTACAGAATGACACAAAGCAACTGATGCGGTTGCTCGATTACTTCCACGATTTTACCCAGATCAACATCCTGATTGATCACGGAAAAACCCAGTAAGGAAATGGGGGCCGATTGGGCGCTGAATTGTTTAAAATCCTTTTCCTGCAGCCATACTTCTCGGGGGGTCAGTTTCCTGGCTTCCTCTTTGGTATTTATGCCTTCCAGCTTGACAAATATCTCCTTATCGCTTTTGATTGTTGCCGATTCAAGGAAATAGGGCAGGAATTTGTCGCGGGAAGTTTCCATGAACAAGGCCTTTAATCCTTTTAGCGATGTCATTTTTCCCAGGCTGTGTTCGAGTACCAGCTCACCTTTCAGGCCATGGCTGGCAACCAGTTTCCCAATTTTGAAATATTCATTCATATGTGCAATTTACTATTTATCATGCTGGCTTTATGGCATACAAAAAAGTCCCGTTATAGAACGGGACTTGAATGCTTTACATCGTTGATCGAATTACTCTGCTGCCTGTGCTTCTTCGGAAGGAGCCGATGCTTCAGGGGCTGCCGCAGGGGCTTCCTCTTGTTTCTCAGCTACTTTCTTCACTACGGGTGCATTGCGACGTTCCATGCGGGCCTTTTTATGGGCCGACTGGCGTTTGTTCACGCTGGCTTCATGCTCAACACTCCACTTAGTGAATTTTTCCATGGCGGTGGCTTCATCGAATAAACCGAGGCTTACGCCACGGAGCAGGTGTTTCAGATACAGCACTCCCTTGAATGACAGGATTCGACGCACGGTATCCGTGGGCTGAGCGCCTTTCTGGAGCCAGTCCAACGCCTTTTGGCGGTCAACCTGTATAGTGGCAGGAACCGTCAGCGGGTTATAGGTACCGAGTTTCTGGATGAATTTGCCATCGCGAGGGCTGCGGGCGTCTGCAACTACGATAAAGTAGAACGGCCTTTTCTTTGATCCATGCCGTTGCAATCTCATTTTAACAGCCATAAAAATAGACATTTTTTTGGTTGTGAATAAATAGGGTTAACTCCTTAAAAAAGGAAGACGAAGATAGGGCAGCGTTCCAGATAATCCAAAAAAATGCTCAATATGATTTTGAAGACCCCCTTTTACCCAGTTGAAATATACGAGACAAATTAAATCCAAAACGTATATCTCCTTTAAAAAAGGCACCGGTTGTCTCGGCCAGGAAAGCCCTTTCGTTCATACCTGCTGCATTGGAAAAATGCAGTTGGAATACATGCCCGCCAGTTTCAATATCCACACCTACAGACAATGGTTGCGACAACTGAGTCCAGGTCTGCCAGGGGATAATGATAATCGAGCGGCCGCGACACCCTTTTGCTGACCTTGAAGCGGGCGCCGGCTCCCACTGCTGCGAGCCACTGGTCTCCCTGAATATTCACCGGTGTTCCGCTGTACAGCAATATGGAACTTAGCTGGATTGAGCAACGGGTATTGAATTTTCTGCCGGCGATCAATTGCAGGTAAGCCGAACTCCTGCCTGAAAAACCGGGTTTGGGGTTGCTGAAGTATTGCTCTGTTTTCACCATTCCTCCCGCTACCAATAAGACCGAAACCGGCGAGCCGTGGGTGCCGGTCGACTGCTGAATGAGCCTTGTTTTTACAAAAATGTCCAGTTCTTTACGAAACGTACTCCTCCCAATGCCTTCCAAAAGGAATCGGGTTTACAATGTTTGTCACTGAATCGTCCGGATACAGGGCTTGGTTGCCTGACCGGAACCGGAAAATACAAATAGTCGGTGTTTAAACAATAAAAAACCAGCCGATTGGCTGGTTCTCCATGGAAGTAAAGGCGGACTTATTTTTTTCCCATAGCGCCCATTCCGGGCATTTTGCCCATGGGCATTTTGTTCATCATTTTCATCATATTCTTCATTTGATCGAATTGTTTCAGGAACTGGTTCAATTCGTTCATGTCTTTACCGCTGCCCCTGGCTATTCGCTGTTTGCGGCTGGGGTTGATAATGTCGGGGTTCCGTCTTTCTTCCATGGTCATGGAATTGATCATGGCTTCGATGCCCTTAAAGGCGTCATCATTGATGTCCAGGTCTTTGATCTTACTTCCCACTCCGGGTATCATGCCCATCAGATCTTTCAGGTTACCCATTTTTTTGATCTGCTGCAACTGCGTTTTGAAATCTTCAAAATCAAATTGATTTTTCCGGATCTTCTTTTCCAGTTTAGCGGCTTCGGCGGCGTCGAATTGTTCCTGCGCTTTTTCTACCAGGCTTACAATGTCACCCATGCCGAGGATCCGTTGTGCCATCCTCTCCGGATAGAAAACATCCAGGGTATCCATCTTTTCCCCGCTGCTGGTAAATTTGATGGGTTTATTAACGGTATACCGTATCGACAAGGCGGCACCGCCCCGGGTATCACCGTCCAGTTTGGTCAATACAACACCGGAAAAATCCAGTCTTTCGTTAAATGCGGCGGCGGTATTGACCGCATCCTGGCCAGTCATACTATCCACCACAAAAAGGATTTCCTGTGGCTGAACAGAAGATTTGATATTGGCCACTTCGGTCATCATCGCCTCATCTACTGCCAGGCGACCAGCCGTATCGATGATGATGACATTTTTATTTTTGGATCTGGCTTCCTTAATGGCGTTTTGTGCAATGGAAACCGCATTCTTGTTTTCTCTTTCACAGAAAACCTCCACGCCTATCTGACCACCCAATACCTCCAGCTGATCGATGGCCGCGGGGCGATAAATATCGGCCGCCACCAGTAACGGGGACTTCCCTTTTTTGGTTTTCAGATAGTTGGCCAATTTACCGCAGAAGGTTGTCTTACCACTACCCTGCAGGCCTGCCACCAGGATGATGGCCGGATTTCCGGAGATATTGAACTCACTTTCCGTTCCACCCATCAGTTCGGTCAGTTCATCTTTGACGATCTTGACCATGAGCTGTCCCGGGCTCACTGCTGTCAGAACCTTTTCCCCGATAGCCTTGTCCCGGATCTTATCCGTGAACTCTTTGGCGATCTTATAATTCACGTCCGCGTCAACGAGCGCGCGGCGTATATCCTTCACCGTATTGGCAATATTCAGGTCGGTGATCCTTCCCTGGCCTTTGATGTTCTTAAAGGCGCTTTCTAATCTTTCACTTAAACTCTGGAACATGAATTGTAACTTATTTTACCTGTTTAATATTGAGTTCGTTTAAATCCTGAATGCCGCATCGATGACTTCTGCCTGTTCTTTTGCATGAAATTTCGAGTGGCCGGTAGCGGTAGCAGCGCTGGCCTGGCGGCTGATGATATAAAAATTAATATTCTTCAGATTCATCCGCAGGAAAGTGGCCGCACCCATATTCAGGGGCTCTTCCTGTACCCAATGCCAGATGGCCTTGCTGTATTTCTTGTACAGGGCATCCAGTTGGGCCTGTGGCAAAGGATATATCTGTTCGAGGCGAATAATGGCCACATCGTTACGGTTATCCTTCTTGCGTCTTTCCTCCAGTTCAAAATAGATCTTCCCGCTGCACATCAGCACTTTCTTAACGGAAGCGGGATCCTCTATGGCGGCATCGTCATATACCTCTTTGAACCCACCGGAAGTGAATTCGCTGATATGGCTGTAACTGCCCGGGTGACGCAGGTTGGCCTTGGGTGTAAAATCGATCAACGGTTTACGGAAGGGCCATGCCAACTGGCGGCGAAGGGCATGAAAGAAATTGGATGCCGTGGTGATATTGGTAACCACCATATTCAGTTCGGCACATTGTTGTAAAAAACGCTCCATACGGGCGCTGCTGTGTTCGGGACCCTGACCTTCGTAGCCATGAGGAAGCAGCATAACGATACCGTTCATACGCTGCCACTTAGTTTCAGCTGCGGCAATGAACTGGTCGATGATCGTTTGCGCCCCGTTGCTGAAATCACCGAACTGCGCTTCCCACAGAACCAGGGCATGGGGATTTGCCAAAGCGTACCCGTATTCGAAACCCAGTACGGCATATTCACTGAGCAGTGAATTATAGATACGCATGGGTGATTGTGTTTCTGTAAAATGGTTCAGCCTGTTATAGGGTGCATTGGTCTGCTCATCATAGATCACGGCATGCCGGTGGCTGAATGTTCCCCTCTTTACATCCTGCCCGCTCATACGGATATCATTTCCTTCCATCAGTAAACTGCCATAAGCCATGAGTTCGGCGCTGGCCCAGTCGATCTTCTGATGATCATTGAATAGCCTGACCTTATCCTGAATTAGCTTTTCCACCTTTTTCAACGGGCGGAAACCTTCCGGCCACTTCATCAGGCCATCGAAAAGTTTTTTGGCATCCGCTTCCGGGATGGCCGTTACCGGTGATGACAAGAAATCATCCGGTGTGGCCCGGCGCAGGCTTTGCCACCATTTTTCAGGTTTCTGGTATGTATAAGGAAGCGGGTTCTGTTTTACTTCGTCTAACCTTTCCTGTAAGTCGCTCAAAAACTTCTGTTCCATTTCCCTTGCCAGCGCTTTGGCATCAGGTTCGCCATTCTCGATCAGGAATTGCGTATATACTTCCCGTGGGTTCAGGTGCTTGTCGATCAAGGCATATAATTGGGGCTGTGTGAATTTTGGTTCATCGCCTTCATTATGTCCGTGACGGCGGTAACAGACCATATCGATAAAGATATCGCTGTTGAATTCCTGCCGGTAACGTGTGGCGATCTCCGCAATCTTCACCACGGCTTCGGGATCATCTCCATTGACATGGAATACCGGGGCCTGCACCATGGAAGCCACCGAAGTGCAATAATCGGCGCTACGGGCGTCGTCGAAATCGGTGGTGAAGCCGATCTGATTATTGATGACAAAGTGAATGGTTCCGCCGGTATCATAACCCGGGAGTTTGCTCATCTGCAGCACTTCATACACGATGCCCTGACCTGCGATGGAAGCGTCTCCATGGATCAGGAGAGGCAGTATCTTATCATAATCACTGTCGTACATCACATCCGCCTTGCTGCGCACAAACCCAACCACAAGCGGGTTTACCGCTTCGAGGTGCGAGGGATTGGGCACGAGTTTCAGGTGAAGGAGTTTTCCATCGCTGGTCTCCACATCGCTGCTATATCCCTGGTGGTATTTCACATCGCCGCTACCCATGGTGGAATCGGGCAGTGAGTTACCCTCGAATTCGGTAAAAATCTGTTCGTATGTTTTACCCAGAATGTTTGCCAGCACGTTCAACCTGCCGCGGTGAGCCATACCGATGGCCACTTCTTCCACCGTCAGGCCGGCTGCCGTATTCAGGATGGCATCCAGGGCTGCAATCGTAGTTTCTCCTCCTTCCAGGCTGAATCTTTTCTGACCGATATATTTTGTGTGCAGGAATTTTTCGAACATGACGCCCTGGTTCAGCTTTTCCAGGATCCGGCGCTTTTTGGTCAGTTCCACAGGCTGATGCATATCCTTTTCCATGGCCCTGATCAGCCATTCCACTTTACTCTCGTCATTGATATAGGTGAACTCCGCTCCCACATGATATGCGTAAGAGCGGTTCAGGTGGTCGAGAATGTTGCGCAGGGATACTTTGCCCAATCCGGCAAAATTTCCGGACTCAAAAAGCGTATCCAGGTCTGCCTCTGAAAGCCCGAAATGAGCCAGGTCGAGGTTGGCATGGCGGTCTTTACGTTCCCTGATCGGGTTTGTTTTGGCAATCAGGTGCCCTCTTTTCCGGTAAGCCTTGATCAGGCGAAAAACGGCAAACTCCTTATCCAGTCCGCTTACCTGGGCTACCGGCTGCCCATTCTGAGCCGGTTTAACGGCCTGTGGTGCGTGAGAAACCGCAAAATCAAATCCTTCAAAAAATTTACGGAGTTCAGAATCAACACTTTGCGGATCTTTTACAAAATCCTGGTACAGGTTTTCGATGTAGGATGGGTGGGCATTGGTGATATATTGAAAATCCTTCATATTTTACTTAATATGTGGTTGATTGGTGGTGATCCCGTTCAGGGTTGCAAATATCGGTTGAAAAAAGAACAATTACGGGCCGGAACGGGTTAAAAATCGACCGGGTGAAAGTAAAATTTGGCTTTAAAAAAAGAAAGTATGCTTGTCGAACCGGAAATCTTCCTATATTTGCAGCCCAAAATAATAATACATGGCAAATCACTCAGCTACGAAGAAAGATGTGCGTCAGAGCAGGAAACGTAACGAAAGGAACCGTTATTACGGCAAAACCACCCGTAACGCAATCCGCGACCTGAGGGCTCTGGAAGACAAGTCTACAGCTGCCAAATCCTTACCGGAAGTTGCATCCATGATCGACAAACTGGCTAAAAGGGGTACCATTCACAAGAACAAAGCATCCAACCTGAAAAGGAAACTGGCGCTGAAGGTGAACGGACTGGGTAAATAAGATCAACATATACAGCATCATATTTTAACCTGCAGTAATGCAGGTTTTTTTGTGCCTTACCATTTACCTTCATACCCATTATTTTTTGCATGAAAAGATCAATCACCATTGTCGTTATTTACCTGCTGACCTTTCCTGCACGGCTGCATGCGCAGGTCAGTCCTTTTGAAAAAAGCCAGGGAAAGCAAACGGCAACGTATGAAGAAATCATCCGTTGGTACCGCCAGCTCGACCAGCAATCCGACAAGTTACTGATGAAAGAGATGGGAACTACCGATGCCGGTTACCCGCTGCACCTGGTCATCCTGAATCATGAACCGGATTTTGACCCGGTTTCCTGGCGACGTAAACACCAATCGGTGATCCTCGTCAATAACGGCATTCATCCCGGGGAACCTGATGGAATTGATGCCAGCATGATCTTGGCCAGAGACCTGTTGACCGGAAAAAACAAGCTGCCAGACAATATCGTACTTGCCATCATACCCGTTTATAATATCGGCGGTTGTCTTAACCGTAACGCATATACGCGGGTCAACCAGAATGGCCCGGAGTCTTACGGCTTCAGGGGCAATTCACAGAACTTAGACCTGAACCGTGATTTCACCAAATGCGATAGCCGTGAAGCGATGATCTTCAGTTCGATCTTTCATGAGCTCGACCCGGATGTGTTCGTAGATACGCATGTCAGCGATGGCGCCGATTACCAGCATACCATGACGCTGATCAGTACACAATACAACAAACTGGGAAATGAAGCCGGTCGCTGGATGAAGGAAGTATTTGAGCCTGCGCTGTATAAGGGTATGTCGGGCAGGAAATGGGACATGGTCCCTTATGTTGATTTCGATGAATCTGACCCGAAAAAGGGCATGTATATGTTCTATGACCCTCCCCGTTATTCTTCGGGTTATGCCGCGCTTTTCGGTACGCTGGCGTATGTTCCCGAAACACACATGCTGAAGCCTTTTGAGCAAAGGGTGCGCTCCACATACGACCTGCTGTTGACATTCATACAAACTACGTCTTCCCTGTCTGATACCCTGCAAACGGTGAGGCAAAGATGGAAAGCGGGCATACTGAATCAATCCGTATTTCCCCTTAGCTGGGTGCGAGACTCTGGTCAATACAGGAATATCCGTTTCAGCGGGTATAACCAGGACAGCACCATGAGTGAAGCAACAGGGCTTAAAAGGATGTATTACAACCACCAAAAGCCATTTGATACCCTGGTACGATATTATGACGAATACAAACCGGCCCGAAAAGTGACCAGGCCGCTTGCCTATATCATCCGCCATGGCTGGCAGGATGTCATTGACCGGATGAAACAAAACGGGGTAAGAATGCAGGTTTTGGAAAAAGATACGGTGATGGCGGTTGAAGCTTATTACATCGAAGATTATGCAACCTATCCCAGGCCTTATGAAAAACACCATAAGAACCATTCGGTCAGGGTTTATACACGAAAAAAAGACATTCGTTTTCTGGCAGGAGATTATATCATTTATACAAACCAGCCAGCCAACCGGTATATTGTGGAGATGCTGGAGCCTACTGGCGATGACAGTTTCTTTGCCTGGAATTTCTTCGATGCCATCCTTCAGCAAAAAGAAGGATTTTCCGATTATCGGTGGGAAGAACTGGCTGCCGATGTATTAAAAAGAAACCCGGCTTTAAAAGATAAACTGGAAAAGAAAAAGCAATCAGACCCAAAATTTGCTCAAAACTCATCACAAATACTGGATTACATATATGATAATTCGGAATATTTAGAACCGGACTTCAGGCTTTACCCGGTATTCCGGTTGCCCTGACCAGTGCCTGAAATAAATCGATAAAAGCCTCCCCGAACAAGGATTTTTCCCTACCTTTGCCACCCGCTTGAAAAAAGTGGAACTAACAATTTTTTTATCATTTAAAAACAGGGAAATGAACAACTACGAATTGATGGTGATTTTTACCCCTGTGCTGTCTGAGGAGGAATACAAAGCCGCTCAGAAAAAATACGAGAACCTCGTGAAAGAAAACGGTGGTGAAGTATTGCACTTAAATCCCTGGGGACTGAAATCACTGGCGTATCCTGTAGCCAAGAAGACCACTGGTCTGTATTGGGTTATGGAATACAAAGCGCCATCCAGCTTCAATGAAAAGTTGAAAATTCAACTTTTGCGTGACGAATCGGTCATGCGTCACATGTTCACTGTGCTCGATAAATACGCCGTCGAGTACAATGCCAAAAAGAGAAGTGGTGTACAACAGTCTGTAAACGAAAAAGCGGAGGCATAATCATGGCAAAAGCTAATGAAATCAAGTACCTGACGGCGATCAAAGCCGACAAGCGTCCGAAGAAGTACTGCCGTTTCAGGAAAATGGGTATCCACTATGTGGATTATAAAGACGCCGAGTTCCTGAAGAAGTTTTTAAACGAGCAGGGCAAGATGTTGCCGCGCCGCATTACCGGTAACTCTCTGAAGTTTCAGCGTAAAGTGGGCCAGGCTGTTAAGAAAGCACGCCAGATGGCGATCCTTCCTTACGTAACGGATCTTTTAAAATAATTTTTTCACCACCCTAATCTCGCCTTAGGCGAGAGAAAGTCTCGCTAATAACGAGATTGGGTAAAAATGCACAATCATGCAGGTAATATTAATACAGGATGTAAACAACCTGGGAGGTATCAATGAAGTGGTCAACGTGAAAAACGGTTATGGCCGTAACTTCCTGATCCCGAAAAAACTGGCTGTGGAAGCCAGCCCAAGCAACATGAAGCAGCTGGAAGAAAGGCTGAAGCAACAGGCTAAGAAAGAAGCCAAGCTGCTGGCCGAGATCAACAGCGTAATCAGTGTGCTGAAAGAAGGTGCCCTTAAGATCGGTGCAAAAACCGGTACCAGTGGTAAGATCTTTGGCAGCGTCACTTCAGTACAAATTGCCCGTGCAATCCGCGAGCAAAAAGGTTATGAAATCGACCGTCGCCGCATCAGTATCCTGGATGAAGTAAAAGAACTGGGTTCTTATAAAGCCAAGGTTGACTTCGGAAACGGTAATGAAACCGAGATCGAATTTGAAGTTGTAGCCGAGTAAACCTGTTTTTTACATGAAAATTTATCTAAAAAGCCACCAACACGGTGGCTTTTTAGTTGCATAAACGCTTGATTTTCTGACCCTATGCATTCCTATTACATTATTTTTAGAAAATAATGATCAAATATGGCCGAAATGCCTATCTTTATTAAGTATAATAGTTAATGGTTTTAGTATTCTTTAGGCTGAAGTAACTTTTTTTAAGTCGGTTTCAGTTCATTGTATTGACTAAATCATTTCTTTTTTTTCATTTTTTTAAACTGTTTTTTTTACAATGAACATTTATGTTGGAAACCTGAGTTGGTCAATGACTGATGAAGATTTAACGAATTTATTTTCCCAGTACGGACAAGTTACCAGCGGAAAAATCCTGAAAGACAAAATGAGTGGCCGCAGCAAAGGCTTCGGTTTTGTTGAAATGGAAGACGATGAAGCTGCCCGTACAGCTATTGCCAATCTGAACGAAACTGAAGTTCAGGGTCGTAAGCTGATCGTGAACGAATCACAACCCCGTCAGGAGGGTGATTACAAAAAACGCAGCGGCGGTGGATTCGGCGGCGGCGGTAATCGTGGCGGCGGTGGCCGTGGTGGTTACGGCGGTGGCGGCGGAAGCCGTGGTGGCTATGGCGGTGGTGGTTATGGCGGCGGCGGTGGCCGTTTCAGCCGTGATTATTAATCGAAATAATTCAATCGCATATATAAACTCCTTTCCTTGAAAGGAGTTTTTTATTTATACCATTCATCACGCTTTCCTGTTCTCATCCTTACCTGGTAAATATAAAAATTGTATATTTAATACCGTTCTGTGGCAGTTCCCCCGGTACCGCTTTTCAATTAACACATATATTTTTCATGGCTCTTTTCTACCCCTTCAGAAGTTTGTTACTTCTTTGCTCACTGATCAGCATTTCTGCAATGGGGCAGGATCAAATTTCAGTCGACAGTGCCAGGCATGCCAATAAACATATAGGAAGTGTGGCCCCAGGGTTTTGTGGTCCTTATCATAAGATCAACAGCCATAATCCGATGTACATTCAGCAACAGGCGGCCATGAATCATGCCATACAGAATATGCATCGGCAACTACCCGGCGATACCCTCATTCTTCCGGTTGTAGTACATATCATCAACTCAAATCCATCCAGTGTAAGTGATCTTGACGTTCTCACTGGAATTCAGGACCTGAATGATGCCTTCAGCAAATCCGGTAATTACTCGGCGAGCCTGGGTGCCGATACAAAGATCAGGTTCTGTTTATCCAAAAAAGCGCCGGATGGAGGGATAACTACAGGCATTACACGCACAACTTCATTCCTGGGTGATGACCATAATATGGATACGGAAGAGGACCAATTAAAAAACCTGATACAATGGGACCCGGTAAGATATATCAACATTTGGCTGGTCAGTAACCTGCATGGTGAGATCTATGCTGATTTCTCCTGCGGGGGCTGGTTCCGGTTACAGGTGGGAGGTTATGCCACCATGCCTCCGGGAGGCGGAGCAACCGATGGAATCGTAGTAGGCGGTTTTGGAAAAGTTCTTGCACATGAGATGGGCCATTACCTGGGTTTATACCACACGTTTGAAGGAGGATGCTACAATGCCGATTGCCTCACCAGTGGCGACAGGGTCTGTGATACTCCGCCCGACAATAGTGTACGTGCTTCATTTTCCTGCACACTGCCGGAGAATTCCTGTTTTACCGACACCCTGTCTTCTTACTCGAATGGCTTCTTTCCTGTAAACGTTCCTGACCAGATCGCCAATTTCATGGATTACAGCAATGGCAGTTGTACCAACCAGTTTACACAGGGACAGGCAGACAGGATGAGGACAGCTGTATTGACCTTGCGATCCGGTTTACTGCAAGATGAATGTACCCCACCCTGTACTGATAACATCAATGCCGGGTTCACCCAGAACATACCTTATCCCCTCGTTGGCGACATGGTCGACTTTACCAACACATCAACAGGAGCTTCCGGTTATGAATGGCTCGTTGATGACGTATCCATATCAACAGGCACCAATTATTCACATAGCTTTTCCGCTACCGGGAAATACAAGATCACATTAAAGGCATTCAACTCCCCGGCTTGCTTTTCCTCTTATACACTGTACGTCATCGTCAACTGCGGCGTTACTGCAAGGTTTTACAGTAATAAGCAAACCATTGCATCAACGGCCGGGATCATGACGGACAGCATCATTTTTACCAATACTTCGTATAATGGTCTCAGTTACCAGTGGCTTGTCAGCAATAATGCCGGGATGCCGGAACAGGTAGTCAGCACCAATACGAACCTCACCTATGTTTTTGCGCAGGCCGCCACTTATTCAATCAGGCTGATTGCTACCAATGGGGCATGTTCAGACACGTCCAATTCATACGGCATTCCTGTTGCCAACCCCACATCGGATGGCTATCCATTTACGATATATGCCACTTGTTACCAACAGAACAGAGTAAGGGTCAGGTTTTGTCTTTCAAACGACGGCTACGCTTCTTTGCCTGCGGGAACGCCCGTAAGTTTTTATGATGCAGATCCTTCGCTACCTACGGCCAACAGGCTTTTACCTACCTATTATCTTCCCTATGAAGTTTCGGGAAGCTGTTCTGATTGTTATACGCATATTTTAAATGTTGCTTACAGGGGACTGGAACGCATTTACCTGGTGTTTAACGACGCGGGCACATCAATCCCGGTAAACCTCCCCAATGCGGGCCTGCAGGAACTTTATTATTTTAACAACAGCATCAGTACTTATCCGATCCGCCGCACCGTTAGCGCCACCATTTGCCAGGGCGACAATTATGCGGGGCATACAACAACAGGCACTTATGTTGATACATTGGCCAGTGTGTTGACCGGTTGCGACAGTGTGAGAACGTTGTACCTGACCGTGAGGCCCAGTTTCCAAACCACCCTCAACATTACCATCTGCCAGGGCGACAATTATGCGGGATATACCAGTTCGGGAACTTATGTGGATGTGTTTACCGCTGCCAACGGATGCGACAGTACCCGAACCCTTCACCTAACAGTTAACAGAACATATCGCACAACCATCACCACAAGCATATGCCAGGGTGACAATTATGCGGGATATACCAGTTCGGGAACTTATGTGGATGTGTTTACTGCAGCCAACGGATGCGACAGCACACGCACCTTGCGATTAACCGTACTGCCCACAGTATCAACAACGATCACCGCAAGCATATGCCAGGGCGACAATTATGCAGGACATACCAGCAGCGGCACTTATGTGGATGTATATACCGCCGCCAATGGATGTGACAGTACCCGAACCCTTCACCTGACCGTCAAACCGGTTTTCAACACTACGGTAACCACCGCCATTTGCCAGGGAGATTCCTACGGCGGACACAGCACCACCGGCACATACACCGATCACTTTACCGCCGTCAATGGTTGCGACAGTACTCGGACCCTTCACCTAACGGTTAAGCCTACCTTCAGAACAACCGTAACCACCGACATTTGTGAAGGTGAAAACTATGCAGGTCATTCAACTACCGGAACATTTGTAGATGTATACACTGCCGCCAATGGATGCGACAGTACCCGCACATTACACCTCACCGTTAAACCCAAAGCCAGAACAACGATCAGGCCTATCATATGCCGGGGTGAAAGCTTTGAGGGCTATACCCAACCTGGCACTTATACGGATGTGTTTCCGGGCAGCAATGGGTGCGACAGCATCCGGACCCTGATACTGACGGTCAACCCAACCCAGTTTACCACTGTTGAGGTAGCCCGTTGCCGGGGCTTTTCTTACTTTGCCGGCGGCACACTGCAAACCACATCAGGCATTTATTACGATACCAGCCGTACTTTCCAGGGATGTGATTCGATCATCAAAACCATATTAACGATCCACCCGTTGCCCGAACCGGAACTGGGGCCATATAAGAAGATCTGCGCTGGCGATACGCTCTGGCTCAATCCCGGCAGTTTCAACAGCTATCTCTGGAATAACATGGCTATCAGCCCAATCTTACCTGCAACCGAAATTGGCATTTACGCGGTTACCGTCACCAATCAGTTTGGCTGTAAAGGTTCCGATACCACAGCGATCGTAGAAGTTTTCAGGATACCGGCAAATTTTCTTCCTGATGACAGTACACTATGCCGGGGAAATATCCTGCAAATTAAGGTACCGGGATTCGTTCAATATGAATGGAGCACCGGTAGCCGTCTGAATATGATCTCCATTTCAAGACCTGACAAATACCGCCTTCGCGTACGCGACAGGAACGGCTGCTATGGCAAGGATTCCGTTACTGTCGATTTTATCAACTGCGTCAATATTCAAATGCCCAATGCATTCACGCCCAATGGAGATAATCTGAACGATGATTTCAAGCCATTCATTCCTTCTCCGGTGAGCAATTATTATTTTCAGATATGGAACGCCTGGGGAGAAAAGGTATTTGAAACCAGGGATTATAAAAAAGGATGGGATGGCATTTATAAATCTGTCAAACAATCCACCGGCACGTTCGTGTACCTGGTATCCCTCAAAGATATTGATGGTAAGGAAGTACAAAAACGGGGTAGTTTTGTATTGATCAGGTAACGTTGTATTACAAGGCAGCATCTCAATAAGCATACGTAGTTTCTAGCTTGTTCAGGCAATTTTTATCGAATGCTGAACATCTTACCTGTCTGCTTAATTTTACAGTTCATCATTAATATGTTTATGGGAAAAGGAAGACTGGAAGCATTCAGCGACGGCGTGTTGGCCATCATCATCACCATCATGGTACTGGAACTAAAAGTTCCGCATGGTTCGGATATTCGTGACATACTTCACATCTGGCCTGTTTTCCTGAGTTATGTACTCAGCTTTTTATACATTGGCATTTACTGGAACAACCACCATCACCTGATGCATTCCGTACAAAAAGTAACCGGCCCCATTCTTTGGAACAACCTGCATTTATTGTTCTGGCTGTCATTAGTGCCCTTCGCCACTGCCTGGATGGGTGAATCCCATTTCAGTACCTGGCCCATGGCAGTGTATGGATTTGTATTATTCATGTCCGGTGTTGCCTATTACTTTCTGGCCCATTGCCTGGCCAGTGTTCATGGAAAAGACTCCGTCATTGCCAAGGCGCTTGGAAAAGATTTCAAGGACATCGCTTCTGTTGTGATGTATATTATCGGTATTGGCCTGAGTTTCATCCACCATTGGTTTGGCTTTACCTGTTATGCATTGGTTGCCGCCATCTGGTTCATACCAGACAGGAGGATCGAAAAAAGGATTGCCCATGAAGCGTGAAACGGATCAGGCCATCTCAAAACCTGACTTCCGAATATGCTTATACCGTTTGCCGTAAAAACAACTACGGGAACATGCCGAATACTTTCCATCAAAATGCCGCAACTTGTTTTTGATCACTTTGGTTGATCAAACTGTCTATTATGTGTTGGATTGTTCACCCTTCCAAGGGCTTTCAGAAAGCGTAGGTGTTCTATAAAGACCTTGCTTATGGAATAATTCCTGTAAGGAAAATTGTATTCGAGCGCCGTTTTCTTAATGATGCGTGTAAGCCGGAAATAGTGAATATGATTGATGGATGGGAACAAATGATGAACGACATGCGTGTTCAGTCCCCCGGTTATCCAGTTGACACTATACTTGTCGGCCGCAAAATCCACTGTAGCTTCCAGCTGCTGTACCCCCCAATCGCAATGGATCTTCCCTCTGCTGTCGGGCAACCTGTATACGGATTCGCCTGTAACGTGCACGGGCACCAGAATAAACCCTAAAAACAAACCGATCGCCAGGTGCATTACCAGATGATACCCAAGCATGTCAGGCCAGGAAACTGCCAGGAATATTTTCGGAATAACGATCATGTATCCAATGAATAAAAGCTTGGTTGCAACCAATATCCAAATTTCCTTAACCGGGTGATGTTTGATAACCCTGTTACCGAAGGTGTGTTGGAACAGGAACTTAACATCTTTGTAATAAATAATATTCAGGCTCAACATGGAATATAAAAAGGGAGCATATATGTGCTGGAATCTGTGAAACCACCTGCGTGTAGCATCCGGATTTAGCCGTACCAGTTTGCTCTGATCGATGTCATCGTCTTTACCCGGTATGTTGGTGAATCCATGATGCGCCACGTTATGTTTTAATTCCCAGAAATAACTTGAAATACCCGCCACATTCCATATATATGCAAAAGCACGATTGACCCATTTCTTATCGGAAATGGCATGGTGAGATGCGTCGTGCGCTATGGAAAAGAGGAAGATCGTAAGAGATAAACCGAACAGGATAAACAGAAAAGCCAAACCCCAGCCGGTGAATTGATCACTCAGGATCAAACCATACCAGGTAGCCGTAAGCAGAAAATAGAAAACGATTTTACAGGTAAAAATCCAATTAGCCTTTTTGGAAATATTATTATCCTTAAAGTATGCGTCTATCCTTTGACTTAATATGCCGATATACGCATGTTGATACGTTTGCTCAAATTTGACCGTTTGCACAACCCTTCCCATGGTCATATGAATTAATCATAAGTTAGCTATAAGGACCTTTTGGCCCATATCTTCATTACCTGTTCCCGGCAATAACAAATCGTTTGACTGCCTGACCAGCCTGTAAGAAATATATGCCCGGGACAAGGTTTGAAACCTGAACGTTATTTAAACCCTGTTTCATTGAAAATTTCAGAACAGAAGCTCCCGCTGCATCAAACACAGTGGCCACCGATCCCGGCAGTTCTTCATCCAGTAAGCGGAACTGGAGTGACAAATGAATGACCGGATTTGCCAGTAACACAAACGGTTCTGTTTTACCGTCAACTGTCAGCCTGATCGTGGGAGATAGCGTAAAACGACCATCCCGGTCTATCATCCGCAAACGGAAATACTGAACTGATTTTTCCATGTACGTATCATACCGATAGATATGATTACCCATACCGGAAGCGGGCACGGTTCCTGCATCTGCAAACCGTCTACCGTCACTACTTATTTCAACAACAAAACGACTGCTGTTGATTTCATTGGCTGTTTCCCAGGTTAATAAGGCCTTTCCTCTATGCCGATCAATTGCTCCCTTAAATGATAATAAGCTTAATGGAACAGGGTTCAACTGGATCTCCGTATTGGCAACATTGGTGATGATCGGTGCATTGAAATCAAAATAAATATTCGCTTTGTTCTGGATGACGGAATTTGCCGGAACGGTTGACAATGGTTTTATCCTGAACAAAATATACCCATGACTGGCCGGTTCATTGGTAGTCATATCAGGCAGCAGGATATTCAGGAACTCGAATGTCAGGCTATTCCCATTGCGGGTTGTTTTACTATTATGTGATGCTGAGAGCATCTCAAAGCTGGAGGCATCGAGTTGATTATCCAGCAAATCTGTCACCACAATATTGAAAGCAGTATCTGTACCGGTATTCTGGAACCGGACGAGGTATGTAATGAATTTACCTTCGGATACTTCCTGCTGGGTGAGAGACGGCGTGGATTGTTTATCGTTTGGATCGAAGGACCCCCGTACAACAGAATACGTACTGTCTGTACTTTGCAGCGTTCCATATGTGGCACTAACGGAGGCCCTCACGGTATCGCCTAGAACAGCTGTTGGACTGACCTGGAAACCGGCAGTAAACTGTTTGACTGTTCCCGGGGTTAGGGATGGTTCGGTCAGCAACAGGGAGTTCCCACTCTGTGAAACGGATGGATTTGTGGCGCTCTGAAAAGAAAGTACTGTTCCATTAAAGGGCAGGGTGATCTGGGGCGAGATCACAGTTGTTCCGACATTCTCGTATCGAACAATGTAAACAAAATCAAATCCGGGCCTCATGGCAAAACTGGGTATTATATTAATCCTGAGGCTGTCAAATATTACGGAAGGCTGAAGCGCGATCAGGTCGTGAACGATCGTGTCATACCGGCTGAACGTATGTGAAACCGAGCCGGGAACCGCGGTATAAAATGGCGGGTTGCCGATAGTGGCAGTGATACTCCCGAGGTCTGCAGACGATTCATAATAACCCTGCCTGTTTGTAAATGTCTGAAGCCCGTTTGACAAATTGACCTGTACGTTCGCCCTGAAATTTTCTCCTGGGTCTAATGTGCCGTTACTGTTGTTATCATAAAATACATGGCCGGACACAACCGGAGAAGACACGCACAAATTCGCATTATTGGTTGGGTTGCACAGGGGCAAAGTTGACGAATAGGCCCCCGAATTTGGCCGGCAGTTAATCTTTGTGTTGTTTGTAATGAGTGTGGTAAGTGTAGCTGGTAAATGCGGCAGGCATTGTATCCCGAATTGTACGTTGTTGCTACCATACTCATAGACGTTATCCGCGCAATTAAGGTATATTAGTCCGGAAGGCAAACTGGCAGGAAGGCTGGTAAGTTTATTTTTACTGACATTCAAATAAGTAAGCCCGGTGGGGAGTGACGGCAATAAACTGATCCCTTCATTAAAAATCAAATTTGGCTGTGAGGGTGAAACATTGATATCCCCCATAAAGATGCGCTGGTTCGCACAGTTCAAATAGGTTAACGTTGATGGTAGAGAAGGCAAAGTATTGATCTTGCTGGATGAACAATTCAGGTATTGCAGGTTAGCAGGCAATGCAGGCAAAACAGCCAAAGTTGGGCTATAGTCTTCCGGATTAGAATATGCCTTGTTTCCGGAGCAGATCAATGTGAGCAAGGTTGCCGGTAATGCGGGCAGGGACGACAATTGATTATTAGAACAATCCAGGTATTCCAAAGACGCATTCAATACCGGTAAAGAAGTTAGTCTTCCAGCAGTAGGTTCGCCCTGGTTTGAACAAATGAGCGTTTTAAGTCCGCTGGGCAATGCTGGCAACGAACTAAGGTAATTATTAGATACATTGATATATTTCAGATTCGCTGTAAATGGAATACTGGATGCAGCATTATTGGTACAAATCAATGTTTCTAAACTACCAGGAAGATATGGCAGGCTCCCAAAAGGCTGGTTGGCCATAGAATATGAGCAATCCAGGTATTTCAGGTTGGGTGGAAAAACATAGGTGGTTATCTGGTTATTATTGCAATTCAGATAAATAAGTGAAGTGAAGTATTGAAGTCCGGTAAGATCAACCGTATACGTCCCTGTCATATCAAAAAGATTATGAAACTCCAGCGAGTCTTCCGTTGTGATTGCTGTGCATGATGTATTCAGCATCAGCTCGCCGTTTCCATTCGTATTCACAAAACAGGATGGGTATCTGAACATGAGGAAGTCGCGGAAGGGGCCTAATGGCAATGAAACATCCTGGGCTTTGCATTCCTGGTCACTCAGGAAGATGAATAAGGCTGCACAGCAAGCAATTATTCTTATCATACTGTAATGATTTATTAATAGGATTCAAACCAAACTGCCTGGAAAAACAATCATCATTGCCAGGCTGCAGTGTATTCGCAGGGAAGCCATATTTCGGAGGGTGCAGACAGAATAAATGTACTGAATTTCACATTCAAAAAGGAAATTCCCCCTGGGTTTTCCTGATCACCTCCACTCCGTTCAATGAATCCAGGGGGCTTCTTCTTTGGCGGTTATCCACCTGGGCCACATGGAGATAAATCATCGTTGTTCTAATGCTTGCATGGCCAAGTAGTTCTTTAATTGTCAGAATATTTACACCATCTTCCAGGAGATGAGTGGCAAACGTATGTCTTAAACTGTGCACGTTAACGGGCTTTTTGATACCCGCCAGTTTGGCGGCATGTTTGATAGCCCATTGGACTGTTCTGCTACCGTACATTTTATCAAGCACCAGGTAGAACCGGTTTCCCGTAGCCGTATTCCACCGAAAACCGGGAACCAGGAAATTCGTTGGCCGTTGGATTTTCAGGTAATGCCGTAAAATAGCAGTAAGGGTTGAGCCCATTGGCATACAACGGTCTCTCCTGTTTTTTGATTTTCTCACGATAAGCGTACTTCGTTCAAGGTCTATATCTTCAACTTTAAGGTTCCTCACCTCATTCAAACGAAGACCGCAACCATAGAGCAGGGCGATCAATACCCGGTGCTTTAGTTTATGAGGTTTGTTAAGCATCAGCCGAACTTCATCCTTGCTTAACACGGTAGGCAGTCTCCTGTAGTTCCTGATAGAAGGCAATGCAACATTGATCTGTTTTTTGCCCTCCACCCTGTAAGCGTATCGCAAGCCATAGACAGTAAACTTAAATCTGTTATTGATTCCCTCTACTCCATTGTTGATCAATCCAAAGAGATATTCTTCAACCTGTTCGGTATCTAATTCGGATGGTGTTATTTTGAAATAAAGCGCTAATTGGGCCAGGCACCGGCAATAATTGACACAGGTGGATGGCGCTTTATCTTCAATTTTCATTTTCCGGAGAATTCGCTTGTACAAAGCATCAAATCCTGGCACGTCCTGGCATGCCTGCTGTAAAATGGTCATGGTTTTGATGAAAGATATACAGCAAGTAAATCAGAATCACAGCAGATGGCAAAATTTTAAACACGAGATGTACACTGTTTTACTGATTTGGTATAGTTAAACTGTAGGCTGCCTTTATTATAGTGCCATTGGAAGTTATAGTATCCAAGGTAATGATCTTTCGTTTTTCAAGTATTTTACCTAGTAAATGTCTTTCTTCAATGTTTGAATGGTTTCGTCACTGCTTGTGGATCACCCTAGACCTATAAGGTTTTGAAAACCTTATAGGTTTGTGTGGTTGTTGCGCAGTATTGTGTTGAAAATCTCTCTCAAAAATGGTTTTAAAACAGTCCGCATGATAACATAGGCATAATAACCTGGGTTAAATTTATGGATGCAAAACTATCACCAACCACTATTACCCTCCGAAACTTACCACCTATTTTCAAGGGCAGTTGGCAATGAAAAAATATTTATAGAGGAGAGAAACTATGCATATTTCTTACAAAAATTAGCTTCCCATACATCTGACATTGCCCATATCCTCACATACTCATTATTACCAAACCACTTTCACATTGTAGTGAAGATAAAACCGTTTGAATGTGTTGCAGAGCATTTTGAAATGGTAAAAAAGAAACCAATTCATCCTTTGAGCACCAATATCCCTGATTTCATTATGGAAAGGTTCAGTAATTTTTTAAACAGTTATACAAAGTCGCTCAATAAGATGTATATGAGAAAGGGGTCTTTGTTTATGGATTATGTAAAGCGAAGCAAGGTTGAAAATGATTGGGATCTTACTTCATTTATCTTTTACACACATAAAAATGCAGTACATCATGGATATACTTCCCAGATCGGTGATTGGAAATATGATGCATATCGATCACTGTTGAGTGATAAACCCACAAATCTTATGAGAGAAGAAGTTTTAAGTTGGTTCGGGGGAAAGGAGCGATTTATAGCATTTCATCAACAGCCTGTGAATATTAAGAAGATTATATTTTGCGATATATAAATTGTCTCGTAAAAAAACCTATAAGGTTTTTAAAAACCTTATAGGTTTGGTTGTGAGACAGAAATGTAAAACAAAAAAGCCTCTCCATTTCTGGAAAGGCTTTTTTAAATGAATATGGCAGCTACCTACTCTCCCGCATTGTGGTGCAGTACCATCGGCCATGAGGGGCTTAACTTCTCTGTTCGGAATGGGAAGAGGTGAACACCCTCGGTAAAACCACCATAAGTCGATACTAAGTTCAAAAAAGTGAACTTAAATAACTTAACATATTGGGAATAAGCTGTAAGGAATAATCAGATAATTATTTTTCCGAAGAAAAATAAAAAATAAAGCTTACGGGCAATTAGTACTACTCGGCTTTGATGTTACCACCTGTACACCTGTAGCCTATCAACGTCATAGTCTTTGACGGCCCTTAAAAGTAAACTCATCTTGAGGAAGGTTTCACGCTTAGATGCTTTCAGCGTTTATCCTGGCCGTACATAGCTACTCTGCATTGCACCTGGCGGCACAACAGATACACCAGCGGTACGTACGCTCCGGTCCTCTCGTACTAAGAGCATGTCCACTCAATTTACTAACGCCCACCACAGATAGGGACCGAACTGTCTTGCGACGTTCTGAACCCAGTTCACGTGCCACTTTAATCGGCGAACAGCCGAACCCTTGGGACCTTCTCCAGCCCCAGGATGTGACGAACCGACATCGAGGTGCCAAACCTCCCCGTCGATATGAGCTCTTGGGGGAGATCAGCCTGTTATCCCCGGAGTACCTTTTATCCTTTGAGCGATGGCCCTTCCATACAGAACCGCCGGATCACTTTAGCCGACTTTCGTCCCTGCTCGACTTGTAAGTCTCACAGTCAAGCTCCCTTATACTAATACGCTCTGCGTACGATTACCAACCGTACTGAGGGTACCTTTGCAAGCCTCCGTTACTCTTTCGGAGGCGACCACCCCAGTCAAACTACCCACCATGCACTGTTTCCCGTTAGGGATTAGATTCTAAATGTAAAAAGGTTGGTATTTCAACGATGACTCCACGATGCCTAGCGACACCGCTTCAAAGTCTCCCAACTATCCTACACATCAAAAATTCAAAATCAATGCAAAGTTGTAGTGAAGGTTCATGGGGTCTTTCCGTCCCGTGACGGGTAACCGGCATCTTCACCGATACTACAATTTCACCGGGCTCGTGGAGGAGACAGTGTTCAACTCATTAGACCATTCGTGCAGGTCGGAACTTACCCGACAAGGAATTTCGCTACCTTAGGACCGTTATAGTTACGGCCGCCGTTTACTGGGGCTTCAGTCAGAAGCTTTGGCTTGCGCCGAACATCCTTCCTTAACCTTCCAGCACCGGGCAGGTATCAGGCTCTATACGTCATCTTTCGATTTTGCAGGGCCCTGTGTTTTTGCTAAACAGTTGGTTGAACCATTTTACTGAGACCAGCCGAAGCTGGTACGCTTTATCCCGAAGTTACAGCGTCAATTTGCCTAGTTCCTTCTCCACGGCTCACCCGAGCGCCTTAGAATATTCATCTCGTCCACCTGTGTCGGATTACGGTACGGGTTGCTTCTGCCTAGCCTTAGAGGTTTTTCTCGGAGGTTTGATTAGGATCACTATCCATGCGGCCGAAGCTTTATGGTACTATCAAGTTCGACATTCTCTGCGGATTTGCCTACAAAAAATATATCTACACGCTTTAACCTGGTATTCCGTAACCAGGCGGATCTTTCACTACCCCGTCACCCCATCGAAACAAAAGCAAGTGTTGGAATATTAACCAACTTTCCATCAGGTGCGCCTTTCGGCTTTCCCTAAGGACCCGACTAACCCTGATCTGATTAACATTGATCAGGAAACCTTGGACTTACGGCGAAGTAGTTTTTCACTACTTTTATCGCTACTTATACCTACATTTTCTTTTGAAATCGCTCCAGCATCCATCGCCAGACACCTTCGCAGCAGATTTCAATGCTCCCCTACCGATTGTACAAGTACAATCTTAGAACTTCGGTTCGTAGTTTGATACCCGATCATTTTCCGTGCGGGACCTCTCGACCAGTGAGCTGTTACGCACTCTTTAAATGAATGGCTGCTTCCAAGCCAACATCCTGGCTGTTATAGAAACCCCACCTCGTTTGATCAACTTAACTACGTATTAGGGACCTTAGTTGCTAATCTGGGTTATTTCCCTCTCGGCCATGGACCTTATCGCCCACAGCCTCACTCCCGGAGATATTTAGCACGGAGTTTGTCAGAGGTTTGGTAGGCGGTGAAGCCCCTAGCCCAATCAGTAGCTCTACCTCTAGTAAACGTCTATATCCGAGGCTGTTCCTAAAAACATTTCGGGGAGAACGAGCTATCTCTCAGTTTGATTGGCCTTTCACCCCTATCCACAGGTCATCCCAAAACTTTTCAACGTTTATGAGTTCGGTCCTCCAGTGTGTGTTACCACCACCTTCAACCTGCCCATGGATAGATCACAAGTTTCGCGTCTACCCCCACTGACTAAGCGCCCTGTTTGGACTCGCTTTCGCTACGGCTCCGTTACTTAAGAACTTAACCTCGCCAGTGAGGAGTAACTCGTAGGCTCATTATGCAAAAGGCACGCCGTCATCCCGATAAATCGGGACTCCGACCGCTTGTAGGCGTACGGTTTCAGGTACTATTTCCTCCCTGTTTGGGGTACTTTTCACCTTTCCCTTACGGTACTGGTTCACTATCGGTGTCTGAGGAGTATTTAGCCTTACCGGATGGTGCCGGCGAATTCAGGCAGGATTTCTCGGTCCCGCCTTACTCAGGATACTGCTCGTCTCTGTTAATTTCTGCTTACGGGATTATCACCCTCTATGACTCAACTTTCCAGAAGATTCAGCTTGATAACAGTTTCTAAATGCAGTCCTGCAACCCGGGGCAGCACGCCACCCTGGTTTGGGCTCTTCCCGTTTCGCTCGCCACTACTCAGGGAATCATTGATTTTCTTTTCCTCTCCCTACTTAGATGTTTCAGTTCAGGAGGTTGGCTTCCCGACTTGCGCCGGGATAATACACCTTCAGTGTACTAGGTTGTCCCATTCGGAAATCTACGGATATAACGCTTGTGTGCAGCTCCCCGTAGCTTATCGCAGCTTACCACGTCCTTCATCGCCTCTCAGACCCAAGGCATTCACCATACGCCCTTAATTGCTTTAAAAATCTTAATATATTTAAAGTGGATTACTCCACCGTTGTTACTCGTTTACAACTTATTTATTTCCCAATATGTCAAAGAACTTGTTCAAAGAAAAATCAGCCTTAAAGCTGACCTGACAATGAATAGCAGATGTTTGTGGAATTGAACCAGCATTTCGCCTGAACGGATACATCTTATTAAAAGAACTGAATTGGCTGATTAGCGCATCGGCTAATGCCTGTGGAGGATATCGGAGTCGAACCGATGACCCTCTGCGTGCAAGGCAGATGCTCTAGCCAACTGAGCTAACCCCCGGTTAGTGTAGACCCGAGCAGATTTGAACTGCTGACCCCTACATTATCAGTGTAGTGCTCTAACCAGGCTGAGCTACGGATCTATTAAGGATCGTAGTCCGCCGTGGCGGATACATTATTAAGTTAAGAACTAAACAATGAAAGTATTTGGAAATAGCAGTTGGTACTTGTTATATATGTCTGCGCCGAAGCAACAGAATATAGCTCTAAAAAGGAGGTATTCCAGCCGCACCTTCCGATACGGCTACCTTGTTACGACTTAGCCCCAGTTACTAGTTTTACCCTAGGCGGCTCCTTGCGGTTACCGACTTTAGGTACACCCAGCTTCCATGGCTTGACGGGCGGTGTGTGCAAGGTCCGGGAACGTATTCACCGTATCATTGCTGATATACGATTACTAGCGATTCCAGCTTCATGGGGTCGAGTTGCAGACCCCAATCCGAACTGAGACGAGCTTTTTGAGATTAGCATCCTGTTACCAGGTAGCTGCCCTTTGTACTCGCCATTGTAGCACGTGTGTAGCCCTGGGCATAAAGGCCATGATGACTTGACATCATCCCCTCCTTCCTCACGCCTTACGGCGGCAGTTTCACTAGAGTTCCCAGCATTACCTGATGGCAACTAGTGATAGGGGTTGCGCTCGTTGCGGGACTTAACCCAACACCTCGGCACGAGCTGACGACAGCCATGCAGCACCTTACTGGCGGTATATTGCTATAAAGAGAGCTTTCACCCTCGGTCCACCAGCATTCTAGCCCAGGTAAGGTTCCTCGCGTATCATCAGATTAAACCACGTACTCCACCGCTTGTGCGGACCCCGTCAATTCCTTTGAGTTTCAACCTTGCGGTCGTACTTCCCAGGTGGGATACTTAATGCTTTCGCTCAGACACTTACAGTATATCGCAAATGTCGAGTATCCATCGTTTAGGGCGTGAACTGCGATTATCTAATCTGTTTGATCCCCACGCTTTCGTGCCTCAGTGTCAATGACCCCGTAGTGAGCTGCCTTCGCAATCGGTGTTCTATGTCATATCTAAGCATTTCACCGCTACATGACATATTCCGCTCACCCCTCCAGGATATTCAAGACAGATAGTATCAATGGCAGTTTCCGGGTTAAGCCCCGGAGATTTCACACTGACTTACCTGCCCACCTACGCACCCTTTAAAGCCCAGTAAATCCGGATAACGCTCGCACCCTCCGTATTACCGCGGCTGCTGGCACGGAGTTAGCCGGTGCTTATTCTATGGTACCGTCAAGTGAGCAAGAATGCCCTTTTTTCGTCCCATAAAAGAAGTTTACAATCCAGAGGACCTTCATCCTCCACGCGGCATGGCTGGTTCAGACTTGCGTCCATTGACCAATATTCCTTACTGCTGCCTCCCGTAGGAGTCGGGCCCGTGTCTCAGTGCCCGTGTGGCTGATCATGCTCTCACACCAGCTACTGATCGTAGGCTTGGTGGGCCGTTACCCCGCCAACTACCTAATCAGACGCACGCCCATCTTTTACCGCCGGAGCTTTAATATTAAAAAGATGCCTTTTCGATATGTTATGGAATATTAATCCACCTTTCGGAGGGCTATTCCCCAGTTTTGGGAAGGTTGCGTACGTGTTCCGCACCCGTTTGCCGGTCGCCGCCAGGTATTGCTACCCGCGCTGCCCCTCGACTTGCATGTATTAAGCCTGCCGCTAGCGTTCATCCTGAGCCAGGATCAAACTCTCCATTGTAAATGTGTTGTTTGAACTGACTATAATTTCATCGGAAATTAACGTCAAATTCTAATTGTATTATTTGCGTTAACATTACCTTGATAATCATAGATTATCTGCTGCTATTTCCAAACTTTCAAAGATCTTTTAGCCGTTTTTGACTACCCATTTTGATTGGGAGTGCAAGGTAATCGGCTCTGTTATATCAACCAAATTTTTTTAGAACTTTTATTTGTTTTTCTTTCAGCTTCCTTCCAGAAAAACCCCCGTTTTGAATTGGGATTGCAAAGGTAATAGCCCCTTGTTAATCAACCAAATTTATTTTCAGGTGTGTGGATAAAAAATTCTTGAATTTGACCCGATAACGTTGTAAAGAACTGTGCTTTTTTCAAAAGCGGACGGCAAAGATAAGGGCTATCAACCTACCAGCAAAATTATTTTGGTATTTTTAGCCGAAGCGTCGATCACTAACAGCCAGGAATACGGCCAAATGCACACCAGTACTGCACCGAAACGCTATCTTTAAATAATGATACCTGGAAAATTAAATCAAGGAATCTTATCAGAATAAGCCACTTCAACCAGGGTAAGGCCGTGGGCTGGAACCGAAAAATCCACACCCGACGATTCTCCGGCCTCTATAATCGAATGTAAATCCTCTACAGTCAATTTTCCCCGTCCCACCCGAAGCATAGTTCCAACCATCCCCCGCACCATTCCCCGCAGGAAACGGTTACCCTTTACCTTATAAACCCAAACATCCCCTCTATCGTGCCAGCCACTCTCTATTATACTGCAGTCAAAGGTCTTTACCTGTGTATGGTGTTTGGAAAAAGCCTTAAAATAGGTATTACTCCCTAATATCGAAGCCGCTTCATTTAATTTATCCCACTGCAGATGATATGGAAAAAAATAAGCCATATCTGCCAGGAATGGATTTTTAAACCGATATATCGAATACTCATAGGTTCTGCTCTTCGCATCAAACCGGGCATGTGCTCCGCCATCAACCTGCCTGATGGAACGTATCACTATGTCGGATGGCAATATTGCATTCAGGTGATACACATGATGTGGCCAGGCATTTTCCCCTTCAAACTCAGCATCAAAATGAAAAAAATTCTGCCGGGCATGCACGCCTTTGTCTGTTCTCGAAGAGCCGGTGAGTTCAATGGCCTGCCTGAAATAAATATGCATCGCCTTTTCAACCTCCGACTGAATCGTGACGGCATTCTGCTGCACCTGGAATCCCGCGTAATTCGTTCCCTTATATGCCAGTTCTAAAAAATAACGTGCCATGTGCCGGTTTTTATCGAAGCATCGCCCTGAAGCGGTTGATATAATAAGGATCCGTCAGCTGCTTTTCCAGCATGGCGAATGCAGCGGGATCCGACACATGTTCATAGCAGGTATCAAAGAATGCATAGCGGCCCTGATCTGTCAGGTATAAAACCCCCAGGTTTGAAGCCTGCTGCGCACTGATACATTTGGATTTGAGGAATTTCCTCGCCACTTCCGTCATCGCTTCTTCATTAAGCTGAGCCGCCATATTCTTACGCAGACGCAGAAAATCGTTCATCGAAGCCACCGCACGACATGTCACCGGAACGGTCTCCGGTTTAGTGACAGTATCCACTGCCGGTTTTTGGCCCGCTGATTTTATCTCACCGGGTTTTGGCTGATCCGCAACAGGCGGACTATCAGGCACCTGCCCGGTTTTTATTTCGTCTACGCTTAACTGTTGTGCAACTGATCGTACAACCGTATCTGCGACTTCAGGCCTGGCCGCGGGTATCTCCACATCAACCGTGTCGCCGATTTCGGCTACATGGTAAAGCCCTGTAAATCCATTGACCCCTACAGACCGGCTGATGATCGCAATGGCCTGTATGGGCACCGGTAATCCCGATTGCACAGGATCGGCAGTTTTTACTTTTTCTTCCCTATTGACAGGTTCCATGGCCCCTGGCGGAACTTGCTGTTTAGTTTTATCCTGCAGTGAATCCGGATCCTTCTTCTCTGCCGCGCCCACCTTACTGAAATCCTTCAAACTGACCAGCTCCCAACGGGATTCGGCAGACAACCGCAAAAGGTAACCCGCATCCGCACTGATCTCCAGTGTGAAAGGTTGGGGAGACCACTCATTTTTGGGAAAGCCAATGACCAGGTTCAGTAAACCCTTGTTCAGTTTAGGGATCACCAGGTAACCCGCCTGTGAAGAATTGTAGGATTTCTGTCCGATCCGGGCATAAAACGGCTTTTTAGTCTCCGACTCGATATACAAATAATGCAGCTGTTGGGCAAATGCCTGGTTAATAAGGAAGAAACTGATAAAAAGGGTGGTCGTAAGCTTCATGTCGGAAAAATACTCGTGTATTGCCAAAGCTACTGATTATGATGGATTTGCCTTTTATAAAAAATTAGCATTTTATTTATCGATCTCCCGTTACTTTTACGCCCTAAATTTTACATATGAAGAAGATCTCGACACTGCTCGTGTTTGCAGCGATGACTTTGACCGGTTTTGCCCAACCCGGGCAGCCCCCAAAGGATACCACCTGGAAGAAAATATTCCGGGAAAGCGCACCGATCATCAATAACCTCGTCCATACCAAACTGGATGTTCGTTTTGATTTCAACAAAGCCTACATGTATGGCAAAGAATGGCTGACCCTGAAGCCTCATTTCTACCCCACCGATTCTGTGAGCCTCGATGCCAAAGGCATGGAGATCAAAGAAGTAGCGTTGGTGAAAGGCCTTACGAAATCGCCCTTGAAGTACGATTACAATGGCTCCACGCTGAAGATCAAACTGGACAAAACCTATACCCAATCCGAGAATTATACCCTGTATTTCGACTATATCAGTAAACCTAATGAACTGGAAGCAGAGGGAAGCGCAGCCATCACGGATGCCAAAGGCTTGTATTTCATCAATCCCAAAGGAGAAGAAAAAAATAAGCCAACTCAAATTTGGACACAGGGAGAAACGGAAGCCAATAGTGCCTGGATGATCACCATTGACAAACCCAATCAGAAAACGACCCAGGAAATCACCATGACGGTTCCTGATAAATATGTTACCCTGAGCAACGGTTTATTGAAAAGCCAGAAGAAAAATGCAGATGGTACAAGATCTGATTACTGGAAAATGGATCTCCCGCATGCGCCTTACCTGTTCTTTATGGGCGCCGGTGAATTCAGCGTCATCAAAGACAGCCCATTCAAAGGCAAAGAGGTTAGTTATTATGTAGAGAAAGAATATGCACCCTTTGCTAAAAAAATATTCGGGAACACACCTGAAATGATCAAATTCTTCTCTGAAAAACTGGGCGTGGATTTCCCCTGGGCCAAATACGCCCAGATCGTTGGCCGCGATTATGTCAGCGGTGCCATGGAAAATACCACGGCTACCCTGCATCAGGAAAGCGCCTACCAGAACAACCGACAGCTGATCGATGGCAATGCATGGGAAGAAACCATCGCTCACGAACTGTTTCACCAATGGTTCGGCGACCTGGTGACCACGGAAAGCTGGAGCAATATCACCGTAAATGAAAGTTTTGCCAATTACAGTGAATACATCTGGGACGAATATAAATATGGTAAGGACTATGCTGATGCACACAATTTTGAAGACATGCAGGGCTATTTGATGAGCGGGGGCGAGCAGAAAGACCTGGTTCGTTATTTCTATTTCAATAAGGAAGATGTGTTCGATGGCGTGAGTTACAATAAGGGCGGAAGGATCCTCCATATGCTGCGCAATTATGTAGGTGATGACGCCTTCTTTAAATCGCTGAACAATTACCTGACCACCAATAAATTCAAAACCGGCGAAGCTGCTCAACTGCGTCTGGCATTTGAAGAAACCACTGGTAAAGACCTGAACTGGTTCTGGAACCAATGGTATTACGGTAGCGGTCACCCGAAGCTCAAGATCACTTACAACTATGATGTTCCCGGCCAGGCAACCGTAACCATTGAACAAACCCAGAAATCGGGTAAAGTGTTCAAACTGCCCATGGCGATTGACGTTTATGCCGGCAACGACCGCAAACGTTATAACGTATGGGTAAACAATAAGATCGACAGTTTCAGCTTCCCCGTTAGCGGTAAAGTGGAACTGATCAATGTGGATGCGGAAAAGATCCTTCTCTGCGAAAAGAACGATAATAAAACGGAAGAAAATTATATCGCCCAGTGGAAGAATGCCAGGAATTACATGGACCGTAAGGAAGCGCTGGATTATTTTGCCAAGAAAACGATGCCTGAACTGGCACGTGGCCTGCAGGATAAATTCCACAAACTGCGCATCAGCACCATTCAAAAACTGGCATCATCACCTTACAAAACAGATAAGGTTGTACTTGAGCAAATCGAAGAGATCGCCCGCAAAGACCGTTACAGCCTGGTACGTGCAGCAGCGATCGCCTTCCTGGCCAAGAACGGCGACGCCAAATACAAGCCGTTGTTCGAAATGGCGGTCAACGATTCTTCCTACAGCGTAGCCGGAGAAGCCCTGAAGGGACTGTCGAAGCTGGATGCCGCCAATGCTTATTCACTGGCCAAGAAATACAGTGCTGATGCCAAAGGAACGCTGGGTGAAGTAGTCAATAAAATCATCATTGACAATGGCACTGAAGCCGACTTTGATTTCATCGCCACACGTTATGAAGAGGCACCCCTGAGCCAGGAAAAACTGGAAATGACCGATCAGTTTGCGGATTACCTGGTCAAATTAAATGATAATACAAAAATCAAAAAAGGGATTGACCAAATCATGGGCTTCCTGAATAAGATACCTTCTCAGTACCGTTCTTATGTGAATGCGGCATTTGAAGGATACTTTAATAAGATATCCAAAGCCAAAGGCGGGGAAATTGAAGCATACATCAAATCTGTGTTTAAATAGACTACAGATCATTGCTACTAAAGAGGGCGGTCAACATTGACCGCCCTCTTTATTTTCTTTTATGTGAATGTTTGCTTTTATACTTCTTCAAGTGAACCACAGAAAAATAGCTTTTCATCAAATCCATACCAATGCGCGAAAGAATCATTTGACGATATTCTTCTGAACTCTGACACACCCACAGCCCCTCTCAAGAGGGGAGTTTTACGAATCAAAGAGAATTGATTTTTGGTAGTGCTATATGCGAATGTGTGTTAGAATCATTTGAACCAATTCTTCTTTGGACTGATACAGCCCCAACCCCTTTCAAGAGGGAGTTTTAAAAACCAAGGAGTCACACTACAAGTTATTAAAGGTAAATTCTACTCTATGCATGTCACCAGCTTCCGCTGGCACCGCCGCCACCAAAACTGCCGCCGCCGAAGCCACCGAAACCACCGGAACTTCCGCCACCTCCCCAGCCACCGCCACCGCCGCTTCCGCCACCCCAGAAAATAGGGCCTGAAAAGCCACGGTACCCGCGACGGCTCATGAAAGTACCACCACCTCCTCCTCCACCTTTACTGGAAACGGCCAGGAAAACCAGCACAAGAATGATGATCATGATGATCTTAAACCCGGATCCCGGTTTTCTTTTTTCCCTTGGTGTTGTATACTCGCCTTTTAGTGCCTTGATGATAGCCGTGGTTCCCTCATCAATGCCACGGTAATAATCATTCTCCCTGAAATTCGGGCGGATGACATCATCAATGATATGTTTGCAGGTGATATCGGGCAATGCACCCTCGGCGCCATAACCCGTAGAGATATTGACTTTCCTGTCGCCCGTTGAAATGAGCAGTACAACGCCGTTACTGAATTCCTTACCCCCCACGCCCCATTCACGGCCAAGCTTAAGCGCATAATCGCTGATATCGTAGCCGCCCAGGTCGGAAATGATGACAACCGCTATCTGTGTTGTTGTACTGTCATCAAAGGCCACCAGTTTATTTTCGAGTGACTGTTGCTGGTCGGATGTAAGCGTTCGTGTATAATCATTGACCAGCCTGGGCGGGTTAGGCGCTTTGGGTATATCCTGAGCCAGGGAAACAGTTCCCAGCAGCAGCAGGATAGGCAGGAATAATCTGATAAGCGTTGATTGCATCCGCATGGGTATGAGAATCAGTGGCCGAAAACAATTTCGTCCGGCAACTCATTTTTATCTTCTGTTGAAATGTAGGGGAATTTTTCTTTTAACACCTGCCCAACGTCAAGTACGCACTGAACGATGCCGTCTGTAATATGGTGGCCCCGAAACGAGTCCAGCATTTTCTTCACCTCAGCGTCCCAAAAAGCAGCCCCTACAGCCTGGTGGATGCCTTCGTCGCCATACAAGGCCACTTCCTTGTCTTTGACGGCCACATACAGCAGCACGCCATTGCGGTGATGTGTCTCCTGCATCTTTAATTGATGAAAGATATGCGCCGCCCGTTCCAGGGTATTTACCAGTGGGTTACGGGATTCCATGAACACCCTGATCTCACCGCTGGTGGTTTTCTCGCAGGAGCGGATGGCTTCTACGATACGGCCGTTTTCCTGTGGGGTCAGCAGGGCCTTCTTGTTGAATAATGGCGACATCCGGGTGCATGTTAGATGAAGGAAATCAATGAAACCTTACTTGATGTTAAAGTTGATATCCGGTGCTTTTTCCGTTCCTTCATCTGCTTTATAGAATGGTTTTGACTTAAAGCCGAATATGCCTGCGAAAATATTATTAGGGAAACGCCTGACTTTGAGGTTATACTCTTCAATAGCCTTGTTGTAATCCTGGCGGGCCACATTAATGCGGTTTTCTGTTCCTTCGATCTGGGCCTGGAAATCCTGGAATGCCTTGGTTGTTTTCAGATCAGGGTAAGCTTCCGCCACGGCCATCAGTCGGCTGAAGGAGCCTTGCAGACTGGCCTGCGCCTTTTGATAAGCTTCCAGGGAAGCCGGATCATTGATGTCGACTTTTATTGCAGTAGCCTTGGCTCTCGCTTCCAGCACTTCTTTTAAGGTTGACTTTTCAAAATTGGCAGAACCTTCAATGGTTTTTATGATACTTGAATACAGGTCTGTACGGCGCTGGTAATTTGTTTCCACATTGCTCCAAACCTTACCGACAGAGGTATCTGCCGTTACCAGGCCATTATAAGAATTACATCCCCAGAATCCAAGGATAACGACGATGGCTAAAAAAATCAAAAGTCCTGAACGTTTCATAATGTGAGATTTAATTGTTCGTAAAAAAATAATGCCCTGCCTGATGCATCGGGCTGTGGTGTCTGGCATGAGGTTTTACGCAAAGCAAAGCTATGCGGAAATTAAGCAATCCGGTGAAAAAAAATGATAAAGGACGGATTGTTATCAATAACCGGCTTTTGCGCCACCAATATTCTCGATCGGGTGCCAGGTGGTCTTGATTTCCTGGAAGTCCATGATGAAATAAGGCGATTGACCTTCATCGGACAACCAGTTCACGTTTTCGTAAGTGTTGATGCGTTTCACGTTCAGGGAGGCCTTTTCGCGGATCAGCTGATAGCTCCCGGGATCTGGTTCGGCATACAACATGGCATTGACATCCATATGATCGGAGAAAAATGACAGCAGTTCTTTAGGCTGGCCCGTCAGGATATTCACTACGCCGCCGGGCAGGTCGGAACTGTTAAGCACTTCGGCAAAAGTAACCGCGCAGAGGGGCTTTTTTTCAGAAGCCAGCACCACGCAGGTATTTCCTCCGGCGATGAGCGGGGCGATCACGGAAACCAGTCCGAGTAAAGGACTTTGTTGCGGGGCGATCACGGAAACCACACCCATGGGTTCGGGGCTGGAGAAGTTGAAATGAGATGAGGCAACGGGGTTCACGGAGCTGAATACCTGCTGGAATTTATCGCACCATCCGCTGTAGTAGATCAGCCGGTCGATGGATGTATTGACTTCCTTTTCAGCCTGCGCCCTGGAACAGTCCTGTTTCATCAGTTCGTCGATAAACTGTGCTTTTCTGCCTTCCAGCATCTCCCCGATCCGGTAGAGAATCTGTCCACGGTTAAATGCCGCACGGGCCGACCATCCGCCGAAAGCCCCCCGGGCAGATACGACCGCATCACGGAAATCCTTGCGTGAACTGAGGCACATATTGGCCAGCTTGTTGCCCTTGCTGTCAGTAGCAATATAATAACGGCCTGATTCCGTACGCGGGAATTGTCCGCCCACATAGATCTTATATGTCTTCAACACTTCCAGGCGCGATTCCGGTTCAGACTTATGCTGTCCGTTGCCGTTCTGACTGAAGGGGGTGGTTGCTTTTTTCGAAATTATTTTTGCCATAAGTTTTTTAATTCGTTGAAAGTCGTTTATAACGTTGAAAACCGTTTGAAAACCGTTGAAACCGTTGAAACCGCTGAAAACAGTTGAATACGTTGGTTCGTTGAATATGTTTAATTCGATTTATTTCTTACAAATATTTTCTTTTTGTCTTGCCCCCTTAATAGGAGAATTACATAAATAACTTATCAATTTGTATAACATCAAACTGATCCGGGTGACCAATAATGATAGTTCCTTAAAAATTTCATGCGAGACGTAGTTTCTGTCCAAAGCTCTATATAACTGAGACCTCAACTCGCTGCATGATCCTTTGGAATAATACAAAAATCTGATAAAATCCGCCTTAGTCCCTCTCTCAAATCCCTCTGCAATATTATCCATGATCGATCCGCTGGATCCCTCAATCTGTCCGATTAATCGAAAATTCTTTTCGAAATTTTTGTTATCAATAGTCTTCCAATTTTAAGATTTAGTTCCCTACTTAAAAATCCATACTTCGAGTTCTTCAAATCACCTGATCGTAGCCATTTTTGCTACAAAATCTCATTAAAAATGAATTTTTAGATAGTTAAAATACCTACCAAATCAAGTATTTTAATCCCCCCTTCATCCTTTTCAACCCCCTCAACCCCTTCAACTCCCCACAACCTACTTCACATACGCGCCTAACCCATGCAATCCCCCTTCCCTTCCAAATCCGCTTTCCTTATAACCGCCGAAAGGAGATGTGGGATCGAATTTATTATAGGTGTTCGCCCAAACCACTCCGGCACGCAGCTTGGTGGTCAGGTTGAAGATCTTTGACCCTTGTCTGTCCACACACCGGCCGATAATCCGAAAGGCGTGTTGTTTGCTCTTTCGATCACTTCATCGTCGGTACGGAATGTTTGAATGGCCAGTACCGGGCCGAATATTTCTTCGGATGAGATGCGGTTTGACTGCGCCACGTTGGTAAAGATTGTTGGGCGGCAGAAGAATCCCTTTTTGGGTATCGCACAGGAGCTTTGGTACATTTCGGCGCCTTCCTGCTGGCCGATCTTGAGATATTGATTGATGACCTCCAGTTGTTGTTTGGAATTGATCGCACCGATATCGGTATTCTTATCGAGCGGGTCGCCTACGATCAGTGATTCCATCCTGTCTTTCAGTTTACGCAGTACCGTTTTGTACACTGATTCCCGCACAAATAAACGTGAACCGGCGCAGCAGACATGCCCCTGGTTGAAAAATATACCATTGATGATGCCTTCCACTGCCTGGTCGAGGGGTGCATCGTCGAAGATGATATTGGCCGCCTTACCCCCGAGTTCGAGGGTTGCTTTTTTATGGGTTCCGGCTATGGCGCGCTGAATGATCTTACCAACGTCCGTTGAGCCGGTAAAAGCGATCTTGTCAACATCGGGGTGATTAACCAGGGCGGCTCCCGTAGCGCCTGCTCCGGTGATGATATTCACCACGCCGGGAGGCAGATCTGCTTCCTGTATGATCTCCGCCAGTTTTAAGGCGGTCAGCGGGGTGCTTTCCGCGGGTTTCAACACTACTGTATTACCGGTAGCCAGGGCGGGTGCAATTTTCCATGCGGCCATCAGCAGCGGAAAATTCCAGGGAATGATCTGACCTGCCACGCCCAGCGGTTGTACTTTACGGTTAGGAAAAGCATAATCCAGTTTATCGGCCCATCCGGCATAATAAAAGAAATGATTGGCGGCCGTTGGCACATCAAAATCACGGCTTTCACGAATAGGCTTTCCACCGTCCAGCGTCTCGATCACGGCTAATTCACGCGCCCTTTCCTGCACCATGCGGGCGATTCGGTAAATATATTTGGCGCGCTCTTTGGCAGGCATCTTCTTCCATACCTTGTCATAAGCGGAACGCGCCGCCGATACCGCTTTATTTACATCAGCCTGGTTAGCATCAGCCACTTCCGATAATTTCTCTTCTGTAGCGGGATTTATCGTATCAAAATATTTCTTTGAAGCGGGCTTCTCAAACTTTCCGTTAATGAACAAATCATAACGGGGATTGATCTTCGCTGCGCTCTTACTTTCCGGTGCCGGAGCCAGGTTGCGGGAAGCATCGAATTTGAGTTTGAGCGTATTGTTTTTGGATGAGGCCATTGAGTGATATTTTATAATTGCTTGGTTTTATTTAAGTGGTTCAAGAGGTTTTAGATGTTTGATAGGTTTAAGGGGGTCAAGGGGTACTTCATGTAGAAAATTTATTTCTTATACTTATACCCTTTTAAATCAGAATTATTGACCGCATGGATAAATCTTTGAATCAGGTAGCTTATTTTAATCGCCTTTTCCGACAATTGATCAAATTCCTTTTGAGATAAATATTCAAGGTCCAGCGCACGATATAACTGAGACCTCAATTCACCACATGAGGCTTTTGCAATATAAAGAAACTGAATAAACTCTTTGTTTCCACCTCTTTCAAAACCCTCCGCAATATTATCCATTATTGAACCTGATGAACCTTCTATCTGCTGTATCAATCGAAAATTATTCCCGAATTTCTTTTGCCGGATCAGTAACCCCATCTCTTTACACAATATTCTTGCTTCTTTCCAGCAAATAATCTCTTCAAATTTTTGTATGGTTGCCATAAGCCCTGACGTTTGAATCCGGTAAACTTATGAAACATCTAGAACCTATAAAACCTGTTAAACTTAATTTAGTCTATCGAAAAATAATCAGCCGATTGGTAAACGCCTGTTCGCTGCTTCATGAGCTGCATCAGGATATCATTGGCCAGGCTGCTGGCGCCAAAACGGAACCATTCGTTGTTCATCCATTCTTCACCCAACACTTCGTTCAGCAGAACCAGGTAATGCAGGGCGAGTTTGGCTTTGGAAATGCCCCCCGCTGGTTTCATGGCGATCTTCTTTCCCGTTTTATAATAAAAATCACGGATCGCTTCCAGCATCACCAGGGTTACAGGCAATGTGGCGGCGGGTGAAATTTTTCCGGTGGACGTTTTGATGAAATCCGCACCCGCGTACATCGCGATATCGCTTGCGCGGCGCACTTTATCGTAAGTAACCAGTTCCCCCGTTTCAAGGATCACTTTGAGCCGGGCATTTCCGCAGGCTTCCTTGATGGCTGCGATCTCATCAAATACAAAGTTGTATTCGCCCTGGTGGAATTTCCCGCGCGAAATCACCATATCGATCTCATCCGCGCCCTGGTCAACCGCATATTTGGTATCCCGGATCTTCACATCACGCGGGGCCTGCCCGCTCGGAAACGCGGTGGCAACAGCCGCTACCCTGACGCCGGAATTTCCCAGCGCCTTTTTGGCTACGGCTACCATGGAAGGATAGACGCAAACAGCGGCCACAGTTGGCAGTCCGGGGTAAATATCAAGCAGGTGTTGAGCCTTGTAGCAAAGCTGTTTCACCTTGCCTTCGGTATCCTTCCCTTCCAGTGTGGTCAGGTCGATCATGTTCAGGGCCAATTTCAGGCCGTTGATCTTGGTTTCGTTCTTGATGCTCCGTTTGGTTACCCTGGAGGCCCTTTCTTCAATGCCCACCTGGTCTACCCGGGGCGACAATGAAAAATCAGGCATGGTCATGGTTGCGCTCATGTATGCTTATAATTTAGGCAGATAATATCTCTAATGATTGTTTGATCATATGTTCGACAGCCAAATTGCTGTCTTTTGAAAATTCCTTTTTCACCCGGTTGGCCACGATCGCGTTGACACTCATGCAATGATGCCCCAACAGTCGCCCCAGGCCGAAAATGGCCGAAGTCTCCATTTCAAAGTTAGTGATTCGATGGTTATGGTAGCGGAAATCGGTGAGTTTATTGATCAGCCCCGGACTGGCAACATCCAGCCTGAGTATCCTGCCTTGAGGACCATAAAAACCCGGACAGGTAACGGTCATCCCCTGAAAATAGCCTTTGTCAAATTTTTTCAATAGGTCTGAACTGCCTGCAAATGCATAAGGCCTCGTAATAGCCGTATCCAAACCGGTTTGTTCAACAAATGCATCCGCTATTTCCGTTTCTTCAGCCGATTTTTCATACCGGTAATAATTGAGCAGATTGTCTAGCCCAATCCCATGGGTAGACGCTACAAAACTATCCACGGGTATATCCGGTTGCAAAGCACCGGAAGTGCCGAAACGAATGATATTCAGTGAACGAAAGCCAGGCCTGAGTTCCCGCGTTTGAAAATCGATATTGGCAAGCGCGTCCAGTTCATTGATCGCGATATCTATATTATCCGGGCCAATACCGGTAGACATCACCGACAACCTTTTTTTACCGATGTAGCCCGTATGTGTAATGAACTCGCGGTGCTGTTGCTGATGCTCGATCCGGTCGAAGTGTTTGCTGACCTTCTTCACCCTGTCGGGGTCGCCCACAACGATGACCGTTTCGGCAAGTTCTTCAGGACGAAGATCCAGGTGATAGATCGACCCGCGGGGCGTGATGATGAGTTCGGATTCTGCGATTTTGGCCATTGTGTCATTTTTCAGGAGGATAAATATACTTAGTAAGTGCTTAATATGGAGGAACTGATCTGCAACAATTTTACAATTGATTCACTAAGAAAAAAATCCATAGAATCAAACAATCTTTAATTTTATTACGGTATCATATCAACCAAGCGTATTTATGAAAAGATCTTTACTCATCATCGTCCTCTTTTTTTCCCATCTTCTGAATGCAAACGCACAACAGGTCAGCCTAAACTGGATGAAGCAGATCGGTTCTCCCGGCCAGAACCTGAACGGGCATTTTATGGATCTTGATTCAGGCAAATACATCTACATTTCCGGATATTTTACCAGTACAGCCGATTTTGATCCGGGGCCGGGGGTTTTTAATATGACCTCCAATGGCGGTACGGATATATATGTTGCTAAGTTTGACAGTGCGGGAAATTTCATTTGGGCAAAACAGATCGGGGGTACACTGGATGAGGATGTTACGGAACTCAAAGTGGATAAGAGAGGAAACATTGTATTTATCGGCTATTTCCAGGGTACGGTTGATATGGACCCCGGTCCGGGCGTTGTGACTGTTACATCCAATGGCTCCAATTCATTTTTCACCAAGCTGGATCATAATGGCAATTTTATCTGGTCTAAACAACTGTTGTTAGCCGGCAGCAACACGATGGAGATCGACCCCTTCAATAATATTTATATCGGGGGTGATTTTGCGGGCAGTTTCGACTTCGATCCAGGGCCCGGCACACAAACCTTAACAGCGCCCAGTGTACTGGACAATGATCTGTTCATCCTGAAGCTGAATGAACAAGGCGAATTTCTTTGGGCCCGCAATATGAACAACGGAGGGGGTTCTCAATTACAGGAACATGCGCTGGAAACAGACCAGCAGGGCTCCGTATATATGGCAGGGAATTTTTCCGGACCGATGGATTTTGACCCGGGGCCTTCTGTGGCCACACTAACTACCGCCGGCAGTTCGGATTGTTTTATCGTTTCGCTCGACAGCAGTGGCAATTACCGGTGGGCTAAAAGATGGGGCGCTGCCAACACGGATAAACCATTCGATATGGCCATCGACCCTGCCGGGAATATTTTCGCAACCGGCTCATTTGATGGACTCGTTGATTTTGACCCTAATGTAGGCGTTTTCACCATGAACTCTTCCAGTTTCAGAAATTGCTTTTTGTTGAAACTGGACCAGAACGGAAATTTCATTTTCGCCAGGCAATTCACCGGAAATTCTTTTGGCGAAGCGGTGGCTTTTGACTCGGGCAATAACATTTACGTATCCGGGGGTTTTTACGGACCGGCGGATTTTGATCCGGGGCCCGGCGTTTCCAGTGTTGATGGGGGGAATATTTTTGTGACCAGGCTTGATGCTGCCGGCAACCTAACCTGGGTTGCTGCCTTTCAAAACCAGATCGTCGGCAGTTATGAGAGCGTGTATGTGGCTATGAAAGTCGATCCGTTTAAAAATGTTTATTATACCGGCGTATTTCCTTTTGCCGTTGATTTCGACCCCGGCCCCGGCACGTATATCGCCACACCGATCGGGAATAATGATATACCCATCGTCAAACTCAATGGCCAATGCCGGACCGCATCTACTTCATTGAATGTTACTACCTGTGACAGGTACACGCTGAACGGTACCACTTATACCAACAGCGGAACATATGTTCAGACACTCTCCGGTTCCGGAGGATGCGACAGCCTGGTAACCATCAACCTGACCATCACCAGGATACAAACGCAGGACAATGCCAGTTCCTGCGGCTCCTATACCTGGAATGGAACCACTTATTCCGCGAGTGGTGTGTATAACGATACGCTCACCGCAGTGAACGGGTGCGACAGCATCGTGCAACTGACACTGACCATCAGAGACCTACCGGTACCCAACCTCGGAGCCAATACCGCCATTTGCGATAACGATGTCATTGCCCTTTATCCGGGCGCATTTGACAGTTATCAATGGAACAATGCCAGCAACCTTGATTCCCTTTTGGTTACTTCGCCGGGAACTTATTGGGTAACGGTAACTAGCAATGGATGCCAGGCCACAGACAGTATCACCATCGATCCGAAAGCGGGTTGCCCTCCCACCGAATGTACTATTGAAGCGGCATCTGTTTTTTATCCCAACCCCTGTGGCAATACGGTCTATTTTGATAAGAACAATACGAGTTGCAGCATATACCTGAACCTGTATAATGCGTTGGGCCAATGCATACTTAAAAATGAATTATTGACGGATGGCACCAATACGATCAGCATGAAAAGATTTGCGGCGGGCACTTATTTCTATACGCTGCATGATATGTCGCGGATATTAAAAAGAGGAAAATTGGTCAAAGGCCGTCTGTAATGACAAAGCCGCCATGATGATGGCGGCTTTGTTATATGATGAAGCAGAACTTATGCTTTTATGGCCGCGATACCCGGAAGCTCTTTTCCTTCAAAATATTCCAGCATCGCTCCGCCGCCGGTGGAAACGTAACTGACCTTATCGGCGAGGTTGAATTTATTCACGGCTGCAACACTGTCGCCCCCACCCACGAGGCTGAAAGCACCTTTTGCCGTAGCATCGGCCACTGCATGCGCGATGGTTTTTGTACCATGCTGGAATTTCTCCATTTCAAAAACACCCATTGGCCCGTTCCAGAGAATCGTCCTGGACCGCTGAATGACGTGCGAAAATGATTCGCAGGCCATTTGACCAATATCCAGTCCCATCCAGCCTTCCGGAATATTATTACTCAATGCTCCGGAAGTATTGGCATTCGCATCAAATTTATCAGCTATAACGGAGTCGGCCGGAAGGTGGATACAGACGCCTTTTTCTTCGGCCTTTTTCAGCAGGGCAATGGCGGCATCGAGCCTTTCTGTTTCACAAAGAGAATTTCCTATTTGTCCGCCCTGTGCTTTATAAAAAGTATATGCCATTCCTCCGCCAATGATGATGTCATCTGCACGTTCCAGCAGGTTTTCCAGAATGAGGATTTTGTCGGATACTTTGGCGCCCCCGATGATCGCCAGAAAAGGTTTCTCTGCGTCATGCATTACTTTCTCGGCGCTTTTCACTTCGCCTTCCATCACCAGTCCGAACATTTTTTTACCGGCAGGAAAGAACTTTGCTATGACGGCCGTTGAGGCATGGGCCCGGTGCGCAGTGCCAAAAGCGTCATTTACATAGACATCACCCAGCTTACCCAGTTTTTCAGCAAAGGCCTCATCGCCCTTTTCTTCCTCTTTGTAAAAACGCAGGTTTTCGAGTAATAAAACCTCCCCTGCTTTCAGGGATGAAGCCATATCAACAGCCGATGCGCCGATACAATCATTGGCGAATTGCACCGGGTGCCGATCACCCAATAAAGATTGCAGGTGTGACACGAGGTGGCGCAGTGAATACTTGTCCGTTGGACCGTCTTTAGGCCGACCCAGGTGACTCATCAGGATCACGCTGCCGCCATCGGCCAATATTTTTTTGATCGTTGGTATTGTGGCCCGCATACGGGTATCATCGGTGATGTTGAAATCAGCATCCAGCGGAACGTTAAAGTCTACACGAATAATGGCTTTTTGCCCGGAGAAGTTATGTTGGGAGAAAACAGACATGCGGTTAAATTTTAGCGTTTAAAGAAATAAGGTTTAACGTTCATGATTATGTAAAAATAATATGAACATTAAACCTTACACATGCAATATGACAATTATCTTATTTAGAAATAAGTCCGGCGAAATGATGCACGGTACGCACCAGCTGCGATACATAGCTCATTTCATTATCGTACCAGCTGACGGTTTTCACCATTTGCTGATCACCGATCGCCATGACCCTGGTTTGGGTGGCATCGAACAGTGAACCGTATGAAATACCGATCACATCGCTGCTGACGATCTCGTCTTCTGTATATCCGAAGCTTTCATTGCTGGCAGCTTTCATGGCCGCGTTGATTTCTTCAACGGTGGTCTTTTTATTCAGTATGGAGTACAGTTCCGTAACAGACCCAGTGATCACCGGAACGCGTTGTGCGCCGCCGTCAAGTTTGCCTTTCAGTTCGGGTAAAACCAGGCCGATGGCCTTGGCAGCGCCCGTACTGTTGGGAACGATATTGGAGGCTGCGGCACGTGCCCTGCGGAGATCGCCTTTGGGATGCGGGGCATCGAGTGTGTTTTGGTCGTTCGTATAAGCATGGATCGTACTCATCAGGCCGGTTACGATACCGAAGTTATCCTGCAGCGCTTTGGCCATGGGGGCCAGGCAGTTTGTGGTGCAGCTTGCGCAGCTGATGATCGTTTCACTTCCGTCGAGGATACTGTGGTTAACATTAAACACGATGGTTTTAAGATCGCCGGTAGCCGGGGCAGAAATAACCACCCTTTTAGCGCCTGCTGCCAGGTGAGCGGCTGCCTTGTCCTTATCGGTAAAGAATCCGGTGCTTTCGATCACAACGTCCACATCATGCTGACCCCAGGGAATTTGGGCAGGATCCTTTTGCGCGTATATTTTCACTTCATGGCCATTGACCACGATGGAGTTCTCCGTAGAAGTTACTGTTTGTCCGAAACGGCCCTGGGCAGTATCGTATTTCAGCAGATGGGCCAGCACAGCGGGGCTGGTCAGGTCGTTAATAGCCACGACGTCAATGCCTTTCATATCATAAATCTGGCGGAAAACCAACCGGCCTATGCGGCCAAAACCGTTGATGGCAACTTTTACAGTACTCATAATGAATGATTGAAATGTGAGATTATTTTTTGCGTGGCAAAATTACGTTAACCGGGGATATTCGCACTGATTATTTTCTGCGGACAATATGGCGCATTATGGTCTTTTTACATGATCATCCTAAAAAATTTGGATAAAAATGTAAGCCTCGTTATCTTTGCCGTCCGAAAAACAAATGCCGCGTTGGTCAAGGGGTTAAGACGCCTCCCTTTCACGGAGGAATCACGGGTTCGATTCCCGTACGTGGTACAAGTGTAAATCCCGGCTCTTTGCCGGGATTTTTCATTTTAACCCTAACCGATACGTTCAACCCGGCTATGTCGATATCATATCTGGTGGCCCTGAAGATCAATATATGGCTAATACAAAGCCGGTATTTGAAAAAGCAATATTTTTATTCTCTAAGTAATCGTATGAAAAAAACGCTTGCGGCTGCAGGATTGATCCTTATATTGGCCGGTTGCAATAAGGAAGCCTCTCAAATGTGTTATCAATGCCTGGATGCCACCGGCACCCCATCCGGAAATTTTTGCGGTGATACCGAAGAAGAAGCATTTCAAAAAGCCCGCCAGGCTGAAGTGAACGGTGTGGTCAATATGCAGATCGAGTATTTCAGGCAATGATGTCCCAGAACCAGGTGATGCCGGCCATTCCTAAACATGTTCCCTTGTATCCGGACGCAACCATACAGGAAATTGATAGTTGCCTGCATAAGGCCTGGGATGCCTTTTCCTGGCTGCGCGAATCGCCGCCTGCCCTGCGCCGCGACCTTCTCTATGCCATCGCTGATGAACTCACCGGACTGGGAGACAACTTGATTGAAACGGCAGAAAAAGAAACAAGTTTACCTATAGCCAGGTTACGGGCCGAACGATCCAGGACCATCAGGCAACTGACCGGTTATGCTGATTTTGCTGCGCAAGGCAAACACCTGGATATATGTATTGATACCAAAACAGCAACCAGTCGGATATCAGGAAGATGAATATCCCGCTCGGGCCGGTTGTTGTATTCGGCGCCAGCAATTTCCCCTTTGCATACTCAACGGCCGGAGGCGACACCGCCAGTGCCCTGGCCGCCGGATGCACCGTGATCGTAAAAGCCCATCCGGCCCATCCGGCTACCAGCTTGATGACAGCCGGTGCCATCATCAAGGCCGTAAAAAAAATGGGTATGCCCGAAAATATTTTCCAGCATGTATTTGGTGCGGCTGCGGCGGTGGGTGAAGCACTGGTCAAACACCCGCTTACCAAGGCGGTTGGTTTCACGGGTTCTTATACGGGCGGAAAACAGCTATTCGACTGGGGCAATCAACGTTTGGAACCCATCCCGGTGTTCGCCGAAATGGGCAGCGTAAACCCGGTTTACTTATTGCCTGGCAAACTCTCCGCCGAAACTGAACAGGTAGCGTCGCTGTATGCGGATTCCATCAGCCTGGGAGCTGGTCAATTTTGCACCAACCCTGGAATTCTTATTGCGCTGGATAATGACTGTACCAAAAAATTCGCTGATATACTTGCCCGGAAACTGGATGACGTTCAACTTTCTGAGATGCTGCATGCGGGCATCCGGAAAGGTATGATGTGTTGAGAAATGAGGCGCTTTCTCAAAAAGGCGTGTCGCAACTGACTACAAGGGAACTAACAGAAGACATTAAACGAAAATTGACGAATCCCGGGATCCCCGCATTGGCCATGGTGCAGGCAGACGACTTCCTGGCCAACCCGGTCTTGCATCATGAGGTCTTTGGCCCCTATTCTCTTCTGGTCGCATGCAAACATATGGATCAGATGAAAGAAGTGGCCGCGGGTATGCCCGGTCAGCTCACATCAAGCATCATGGCCATGGAAGCCGAATGCCTGAAGCATAAGGATCTGCTGAATGAAATCAGGCTTCATGCGGGGCGGATCATCCTGAATGCTGTACCCACCGGCGTTGAGGTGACCCAAGCCATGCATCATGGGGGGCCTTTTCCCGCAAGTACCGATAGCCGCTTTACCTCCGTGGGCCCAGATGCCATCCGCAGGTTTGTACGACCGGTCTGCTATCAGAACTGGCCCGATAATCTCTTACCCGACGCCCTGAAAAATGCGAACCCGTTGAAATACCCAAGGATGATCAACGGCAACATGTCTATGAAACCGATCACAGGATGATCAGGCACGGCTTAAAACAGACTCCCTGTAATGCATATACGAAAAATAAGCCGATCCTGCTGAAGATACCAGGAAGTAAAGCAGGAGGACCAGGATGTATTCCTGTCCATTGTTTGCCAAACCGAACCAGTCGCCAGAATAGTATATCCATCCAATCCCAAAAAAATCCTTTACAAGGTTCCAGGTAAAGGCCTGTTTGCTTTTATCCATCAGTTCCGTCAACGCATAAACGCTTAGGAACACATACCCGCCGTACCAAAACATACCCGGAGATCCGATGGCTGCTATATTTCCAAACAAATAACTGATGAACAGCAAAAGCATGACCAGCTGAAACCACGACCAAACGAGAAATCCATTCCGGTACTTCGTATCATATTTCTCAAAATGATAGACATCCGATATTTTATTGACCGGGTAAGCTTTTTCCACATCGGCGGGGCGCCATCCCGTAGGCATGAACCATATCCTCAACTTATCCCGCCAGCTTGCCGTATGCCAGGCATCGCTGATCAGCAGCCAAAGATGCTGAAAATTGATCTTGATCGGGTTCCATGTGCGAACCGGCCTGGTAATTCCATAAACCGGCTTCACATGAGGCAATTCCTTTTGAAACGTACCGAATAATTTATCCCAGAAAATAAAAATCTGGCCATAATTTTTGTCGATGTATTCCGGATTGATCGCATGGTGCACCCGGTGATGGGATGGTGTTACAATGATATTCTCCAGGAATCCCATGGTATTGATATGGCGTGTATGATACCAGAATTGTGCAAATAAATGCAACGGGCCGATGATGGCCACCACTTTCGGATCGATACCCAGCAGGGCTGCAGGCAGGAGGAGTATCACAAACAGCCTGACAAAAACAGAAATACTTTGCCGCAACGCACAGGCCAGGTTGAATTCTTCACTGCTATGGTGTACCAAATGACTGTTCCAAAAGAAATTGACCTTATGATCAATGGCATGCACAACATACCCGGCAAAATCAAGTACTACGAACACGATGATATAGGTCAGCCAGTTCGCGGGAAGATGGGTCAATGCCAGGTGCCGGTACATCCATTCGTAACTGATCAGGGCCACACTCAAACCCAAAACGTCTTTCGTAACATTGGTAATGCCTGAACAAAGACTGCTGATCATATCCATCTGGCGGACAGTATCCCTTCCCCTGTACCAGCCATACCATTTCTCAAGCAATACCAACAATAGAAAAGCCGGCATGGCTATCAGCAATATTTTACCATAGGTTTCCACATGCTGAAATTAAAAAAAATCGGCGAATTGTCTTGCTTAATGAACATTAGGGAACCGTAACTTATCTTTATTGAAAAGAAAAATACACATGAGAGGTATCTTGATCCTGGCATTTTCCTGTTTCTGTTCACAGGCATTTGCGCAACACACCGAATCGCAATTGGACAGCCTGTTCAACAAATTATATACAGAAGGAAAATTCAATGGAAATGTTCTGGTCGCTGAAAAGGGACAGGTATTGTATCAACGTTCCTTCGGCATGGCCAGTCTCGATCAAAAAAGACCCTTGAACAAAGAAAGCATCTTTGAACTGGCCTCGGTATCCAAGCAATTCACCGCCATGGGCATCATGATCCTGAAGAAAAAAGGTGCATTGTCTTATGAAGACAGCCTTAGAAAGTTTTTCCCGGAACTGCCCTATGAACAGATTACGATCAGGCATTTGCTGAATCATACCTCGGGATTACCCGATTATATGGAACTTTTTGAGGAATATTGGGACAGCAGTAAAATAGCCACCAACCGCGACATGATCGGGCTCCTTGCCCAATACAAACCCAAAATCCTTTTCAACCCCGGAGAAAAATATGAATACAGCAATACCGGGTACGCATTGCTGGCATCCATCATCGAAAAGGCATCCGGAAAATCATATGGAAAATTCCTGGATGAAGCCATCTTCAAACCGCTGAAAATGTCTAACACCCTTGTTTTAAGCAGGAGGTTTGACAATAAGGTTCCGGAGAACTACGCTTACGGATATGTGAAACAAAAAACCGATAACACATTTATCTTGCCAGACGAGCATCCGGATTACAAAGCTTTTGTAAAAGCGCTGGATGGCATACAGGGTGACGGTACGGTTAATTCAACCACAGGGGATCTTTTTCTTTGGGACCGTGCTTTGCATGATCACGCACTACTGACTCAAGAGGAATGGTTTGAAGCTTTGCAAACTCCCGTTCTGAAGAACGGGAAAAAATCTTTTTATGGTTTTGGCTGGATGGTGGATTCTTCAAAAACCTTTGGAAGGATCATGAACCATAGCGGAAGCTGGCCGGGATATAATACATTTATCGAAAGACATACAGACAATGACAAAACATTCATCCTGCTATCGAATATGGAAAGAGGGAGCCTGCCCTATATCGCCATCAGGAGAATTCTGTATCATCTTCAAAACAACCAGCCACAGCCTGCCATTAAGCTCAGTGCGGATTCCCTGAAACAATACAAAGGCAAATACACGCTGGCGCCGGATTTTGTGCTCACCATATGGGTAGAAAATGAAAAACTACTGGCTCAGGCAACAGGGCAAACATCCTTTATCCTGACGCCTGAGAAAACAGACTGGTTCATTATTCCCGAAGTTAGTGCCAAAATACAGTTCATCAGAAATGATACAGGCCTGGTGCGATCGCTGGTATTGTACCAAAACGGGCAGGAAGTTCCGGGAGAAAAAACAGAATAAACCAACGGTGAAGGTTACCCTAAACCGATCTCCTGGTGCCTTTCGGGAATTTCCACATCAAGGAAGCCTTTTCGTATCAGCCTTTGTTTGAAATCAACCTGCACAGGATATTCACCGTGTACAATAAACATTTTTTTCACGCTCCTGGGATCCTGGCAAGACAGGTATTGCGACAGGTCATCATAATCACCATGGGCGCTCATACTGCGCATTTCGGCGATCTCCGCATTTACCTGGTGTATCTGTCCGAATATCGTCACCTCCCCCGGCCGGTGCATTAGTCTTGCACCCAGTGAATTGGGTTCACAGTAGCCGGTAAAAAGGATGGTATTCCGGCTGTTCTCAATATTGTTACTGATATGATGTTTCACCCTGCCGGCCTCAGCCATACCGCTGGCTGAAATGATCACACAGGGCCCGTTTTTGTAGTTCAGCAAATTTCGACTCTTCCACAGACTTGATGAATTTCAGCCTTTGAAAATTAAACGGGTCGCTGTCTCCCATCAGCACTTTCTGAATTCGTTTATTAAAATATTGCGGAAACCTTTTTACAATATGGGTAGCCTTTGTACTCAGGGGGCTGTCTACAAAATATTCCAGGTCGGGCAACCTGTTTTCCAGTTCAAGCTGGTTCAGGGAATAGAGCAGTTCCTGCGTTCTTCCGACACTAAATGCAGGAATGATCAGTTTACCTTTTTTCTTCAGGTACGCTTTTAGTGATCCACTCTTCCAGCACGTCAACCGACGGGGAATGTTCATCGTGCAGGCTGTTGCCATACGTTGATTCGATGATGATGTAATCTGCCTGCGGAAATGTTGCAGGTGATTTCAAGATGATATCCCGGTAACGGCCGACATCACCACTGAATGTCAGGGTTGTGGTCTTACCATTTTCCTTTATGCGCAGGTGCACACTGGCGCTTCCGATGATATGCCCGGCATCCGTATAACAGAATTCGATATCCTCGTCGATGCGGAACCATTGATCATAGTCGACCGTTTCAAAATATTGAACGGCTTCGAGCGCTTCTTCCGTTGTATACAAAGGCTTGAGATAAGGCAGCCCGGTCAGGGAGCGCCGTTTGTTCTCAAACCTGATATCGTTTTCCTGTATCCCGGCCGAATCTTCCAGCAAGCACCGCCGCCAGGTCTTTGGTGGCAGGGTGCAATAGATCTTACCGTTGTACCCATCACTGATCAGTTTTGGTATGAGGCCACAATGATCGATATGTGCGTGAGAAAGGATCATGTAGTTGATGGAAGAAGGGTCAAAACCGAAATCACGGTTCAATTCATCGGTCAAACTGCCCATTCCCTGGAACATGCCGCAATCAAGCAGGACTTTTTTTCCGTTGGACAAGGTAAGCAGGTGCTTAGAGCCGGTAACCGTTCGTGCCGCTCCGTGAAATGCGATTTTCATACATGAATCTTTTAATGGTTGATCAAAACGGAAAACCCGCTGATCCGTCAGCAAGAAATGGCCAGCCATGCCATCATACCGATACCGTGTTCAATGGCCCGTTCATCGATATTGAATGTGGGCGTATGAACATTACTGGTGATATTCAAAGCCCTGTTACCTGCGCCCAGCCTGAAGAAACAGGCAGGTATCCGGTGAGAATAAAAAGCAAAATCTTCGGCCCCCATGCGCAGTTCCGTTTCTGTGACATTGGCCTGGCCGGCATACTGTTTGGCCAGCCCCATGGCCTTTTCCGACAGGGCGGGGTCATTCCATACAAAGGGATAACCCACATCGATCCTGGCTTCCGCTTCCGCACCGATCGCTGCGGCCGTATCCCTGACCGTTTGAACGATGAGGTCGTGTGCCCTGAAACGCCAGGTTTCATCCATAGCACGGAGCGTACCCATAAGTTTTACTTCGGAAGGGAGCACATTGGTGGTATTGCCGCCGTTAAAAGCCGTTATGGATAGTACAGAGGGGTTGAAAGGATCGTTGTGGCGGCTTATGACCTGTTGCAGGGCTATTACGATATGCGATCCGGCGAGTATGGCATCCGCCGAGAGATGGGGCGCAGCCGCATGTCCGCCCTTAGCCTTTACCGTTATACAGATCTCGTCGGCACTGGCCATCACCTTCCCGCCCCGGAAACTGAACGTACCGGCTTCCATACCGGGGTGTACGTGCAGGGCCATTATTTTTTCAGGCGCCGGGTCTTTCAGCACACCGTCTCGTATCATGAGACTGGCGCCGCCGGGATTTTTTTCTTCGCCGGGCTGGAAGATCAGTTTGACCGTGCCTTCCCATGAATCTTTCAGGTCGAGCAATATCCTGGCTGCGCCGAGCAGGCAGGATGTATGCACATCATGACCACAGGCATGCATGATCCCATCGTTTTTTGATTTATAGGAAACATCATTCTGTTCCCTGATCGGCAACGCATCCATATCGGCGCGTAGGGCGATCACTTTCTTGTCGGGGTTCTTGCCCCGAATGATACCGCAAACGCCGGTTTCAGCCATCACCGTAAATGGGATACCCCAATCAGACAGCTTTTGCTGAATGAATGCGGAAGTTTCATATTCCTGGTAACTCAGTTCAGGATTTGCATGAATGTGACGGCGAATGTCCACAATGGAAGGGGCGTATTGACCGGCAAGGTCCCTGATGGCTTCTATCATAAAAAAGAGTGCCCGGGGGCACTCCAAAAATAATCAAGAGTTTTTGTAGTAGTATCGATGGATTGAAATAAATATTATGGCTGTTCCTCGGAATTGGCCGACTTGTCCTGTTTTGCTTCCACCATTTCCGATACAATATAGATATTACCGGAAATGATCTTTGATGCCAGTAACTGTTTCCGCATTTTTTCCGCTTCAGGCCTTTCCGTGTAATTGCCCATTTTCAGTTTGATGTACGGCGACTGGAAGATCATGTACACTTTCTGATCGGAATATTGTTGCAGCAGTTGCGACCGGATCTGCATGGCCATGGCACGGTCATTCGTACTGAGCAGCATCAGCCTGTATCCGTTCACCATTTTCATTTTACTGGAAAGGCTTTCGTTATACTCTGCCATCTTTTTACCCAGCATATCAATACGGGCGTCCTTATGAATGGTGATGGTTCCTTTCACCAGGCTGTCTGCTTGGCCATATTGGGCCATCGAACAGGAAACAGATGAAAGGAACAGGATAACTAAGATCGATCTCTGCAACATAAGATTCAGTTTTGATGTGGCTGTTCAAAAAACATTCCATCCTGCAACAGGGAAACAGCTTTGGGTAAACTTATCCCGGATTTAACAAAAAAGCCATTGGCCCCGGTACTAAGATGAAGTTCCGGGTTCACGTTATCCGGCAGGGTTTCCAAAACGGGTACAGCTTCCGCCAAAAATTGCCGGTACGATGCCAGCTTATCTGCATGATTGAGGCCGGCAAACAGTCCGGTTGACGTGATGATCCCGTCAACGCCTGCCGCGCCGAAAATATCTGCACAACGAAGAATATCCTCTTCAGTCAAAAAGCTAAGCTCCGTGACTAAAAAAATCTTTTTCTGTTTATTTCTGGCAACCGGCAGTAAGGTGCCCAACTCCCTGGCAATATATTGCCAGTCGTTATTCCTGATGGCTGTCTGGTTGGCGCATATATACAGGTCATCCACACCATCAACGATGGCAAGTACCATTTCCGCCAATTTGGATTCGATGGCCGGATAACCGAATGGATAACCAATGATCGTGGCAAGCCTGATGCCTTTGTCCTGTGCGGCTTGCCTGGCATGCCTGATCATCAGGGGAGGCAAACACAGCACTTCCAGTTGTTTTTTGTTTGCCTGATCAAGCAAGACATCCAGGTCTTCCACCTTCAACAAAGGTTCCATCGCCATCAATCCATAAGGGGTCTTTGGTTGCATAACGTAAAAATACTGAATGAATCCGGGTTGAACCGGTTTGTTGTGTGATAAAAAAATGCATCCTTTCGGATGCATGGTTATTAATCAGTTAGTGTTTACTCAGGCGTCTTTTCCATGACATTGCTTGAACTTCTTTCCGCTACCACAGGGGCATGGATCATTCCGCCCGATCTTGGGATCAACCCGAACCGGTTGTTGTTTTACCGGAACGGAGGGATCGTAATAATCATTTTCATTGGCAGCATAATCAGCACCCGCTTCTTCGATCTCCGCCTTATTGACGTTCATCTTGCTCATATCCGTCTTTTCCTCGCGGCCTTCCTTGATACGGGTTGCCTGCGTTTGTTCCATCGGGATGCCGGCATGACAAAGGAAACTGACGATATCCTTATTCACCTGGTCATTCATTTGCTTGAATGCGTTATAAGCTTCGATCTTGTAGATCACCAGGGGATCTTTTTGTTCGTAACCTGCTGTTTGTACGCTGTGGCGCAGGTCGTCCATGGAACGGAGGTGTTCTTTCCAGGCATCATCGATCAGTGCCAGTGTGATCGTCCTTTCCAGTGAACTGGCGAGTTCCCGGCCGTTCGTGGATATATACTTATCAAGGTTGGTCAGAACCTGGATCGCTTTTTTCCCGTCGGTGAAGGGCACCACTACGTTTTCGATATGGTTGCCCTGATCTTTACGGATGTTGCTGATGATGGGCATGGTTTGTTCGCCCAGGGCAATTTTCTTCTGGTTATAGCGGGCCATGGCTTCGAGGTAGAGTTTCTCCGCCAGCTGATTGTTATCTTCTTTGTCGAGTTGTTCGGCGGAGATGCCGGTATCAATGCCAAAATGCATGATGGCCGCCAGTTTCAGGCCTTCGATATCCGTATTCTCTTTGAATGAGCCGATCAGGCTTTCTGCCACGGAATAGAATGCATTGTCGAGGTCGAGTGCCAGCCTTTCGCCGAACAGCGCATGATTGCGGCGCCCGTAGACCACATTACGCTGCTTGTTCATCACATCATCATATTCGAGCAGGCGTTTCCGTATACCGAAGTTATTTTCCTCCACTTTCTTCTGTGCGCGTTCGATGCTCTTGGTGATCATGCTGTGCTGGATCACTTCCCCTTCTTTGTATCCCATACGGTCCATCAGGCTGGCGATACGGTCTGATCCAAACATGCGCATCAGGTCGTCTTCCAGCGAAACAAAGAAATTGGATGTTCCGGGGTCGCCCTGGCGGCCGGCACGTCCGCGCAACTGGCGGTCAACACGACGGCTTTCATGCCTTCCGTACCCAGGATGGCCAATCCGCCCGCCTTTGGCGAACGCCGGGCCCGAGTTTGATATCCGTACCGCGGCCCGCCATGTTGGTGGCAATGGTCACCGCACCTGCCATACCCGCTTCAGCAACCACCTGGGCCTCCCGGGAATGTTGTTTGGCATTGAGTACGTTGTGCGGGATATTCTTTTGCTTAAGCATGCGGCTCAGCAATTCGCTCACCTCCACCGACGTGGTACCAACAAGCACCGGCCTTCCGGCAGCACGGAGGAGTTCGATCTCTTCTATGACCGCCTTATATTTTTCACGCTTCGTCTTGAATACTTTGTCCTGCTCATCTTTGCGGATCACCTGTACGTTGGTGGGAATGGTAACCACATCCAGCTTATAAATGCTCCATAATTCACTGGCTTCGGTTTCGGCCGTACCGGTCATACCGGCCAGCTTATGATACATCCTGAAATAATTCTGCAGGGTAACGGTGGCGTATGTTTGCGTTGCCGCTTCGATCTTCACGTTCTCCTTCGCTTCCAGGGCCTGGTGTAAACCATCGGAATATCGACGGCCCTCCATGATACGGCCCGTTTGTTCGTCCACGATCTTCACCGCACCTTCCACCACTATATATTCCACATCCTTTTCAAACAGTGTATATGCTTTCAGCAATTGTTGCACGGTATGGATCCTGTCGGCCTTGAGCGAATATTCGTTGAGCAGGTTTTCCTTACGTTGTAATTTTTCCTCTGCAGTCAGGTCAGTTTTCTCGATCTCACTCAGCTTGGTCGCAATGTCAGGCAGGATGAAGAATTCGGGATCTTCGCCAGACCGGGTGATCAGGTTGATACCCTGTTCAGTGAGTTCAACCTGGTTATTTTTTTCATCGATGGTAAAGAAAAGCTCCTTGTCCACCTTCGGCATTTCCTTTTGCTGATCGGCCAGGTAATAGTTCTCGCTTTTCTGCAATTTCACTTTGATACCCGCTTCGCTGAGGAACTTGATCAGTGCACTGTTCTTAGGCAGGCCCCGATATGCCCGCATGAGGGCGAGACCGCCGTCTTTCGGGTCGTCGTTTCCTTCGGCTATTTTCTTTTTTGCTTCGATGAGGAACTGGTTGACAGCCCTTTTCTGTGCATCCACCAGTTTTTCAATACGGGGTTTTAGGTCGAAGAATTGCTGGGTGTTATCGCTATGACCAACCGGGCCGCTGATGATCAGGGGCGTACGGGCATCATCGATCAACACGCTATCCACTTCATCCACCATGGCAAAGTGGTGTTTGCGTTGCACCATCTCTTCCGGTGAATGCACCATGTTATCGCGGAGGTAGTCGAAACCAAATTCGTTATTGGTTCCGTAGGTAATGTCGGCATTATAAGCATTCCGGCGCGCATCACTGTTGGGCTGATGTTTGTCGATACAATCCACTTTTAAACCGAGCCATTCAAAGATCGGCCCGTTCCACTCACTATCGCGGCGTGCCAGGTAATCGTTCACGGTAACAATATGGACGCCCTCACCGGCCAGGGCGTTCAGGTAGGCCGGCAGCGTACTGACCAGCGTTTTACCTTCACCGGTAGCCATCTCGGATATTTTTCCCGAATGGAGTACGGCGCCACCGATCAGCTGAACATCGTAATGCACCATATTCCATGAAACGGTGTTGCCCGCCGCTTCCCAACTGTTCTGGAAAACAGAACGATCCCCGTTGATACTGATATAGTTCTTACGGGTGGCCAGTTCGCGGTCGAGATCCGTTGCCGCAGATTCGATCTGCGTTTGGGTGGAAAATCGGCGGCTGGTTTCTTTCACCACGGCAAATGCCTCCGGCAGTATCTGTTCCAACACCTCTTCGATCTTCTGATCCCGTTCCTTTTTCATCTCATCCACTTCCTTGTAGATGGCATCACGACCGTTGATATCTTCAACCGGGAGCGCCTCTGCTTCCTGGTTCCTGGCAGCGATGCGACCATCGATCTCCGACAGGTGTTCCCGGATGCGCTGGCGGAATTCCTGGGTTTTATGACGTAGTTCGTCGTTACTGAGCGATTGAAACGCCTGAAAATGCTGGTTGACTTTCTGAACAACGGGCAGGATTTTCTTCACGTCCTTCTCACTCTTGCTGCCACCGAAAAGTTTTGATATGATCCCTAACATATTATTCCTGAAACGGATGTTTAGTTGATGCAGTTTGGTTTAAAGTGTTATGTCCGGTCAAATACAGTGCTAATGATCGGGCAGAGCCAAATTGACAGGGCGTCAAAGGTACAAAGTTCTGGTTGAGAAATGGAGGGAATCGCTGCGGGAGAGGCAAAGCCGTGTTAAAATTCGCGAATCGGGGTAATTCAGACAGGATGCAGGATCTTGCCAGGATGTCGTTGCCGGCCGGGCCAACTGGCCTATTTGTCAAAAAGGTTCGGCAAAGAGCGTAAAACGGCTTGGTAATTTTATCTCATTTCCTTTACCTTTGCGGCCTGAAACGGCCAGTAGTTTCAGCAAAAACCAGCCTATCAGCTTAAACAGATAACCGTATGAGTGGTGCATTAAAAGAAGTCAGGATCCGGATCAAGAGTGTTCAAAGTACGCAACAGATCACAAAGGCCATGAAAATGGTCAGTGCGGCCAAGCTGCGCCGGGCCCAGGACGCCATCACGCAAATGCGCCCCTATGCTCAAAAGCTCCAGGAGATGCTGGGTAACATCGTCAGCAACAGCGACGGCGATGTGAAAATGGACCTCGCGGTAGAACGCCCGGTTGAAAACGTACTCATCATTGTGGTCACCAGCGACCGCGGCCTCTGCGGCGGCTATAACAGCAACCTGATCAAACTGGCCAAGCAAACCATCCGCGAAAAATATGCGGCTCAGCACAGTAAAGGCCAGGTAAGGATCCTCCCGATAGGAAAAAAAGGATACGAACATTTCAGCAAATCAGGCTATAAAGTAGTTGATAACTATTGGGATATATTTACGAACCTGAGCTTCGACAAAGTCCAGGCCGCGGCCCAATACGCCATGACCGCTTTTGCCAATAAGGAAGTGGACGCCGTGGAACTCGTATACAGCGAATTTAAAAACGCCGCCAGCCAGCGATTTATCTCGGAAGCCTTCCTGCCCGTTCAGAAAGTATCCCACGAAGGCAATAAAAAAAGGGCCGATTTTATCTTCGAACCCAGCCAGTCGGTCTTGATCGCCGAGCTCATGCCCAAGATCCTCAATACCCAACTGTATAAGGCAGTATTGGATGCCAACGCCAGTGAGCATGGTGCCAGGATGACCGCCATGGATAAGGCCAGCGATAATGCCAACGAACTGCTGAAAACCCTGAAGATCAGTTACAACAGGGCAAGGCAGGCAGCCATCACCACGGAACTTACGGAGATCGTAAGCGGCGCTGCAGCCCTGCAGGGTTGATCCAACACATCAACATAAAATGATATGTGGAGAACAATGTCAATAACCTAAGGGGTGTATTGGCCCATTCCGCTTATCTTTCCCGTTCGAAATCGATTAAACTGACTATGGAAATTTCTCAGATCATACCCCATATTGAAGCATTGATATTTGCAAGCGATAAGCCCCTCAATGCCACCGATATCACCGAACTGGTGAACAATGCCTTGGGTTTCATTGAAGACCGTGCCGAGATCGACCAGGTGGAAGCTGCGATCCAGGGCATTCGTGAAAAATATGCCTCAGAATTTTATGCTTTCGAGCTCCGTCAAAGCGGTGGCGGCTGGCAGTTCCTGACCAAACCTGAATTTCACCGCACCGTTGCTCTTCTGAATGGCGATAAATTCATCAAACGGCTTTCTACGGCAGCCCTCGAAACTCTGGCCATCATTGCATATAAACAACCCATCACAAAGAGCGAGATCGAATCGATCCGGGGCGTGAACTGCGATTATGCCGTGCAAAAATTACTGGAGAAAGATCTTATCATCATATCAGGCCGTAACGAAGATGCTGTGGGCAAACCCCTCATCTATTCCACGTCCAAATCGTTCATGGATTATTTCGGCATCAATACGGCCGATGATCTGCCTAAGATCAGCGAGATCCTGATGGAAGAACTGGTTAAAGCCACCGCCGTTTCCGATTCGGCCCGCGAACAGGAAGAGAATGAGAACAATCAAGACATGCCCGATGGAATCAGCATTGACCCGGAACTCTCCATAGAAGAATCCACCCTGGTGGTGAATGAAACCGGCGCCATCGTGGAGGTTCATGAAACGGGAGGAACTGATGACGGAGAACAGCCAGGCGCCTGATGAGAAAATGACCCGCGCCATAATTTCCCGCTTATGCCAAAAAAGCTCAATGAAGGGCAATTGACCGAAATTGCCCAGATTTACGGCACCCCCCTATATGTTTATCATGCAGAGCGGATCGCATTCCAGTATGAAAAACTGAAAAAAGCATTCCGGGTCATTGATGCACGCATTTATTATGCCTGCAAAGCGCTGACCAATATTCATATATTACGCTACGTGCAATCGCTCGGCGCATCGCTGGACTGTGTCAGTATTTATGAGGTCAGGATAGGACTGATGGCCGGGTTCAGCAAAGAGGACATCCTGTTCACCCCTAATTGTGTTGATTTCAATGAAATTCTGGAAGCCAAAGAACTGGGGGTGAGAATCAATATCGACAATATTTCCATCCTCGAACAATTCGGGCATGCATTCAATGCCAGTTACCCGGTTTGCATCCGCATCAATCCGCATATCATGGCCGGGGGCAATTTTAAAATTTCCACAGGCCATGTCGACAGTAAATTCGGCATTTCCATCCACCAGTTAAGGCATATAGAACGCATTGTAAAAAGCACAGGCCTTAAGGTTCGGGGCCTGCACATGCACACCGGCAGCGAGATCAGGGACATCCAGGTTTTCTTAATGGGATTCGACGTGATGCTCGACCTGGCTGAACATTTTCCTGATCTTGATTATGTAGACATGGGCAGCGGCTTTAAAGTTCCATACCAATCGGGGGAATCGGAAACAGATATCGACCTGCTGGGTGAAATGCTCGCTTCCAGATTGGAAACCTTTAAACAAGAAACCGGCAAATCACTCCAGGTTTGCTTTGAGCCAGGCAAATACCTGGTCAGCCAATGCGGCTATTTTATCGTAAAGGCCAATGTGGTCAAACAAACACCAGCAACCGTATTTGTTGGGGTCAACAGCGGTTTCAACCACCTGATCAGACCGATGCTATATGATGCCTATCACCATATCGAAAACATTTCCAACCCGCATGGAGTAAAAAGACTGTACACCGTGGTGGGAAATATTTGCGAAACGGATACGTTCGCGTGGGATAGAAGCCTGCCCGAAGTTAGAGAGGGCGACCTCCTTGCATTTCACAATGCAGGTGCTTACGGTTTTGAGATGGCCTCACCCTTCAATTCCAGGCCCAGGCCGGCGGAGGTAATGGTACAAAACAACCAGCACCACTTGATCAGGAAGAGGGAAACACTGGAAGACCTGCTTAGGAACCAGGAAGTCTAGTACTAAGAACTAAGTACTTAGTACTAAGAACTAAGTACTCAGTACTAATTTTAATCATCTTTTTAACAATTCCCCTTTAAAGTTTCTTTGTTGATATAAAAATTTCTTTCAACATTTATACGGGCAATCCGCCCATACCAAAAAACTTCCTTATGTATTTCCCGCGCGTAATGTTTCCAAACAGGAATCGTGTATTCCAGACGGTCATTTTTCCCCTGATCCTAACGGCTTTACTGGCATCCTGCCAGAACAAATCAAAACCCATGGAGGCAGACCCCGCCTTTGCGCCATATATCGACGCATATACAACGGGCGTTATTTCAAAAACAAGCAGTATCCGCATCCAGCTTGCCGGAACCGTATTATCCACGCATACTATCGGCCAGCCAGTAAAAGAAGACCTGTTTTCCTTCTCCCCTTCTGTGAAAGGAAAAGCGGTATGGACGGATGCAAGGACCATTGAATTCAGGCCCGAGAAACACCTCGACCCCGATCAGTTATACACCGTCAGTTTTGAACTGGGCAAAGCGGCAAAGGTTCCTGATAAATTCAACACATTCAGGTTCAGCTTTAAAACAACCAAACCCGCTTTTCTTGTCAGGCAGACCGGCCTCCGCAGCACCGGCGACCGCAAAGGCATGTACCTGACCGGTGAAATCAGCACCGCCGACTGGGAAGAAGGGGCTAAGGTTGAAAAAATGCTGGAAGCTAAACAGTACGGACAAACGAAAACCATCTCCTGGCAGCATAGCGAAGGCAACCGGTTACATACTTTTACCATTAGGGGCATTGAAAGGATCGCACAAACATCCTCCCTTGATCTCAACTGGAAAGGAAGTTTCATAGGAAGTGCCAAAACAGGGAAACTGTCTGTAGAAGTGCCCGCCCAGGGGGTATTCAGCATCCTGGAAGTGATGCCCGTCAATGAGGCGCAACAATATGCCTCGATCCTTTTCAGCGACCCGATCTCCATTGCTCAAGACCTGACCGGGCTGATCAGCCTGAGCGAGCAATCAGATATCTCATACAGTATCAACGGCAGCGAGGTAAAGGTTTTTACCAATGCGCCACTCGATGGAAATTATACCCTGAACATTAACCCGGGCATTGCCAACAACTGGGGGCAAACGATCAGTAACGTATACACGTCGAGCATTTTCTTTGAAAGCCGGTTTCCCTCTGTGGCCATCATTGGCAAAGGAAATATCCTGCCGAGTTCTGGTAAGTTGGTCATCCCATTTGACGCGGTCAACCTCAACGCAGTGGATGTCAGCATCATCCGTATCTATGAAAATAACATCCCCCAGTTCTTCCAGGAAAACGACCTTGGCGGCGGATCTGAACTGAGGCGTGTGGGTAAGCCCGTAGTGCAAAAAACCCTGCGCCTGGATAATGACCAGGCCCTCGACCTGCACAAGAAACAGCGTTTTAGTCTGGATATAGACCGATTCATCAAAACGGAACCCGGAGCCATTTACCGGGTGGTCATTGGCTTCCGGCCCGAATATTCGCTCTACAGTAAAACCGGCAATGAACCCGTTGCTGACAGTGAAAACGGCGATTCTGAAGCTGATGACGAAGATGAAGAAGGATACAACGATTACAGCGGTTACGATGATAAAGACAGCGATTCGGAATTCTGGGCAAGGTATGATGATTATTACCCCTATGGCTACAACTGGCAGCGCCGCAACGACCCCGGCAGCCGTTCTTACTATAACCGTGACCGCTGGGCCATCAGGAATATCCTGGCCAGTAATATCGGGCTGACCGCCAAACGGGGAACAGATAATAGTGTAGTCATTGCCGTTAGTAATATACTGACTACGGAACCCATGAAAGGGATCAGTCTCGACATCCTCGATTACCAGTTGCAGGTGATCGCAACCGGAAAAAGCGATAATGACGGATTTGCCACATTTGATCTCAAGCAAAAACCATACTTGCTCATCGCTAAAAAAGACAAGGAACGGGGCTACCTCAAACTAAACGACGGCAGCTCCCTCGCCCTTAGCCGATTTGATGTGGGCGGCGAAGAAGTGAAGAACGGCATCAAAGGATTCATTTTCGGCGAAAGAGGTGTTTGGCGCCCTGGCGACAGCCTCTTCCTTAACTGTATCATTGAAGACAGGAACGGCACATTGCCAGCAGAACACCCTGTTGACTTCAGCCTCATCAATCCACAGGGCCAGATATACAGGCATGCAGTACAGCAGAATGCAGCGGACGGTTTTTATGCCTTCAGCACAAATACGGACGCATCCGCTCCCACGGGCAATTATACGGCCAGGGTAAAAGTTGGCGGAGCCGTATTTGAAAAGAAGATCAAGATCGAAACAGTGATGCCAAACAGGCTGAAGATCAACCTGGATTTCGGGAAGGATGCATACCTTGGAAAGAATAGTCCGAATACCGGAAACCTGCAGGCTGCCTGGCTTTTCGGGGCGCCGGGAAAAAACCTGAAAGCCAAAGTGGATGTGTCTCTCAATAAATCACGTAACCCTTTCCCGGGATTGGCCGGATTTATTTTCCAAAACCCCACTTCATCCTTCAGTACACAACAAAAAACAATCTTCGAGGGTACGCTGGATGAAAACGGGCATGGACAGATCAAACCCGATTTCGCCATGGATGATGATGCGCCAGGCATGTTGAATGCCAACCTGCTTGTTAAAGTATTTGAACCGGGAGGCAGTTTCAGTGTAGATTACATGAGTGTGCCTTACAGCCCATTCAGCAGTTATGCGGGCCTGAAATTGCCCGATGGAGAAAAACCGTTTGACTACCTGCTCGCTGGCAAGCAACACAGCGTACAACTGGTGAATGTGAATGCCAAAGGGCAATTACTGACCAATGGCGGCGCGATGGAAGTGCAGTTCTACCGCATCCAATGGCGCTGGTGGTGGGATGAAGGAGACGATAACCTCAGCAATTTTACACAGGATAATTACAATAAACTCCTTAAGAAAGACACGGTCAACCTAACAGGTGGACGTGGACGCTGGACCTTCAGCACTTCTTCCAATGAGTGGGGGCGATACCTGGTGCTTGTGAAAGATCTGGCCAGCGGGCACATCACCGGCTCTACCTTATACATCGACGAGCCGGGATGGCAAAGCCGTTCCGGGAATGAAGATCAGTCGGCCGCATCCATGCTTTCTTTCAGCAGCAACAAGGACAAATATACCGTGGGGGAAGAGGTGAAGCTCTCCATCCCCTCGTCGGCCGGCGGCAGAATACTGGTTAGCCTGGAAAGCGGCAGCCGCGTGATCCGTCACTTCTGGCAGGAAACCGTACAGGGACAAACCACGGTCAGCTTCAAAGCGGATGAATCAATGGCGCCGAATATCTACGCCACAGTAAGTTTACTGCAACCGCATGCACAAACGTTAAACGATGCCCCGATCAGGATGTACGGATCCATCCCGATCATCATCGAAAATAAAAACAGTTACCTCAAACCGGTTATCAATATGCCGGAAGTGATCAGGCCGGAACAAAACGTATCCATTAACGTTAGTGAAGAAAACGGCAAGGAAATGACCTATTGTGTGGCGATGGTGGATGAAGGCCTCCTCGACCTGACCAAATTCAAGACGCCTGACCCTCATGGCGCATTTTATGCCCGTGAAGCATTGGGAGTACGCAGTTTCGATCTGTTCAATGATGTCATTGGCGCCTGGGGTGGCGACCTCGAGCGGATTCTGACCATCGGGGGTGATGCCGAGTCCGGCGGCGGCAAGGCAAAAAGGGCCAACCGTTTCAAACCCGTTGTCAGATACTTCGGTCCTTTTACCCTGAAATCAGGCCAGAAAAAACAACACCAGTTCCTGATGCCAGCCTATATCGGGTCTGTCAGAACAATGGTTGTTGCTGCACATAAGGGTGCGTATGGGTCATCGGAAAAAACAACGCCGGTCAGAAAGCCCCTCATGATCCTGTCTACTTTGCCCAGGGTACTGGCCCCGGGTGAATCCTTCAGGTTGCCTGTTACCGTTTTTGCCATGGAAAAACAGGTCAGCAATGTGCAGGTCAACTTACAACCCAACGAGTTTTTTGAAATCACCGGTAATGCCGTTCAAATGGTCAGTTTTGCACAACCCGGCGAACAGATGGTCTATTTCGATGTGAAAGTGAAGAATACCGCCGGTGTCGGTAAAGTAAAAGTATTAGCCAGTTCCGGGCAGGAAAAAGCAACTGATATAACGGAGATCGATGTTCGAAATCCGAACCCTGTCATCAGCCGTTCTCAATCGATCACACTGGCACCCGGTCAATCATGGAACGCAACGGCAAACCCGCTGGGCATTCCTTCACAAAGCCAGGCGATGCTGGAAATATCGTCTATTCCGCCCATGAACCTGCAGAAAAGACTTCAATACCTGATCACCTATCCGCATGGTTGTATCGAACAAACAACTTCTTCCGTCTTCCCGCAGCTGGTGCTGAAACAATTGACCGACCTGAGCGACCAGCAGAAGGCAGAGATCGACAGAAATATCAAGGCTTCCATTCCCCGCCTCGCCAATTTCCAGGGCAGAGACGGTGGCTTTGGTTACTGGCCAGGTGCAAGGGAAAGTGACGACTGGGGAACCAACTATGCCGGCCACTTTCTGCTGGAAGCACAGGGACAGGGTTATTTTGTAAGCGATCAGTTGATGCAGCAATGGAAAAATTATCAAAGGAACAAAGCCAATAACTGGATCCCGAAAACCACCAACTTTTATGGTGGCGACCTGACCCAGGCATACCGGTTATTTACGCTGGCACTGGCGAAAGCTCCTGAATTGGGAGCCATGAACAGGTTGCGGGAATTCAGGTACCGCTCTGCGGAGGCCACCTGGAGATTGGCTGCAGCTTACAAACTGGCAGGCCAAGACAATACTGCTTTAGACCTCATCAGCGGCCTCTCGTCCACTTTTGACGCCAGGCCCGATCCGGGAATGAGTTATGGCTCAGACCTGAGAGATATGGCCATGGCGCTGGAAACACTAACGATCATGGGTAAACGGGATAAAGCATCGCAATTGGTAACCAGCATTGCCGGCAGGTTATCCCAAGAAAGCTGGTACAGCACACAAACCACGGCTTACTCGCTCCTCGCCATTGCCCGGTATTGCGGAAAAAATCCATCGGGTGAAAAGATCCTCGCTTCTGTAAACCTGGCAGGCAATAAAAGCGATATCCAGTCGCAGAGTTATTTCAGGCAGGTTATGGTATCGGTGCAAAAAGGCAATATTCCCGTGGGTATCCGGACCAATGGAAAAAATACGTTGTACGTCAGATTGGTCAGCACCGGGCAGCCACTGACAGGCGACAGCATCAAACCCGCCAATAACCCGTCTCTTTTAAGTATGACGGTTAGCTATATTGGCAATAACGGAAGCCCGCTCGATATCAGTCACATCAGCCAGGGTAGCGATTTCATTGCTAAAGTGACTATCCGAAACAATGGTAAACGCGGCACTTATTCTCAAATGGCCCTCACCCAGGCTTTCCCTTCCGGTTGGGAAATATTGAATGCCCGGATGATGGCGGAAGGCGAATCGGCCATGAAGTCTTCCCAGATGACCTACCAGGATATTCGGGATGACAGGGTCATGACCTATTTCAATATCCGCGAGAACGAAACGCTGACCTATTATATCCAGCTGAATGCAACGTATCCGGGTAAATATTACCTGCCCGCCACCACCTGTGAAGCTATGTACGACAACAGCATCACAGCCTCCACTGGAGGCCGGTGGATCGAAGTCGTTAATCAATAACAATCACCGGTCTGTCGCCTGGAGGCGGCAGACCTTTTTTCATGAATATCATCCACCGTATACGAAGTAACTTTCACCAACGTGGGAAAAAGACAAAGTTCCTGCTGCTGATACTGGCTGCCGGAATACTGTTATTTGCGTTCTCCCTTCCCAGACGCCTGTTTCACGACCCGCTCAGTTTTGTCATTGAAGACAGCGATGGAAACTTATTGAATGCGGCCATCGCTTCAGACGGGCAATGGAGGTTTCCCTCACGTAACCGGGTACCCGATAAATTCGTAGCCTGCATCACTACTTTTGAAGACCGTCGCTTTTTTGACCATCCCGGTGTGGACCTTCGCGCCCTGGGCAGAGCCATCCTGAACAATGCCGGAGCCGGCAGCATACGACAGGGAGGCAGCACATTGACCATGCAGGTGATACGGCTCTCACGCAAGAACCAGTCAAGGACGATCTTTAACAAAATGACCGAGGCCTGGTTGGCCCTCCGGTTGGAAATGAGTTACAGCAAATCAGAGATACTGTCTTTATACGCATCTCATGCCCCATTCGGAAGTAATGTGGTTGGTCTTGACGCCGCAGCATGGCGTTACTTTGGAAGAAGCCCTGATAAATTAAGCTGGGCTGATATGGCCGCCCTGGCCGTATTGCCCAATGCCCCTTCCCTGGTTCATCCGGGAAAAAACAGGCAATTACTGAAAGATAAAAGAGACCGTTTACTGGATAAGCTGTATGCGTTTCATTATATCAGCAGACAGGATGCAGCACTGGCAAAAATGGAACCCCTGCCGGACAAACCACAACCCTTACCTCAACTGGCGCCGCACCTATTACAAAGATTCAGAAAAGAATTTATCCAGATCGGGTCGGGGCCGAGGCTCACCACCACCATACATGGAAACCTTCAAAAATCGGTCAATACAATCCTGGAGAAAAACCATTCCCTGTTAAAAGCCAATGGTATCAATAACCTATGCGCCCTTGTGCTGGAGGTGGAAACAGGAAATACCCTTGCCTATTGTGGAAATATCTATGATCCTTCAAATAAAGACCTGGAGAGCGATGTGGACGTGATCCATTCGCCCCGAAGCCCCGGCAGCGCATTGAAACCCCTGCTTTATGCGGCAGCCCTGAGCGATGGACTTATTTTACCTGATGCCCTGTTGCCCGACATCCCTACCGATATTGCCGGTTATACACCCAAAAATTTCGACCTCGGATATGATGGCGCCGTACCGGCTTCCAATGCTTTGTCCAGAAGCCTGAATGTACCGGCCGTGCACCTGCTCAGGCAATATAAATATGCCCGCTTTCACGAATGGCTGATACAGGCGGGCATCGGCACATTAAACAGACCAGCGGATTTCTATGGTCTTAGCCTGGTGCTGGGCGGTTGTGAAGTGACCCCGTGGGACCTGGCAGGCGTTTACGCTTCACTGGCAAGGGTACTAAAGCATGATGCGAGAAATAAGGGAAACACGGATCCGGCAGACTTTCATCCGCCCAGTTATGTTCCGGGAAAAAATGAAAAAAAGGAAGGATCGTTCATGCCAACGGTTGATGCCGCCTCTATCTATTTCAGCTTTAAGGCCATGCAGGAAGTCATGCGCCCCGGCGATGAAGGATTGTGGGAACTGTTCGGTTCTTCGCGCCGCATAGCCTGGAAAACAGGCACCAGTTTTGGTTTTCGCGACGGCTGGTCGATTGGTGTGACACCCGATTACGTGGTGGCCGTATGGGCCGGGAATACCGATGGCGAAGGAAGGCCCGACCTTGTTGGCATAAAAACGGCCGCTCCGGTCATGTTTGATATTTTCAGGCTGCTGCCTGCCACCGGCTGGTTCAGTAAACCGTCTACGCGTTATAGTTATATCCCCGTGTGCCGCCGCTCCGGCTTCAGGGCTGGTATCGATTGCCCAGATACGGATACGCTATACATGCCGCCACAGGCCTCCAGGTCGCCGCAATGCCCTTATCATAGGGTCATCCACCTCGATAAGTCCGGGCAATTCCAGGTGAACGAATCCTGTGCCAGCCCAATGGATATGGTCCGGCAAAGCTGGTTCGTACTTCCGCCGACCATGGAATTCTTCTATAAAAGGACCAGCCCGGATTTTGCCCCACTGCCCCCATTCCTTCCGGGTTGCAATTCCCTGGAAACAGGCAGGATGATAGAACTGATCTATCCCAGGCCCAATGCAAGGATATTTGTTCCGGTAGAATTGCAGGGAGAAAAAGGAAGGACCGTTTTCAAAGCAACGCACCGAAACAATCAAGCCGTTATTTTCTGGTCGATTGATGATCAATACGTGGGAAAAACAGATCGCAACCATCAGTTGGCATTGGATCCATCGCCGGGGAGGCACCGCATTACGCTCACGGACCAGGATGGCAACATGATATCCAGCAGCTTCGAAATCCTGGAAAAATGAATTACATCAACGGCAGGGGTCAATTGAAAAAATGCGAAAAAAGAATTGTTCCTTTGCTTTGATCTAAATATGCCGGAACATGAAATTTTGCCTTTGCGTACTATTTAGTCTCTTCAGCTCAACCTTATTGGCCCAGCAAGCAACCCTGTATCATCCGGAAGCCGATGCAGAAAAAGACATCGCTGCTGCAGTTTCACAAGCGGGTAAAGAAAATAAATTCGTATTGATCCAGGCCGGCGGCAACTGGTGCAGTTGGTGTATCGAATTCGCCCGCTTTGCAAAGGCCGATCATTCCATCGACTCCCTGATCAGGAAAGACTTCATCTGGTATCACCTGAATTACAGCAAAGAAAATATGAATCCTGCGGCATTTGCAAAATTGGGTTATCCGCAGCGATTCGGATTCCCCACTTTCATCATATTGAACGGAAAGGGGGAACGGTTACACACCCAAAACAGTGAATACCTGGAGGACGGAAAAAAAAGCTATGATCCTAAAAAAGTATTCAGTTTCCTTGAAGCATGGTCTCCTTCTGCCCTGGATCCTGCTGCATATAAAAATTGAGGTCTGATAAACATCATATAATGAACACAGCCGACCAATTCATAGAACTGATCCATCACCCTGTCAGGTACCGGTTGTTTCTGTTAAAAAAATTACCCAGCGCATTTTTCTGTGGCGTGAGGGTGAGATATGCCGATATCCACAAAGCCGTAGTAACGGTACCGTATAAGTGGTTTTCTACCAATCCTTTTAAGAGTACTTATTTTGCCTGCCTGAGCATGGCAGCAGAGATGAGTACGGGCATCCTGGCCATGGCCCATACTTACAAACAGGATCCTGGCATCAGTATGCTGGTGGTGAACCTGGAAGCCAAGTTCATGAAAAAAGCAACCGGGCTAACCGTATTCACCTGCGAAGACGGTCTTTTGATCAGCCAGGCCGTCAAAGAAGCCGCCGCTTCAGGCAAATCCGTGACAGTATCAGCCCGCTCGGTAGGCACCAATGAACAAGGCGAAATGGTGGCCGAATTTATCCTGACCTGGTCATTCAAACCCCGTTCATCCCGCAAAGCGGCCTGACAGGAATGATACTCACGCATATTTCGTATTTTGCACATCCGGCAACAGTCATGTCAAATCATAATTATTGACTGTCAACGGCAATCAACCGTAAATCCAGCCTGCACTCAGTAGGCAATACGGTCAATTCCAGCAAACATGGCAAAAGAACTTCGTAAACAGGAAGCGCTTGAATATCATGCCAAGGGGCGTCCCGGCAAGATCGAGGTAGTTCCCACCAAGGATGCCAAAACCCAACGCGACTTATCCCTGGCCTATTCCCCGGGTGTGGCCGAACCCTGTAAAGAAATCGCCGCTAACCCAGACGATATCTATAAATATACCGCCAAGGGTAACCTGGTGGCGGTCATTAGCAACGGAACAGCCGTTCTGGGGCTTGGCAATATCGGACCAAGGGCCAGCAAACCCGTCATGGAAGGCAAGGGCGTATTATTCAAAATTTTCGCGGATATTGATGTGTTCGACATTGAAATCGACGAAACGGATCCTGATAAATTTGTCAGCATCGTTAAATCCCTGGAGCCCACTTTTGGAGGTATCAACCTGGAAGATATCAAGGCCCCCGAATGCTTTTACATCGAACAGAAACTTAAAGAACAGTGTAATATCCCTGTCATGCACGATGACCAGCATGGCACGGCGATCATTTCTTCGGCTGCGCTATTGAATGCACTGGAGATCCAACGCAAAAAGATTGACAAGGTACGTTTTGTGGTCAACGGAGCCGGCGCCGCTGCCATGGCCTGTATCAAACTATACGAAAGACTTGGTGCCAAACCGGCGAATTTTATGGTTTTTGATATCAACGGCATCCTGCACAAAGGAAGAACGGATATCGAAGAATTAAAACAACGGTTTTGTGTAGACGAGAAGTACAAAGATTATACCCTGGCCAAAGCCATGAAAGATGCCGATGTATTCATTGGCCTGAGCGTGGGTAATGTGGTCAAACAGGACATGATCAAATCTATGGCCCGAAACCCGATCGTTTTCGCGCTGGCCAACCCGGATCCCGAGATCACCTATCCCGAAGGGATCGCCGTGCGTAAAGACCTGGTCATGGCAACCGGCAGAAGCGATTTCCCCAACCAGGTGAACAATGTGCTGGGCTTCCCTTATATTTTCAGAGGAGCCCTGGATGTGCGCGCCAAACATATCAATGAAGAAATGAAACTGGCTGCCGTACATGCATTGGCGGAACTTGCCAAGTCACCGGTACCAGACATGGTCAACCTGGCCTATAATGAGAAGAATATTTCATTCGGGCCAACCTATATCATACCCAAACCGATCGACCCCAGGCTGCTTTCATCCGTAGCTCCCGCAGTGGCCAAGGCTGCCATAGAAAGCGGTGTGGCAAGGATCTCCATCAGCGACTGGGACTTATATGAGATCGAACTCAATAAACGGCTCGGTCTGGATAACCAGCTCAGCCGGGTGATCGGAAATAAAGCGAGGAAAGACCCCAAACGCATTGTTTTTGCGGATGCGGAAAATGTGAAGATCCTTAAGACCGCCCAACTGGTTTATGAAGACAAAGTAGGCTTCCCCATTTTATTGGGCAACGAAAGAAAAATCAGGGCGTTGGCTGAATCCAATGGTATCGACCTGGATGAAATGCCAATCATCAATCCACAGTCTGATGAAACGGAAGATCTGCGAAGGGAATTTGGAGAACTCTATTTTGCCAAAAGGCAACGCCGCGGGGTGAATAAATATGAAGCCACCAAAGTGATGAAAGACCGGATCCATTTCGGATGTATGATGGTTGATACGGGTGAGGCCGATTGCCTGATCAGCGGTTTGAGCCGCAATTACCCGGAAACCATCCGGCCGGCCATTGAGATCATTGGTATGGAACCAGGGGTTAAAAAAATTGCCGGTATGTACCTCCTGTTTACCAAACGGGGTCCGTTATTCCTGGCAGATACAACGGTAAACTTCCATCCCACAGCCGAAGAACTGGCCGATATCACCCTGATGGTTGCCAAGGAAGTCCGCCAGTTCAATATCACGCCACGCATTGCCATGCTCTCCTACTCCAATTTTGGGAGCAGTAATTCACCGGAGGCTAAGTTGGTTCGGCAGGCCAGGGAACTGGTCAAAGAAAAAGACAGCAGCCTGATTTGTGATGGTGAGGTGCAGGGTATCCTGGCGTTCAACAAAGAGATCTTACAGGAGAACTACCCTTTCACCGAATTGCTGAAAGGAGAAGTGAATACACTGATATTCCCCAACCTCGCCGCCGGCAATATCGCTTATAACCTGTTACAGGAAGTGGGCGGCGCCGACAGTATCGGCCCGATCCTGCTGGGACTCAATAAACCCGTACACGTACTTCAATTGGGAAGCTCGGTGAGGTCTATATTCAATATGTGCGTGATTGCCGTTGTGGATGCGCAAGCCAAGAACAAATCGGCTACGCCGGAACAAATCAAAAAAAGCCGTTGGTGGAAGAGGCCACAAAAACCGGCGACTACATAACCAAAACGAATAAACGAAAACAGGCCCTCCGGCCTGAAACGCACCCATGAATTTCTTTACTCATTTCGGAAAATACCTGCTCATGCTCAAAGGCATGTTCAGCAAGCCTGAAAACGCACGACTCTACTGGAAGGAATTCATGCACCAATGCAGCGAGATCGGCGTAGGTTCTTTAGGCATTGTTTCCATCATTTCCGTTTTTATGGGTGCGGTAAGTGCGGTACAAACAGCCTATCAGCTGGTGAGCCCCCTGATCCCCAAGAGTACGATCGCACAGATAGTGCGGGATACGGTCATCCTGGAATTCGCGCCTACATTGGTTTGTATTGTACTGGCTGGCGTGGTGGGCAGCAAGATCGCCAGTGAGTTGGGTAATATGCGCGTCAGTGAACAAATTGACGCCCTTGAGATCATGGGCATCAATACCAAGTCGTACCTCATCATGCCCAAAATAGCCGCCGCGATCGTAACCATCCCTTTGTTGGTGGTGCTGGCCATGGCGCTGGGGATTTACGGCGGCAGGCTGGCGGGTGCTTCGGCTGGCATCCTGCCCACGGAAACCTATGATGCGGGCCTTCTGGAGAATTTCATCCCGTATAACGTGAATTTTGCCCTGGTCAAAGCCTATACGTTCGCATTCATCATCAGTTCGATCCCGGCATATTATGGTTATTACGTCAAAGGCGGGTCGCTGGAGATCGGGCGCAGCAGCACTACGTCGGTTGTGGTGAGTTGTGTGACGATTTTACTGGCCGACTACATACTGGCTGCATTGATGCTATGATCTGATAGATAAAACGGACCTGTCCCGCTAAGAAAAAAATATGATTGAATTCAGGAATATACGAAAAGTGTTTGGCGATAAGGTTGTGCTGGATGGCGTCAGTCATACCATGGAAACCGGTAAAGCTAACCTCATCATCGGCACCAGCGGCAGTGGAAAAACAGTGTTGCAAAAATGCCTGGTGGGTTTATTTGAACCCGATGAAGGTGAGATCCTGTACGACGGCGTCAGTTTTACCGACATGAGCCCGGATGACAGAAAATTACTCCGCCAGCAGATCGGCATGCTTTTCCAGGGCTCTGCACTGTTCGACAGCATGACGGTGGAAGAAAACGTTCAATTTCCACTCGATATGTTTACCAAAGATCCGCAGCATGCTAAACTGAAACGGGTAAACGAAGTACTGGAAAGGGTCAACCTGGTCGGTAGCAATAAGAAATACCCTGCCGAGATCAGCGGTGGAATGAAAAAAAGGGTCGGTATCGCCAGGGCCATTGTACTGAACCCGAAATATCTTTTTTGCGATGAGCCCAATTCGGGCCTTGACCCACAAACCTCCATGCTGATCGACCAGCTGATCTACGAGATCACCAGGGAATTCAATATGACCACCGTGATCAATACCCATGATATGAACAGTGTGATGGAGATAGGCGACAATATCATCTATCTCAAAGAGGGCAAAAAAGAATGGACCGGAAACAGCAAGGATATCATATTCTCTGAAAACCAGGCATTGAACAAGTTCATCTTTGCCTCTGAATTCCTGCAGGATGCCAAAAACATGCGGATGCTGGAGGCCAGGGGAAAAATTGGCCCGGATGGCGAAATCAAGGGCTAGAGATATAACCGGGACTGGTTTTACGGTTAGTCTTTGTCAATTTCAGCCATACCCTATCTTTGCGCAACATTTCCCGATTGATCACCCATAACACCTATACGGATGTCAGTTTTAGTTAATAAGAACTCCAAAATCATTGTGCAGGGTTTTACAGGCACTGAAGGTACATTTCATGCCACCCAGATGATCGAATACGGCACGCAGGTAGTCGGTGGCGTTACCCCCGGAAAGGGCGGAACCACACACCTTGACAGGCCTGTATTTAACACTGTTGCGGATGCCGTCAAAACCACCGGCGCCGATGTGAGCATCATTTTTGTTCCCCCGGCCTTTGCAGCAGACGCTGTCATGGAAGCCGCCGATGCTGGTATCCGGCTCATTGTATGCATAACAGAAGGAATACCCGTGCAGGATATGGTGAAAGTGAAACATTACTTATCCGGAAGCCAGGCCAGGTTGGTCGGGCCAAACTGCCCGGGGGTTATTACGGCTGAAGAATGCAAGGTAGGCATCATGCCGGGTTTTATTTTTAAGAAAGGAAGGATCGGCATCGTATCCAAATCGGGCACCCTTACTTATGAAGCCGCCGACCAGGTTGCCAAAGCCGGTTTAGGCATTAGCACAGCCATTGGTATCGGTGGCGATCCTATTATCGGAACCACCACCCGCGAAGCGGTTGAATTACTCCTGAACGATCCCGACACTGATGGCATCGTAATGATCGGTGAGATAGGCGGAGGAATGGAAGCAGAAGCCGCCCGGTTTATTAAAGCATCCGGAAACAAAAAACCGATCGTGGGCTTCATCGCCGGTCAAACAGCGCCTCCAGGCCGCCGGATGGGCCACGCAGGAGCCATTGTTGGCGGAGCCGATGATACCGCTGAGGCTAAAATGAAGATCATGTCTGAATGCGGCATCCACGTAGTGGCCAGTCCGGCAGACATAGGCAAAACCATGGCCGAAGTTGTGAAAAAATAATCGAGCAAGTGTATAAAGAAAAAGGGCAGTTTAATCTGCCCTTTTTTAATGCCCACTAAATAAGAGGGCAGGATAGATATCCCGCCCATTGAAAGTATAGCCCAAAAAACGGTAACATTTGATTGATCAGTCATTGTTGGCCTGCATATACCTCGCCAGTTCTTCTTTACTGCTGCTATAGGTCAGCGCCTGGTTAATAATGAAATAATTGTTCTTGTCTACACAGCGATCATACGCAAATTTGGCAATGTCCAGTTTGCTGTTTTCATAGGAAAATATTTCCACTATATCCTTGATCTGAGATGACGTAAAATAATTTTCCCTGATGGTTTGCTTCGCAAGGGTTTGCCGGGTATTATCGAACGATTCGCTTCTCAGCATTTGAAGAAAACTATTGAAAGAAGTGGTCTCCATGGTCTGCCTCGGGAAAGATTGACCATTCCATGGGTTGTTATGGTTTCCGTTATCATTGTTCCATTCAGTATCCCATTGACCCCATCCGGAACCAAGCGTGCGCTCATCAACAAATGCCCGGCCAAATCGATTGATGATTATATCCACATGGGTGCGGGGACGTAAATATAAACGGGTATCATAAACCTGAACCATCTGGTTGGAATTCGAAGTACCGGACCAGCTCCTGCGGTTGCGCTGCTGAAATACTTTAACCGTATAATACCCTGGGCGGAGGTCAGACACATACACTTCATTATCATTATCATGCCAGCCAGACATGTTACGGCCATTGATCAGCACTTTAATGGGCCGGTCGGTTACAGTGGTTACACTGAGACTGCCCTGATTACCCTGGTAAGATTGAGCCTGGACCGACAATAAGGAAAAGAGAGAAACAAGGAGGGTAAAAATCTTTTTCATAAACTTCATTTTTTGGGTGAATAATATTGTCATTACTTTCATAACGTAGACCGGCCAGCATCCGACCGGTTAATTGAGCGACTGGTAATAAAAAGTTAAAGAAATCAGGCACTGAACATTAGATCGTTCTAAACATGTGTCATCCCATATCTTGCCATCAAATTAATACTAAACCAACCATTCCGCAATGGGAAAGAAATTCATTTTCATCTCCACCATCTGCCTATTGACCATCTTTCAATATGGCTGGGCCCAGCCTTCAGACAGGTACAACGACAACTGGAAGAAAATCGATCAATATGAAAAGCGGGGCCTGACCAATTCGGCCCGCAAAGAAGCGAAAAATATCTTTTTGCTGGCAGTAAAAGATCAACAACCCTCAGAACAGATCAGGGCTTTACTGTATTTGATGAAATACAACATGACCCTGGAAGAAGACCCCCTGTACCTGAATTTTCAATATACCGACAGCCTGGCCAGGGTCTCCCCTAATCCTGTCAACAATATTCTGAGGAGCATACAGGCCGAGATCTGTGTAACTTATCTGAACCAGAACAGGTATAACCTATACAGCCGGACGAAACTGGAAACTGAAAACGAAGAAGATATCAGAACCTGGGGTATCGATAAACTTATTGCAAAATCAGGCGAACTGTACAAAGCATCATTAGAAAATGCTATTGTATTGCAGCAAACCCGGTTAACAGACTGGGAGCCGATGCTGGACAAAGGTGAAAATACGCGGCACCTCAGGCCTACCCTGTTCGATCTGCTGGCCCATCGAGCCCTGCATTATTTCATGAATGAACAATACGGTGTCACACAACCCGCCGACCGGTTTACGATCCGGGATGAAAATGCCTTTGCACCCGCCCCTGATTTTGTAAAGATCAGATTCAACACGCCAGACAGCGGTTCCATGCATTTCCAGGCGTTACTCCTCCTGCAAAAAATAATGGGTTTTCACCTGAACGACATGACACCGGACGCACTGGTTGACGCAGACCTGATCAGGCTTGATTTCGTAAACCGCATGGGGATATTCAACAATAAGGCAACACTTTATGAGGAAAGCCTTCGTTCCATGGAAAAATCACTGGACCGGAACCCTCTGGCTGCGGAAGCCATGTACTTACGCGCCAGCCTATACGCCACTAAGGGCAAAAACTATAATCCTCATAATAATAACAGTCCGCAATTTGAACTGAACAGGGCCAGGGAACTTTGCGAAAGCGCTGTACACTCATTTCCCGGATCGGATGGCGCCCTTCATGCCGGGCAACTGTTGAATGAATTAAAAAGGCCTCACCTCCAACTGTCGTCTGAACTGGTCAATATTCCGGATCAACCATTCAGGAGCCTCGTCAGCTACCGGAATCTTAACAGGATCTACCTGAAACTGATCAGTGTCAACCATGAAGAAATGAAGGCCATAGACAAAAAAACAACGAGTGAGTTGTGGCAGTCACTGGCTGAAAAAAAGGCGTTGAGAAACTGGTCGGTCAATCTCCCCGACATGCAGGATCTGCAAGAACATTCGGCCGAGATCAAAACAGATGCGCTGCCTCCCGGCATGTACGTATTGATGGCAAGCAAGCAGGAAGATTTCGGTTTGAAAGACAATATCATGGCCAGGCAACTCTTGTATGTAAGCCGTATCGGTTATATCAGCAATAACATGAACGACCTGTATGTGATCGACAGGGAAACAGGGATGCCACTCACCGGGGCGGAAGTCATTTGCTGGGAAAGAAATTACAATTACCAGTCTGGCATCGTCGAAGAAAAAGAAACGGGCAGGTATCTCGCCGATCAGAATGGCCGCGTTAACCTGAAAACAAAGAAAGAATACAGCAGTAAATTATACCAGATCAAATATCGACGGGATGAACTATTCACAGACGATCAGCAATACAGCGGATATTATGTAGATGACGCTGTGGAGCCTAATCAAACAAACACCTTCTTCTTTACCGATCGCTCCATTTACAGGCCTGGTCAAAAGGTTTATTTCAAAGGGATTGTCATTGAAAAAGACAACACCATGAGGAACAACCGCGTTATCTCCAATTACAGATCCGGCATACAACTCCTGGATGCAAACGGGCAAAAAATCGCCCATATCAATCTAATCAGTAACAATTACGGAACGGTATCAGGATCCTTTAACCTGCCCACCAACACAATGACCGGATCTTTCACCATCCGGGATACGGCCAATCAATCCGACATTTCCATCCGGGTGGAAGAATATAAGCGGCCCAAATTTTCGGTAGATATCCAGGTGCCCGCAAACAGTTACCGCGTGAATGATTCCATTCGGGTCACCGGCACAGCCAGGGCGTATGCAGGAAACATGATCGATGGCGCGGAAGTAACATACAGGGTGGTCAGGCGAACGTCGTTCCCATTTTGGTGGACGAGCGGGTATGCTTACAAAGCAGGCCCCTGGTTTCCTGGAAGGCAGGAAGAAATGGAGATCCTTAACGGAAAAACTGTAACGGGACCTGATGGCAATTTCTCCGTTTCATTCAAAGCCATACCGGATGAAACAACGGATAAAACATGGCAACCCACTTTTTATTACGAAATCAGCGCCGATATCACCGACCTGAATGGAGAAACCCGTACCGGAAATAAAACCATTGCCGTATCATACCAGGCTATCCGGCTGGATATAGAATCGGTTTCGGAATTAACTGCAGACAGCATAACGTCTATCCGTATACGCAGCATGAATACCAACGGAATATTCAATAAGACCCTCGCTACCGTACAGGCCTTTCCACTGGTATCGCCCGGCAGGTTCGTGAAGGAGCGATATTGGGCAAAGCCCGACCAATATGTCATGGGGAAAGAAGAATTCCTGCAGTTATTCCCCAATGATCCTTACCAGGGCGAAGACAAAATTAACGAATGGCCGTTAGGCAACAGGGCATGGGAAATAACAGACAGTACTTCCGAAAACGGCCTGTTCCGTATACCCCGTGAACGGTTACAGGATGGATGGTACAAGATCATAGCACAGGCAAAGGATAAGTATGGCGAAGCCGTGAAGGCAGAACGACTCATACGAATCAGCAGCGGCGTCAGCATGCCGACAGACGGCATTATGCTTCACATCGACAAACCCGTTTTGCAGCCCGGAGAAACCGCACGCTATTTATACAGCACCGGATTCAACGAATGCAACATTATACAATCCATATCCAGGCCTGGTTTGCCGACTGATACAAAAAACAACCTGGTCAAACGGATCAAACCTCAGACAGTAAGCCTCCTCCTCACTGAAAAAGACAGGGGAGGTATCCAGTTAAATTTTGTATGTGCCAGGTATAACCGTATCCTCACAGGAAGCCAATCGATCAATGTGCCCTGGAACAACAAGGAATTGCAGGTAACAGTTGAAACCTATCGCGATAAAACCTTGCCGGGAGCGGATGAAAACTGGTCGTTAAAAATTTCAGGCAACCAGGCAGACAGGCTGGCTGCCGAAGCCCTGGTTAGTATGTACGATGCCTCGTTGGACCAGTTCCTTCCCCATCAATGGTCGAGCCTCTCATCCATTTGGCCGACCAATTCAACTTACCTGAGCTGGAACAGCCGGGTGTTCCGGGAAACAGGCTCGCAGGTATATGAAAATGTCAACTTGCCAAACATCCAGTTAAAAAATAAAAAGTATGATAATCTTCTCATGCAAAGTTACCTGGGCCGTTTTAGGGATGTTGAATTAAAAAGTGTGGTTGTTTCAGCTATGGGAGCCACAGGTAAAGCTGCTGGAATAGGTATCGATTCCAATAAAAAATCCAGGCAACAAGGAGAAGAAAGTGCAAAAGAAGAAAGGGATGAGGAAGAAGCGCCTTTACCCGGAAAGCCATCAAACAATCCGCCCGGCGATATCAAGATCAGGAAAAATTTCAACGAAACGGCTTTTTTCTTTCCAGAACTTCTGACCGACTCATCTGGTAATATCCGATTCAGCTTCACCATGCCGGAAGCATTGACCACCTGGAAACTCATGGCCTTTGCTCATGACAAAAACCTGGCCAGCGGTTACGTGTAAAAAACGACACTAACACAAAAACCATTGATGGTTCAGCCCAATGCGCCACGCTTCGTTCGCCAGGGCGACAGGATCAACTGGCCGGTGAAAGTGGTGAATCTAACGGATAAAGAGATCAATGGTACGCTGCAACTCGAATTGCTGGATGCCTCTACCCTTGCCCCTGTTGATGGATGGTTCAAAAACATTTTCCCTGTCCAGCACCTGAGCCTGGAAGCCGGACAAAGCCTCAGCCTGCAATTCCCCATTGAAATCCCGGCAAGCTTTGGAAGTACTCTCACCTGGCGCGTTAAAGCTGTTAGTGCCGATGGGCAGTTCAGCGATGGAGAAGAAGCATCTGTCCCCGTTCTATCTAACAGAATGCTCGTTACGGAGTCAATGCCCATCGGGCTGAGGAACAAACGATCAGGCGAATTCAGGTTTGAGAAACTGGTCAACAACCAAAGCCCCACCCTCGTCAATCAGTCACTCACGGTGGAGTATACCAGCAACCCGGCCTGGTATGCCGTAGCGTCACTTCCTTACCTCATGGAATTCCCACACGAATGCGCTGAACAGCAGTTCAACCGATTCTTCGCGAATACGCTGGCTTCTTATGTAAGCAACAGGCACCCTAAAATACGTGCCGTGTTCGATCAATGGATGAATAAGGATTCGGCCGCACTGCTGAGCAACCTCGACAAAAATCCGGAACTCAAAACAGCGCTGTTACTGGAAACACCCTGGGTGCTCGATGCTCAGAATGAGCGCAAACAAAAAGCACAAATCGCCTTACTCTTTGATCTGAACAGACTGGCTGCCGAGAAAAAGAAAATATGGCTTCAGCTTGGTGAAATGCAAAACCCCGGCGGTGGGTTCAGTTGGTTCAGCAATGGTCCCGATAACCGCTATATCACTCAGTATATCGTAGCCGGCATCGGCCATCTTCTGAAACTGGGCGCCCTGGATGAACAGGATAAGGTTTTGATCAATCCGTTACTCGTCAAAGCAATCTCCTATCTCGATACCCGGATACTCGACGATTACCGTCAACTGATCAACAGCAAAGCCAACCTGAAGAGAAATCAGCTAACGGTAATGGCTATTCACTATTTGTACATGCGCAGTCTGTTTTCGGGGATCCCTTTACCGGCCAATGCAGTAAAGGCCTATCAATTTTTCCGGAAACAGGCCGGCACATTCTGGCTGTCTGCAGATAAAAGCGCTCAGGCGATGATCGCCCTGTCATTATACCGTACCGGGGAAACAAAGACACCCAAAGCCATCCTGCGTTCATTAAAGGAGAATGCCATTCGTCATGAAGAACTGGGTATGTATTGGAAAGACCTGGCCCGACAGGGTTACAACTGGAACCAGTCGCCCCTTGAAAACCAGGCCCTGATGATCGAGGCTTTCACAGAAATCGACAATGACCCGCTTACCGTTGATGACCTTAAAACCTGGTTATTGCGTCAAAAACAAACACGACACTGGGGTACAACCAAAGCTACGGCGGAAGCATGCTATGCGTTATTGCTGGGTGGTTCCGACTGGCTGACGGAACAAAAACAAGTGACACTGACAGTAGGTAATCAAACCATCAGCAGCCAGGATGCCGGCGCAGAAGCAGGAACCGGTTACTTCAAAAGAACATTTACAAGTGATGAGATCAATCCCGGTATGGGCCGGGTTTCGGTTAATGTCGAAACTGCCGGTAAACCATCTACGCAATCTTCCTGGGGCGCAGTATACTGGCAGTATTTTGAAGACCTCAACAAGATCACGCCCTCTGCCAGTCCGCTTAAACTGGAGAAGAAATTATTTCTGCAACAGGCATCCGCCACCGGGCCCGTGCTGAAAGAATTGAAAGAAGGAGATGAACTGCATATTGGCGACAAAACCATCGTGAGGATCATACTAAGGTCAGACAGGGACATGGAGTTCCTCCATTTGAAAGATATGCGCGCAGCCTGCATGGAACCCATCAACGTCATATCCGGTTACAAGTGGCAGGGCGGACTGGGATATTATGAATCGACCAGGGACGCCGCTACGCACTTCTTCTTCGACCGGGTTCCGCGGGGCACTTACGTTTTCGAATACCCGATGTTTGTTTCACACACAGGCCGTTTCAGCAACGGCATCAGCAGCATTCAATGCATGTATGCACCGGAATTCAGCAGCCACAGCGAAGGAGTTTCCGTTGATGTCGGAGAATAAGGATCATGATCCCGCAAAAATCCCCGGTCTGAACCGGGGATTTTTATTTAAATTTTATATTCGCATATGGCAAAACAAGAACAACTCTATTCCATTCCGCTTACCTACCGCCGGATGGAAAACCTCCATATCGTTTTCTGGCTCTTTAAGGATATTTCCTGGTGCATGATCTGGCGCCCGTTGGGCATCCTGATGATCTTCCCCACCTTATTGATCGCCCTCCTCATTTCCTGGCGTACCCGCCAGTATGTCAGCGAATTATGTCACAACCTGGCCATTACCGTCTGGATCATGGCCAACAGTTACTGGATGATCAGCGAATTCTTTCATTTTGATGCCCTGCCCGTTTTCGGAGATTTCACTTACAAGCACCTTGCCATGATCCCCTTCCTCGCGGGTATCCTCCTGCTGCTTTATTACTATGTTTTCTGGAAACCGAAGCACCCTTCAGCCGTGGAAACCATGTAAGGAGATATTTGTATGGTTTTACCGCCGTCCCGGGCCGCCCTTAGGCCGATAGCCGTATATTTGCCATCCGAAAAAAGGTCGTGGGGCGGGCAGAAGATCAGGGCCCGACATCGTTGTGTCACTCACTTCGGCGCCATCACACTTTTCATCCAAACCAATACAATCAAACATACCATGTTCAGAACGAATACCTGTGGAGAATTAAGGCTGGCCGATGCCGGAAAAGAAGTCACCCTGGCCGGATGGGTGCAAACCGTGCGCAAGTTCGGAAGCATTACGTTCATTGACCTGCGAGACCGCTATGGCATCACGCAGCTGCTTTTTTCCGAAAGCCTGAATGAGCAGCTCGAAGCCAACCCGATCGGCAGGGAGTATGTACTACAGGTAAGCGGTATCGTTAGTGAACGTACCAGCAAGAACAACCATATCCCTACCGGTGACATTGAAATTCTGGTGAGCCGTTTTACCATACTCAACCAGTCTGCCACACCGCCGTTCACAATACAGGATGACACCGATGGCGGCGATGACCTCCGCATGAAATACCGGTATCTCGACCTTCGCCGTTCACCGGTTAGGAAGAACCTGGAACTGAGGTATGCCGTGGGAAGGAGCGCAAGGAACTACCTTCATGAGAAACAGTTCATGGATATCGAAACGCCTTTTTGATCAAATCGACCCCGGAAGGCGCCCGCGACTTCGTGGTACCCAGCCGCATGAACCCCGGACAGTTCTATGCCCTGCCACAATCGCCCCAAACTTTCAAACAGTTGCTGATGGTCAGCGGGTACGACCGTTACTATCAGATCGTAAAATGCTTCCGTGACGAAGACCTGCGTGCCGACAGGCAGCCGGAGTTCACGCAGATCGATTGCGAAATGTCGTTTGTGGAGCAGGAAGACATCCTCAACAATGTTCGAAGGCATGATCAAGAGGATCTTCAAAGACGTGAAGAACATCGATTATACAGAAGCAGTTCCGCGCATGAGCTGGGAAGATGCCATGTGGCAATATGGAAACGACAAACCCGATATCCGTTTCGATATCAAGCTGTGCAACCTGAAAAAACCAGGCACCGTATTCATCGGGAAAACCGATCATGCAGCGTTGATCAATGGAGCTGATTTTAGAGTTTTTGATGAGGCGGAAACCGTAATTGCCATAGCAGCGCCCGGTTGCAGCGAATACACACGCAAACAAACAGATGAACTGACTGAATGGGTCAAACGCCCGCAGATCGGCATGAAAGGTCTCGTATTCATCAAATGCAATGCCGATGGGACGTATAAAAGCAGTGTAGATAAATTTTATACTGAAGATAAACTGAAAGCCATCGCGGAAGCCAGTGGCGCCAAAGCCGGCGACCTGGTTCTGATCCTGGCTGGTACGGAAGAGAAAACCCGAAAGGCCGTCAGCGAACTGCGTTTATACATGGCCGACAGGCTTGGTTTCAGGAACCCGGAGGAGTTCAAACTGCTCTGGGTACTCGACTTTCCACTGTTTGAATATGCTGAGGATGAAAATGGCGGAACAGGCCGATGGGTGGCCAGGCACCATCCGTTTACGTCGCCCAAACCAAACCATATCCCCGTCATGATCGGGAACGACCCTGTTATCACCGATGCCGCCAATTACCTGGCTCATCCGTATGCCGGTATCAAAGCCAACGCATACGATATGGTTCTCAACGGTAACGAAATAGGCGGCGGATCGATCCGGATATACCAGCGTGAGTTGCAGGAAAAAATGTTCAGGGCACTGGGGATGGACGAACACGAACAGCAGGAAAAATTCGGCTTTTTACTGGGAGCCTTTGAATATGGCGCACCGCCACATGGTGGCATCGCCTTTGGTTTCGACAGGCTCTGTTCCATACTGGGCGGCAGCGAAAGCATCCGCGACTTCATTGCATTCCCCAAAAACAACAGTGGCCGCGATGTGATGCTTGATGCCCCGGGGGCTATCGACCAGACTCAGTTTGATGAACTGCAGATCCAGCTTAACCTGAAAGAAAAAAAATAACCGATCAACCTATTTTTCAGATGATGATCCCGTTGTAGGTTACAATATCAGGGCCTTCCTGCAGGCGGATATGTACATCCTGGTTATGCGGCTTGGCATTAACCAAACACTCTTTGGGTAATCCTCCCAAAGTGCAATTTCCATGTTCCACCCAATGATCCAGACTCCTTAATCGTTGCGTCAGTTCTTCCCTGTCTATTTGCCGGTAATCCCCGCTACCCGCGTATCTATGTGCGAATGGATAATTTATTCCCTGGTATGAAGCGCCCAGCAGGCCGGCTTGAGTGCGAGCATTGGATTATCCATTGTATGTTCAGATCATGGAAAAGACGAACCATTTCGAACTGATCGAGATTGAGGATAGTATTTACCGCATATTGACCTGATGCAAAAAAATGCCTAAGAACTGCCCCTTCCCGGAAATTCCGGATAATTTTACAATACCTGACTGTACAGGTCTATCATTCTATGCACGTATCTACAGTTACACCATATCGATTATTACTGCTCCGGCTTGGCATATGTCTTCTTTTTCTTTCGCCCGTTCATATTTCTGCACAACCGGTATCCCGTGAGGCAACAGCTGCGTACAGGCAAAAAACATACCGGAACATTGTTCAGCATACGATCCAAAAAAATCTGTCGGTTCCGCTGACCAGGGAAACGGAAGATCAATGGAAAGATGCCCTCTCTGCCATGCTGCTGCTGCAATATCAATCCGACTGGACCCAACGTAAGATCTTCGAAGCATGCAGCAGCTTTAGCAAGGATACTTCCAATCTGTTCATTCCAATTGTCGAATATTTATACGCTATGAGGGTCAGGGGCTTGGGCCATTGGGCTTATACACTCCTTCAGCTTCAATCTGATCCGGTATCCGTGGGCATCATCACCCAATATCTTCTTGCATCAGATCCCGGAAATATCAACCGGGTCGACCTGGTAAAATCAATCGATCATCTGACAAAAGAGCTATCAAAAGACCCGACTGTTGAATCCCTGAAGTACCAGGTCAACCACCCGGATACAATACAACAGCCATCCATAGACGATTTTTTCCGGCCCGATTATCTTCCCGGCCAGGTCCTCCTGCTTTGCCTGCAAAGGACAGACAGGAACTACCCCGGCCTTATCCTGGTGAGGGATACTGCCGGTCAGTGGCTGAAGGACAGTACGGGTAAACTGGCTTCAATCTCCATACTGGCCCGCAGCCAGAACAACCTCCCCGGTTATTTTTCCAACGGCAACACACCCGAAGGCCTGTTCAGGATGGATGGCTTTGCACAATCAGCGAGTGGATTCATCGGACCAAGCACGAACATACAATTGACAATGCCTTTCGAATACAAGGCCGGTCATTTTTACTCCGATAGCACCCTGTCCGACAGCAGTTGGTCGATTGAAGCATATGAACGCCTGTTACCCGCCGGAATGAGGGGTTATTTTCCCGCCTACGAATCGTATAGGGCAGGCAAAGCCGGGAGACGGGAGATCATCATACACGGCAGTACGGTGGACCCTTCCTGGTACAGGTCGTTTCCGTTCTTTCCCTTTGCGCCAACGCTGGGCTGCCTCACAACGAAGGAAAGCTGGGATCCTGAAAATGGCCAACGCGTCCAAAGCGACCAACAAAACCTGGTTGACCTGGTCATCAAAGCGGGAGGGCCGCATGGTTACCTGATGGTACTTAACCTCAACAGCCGTTCCGGCCCGGTGAGTGCAGATGAAATACAGACCATACTGCAACAGGCCGGCATCCAATAAACCGCAGTTCGTACCTTTGTTACATGAACCTTCCACCGCTCGCAGAAAGGATGAGGCCCAGGAAGCTGGAGCAATTATCCGGTCAAAAGCATTTAACCGGAACCGGTAGTATCCTGCGCACGGCCGTTGAAAGCGGCAATATCCCTTCCATGATCTTGTGGGGCCCACCGGGAGTGGGTAAAACCACCATAGCCCATATCATTTCACAAACACTGCAGCGGCCGTTTCATATTTTAAGTGCAATATCCTCAGGGGTCAGGGAAGTGAGGGAAGTGATCGAAATGGCCCGCCACCAGGATGGCGCCATATTATTCATTGATGAGATACACCGCTTCAATAAGGGACAGCAGGATGCCCTGCTCGGAGCCGTGGAGAAGGGAACGATCACCCTCATCGGCGCTACTACGGAGAACCCCTCATTTGAAGTGAACAGCGCCTTGCTGAGCCGCTGCCAGGTTTACGTTCTCAAGCCCCTCGACAAAGATGACCTGGAAGAACTGATCAGGCATGCACTTGAACAGGATGAGGTTTTACGTTCTCAAAAGATCATAGCCGCTGAAACGGAGGCATTGCTCAATATTTCAGGAGGCGATGCCCGCAAACTGCTTAACCTGCTTGAACTGGTGGCCCAGGTACTTGGCCCCGGGTCAACGATCACGAATGAATCCGTTATGGATATCGCGCAGAAACGGGTGGCATTATATGATAAAAAGGGCGAGCAGCATTATGATATCATTTCAGCATTTATAAAAAGTATGAGGGGCAGCGACCCCAATGCGGCCGTTTACTGGCTCGCCAGGATGATCGAAGGAGGCGAAGATGTGACCTTCATTGCCCGCCGTATGGTGATCTTTGCCAGTGAAGATATCGGCAATGCCAATCCGAATGCGCTTTTACTGGCAACCAATACTTTTCAGGCCGTTCACCAGATCGGGTACCCGGAAAGCCGGATCATCTTATCGCAATGCGCCATTTACCTTGCCACTTCTGCTAAAAGTAACGCCAGTTACATGGCCATCGAAGAGGCACTGGCCGCTGTCAGAAAGTATGGCGACCTCCCGGTACCTCTTCACCTCCGCAATGCACCCACATCGCTGATGAAAAAAATGGATTACGGCAAAGATTATTTGTATGCCCATCATTATACAGGCAATTTCATCATGCAGCAAAACCTTCCCAACGAACTGGAAGGAACAGCATATTATAAACCGGGCCAGAATGCCAGGGAAGATGAGATTCGCCGGTTCCTGAAAGAAAGATGGAAAGACAAATACGGCTATTAATTCGCGTTTATTCTTTATTGTTATTAAACCACAAGGGGAATTCAACATGAACATTAACTGGACCCTCAAAGCTTTTTCAGAACTTGACCCATTTACGCTTTATGCCATATTAAAGCTTCGCTCGGAGGTATTTGTTGTAGAACAGAACTGTGTGTACCTGGATTTGGATGACAAAGACCAGGGTTCCCATCATTTGTATGGCATAATCGGAGATGACCTCGTTGCCTATGTTAGGATTCTGCCGCCGGGACTCGCTTATGAGAATTTGTCGAGTATCGGGCGGGTGGTTTCTTCTCCCGCTTATCGCCGCACCGGTGCAGGGCGCCTGCTCATGTCAAAGGCGATACAGGAAACAAAGATTCTGTATCCGTCATTCGATATTAAGATCGGTGCACAATTATATCTGCTTGATTTTTATAGTTCTTTTGGCTTTCAATCCACCGGTGATTCCTACCTGGAAGATGGTATCCCACACATCCACATGATCCTCACGAATTAACTGCTTCCTGAACACAATACCAGGGCATTAAATGCCGTTTAAAGGGTTGCAGGCCCGGACTATACAATCCCGGTTACCTGCCTGAAGGCGAAAACCGTAACCCCATGAAACTGTCTCTACACAGACTGGTATTATTCGTATCCCCAATTTTGACCGGCCTTTTTGCCATACAGACTTCCCATGCCCAGCACTTATCGTTACGTACCGGCGATGCCCGCTGGGAAGTTGGCTTCAACATTGGCCCACCTTTTCCTGGGCGACCTGGGTGGGAATGCCGGAGAGGGTACCCGATTTATCAAAGACATCAACCTGGAACTGACCAAGATGATGAAAGGTGGTTTCATTGCTTTCTACCCTGCCGAATGGATCGGGTTCAGGGCAGCAGCGCAGGTCACCTATGTGGAAGGGCAAGACTATATCATCAATACCACTGGGGAAGATGAACTCTGGAGAAAGCAGCGCAACCTCGATTTCAGAAGCAAGATTTATGAAGCATACGGTGCTGTGGAGATATACCCCACCATGATGCTGAACAGTGATGAAGAATACGACCCTAAAGTGAGGCCATACGGTTTCATCGGGGCCGGTGTTTTCCGCTTCAACCCGGAAGGATCATTAACCGATTCCAGGGGTAACAGGACCTGGTATGCCCTGCACCCTTTAAGAACCGAAGGCCAGGGAATGAAAGAATACCCGGACAAGAAGCCATACTCATTGACCCAACTCAATATTCCAATGGGAGGAGGCGTGCGGTATAAGATCAGTGAACGGGTCAATACCTGCGTGGAGCTTTTATACAGGAAGACTTTCACTGATTATATCGATGATGTCAGCACTACGTATATAGACGCCCGTTATTTCGACGCATATCTCACACCTTCACAGGCCAGGATCGCAAGGCAGATACATGATAAAACGGTGGGCATTGTCACTCCCGGGGTAAACAGGTATGAACCCGGTACCCAACGGGGAAATTCCAAACAAATGGATGCCTATTTCTCCGTATTACTCAAAATAGGGGTCACGCTGGGTGATGTGTTTGACAATAAGTCAGACAAAAATGCGTTAAGAAAAATGAGATGTCCGCATTTCTATTAAAACCATACCCATATGAAAAGAAGTTACAAGTACCAGAAGTATCAATCCACCGTTTACAGGATCATGTTACTCGTTGCCTGCATGGTTGTTGTGCTTATTTACAACAGCATGAGGGCCTAGATCGGCATTAACTGATAAAAGTGCAAGTTGATATAACAGAAGACAAACCCCGAAGCCCGTAAGTATTTACGGCTGCAACCTCTGAAACCACTTACCTTGTTTTCGTTACTATAACTTGCCTTTTACAAACAACATACTACAGCATACGCATTGCAAATATGTGCTGGTATATTTAACAGAAGATAAAACCCCCAAAGAGTGCCCAACAGGCTAACAAACTCTTGATTAGTTTTCGTTGTAATGACCAGCCATATTTTTAACTTTCGAACCGTAAGGGTGCGGGTATATATAACAGAAGATATGTCCCAAAGATTGTTACTGACCGGTAACAAGAAATGATTTTTGTTTTCGTTACTATGGCCTGCCCCGGCGGTTTACTATTCGGAATACTTGCAGATTTCTCCAAACCTTCCCCGGCTCCACCACTACAAACAACAGAAAAGACTCCATTCATCATGAAGCAAACTCTTTTGCTCCTGTTGAATGGAGAGGATTATTTTGACAGGCGTCTTTTGAAAGAAGTGCTGCTTTGCAGGAACCATTGAATACATGTCACTGAACGGATCAAGCGGATAAAATATCAGGACAATTCCGCTTTGAGGTAAAGCCCGGTGAAGCTCTCTTTCACTTTTGTCAGCCCTTCCGGGGCTCCTTCATACAATACCCTTCCCCCACCCGATCCGCCTTCAGGGCCAATATCGATGATGTGGTCGGCAACTTTGATCATGTCGAGATTATGTTCGATGACCAACACGGTATTACCGCGGTCAACCAGTTTATGCAATACATCCAGCAGGTGTTGTATATCCTGGAAATGGAGGCCGGTCGTTGGTTCGTCAAGTATATAAAATGTTTTACCCGTATCCCGCTTACCCAGTTCCGTGGCCAGCTTTACCCGTTGCGCTTCTCCGCCGCTCAGGGTTACGGCGCTTTGCCCCAGGGTGATGTACCCCAGGCCCACCTCCTGCAGTACTTTGATTTTCCTGAAAATATATGGTACGGGTTGAAAAAATTCCACCGCTTCATCGACCGTCATATTAAGCACATCGCTGATGGATTTTCCCTTGTACCGGATCTCGAGTGTTTCCCTGTTATACCGCTTGCCATTACATTTATCGCAATGCACATACACATCGGGCAGGAAATTCATCTCAATGACCCGCATGCCGCCGCCTTCGCACATATCGCAACGGCCACTTTTAACATTGAAGGAAAAACGTCCTGCATTATAACCCCGGATCTTGGCTTCCGGAACCGAAGCAAATAAAGTGCGTATATCAGTAAAGAAACCGCAGTATGTGGCCGGGTTGCTCCTGGGCGTTCGTCCAATGGGGCTTTGGTCTATCTCAATGACCTTGTCGATATGTTCGAGCCCACTGATCTTTTTATACGGAAGTGCTGGCGCCTTGGACTTATAACAATACGTACTTAACAAGGGATACAGCGTATCGTTGATCAGGGTTGATTTACCACTGCCGCTGACGCCGGTTACCAGGATCAGTTTACCCAATGGAAAGCTAACAGAAACATTCTTCAAATTATTGCCAGATGCGCCGGTCAGTTCTATTGACTGGCCATTGCCTTTTCTTCGTTCAACCGGCACCGCTATACTCTTTCTGCCAGACAGGTATGCTGCCGTATCAGAACCCGACCTGATCACTTCCTGCGGTGTTCCGGCGGCAACAATTCTTCCCCCGTGAGTTCCGGCCTTTGGGCCTATATCTACCAGGTGGTCGGCGGCCAGCATGATATCCTTGTCATGTTCCACCACCAAAACGCTGTTTCCTATATCCCGGAGGTTTTGCAGCGCCCCGATCAACCGGTGGTTATCCCGTTGGTGCAGGCCTATACTGGGCTCATCTAAGATGTAGGTGATGCCCTGTAATTGCGATCCAATCTGGGTAGCCAGGCGGATACGCTGATATTCACCGCCACTGAGGCTTCGGGAGGGCCTGTCGAGTGCCAGGTATGTCAACCCCACATTCATCAGGAATTGCAGGCGTTCATTGATTTCCTTGAGTATATCCTTTGAGATCGTTTTTTGCTTCGATGCCAGTTTTTTATCGACCGTCTTGAACCACTCATGCAATGCATCGAGGTCCATCCGGCTGAGGTCGGCAATATTTTCACCGGCAACACGGAACCACAGGCTTTCCTTACGCAAACGGGTACCCGCACAAGATGGGCAGGCTTTGAGTGTCATGAATTTTTCCACCCATTCCCTCATGGCTTCCGTGGTATTCGTGGATGCAAACCAGCGGCGGAGCATGGTAACCACGCCCTCAAACTCGGTTGCATAGTAAACTGGCCCTTCCACCACTTCGTTCATGTCCACTTCATGAGAGCTACTGTCGGCTTCCGTCAATTCCGCCTTTCCATATAACAATACATTCCGGGCCTGTACCGACAGATCTTTCCATGGCTTATCCAGGCTGATCTTATGTTTCTTAGCCACCTGCTG
>JAXLUE010000009.1:0-106116 GCA_046329695.1 Ferruginibacter sp.
CGTCTTTAGGCTCAAAATGCCTTACGATTTGATAACATCCGTCAGCACAGATGCTGCTGTTGTTCAAGTATATTTGCCATAAATCAGCAGGCATGAGGTTCCTCCGTTTATTATTGTTTCTCCTTGTTCTGGCCATGTCATCCAATGCCCAGGTTACGGTCAACAATGGGGTTGACAGGCCCAAATTGGTTGTAGGGCTGGTCATCGACCAGATGCGGTGGGATTATCTTTACCGGTACAGCTACCGGTATGGCAACAATGGGCTGAAGCGCCTCCTATCCAAAGGATTCAGTTACAACCAGGCATATATCCCTTACACGCCTGCAGTAACGGCTGCGGGCCACGCCTGCGTGTACACAGGTTCCGTACCGGCCTTACACGGGATTGTTGGTAATGATTGGATCGAGAACAGGACGGGCAAAAAAATGTATTGTGTAAGAGACAGTGCCGTACAAACGGTAGGCAGTTCTACCGGGTATGGCATGATGAGCCCCAAAAACCTTCTCTCACCTACGATTGGGGATGAACTCAGGCTTGCCACCAATTTTAGAAGCCGCGTATATGGGATCGCATTAAAGGACAGGGGCGGAATCATTCCCGCAGGCCACAGCGCCAATGCCGCTTTCTGGCTCGATGATAAAACAGGCGACTGGATCAGCAGTACCTGGTATATGAAAAACTTACCGTCATGGGTAAACGAATATAACCGTCAACGCAAGGCGGATTCCATGATGAAACAAGGATGGAATCTGTTGTACCCTCCGGACACTTACTTACAGAGCACCCGGGATGAAAACCCATATGAAAAGCCCGTATCGCACGAAAAGAAAGTCGGTTTTCCGCATGAATACGCCAGCCAGATCGGAAAGAACTATCTCTCTTTCCGCCAGTCGCCATTTGGCAATACACTGACCCTGGATTTTGCCAAAGAACTGATGATCAGGGAAGGATTGGGTAAACAGGGCCAGACCGACATGCTCTGCCTCAGCCTTTCATCCACCGATTATGTTACTCATTTGTTTGGTATCCTGGCCATGGAAACGGAGGATATGTACATCAGGCTGGATAAGGATATCGCAGGGTTCCTAGATTTTCTGGATGAGTATGCCGGAAAAGACAATTACCTCTTATTTCTCACGGCCGATCACGGGGTTTCCTATACGCCCTATTTCCTTGCTGAAAACAGGATCCCGGCCGGCAGCCTGAAATCTTCCGACCTCGCGGCGGCGATAAACCGTCACCTCGAAAAACAACTGAACCTGGCTAACGCTGTCACCGGTATCATTGAATACCAGGTGTACCTTAATCATGCCTTGCTCGATTCTCTTAAAATAGATAAGGTTACGGTTGAAAAGGAGGTGATTAAATACCTTATGAGCAGGGATGAGGTTGTAACGGCATTTGCTTATGATCAGATCGGCCAGGCATTACTGGCGCCTGATGTAAAAGATAAATTTTTGCGGGGATACCATCCGTTAAGGAGCGGGGATATCCAGTTTATGGTTCAGGCCATATTATTCCGACGCATTGTCAACCGGCGCCGAACATGGCAAAAGTACCCAGGTATACCTACGACACTCATATTCCATTGATATGGTTGGATGGAAGGTGAAGCCCGGAACTTCCCAAAGGTCTTCGTGAGTATGGCCGACATAGCCCCCACGCTGGCAGCCAAATTGAATGTGTAAAAATGCCGGCTGCCGCCACTGGAAAAGTACTGCATGAAGTGGCTGAATGACCTCATGCAATCGCAGATCAGCATATGGTCTGAAAATAAAAACCGGCAATACTGGAAATAAAAAGCCCGCAACATGTGCGGGACTTTATTAAGTTACTAGGATTCGAACCTAGACAGACAGAATCAAAAATCTGTAGTGCTGCCGTTACACCATAACCCAATCGTAGTGGGTTCCCCGAAGGGAGTGCAAAAATACAGTTTTTTAAAAATGTTCCAAATCAATTTTCGGCCTTTTTAAGGCCATTTTACACATATATGCAGGTTATCCAGGTATTGAATTCAGGGATTTTCGGGTATTATATGAAAGGTCCCTGCCAAAAACAGGGACCCAAATATGAATAAATGCATGTAGGGGAGTTATCCCATGGCCAGTTCCGTTGCATCTTCTTTTTCTTTCAGTGCCTTGATCAGGTCAAGCGCTTCGGCTACCACGTCGCACATGATGGTGATGAGCGAGCCGGTTTTAGCGTTGTTATAGGCATGCATGATGGCTTCCTTCTCATTATAGATGATCGTGATCGGGATGTCTTTTGGCTTCGTTTCATTGATGCCTTCCACCAACAGGTTTACGATCTCTTCGGCTGTGCGTCCGCGTAAGTTCTTATCCTGGCGAATAATGATCTCATCGAAATATTTACCCGATATCCTTCCCAGTTCACGAATATCTTCATCGCGGCGGTCGCCGGTTCCGCTGATGATACCCACTTTTGGCTCACCTTCGAGCTTGCTCACGAAATCGCAGAGTAGTTCGAGGCCGGCTGGGTTGTGTGCGAAATCCACCAGGAACTGGAAATGCTTGAATTGGAACATATTCAGTCTACCCGGGGTTTGTGTGGCAGAAGGCACGAAAGTCTGCAAGGCAAGACGGATATCTTCAATGCTGATATTCCGCCAGAAGTAGGTGCTTAGAACCGCAGGAAGGCAGTTCATGATATTATGCAGCGCTTTGCCGCCGTAAGTAACCGGAACTTCCGTCACTTTGATCACCCTGATCTTCCAGGTGCCCTTCATGATGGTGATATACCCGTTCTCAAAAACAGCGGCATAACCACCTTTCTTACAATGCTCGGTGATGCGAGGATTATTCTCATCCATACTGAACAGGGCAATATTGCAGGATAGGTTTTTCTGCATGGCGAATACCAGGTCGTCATCAGCGTTCAGGATGGCATATCCCTGCGGGAAAACGGTTTCCGGCACCACGGATTTTACTTTGGCCATTTGCTCCATCGTGTCGATGCCGCCCAGGCCGATATGGTCGGCGCTGATGTTGGTTACCACGGCCACATCGCAGTTTTGAAAAGCCAGTCCGCTTTTCAGAATGCCGCCCCTGGCACATTCAAGAACCGCGAAATCCACCGTTGGGTCTTTGAGTACAAATTGCGATGAAACAGGGCCGGTGCAATCGCCTTTCATCATCAACTGGTTCTGGATATAAACACCGTCGCTGGTGGTGTATCCCACTTTATACCCCGCGGTTTTGGCAATATGCGCCGTGAGTCTTGTGGTGGTTGTTTTACCGTTCGTTCCGGTGATGGCTATGATGGGGATCTTGCCCACGCTTCCTTTGGGGAAGAGCATGTCCACCACGGGTTCAGCCACATTGCGGGGGAGCCCGACGGATGGTTCGATATGCATACGGAAGCCGGGTGCGGCGTTCACTTCCAGGATGGCCCCGCCATTTTCGGTAACGGGTGTACGCAGATCAGTGGCCATGATATCGATGCCGCAAATATCGAGCCCGATGATCTTGGCTATCCGTTCGCACATGATGATATTGGCGGGATGCACTTCATCCGTCACATCGGTGCTGGTGCCTCCGGTCGACAGGTTTGCGGTTGGTTTTAGCAGCACCAGTTCGCCTGCCGGGGGAATGGTTTCGAGTGTATAACCTTTTTTCGTCCAGCATTTTCTGCGTAAACTGGTCAATGGTGATCTGTGTCAGCACTTTTTTCGTGTCCATATCCACGTCGCGGATCTTTGTTGGTTTCATCGATCAGTTGCTGTATGGTTTGTTTACCGTCGCCCGTAACGGCAGCGGGTGTACGAAGCGCTGCGCAAATGAATTTATAATCAATGACGAGGATCCGGAAATCGAAACCGGTGATGTATTTCTCCACGATCACACTGCGGCTGTACTGTTTGGCAGCTTCAAAGGCCCTGGTGGCCTGCTCCCAGTTGGTGATATTGGTGGTATTGCCCTTGCCATGGTTGCCATCGATGGGTTTGATCACGATCGGGTACCCGATCCGGTTGACCACGGACTGCAATCCTTCCTCCGTTCGCACCACATCACCCTTCGGTACGGGTATCTCTGCCGCGCCCAGCAGGTTCTTGGTTTCTTCCTTATCGCAGGCAATATCCACCGCAATGTTTCCGGTGGTACTGGCAATGGTGGCGCGTATGCGTTTCTGGTGGATGCCATAGCCCAGTTGCACGAGGGAGTGTTTGTTCAGCCTGATATAGGGAATGCCGCGGCGGGCGGCTTCTTCCACTATGCACCCGGTACTGGGGCCAAGCCGGGTATCTTCCCTGATTTCCCGTAACCGCTGAATATCTTCATGCAAGTCGTAAGATTCTTCAAAGATCAGCGCGTGAGCGATGCGAACCGCTGCTTTGGCGGCATACACGCCGGCATCTTCCTCCATATAACTGAAGACAACATAATATTCGCCTTCCTTGCCTGTTCCGCGGGTGCGCCCGAAACCGGTATCCATGCCCGCGAGCGTCTGGATCTCCAGGGCAATATGTTCTATGACATGCCCCATCCAGGTGCCTTCTTCCACCCGTTGAAAGAAACCGCCCCTTTCACCGACACTGCACCTGTGCTCGATCAGGGTGGGGAGCATGCTCTCCAGTCTTTCCCGGAAACCCGGAATCGCGTTGGTCGGCATCATCTCCTTTTCTTCCAGATCCAGTTTCATCTGGATAAGCTTTGTTCTTCTCACACTCCAGTAATTGGGGCCTTTCAGGACTTTGATCTCAATGATCTTCATAAATTAAATTTCAATAATGATTTGATATAAGGGACCCTGCTTGCCAGCGTACTTGATTGCCGGAAAGCCGTAATCCGGGCGAATGATTAGGCTGGTAATGATCAACAGGATGGTTGGAGCGGTAGAAACGGAAATTAATGAATTGATGAAACCTGGCAAAAAATAATCGGCGGGATATTGGGTAACTGTCTGACAATCATTTTTCAGTCTCCTGTTTGTCATAGGCTTGTTTCCACATGCGTGTAAAACAAACGAAAGACCATACCGTACGAATTCCCCTATTTTTGCGTTTATCACAAAAATCACCTCATGGAATTGGCAAAAGGTAAGCTCATCGCCATTGGAGGCGCGGAAGACAAAGGTACCGACCTGGAATCCGGCCATATCCACCGTAATAACCTGAATTTTTTTGAACTCGGCATCCTTCGCAGGATCGTGGAAGAAACCGGTGGCAAGGATTCCCGCATTGAAGTGGTTACAACGGCCAGTATGATCCCGCATGAAGTGGGCGAGAATTACCTGCACGCATTCAGTAAGATCGGATGCACCAACGTGGGGGTCATGCATATTCGTAACCGTACCGATGCCCTGGAAAACGGATACCTGGAAAGATTACGCGCCTGCGATGCCCTGATGTTCAGCGGGGGCAACCAGTTGAGGCTGACCAGCACATTTGGCGGCACAGCTTTCCTGGAGATTGTGATGAGGCGGTTCCATTCCGAATCGGGGTTTGTGGTTGCGGGAACATCTGCCGGCGCCATGGCCATGAGCAATACCATGATCTATGAAGGCAACGCAACCAGGGCGCATTTGAAAGGTGAGGTGAAGATCACCACCGGCCTTGGGTTTATGCAGGATGTCATATTCGATTCACATTTTGAAAAACGCGGCCGCTTTGGCCGTTTGGCCCAGGCGGTAGCATCAAATCCATCCTGCGTAGGCATTGGCCTGGGCGAGGATACGGGCATGCTGATCACCGGCGGCAATATCATGGAAGCTATAGGAAGCGGACTGGTCATGATCATCGACGGGCATGATATCCGGCATAGTAATATCGCCGATATTCCCGACGGAAACCCCATCAGCCTGGAAAACCTGAAAGTCCATTTTTGCGAAAAAGGCAACGGTTACATGGTCCGCGAACGGATATTTTTGCCTGAGATCAAAGAAGGTTCAGTGATCAGGAAACAGGTGGATGTGGAGTAGCTTTTTGATCATGGAATTAACCTTGAGCGGGTGAATGGGGCACTGAGAATAAATGGTCTGCTTACACCGCATTCATGCCTGATTGTACAGATCGCTGTTGCTTTTACTGCCAGCCAGGACTTTTGAAAGAAAAAAGTCCTTACTTTATTCCTGCATCAGTTTTTTTTTATCCGACCGAAGGATTTTTCTTTTCTATTCATCTAATCCTGAAATAAACTTATTGGCCCAGGTGTGGTCATAAAACCTCAAATTGCCGTTTATGAGAAAGTTTGCCGTTGTTATTTCCCTCTTAGGATTATCAGTTGTTTTTGCCGTCAGCTGTTCGAAATCAGACGAAATAGCCACCCCATCAGATCCTTATGCAGCCATCCGGGCCACTTTTGGTACCAATATCGACCCAGATAACCTGGCCAATTATGCCGGGCAGGGCCATCCGGCTTATATTACATTAGACAACAGCGGCAGCAATGTGATCACCAATGCCAAAGCAACCCTTGGAAGGGTCTTGTTTTATGATAAAAAACTCAGCATCAACAATACGGTTGCTTGCGGCAGTTGTCACAAACAAGAGTTTGCCTTTAGTGATACGGCCCGGATCAGTGCCGGTGTGGAAGGCGGCGTGACCTTCCGTCATTCCATGAGGCTGGTCAATGCAAGGTTTGCTGCGGAAACTAAATTTTTCTGGAATGAAAGGGCCGCCAGTCTTGAGCAACAAACGACCATGCCCATCCAGGACCATGCTGAAATGGGATTCAGCGGCCAGAGCGGACGCCCAGGGCTTGATTCTTTATTAAGAAAGTTACAGTCAACCAATTATTACAATGAGTTGTTCCGGTTTGTATATGGCGACATCAATGTAACCGAAGCCCGCATGCAGGAATGTCTTGCCCAGTTTGTACGCAGTATCCAGTCTTTCGACTCAAAATTTGACGCCGGCCGTTCACAGGTTGCCAACGATAACGTGCCTTTCCCCAATTATACGCCTGAAGAGAATGCCGGTAAACAACTTTTCAATACACCGCCTCAATTCGGGCCAAACGGCGTAAGGATCGGCGGTGGCGCCGGTTGCGCGGGATGCCACAAGGCACCGGCTTTTGATATCGACCCTAATACAAGAAATAATGGGATCATTGCCACGACAACCGGGGTGGGTAACGATATAGCCATCACCAGGGCACCAAGTTTACGTGATGTGGTCAGGCAGTCCGGCGCACTGAATGGCCCGCTGATGCATACCGGAAATGTAACCAGTCTCCGCGGTGCCATCACCCACTACGACAGTAACATCACCCTCAACCCGGCAAACACCAACCTTGATCCAAGATTGACGCCCGGTGGTGTGCCGCAAAGGCTTAATCTGACCACCACTGAATTTGATAACCTGATCGCTTTCCTGAGAACCCTGTCAGGTTCTAATGTTTATACAGACAGTAAGTGGAAAAACCCATTTCAATAGATAATACTAATTGAACGGAATATTTTGAGCCAGGATTCGAGCGTATCGGATCCTGGCTTTTTTATGTCGCTATTCGACCACTACGAGGTAGAAATTCTTTTTCCCTTTTTGAATGAACAGGTATTTGCCGTGCAGCAACATGGCGTTGTCCAGCGTCATTGAAGCACTGTCCACTTTTTTCCTGTTGACGCTCAGTCCGCCATTCTGGATCATCTTTCTTGCTTCCCCTTTGCTTGGGAAGATCGCGGTATCCGTCACGAAGCTGGTGATATCGATGCCCTGGAAACTGTCTTTTGAAAAACGGGCTTTTACGATACCTTCTATGGATTGCAGGTCGTCTTCGGTCATTTCTTCTAACGGTGTGGCCTGTGCGCTGAAAAGTTTGGCCGTGGTTTCTATGGCTTTGTCCAGTTCTTCCTGCCCGTGAACGAATCGGGTAACCTCTTCGGCCAGTTTCCGTTGCAGAACCCTGTCTGCCGGATTTTGGGCATGAAGGGCGATCAGTGAATCGATCTCTTCTTTGGTAAGGAATGTGAAGATCTTGATCCATCCCTGTGCGTCATCGTCGGTTGCGTTCAGCCAAAACTGGTAGAATTGATAAGGGGAGGTCTTTTGCGGGTCGAGCCAAATATTTCCCTTTTCCGTTTTACCGAATTTGCCACCATCGGCTTTTTTGATCAGCGGGCAGGTAAATGCGAAGGCCTCTCCGCCCAGTTTGCGGCGGATCAGCTCTGTGCCGGTGACGATATTGCCCCACTGGTCGCTTCCACCCATTTGCAGTTTGCAATGCAGGTTTTTGTACAGCCAGTAAAAATCGTATCCCTGAACCAGCTGGTAGGTGAATTCGGTAAAAGACATGCCCTGTTCTCCTTCGATCCTTTTCTTCACGCTGTCTTTGGCCATCATGTAATTGACGGTAATATGTTTGCCCGTGTCCCTGATGAAATCCAGGAAACTGATCTGTTTGAACCAATCGTAATTATTCACCAGTTGTGCGGCGTTTGGCTGGCTGGCATTGAAATCCAGGTATTTTTCCAGTTGCGCTTTCACTCCCGCCACATTCCTGGCCAGTACTTCCTCGCTCAACAGGTTCCTTTCCTCGCTTTTCCCGCTCGGATCGCCCACCATACCGGTGGCGCCCCCAACCAGGGCAACAGGTTTGTGCCCGGCCTTCTGCAGGTGAACGAGCAGCAGGATGGGCACCAGGCTTCCGATATGAAGGCTGTCGGCCGTAGGGTCGAAGCCGATATAACCTGTGGTCATTTCCTTATCCAATTGTTCTTCGGTTCCCGGCATCATATCCTGTATCATGCCCCTCCATTGTAATTCCTGAATCAGTTTGGTCATAAATTATGCTGGCTTCTTTTATCGGACTGCAAAAATGGGCTAAAATTCTGATATCACACGTAGGCTTACCGGAAACGGGCTGTCTGGCCGTGGCCTAATGATGATTTCATGTAAGGCAACCATTTAGCCGGAAAAACCGTCTTACACCAGAAGGAAAATACCTTAAACAGGTCATGGGGGGAAAGGCTAATCGTTGTACATTTGAAAGGATAAAGGCTGGTATCTATCCTTGTTTTACACAATTTGATATGGGAATCAGCGTTTTCCATTATTGGTTTGGTCCAGGCCAATATGTAAAAGATCAATATAATATGAAACGATACCAGGCTGTATCCTTATGGTTACTCTTGTTTTTTCCTGTAGCCGCCCAGGCTCAATTCAGGAAATATTCCAATGAATTTCTCAATATCGGAGCCGGCGCCAGGGGGCTTGCGATGGGAGGGGCGCAAGTGGCTTCTGTGCAGGATGCCACTTCCGGGTATTGGAACCCCGCCGGGTTGGTGGGCGTGAAGGATGACCCCAGTGTAAGCATCATGCATGCAGAATATTTTGCAGGCATTGCCAAATACGACTTTGCCTCGATCGCATTACCGGTGCAGGACAATAAGCGCACCCTCGGGTTTTCCATCCTGCGGTTTGCCGTGGATGACATACCCAATACGCTCTTCCTGGTGGAACCTGACGGCAGTATTAACTACAACAATATCCAGACGTTCTCGTCTGCCGACTACGCTTTTCTTTTTTCTTTTGCCCAGCATCTCAAACAATCGGAGAAAAAAAATATCAGTGTGGGAGCCAATGCCAAGGTCATCTACCGAAAAGTGGGCAAGTTTGCCACGGCATGGGGATTTGGCCTCGACGCAGGTATCCAGATGAGGGGTGAACGCTGGCATGCGGGATTGATGGCGCGGGATATCAGCACCACGTTCAATGCCTGGTCATTTAAATTCACGGAAAAAGAAAAAGAGGTACTCTACCTGACGAACAATGACATTCCCGTCCGTTCAACCGAAATAACGGCTCCCAGGCTGGTATTGGGTGGGGGATACGATTTTGCCATTGGATCATCGGTCAAGTTACTCGCAGAGGCCAACGCCAGTTTCACATTTGACGGCAAACGTAATACGATCGTCAGTGCGGATCCTGTAAGCGTTGACCCCAATATCGGGCTCGAAGCATCGTATAAGGACATGTTCTTTGTACGTGCGGGCATCAGCAATTTCCAAAAAGCCCTGGCTGATGAAGATACCCTGAACCAAAAAAAGGTGTGGATCTACCAGCCCAGCCTGGGCGCGGGTTTCCGCATCAACAACGTCACGCTGGACTATGCATTTACCAACCTGGCCAACCAGAGCAACCCACTATACACCCATGTGTTTTCCCTGCGTATCAATTTCGCGGGTAAAAAAGAAGATTAATTATGACCCGTTACCATACCATCCGGAAACTCCTGCTGCCATTCCTGCTGATGGCGGCTTTGTCGTCTGAAGCCCAGTTAAACAACAGCTGGATCGACTACGGTAAAACCTATTTTAAGTTCAGGCTGGCCAAGGATACGCTTTGCCGGATACCGCAGGCTACCCTGGCGGCCGCCGGTTTAAGTTCGGTCAACGCCGACCATTTTCAGCTATGGCGCAACGGCCAGGAAGTGCGTTTATATACTTCCGTTAGTGGAGCGCCGCTGGGCCCTTCCGATTACATCGAATTCTGGGGACAGATGAACGATGGAAAGGCCGATAACCAGTTATACCGGAATACCGACTACCAGCTTAATGACAAATACAGCCTGGAAACGGATACGGCCGCCTACTTCCTCACCGTTAACCCGGCTGGAGGAAATCTCCGTTACACCGGTGTGGCAAACACGGCACCCAGTAATGCAACGCCGGATGCATATTACATGCGGAATGTCGACTACTATTTTAAAAACCAGATCAGCCGCGGTTTTGCTAATGTGGTGGGGGAATATGTATATTCCTCTTCCTATGATATCGGTGAAGGGTGGACGAGTAACACCATTGCCCCATGCTGCGACCTGGTGCAGGAAATATTCAACCTGAATGCATACCTCGCGGGGCCGCCAAACAGTTTATCGGTCCGCGTCAACGCTTTCGGTACGGCACCCAATAACCGGACTTTAAAGATCAAGCTCTTTCAGAATGAAGTGTCCGCAGCGCCTTACAGCAATACGATCAGCATGCCCTTCTTCAGTTACCAGAAGGTTAACCTGCAGAACCTCCCGCTGACCCTGCTGCAAAGCCCGTCTTATCTGCCGGTGTATGTGGGAAGCAACTCTTCCAATGCGCTCGACAGGATAGTGGTCGGCTCTTTGGGCCTTACATTTCCCGCAACCTTCAATTTCAATAACCAGCGTTATTTCAGCTTCGACCTGGATGCTTCCGCAGCGGGAAATTATTTGGTCATAGACAATTTCAATTATGGCGCCATAGCCCCCATATTATATGACATTACTTCCGGCGCCCGTTACATTGGAGAAACCGCCTCAACGCCAGGCAAGGTCAAATTCGTTCTGCCTGCGTCTGCACTTCCCCGTAAGTTCATCCTGATGAACCAGGAAGCGCCGCAAATAATCGGCAGTGTCACGCAAAGGAATTTCCAGAATATGCAGGATGCTTCCAATCATGGCGACTTCCTCATCATCAGTAACCCGAGGTTGTATAACGATGGAAGTGGAAACAACTACGTCGATCAGTACCGTCAATACAGGAGTTCCGTAGCCGGCGGCGGACATACTGCCAGGGTTTATGACATCAATGAACTGACCGATCAGTTTGGCTTTGGCATAAAAGGCCATCCCGGATCCATCAGGGATTTTATCCGCTATGCCCGGAGTAATTTCAGCATTGCCCCCACCTATGCGTTACTCATCGGCAGGGGCATGAGTTATATCGATCAAAAGCCTCAGGAGTCAAATCCACTGAGCGACCAGTTGAACCTCGTACCCACCTTTGGCTGGCCTCCCTCCGACGTATTGCTGGCATCTGAACCCGGATTGGCTTATCCCAGCATTCCCATTGGGCGCATCGCCGCAGTGAGTGGGGCCGAAGTCAGCAGCTACCTTCAGAAGGTTATCGAATATGAACAGGAACAGAACACGCCCGGATCAACGGTTTCGGATAAATTCTGGCTCAAAGAAATGATCCATGTGGCGGGAGGAAAGGATAGTGCAGAAAACGAGACCTTCAGAACATACATGAACGCATACAAGTTAATTGCGGAAGATACCCTCTATGGCGGTGATGTGGAAACCTTCACCAAAACATCGGCCGGCGTGATCCAGCAGGCAAATACCCGCAGGATCGAAGAACTGATCAACCAGGGAGTCGGTTTCATTGGGTACTTCGGACACTCATCGGCCAATACCTTCGAATTCAACCTGAGCAACCCCGAAGTGTATAATAACCCCGGCAAATATCCATTCTTCAATGTTAGCGGTTGCAGCGCGGGTAATTATTATACGTTCGACCCGTTGCGCATGACCAGCAATAAGAGCATATCGGAACGGTATGTGCTGGCCACCAGAAGAGGAAGTATCGGGTTCCTGGCCGATACCCATTTCGGCATACCACCTTTCCTGAACTTTTATAACACCGAACTGTACAACGCCTTTGGCCGTACCATGTATGGTAATACCATCGGTAATCAGATTCAGAGGGTGATCGAACGGTTAGGTGGCAACAGCGGCGGGGTGGATTATTATACAAGGATCCATTTGGAAGAAGTGAACCTTCACGGAGATCCGTCCATCAGGTTGTATCATTTTGAAAAGCCCGATTATGTGGTGGAAGACCCCATGGTGAGGATCAGCCCCAATATCATATCTGTGGCCGATAATAACTTCAACGTAAAGATCAACATGCTCAATATCGGCAGGGCCGTTAACGACTCGATCTGGATCCTGGTGAAAAGGCAACTGCCCAATGACACGGTGAGGGTTTTATATCACCAGCTGGTGCGCGGCATCCGTAACAGGGATTCTCTAAACATCACGGTACCCATTAATCCCACGACAGACAAAGGCCTCAATAAAATAACCGTTACACTGGATGAAACCAACCGAACCGATGAGCTCTTTGAAAACAATAATTCGGTCACAAAGGAATTTTATGTTTTCGAAGATGAACTTCGTCCTTCATTCCCGTACAATTACTCCATCATCAACCAGTCGCCCATCACTTTTGTTGCCAGTACGGCCAACCCGCTGAGTGGCGACAGGCAATTTGTGATGGAAGTCGACACAACGGAATTATTCAATTCACCATTCAAGAAAACCTACAATACCAATGGCCCGGGTGGTGTTGTTCAGTTCATCCCGAACAATATCACATACACCGATAGTACCGTTTACTACTGGAGGGTGGCCATGGTGCCAACAGGAACTGCGCAGTATATCTGGAACAGCTATTCTTTTGTGTACATAGCCAATAGCTCTACGGGCTTCAACCAGTCGCACTATTACCAGCATAAAAAATCATCTTACAATAACATCAATTTGGATGATGATCGTGTGTTCCGTTTCCAGCAGGTGCCCAGGAACCTGATCATCAGAACGGGACTGTATCCTTATTATAACTACGACCGGATCAACGTCAACCTCGACTTTGAACAGATGGAACTCTATGGTTGCATATACAGCAATATGCAGATCTACGTATTTGATACGGTGACACTCAGGCCCTGGCGCAACAGAAACGTGAGTCCAACCAACGGTTTGTATGGCAGTTACCGCGTTTGCCAGAACAGTGCCACACCGAATGATACAACACGTGCCTTTTTTGAATTCCCTTATGCCAATCCCACTTACCGGAAAAGCGCCATGGATTTCCTGGACCTGATACCTGATGGCATGTATGTGGCCATTACGAACCTGGGACGCACGAATAACACCTCCTTCATTAACCAATGGATGAATGATACCCTTACATTGGGATCAGGGAATTCGTTATACCATAAGATGAAATCGATCGGGTTTACCCAGATCGACAGTTTTACACGCAATCTGCCCTTCCTTTATTTCTTCCGGAAAGGGGTAAGCGGTTATACGCCTACGCAGGTGATGGGAACGCAGGATTCCAGTTATATCGATCAAACATTTAACCTGAGTACAACCAGTACGGATGGAACGATCGAATCCCCGGCATTTGGCCCAGCACGTTCATGGACTGCCCTGCACTGGAGGGGAAGGTCTGTTGAAACGACCAATATTACCGACCAGGTTAAGATGGATGTCATTGGCATCCGTGCCGATGGTTCTACAAGCCAGCTGGCAACAGTGACACCTGCCGTGGATACCACACTGGCCTTCATTGATGCGAATACCTATCCTTATCTTAAACTGCGGATGAACAATGAAGACATGGTCAACATATCTCCCAACCAGCTCAGGTATTGGATGATCAGCGCACAATTGGTTCCGGAAGGAGCCGTGGCGCCTACATTACTTTACCAGATGAGGGATACGGTTGACCAGGGTGAAAAGATCGATTTCGCACTGGCCTTTAAAAATATCAGCCAGGCTTCATTCGACAGCCTGCTTAAAGTGAAGTTCATCATTACCGACAGGGATAATATTCAGTATCATTGATATACCGAAAAGACAGGCGCTGGTGGCAGGAGATACTTTACAATTGAAGTACAGTATCGACACCCGCAATTACCCGGGCGCCAATACCCTGTTCGTTGATTTCAATCCTGATAATGATCAGCCCGAACAGTATCATTATAATAATATCCTGTACAAGGATTTTCATGTGCGGGAAGACAAGTACAACCCATTGCTGGATATCACTTTCGACGGTGTTCATATCCTGAACAGGGATATCGTTTCGTCTAAACCCGGCATCCTGGTGAAGCTGAAAGATGAAAGCCGTTTCATTGAACTCAGGGATACCGCCCTGATCAAAGTGATGGTCCGTTATCCCGATCAATCCTTACATACGTTCAGGTTCGGCGATACGATGCAATTCACGCCGGCCAATCTTGCCAGCGGAGAAAATACTGCCAGGATCGACCTGCGACCCTATTTCCCGGAAGACGGTGAGTATGAACTGATCGTAACAGGTAAAGATGAAGCTGGCAACCAGGCGGGAAATCTCGAATACCGGGTAGTGTTTACGGTCATCAACAAACCCATGATCTCCAACCTGCTCAATTATCCCAACCCGTTCACCACGTCCACGGCCTTTGTGTTCACCGTCACCGGTTCGGAAGTGCCGCAAAATATGCGCATACAGATCCTTACCATCACCGGAAAAGTGGTGAGGGAGATCACCAAGGATGAACTTGGCCCGATCCATATCGGACGAAACATCACCGATTTCAAATGGGATGGTACCGATATGTACGGACAAAAACTGGCCAACGGCGTATACCTGTACCGGGTTCTCACCAACCTGAACGGAAAGTCGCTGGATAAATACAGGGCAGAAAATGATAATACAGACCGTTTCTTCAATAAAGGATACGGGAAGATGTACCTGATGAGGTAATTTTCCGCTTATAGCAAACGAACCTGAGGCTGCAACCAATTTGCAGCCTTTTTTGTTTTTACATTTGCGGGCTAAAATTCCGGAGACGTTATGGCAAAGATCGGCATCAATATAGCCACGGGCAGTTTACAAAAAGATGAGATCATCGTAGGTATCGACCTGGGCACCACCAATAGCCTGGTGGCCATCATTCATCCGGAAACCCGTCAGCCTATTGCCATCAAAGAGGTAAACCCGGCCACGGGCAAACAAAGCAGTTCCCTGGTTCCTTCGATCATTTATTTTGATGAGAGGAACCAGCCTGTTGTGGGAGATGCCGCCAGGGACTTCCTGGTGAGTGAGCCACAACGTACGATCTTCTCCGCGAAGCGGCTGATGGGAAAGAGTTTTCGGGATATCAGCGACCATGCCTCCTATTTTTCTTACAAGGTGATAGATGACAATACCGACAGCCTGGTAAAAGTTCAGGTGGGTGACAGGTTCTTTTCCCCGGTGGAATTATCCTCCTTTATCTTAAAAGAACTCAAACAAAGGGCCGAACATATTTTAAAAACGCCAGTCAACAAAGCAGTGATCACCGTGCCCGCTTATTTTAATGATGCGCAACGCCAGGCCACGAGGGATGCCGGCAAACTGGCCGGTCTTGATGTGCTTCGGATCATCAATGAGCCAACGGCGGCCAGCCTGGCTTATGGGTTTGGCTTAAGCAACAGCGAATCGGCCAAACTCCAGACGATCGCCGTGTACGACCTGGGCGGCGGAACTTTTGACATATCCGTCCTGCGTATCGTTGGCGGCGTATTTGATGTGCTGTCTACCAATGGGGATACTTACCTCGGTGGCGATGATTTTGACAGGGCCATTGTAAATCACTGGATCAGGCAATCGGGTATCACCCCGGAAGAACTGGGCGCCAATAAATCGCTGTCTCAATCGCTTCGCCTGATGGCGGAAGAAGCCAAAAAGAAATTGTCCTCCGTGGATACTTTTGAAGCAAAACTCAATGGCGACATACTCAGGCTAACCCGGCAGGAACTGGAACAGTTGATCGGTCCATTGGTGGAAAGGACGATGAAGTCGTGCCGGCAGTCGCTGAAAGATGCCGGATTGACACCGGCCGACATTGATGCCGTGGTGATGGTGGGCGGAAGCACAAGGGTGCCGCTGGTCAGGGAAACGGTATCTGCTTTTTTTGGCAAACCGGTGAACGATTCGCTCGACCCGGATGAAGTGGTTGCACTCGGTGCAGCTATACAGGCGGATATCCTGGCGGGAAACACGCGCGATATGCTGTTGCTGGACATTACGCCCCTGAGCCTGGGCATTGAAACAGCCGGTGGATTGATGGACGTGCTCATTCCCAGGAATACGAAGATCCCTGCAAAGGCCTCCCGGCAATATACCACCCAGGTTGATGGACAACCGGGTATGCGCATCAGCGTTTTCCAGGGAGAAAGGGACCTGGTTAAAGATAACCGCAAACTTGCTGAATTCAACCTTACCCAAATCCCCGGCATGCCTGCGGGATTGCCAAAGGTTGAAGTGGCCTTCCTCATCAATGCCGATGGTATTTTGACCGTATCGGCCAAAGAACTCCGCAGCGGGGTGGAACAACAGATCGAAGTAAAACCACAGTATGGCCTGACCGACGACGAAGTGGAAAAAATGCTCATGGATTCGATTACCCATGCCCGTGAGGATATTCAACTCCGTGCCCTTACAGAAGCCCGTACCGAAGGGGAACAACTTCTTAAAACCACCGAACGGTTCCTGCAGAAAAATGCAGACCTGCTCTCGCAACAGGAACTGCTTCAAACAGCCGCCGCCATGCAGGCCCTGCAACTCTCCCTGACCATGGAAGATAAAGACCTGGTGCAACGTAAGATCGAAGAACTGAATGAGATTTCAAGGCCTTACGCAGAAAGACTGATGGATCAGGCCGTATCATCTGCTATGAAAGGAAAGACGATCTGATCATTTCTTTCTGTTGTAGCAGATCAACCAAAGTACGACCGCCAGGCAGGCCAGTGAAGCATATAAGGTATACCTGAGATAGCTTGGCTCATAGGTCAATTGAACGGTGTGTTTCCCGGCAGGTAATTCGGCATACATGAATGCCAGGTTTCCCAATGCAATCCTTCGTTGTTTATCGTCTACTGTTAAAACCCAATTTTTGTTGAATTGCTGGAATATGACCAGAGGTTTCGGGCTACCGGACCTTGTCTGAATGATCATATGACCCGGTTCAAATAAGGTGAACCAGGCGCTATCCGAGACCAAAAGATGGGTGGTATCCTGGTTTTTAACTGCGTGTTTCCCTGATGCAAACAAGATTTTACGGGTTGGTTCGATGTTAATCAGGCTGTCTTTATACCTGATCATGCTGTCTGCCAGGTAGCAGATCGGGTATTGAAAAATCCTGTTTCTTATGGCAGGCATGAGATCGAGCCTTTTCATCCTGTTGCTGATAGACGGATTGACGTTATGTTCGATCCAGGCAACTTGTTTGAGATAAGCTGATGCTGGCCCGTACACTTCATGGTAAGAAAGATCCTGCCGGATTAGATCATTCATCGGGATATCTGACTGGGGCAAGGGATATCCAGAAGGGCTGTTGGCAATGAAACTGTTGATGCCGGCCGGTGAAACCCTGGAAACGACCGTTGCCGGAATACTCAGTTGGGCGGGTAACATCAGGTTCAGGGCGAACAGCAGCATGATCAGGCCGTTGGTGCGGGGTGTTTTTTTCCTGATCAGCCAGATAAAGGCAACCATGAATCCCAGTTGTATGGAGGCATCGGTCAGTAAGCCGTCGGGGAAATTCATGTTGTCGTATATCCCTTTCAGTGAGTCTCTGCTGAACGGGGAAGCGCCGGTAAAAATTCCGCTGATATTGCTTCCCGGAATGGCTAAGACCATGAGCGCAATTAAGATGCCAGCAGCAAATCCCCAGGCCTTGTTTCTGTATGACTTTTTTCTTCTTCGCCCGATTGCAGGAAGCTGTCTGTTAAGGTGGCAGAAAGCAGCAGCAAGCCCATGATACAGAATATCCGCATCGTTCCAGGTGCCTGAAAGGTTCATGCCCGGTAAACTGTCAGAAGAACCATTTACGCACGGGCGTTGCATCGCCCAGGGAAAAAAGAAAAATGACGGCCGTGGATATGGCGATAAAACGCTGGGTGCCCGTCCAGTTCTTCAACCGGATACACTGCGGGAAAAACGGTGAAAATGCGCGCATACATACTCCTTTGAAGTTGGGTTGGTGGCCAGCCAGTCGTGTTGCCTGGTCACGCTGAACGGAGCGAAACTCGACAATAACCCCAACCAGGTAAACGGATTTTTCCTGAGCTTCCGTGAGTGTGGTGCCGTTTCCCCGCCGGTAGTAGGGGAGATAATCAAAGATAAGAGAGAGTATGGCGGGCAGGCTGAGCAATAAGGTGCCCATGAGCAGCAGGGCACCGCCCACATTGAGGATTTCGTTTATGCCTAACTGTTTGCTTTTCCATAAACCGATGAGTCTTGCCAGGACGCCAAAAAAGATGAGGTACAGGCTCATGATCAGGAATGAGGGGTAGCCTGCAACGAGCAGGAGGTACAGTGAAAGTCCACCTTTCAGTCCAGCCTTCATCAAACCTTCCTGATGAAATAATAGGTTGTGCAGGTAGTAAAATACCCAGGGCAGAAATGCTGCGCTGCCCGTCCACACAGTGATCTGCGCCGTGTCGATGACGAAACCACTGAACATGAATGCCAGGCCTGCCAGTAGTCGGGCAGGAAGACCGGCCCCGGAGATGCCCGTCAGTTTATGCATCCCTACGCCGCCGATCAGAAGATACAGCAGTGTTTCTGCGTGCAGGGCGGTCATATTGTACCGGGTTACCAGGGAGATCAGCCATACCAAAGGATTCCAGGCACCGGATTGCATATCGCCATGCAGCGGGTGCCCCATTTGCAGATAGGGCGTCCACCAGGGGAAATGTCCATGCCGGATGGCATCACTGATGAGAAAACGGTTAGGCAGGAAATAGACGTAGGCGTCATTTTTCAGGATGAACAGCGAGCTGCTTAAAGGCCAGTAACCGATCAGGCAACAGGCCAGCAGAACCAGCCAGTGGATGGCTGGAATGCCAAAGAAACAACGTTGCCCAGGTGCCGGTTTCATGTTGTTATTTTGATGTTTTTTCCCAAATGCCTATGATGGATCTGCCTGCCAGGTGCAGAAGGATCTTGTCGGTAACCCTTGAACCGGGGATAAGCCGGACGTCCCAGAACCTGATCTGTTCTTTTCGGGGCATAGTTTGCCGGAGGATCCAACGGTTAACAATAGACGCTAAGAGTCCCAGGCTGTCGGCATATAGGGTTCTTACCTGGGCCATGCCCCCGGGTATTATATCCTGCAAAGACCTCCGGCTGTACCGGCGGAAGTGCCCGATGGCTTTGTCGAACGGGCTCATGAGTTTTTGATGGGCAGGTGCCAGGATGATGAGCCTTCCACCTGGTTTTAATCTTTTCTTTGCTTCAATCAGTTCCTGCCTGTCGTTCTCAATATGTTCCAGCACGTCGATATAGAGAATGCAATCGAAACGGGGCATTTCCGGTATGGACGTGATGGTTCCATGGACGCAGTTACAGGAAGACGGGAGTGTCTTTGCATTGATCAGCTGATGGATAGTGGCGCACATTGATCTGTCGGGTTCCAGCAGCGTCCAGCTTTCTACGAGGTCGTTCATCAGGTAAGGGGTATTCGCGCCGTTTCCCGCTCCCGCTTCCAGGATATCGCCGCTGATGTGGGGTTTGAGCAGGGATGCGAAATAGCGTTTCCAGTGAACGGCACCGGCAAACAGCTCCAGTTCATTCCCAGGGTATGCGTAATCGTTAGCCTTCATGCTGGAATGTTTCTGTCCGCAGGATATAATCGCGATAATGCCTGGCCGGGATGATCTTTTGTTGAGATTGTGCCGAAAGATAAATGAATACCGACATCAGCGAAATGCTGAAGCCGATGAGCATGATGATCAGCATCGATGAACCGAGTGTGGAGGCCCATCCGGGTATGGCCCAATCCGTGGCCGTCCTGATCGCCACGATCGAAAGCAGGGCCAGTAAGGAGATTGCCATCAGCAGGAAAGAACCTATGGCCAGGCGGGTGATGACTTTGTCGATAAATACGGCGATGGCTCCGAATCCATGTAAAACCAGGGAACTGAAATTCATCTTCGATTCTCCCGCATACCGCTGTCCGCGGTCGATGGGGATGGAGGAATAGGGTAGCCCGGATCTGATCACCGTTCCCGGAAAATGGCTCCAGAGTTCGGGATAATACACCAGCTTGTCCAGGCTTTCCCGGGGAAGGCAGGCAAAATTGCCAAACGAAATGCTCTTGCCGGTCAATATCCGGAAGCCTGCTTTGTACAGTTGGTACCAGGCCATAAACACGGCCCCGTTGCTGCGTTTTCTCCTGGATGCGAAGATGACCTGCCCGGATGATGCCTGTTGTTTATTGACCAGGGCGGGAATATCCTCTACCCGGTCTTCCCCATCACAATCCATGACTATGACCTGCCGCGGGCTGGCAATGTTATGCAGGTGACTCAGGCCGATGGCGATGGCCTTTTGATGGCCCAGGTTCCGGGCAAGATGGATGATCTCGACAGGGAAGGGGCAGCTGGGGAGGGTCCAGGCGTCATCTGGTGAACCGTCGTTGATGATGAATACTTTCAAGCCCGGCTGGCGCCCCAGTTCCCGGGTGATATCCGCCAAAATCTTACGCAGCGAGGCTTCGTCATTATACACTGGCAGTAAGATGGCAAGGTTGGTTGGCATACAGGATTGAAAATTAGCAATAATCGGCATCATACGATGCTGAAACCTGATTTTTAGGATAAACGCAGCGTGGCCAGGCGGTTAACGTATTTTCCGATCATATCGAATTCAATATTCACCGTGTCTCCTTCCTGAAGTTCTTTCATATTGGTGTGCCCGAAGGTATAGGGAATGATGGCAACAGTAAAGCCGTCCTCTGTCACATGAAAGATGGTGAGGCTGATGCCGTTGAGGGAAATGGATCCTTTTTCAATCATCAACCCCGCAAATCTTGGGTTGGTGCGGAAGCTGAATTCCCATGATCCGGCTTTTTCCCGGCGGGCAACACAGGTGGCTGTATCATCCACATGGCCCTGCACGATGTGCCCGTCGAGCCTGCCGTTCATGGCCATGCAGCGTTCCAGGTTGACCCTTGTGCCGGGGGCCCAGCTGCCCAGGTTCGTTTTGAGCAGGGTTTCCGCAATAGCGGTTACCTGGTGGGTGCCGGCCTGCACATCTTCCACGGTCAGGCAGACCCCGTTATGAGATAGACTTTGGTCTATTTTGAGTTCATGGGAGATAGGGGATTCTACCCGGAAAATGCGGTTTCCGCCTATGTCTTTGATATCCGTTATCAGCCCGGTGGCCTCAATGATTCCTGTAAACATGCCTCAAATTTCGGAAATATGTACCAGAGTTTATGGTTATTTCGGGAATTTGGTTATCTTTGCGCCCCTGTCGGTAACGGCAGTATTTCATCACAAAAGGAGGTATTATTATCATGTTGATCATCGATTCAAAAGATTGCGAAAACATCGACAAGGCGCTTAAGAAGTATAAGAAGAAGTTTGAAAAGAGTCAACAAGCTCTCCTGCAGTTGAGGGAAAGGCAGTCATTCACCAAGTTCTCCGTCAGGCGCCGCGTGTGCGCACCCAGGTTCTGAAAGCCGTCTACAAGCAGCAGATCGCATCTGGCAAGCTGGAGAGTTAATGAAAACGATCCCGCGATGCCGCGGCTGCCCACCGGTATCCATGCCATCACTAACTTGGATACCGGTTTTTTATGTCCCAATCCCTCAGCATATCGACGAATTCCTGTCGCATCTGAAATTTCAGAAACGCTATTCTCAGCATACCCTGCTTTCCTTACGAAAACGATCTCCGTTCATTTGTTGATTTCATCGAGGTCCAGTATGGGCAATGCCTCTGGATGCTGTTCGTTCGGCCATGGTGTGCGGAGCCGCTTCTTTGAAAGAATCAGGCATGTATCCAAATCGATCAACAGGAAACATGATATCGGCGCTCAAATCTTTTTCAAATTCCAGCTCAGGCAGGGTTTACTGGTCTCCAGCCCGATGGCCGGAACCATTGCACCCAAGATCGGTGTAAAAGGCTGCCACAGTACGTGGAGCAGGAGCAGATCGAGACCTTGTTCACCCGCTGAATTTCCGGATGACTGGCATGGTCAAACTGATCGGCTGATCCTGAATTACTTCCATCAAACCGAAACATGCGAAGGGCCGAACTGATCGGGCTCAGGGAAAGCCATATCGATTATCATTACGACCAACTGAAGGCATTGGGAAAGGGCAATAAGGAAAGAATCATTCCTGTGAGCAGGAATCGATCACGGCGATCAGTGATCATATCCGTCAAAAACAGAAAAAGATCCCGGGGCCGACCGCCAGGTGTTGGTAAGGCCTGATGGCAAAAAACTCTATCCCCGTTATGTATATAATGCCGTCAACGCCTATTTATCTTTAATAACCACTCATCGATAAGAAGAGTCCGCACATACTCCGGCATAGCTTTGCCACCCACCTGACCAAGCACCGCGGGGCAGACCTCAATGCGGTCAAGGAACTGGCGGCCACAGCAGCCTGGCTGCCATTGCGTATACGCATAACAGCATCGACAAGCTGAAGGAAGCGTACAAGAGGGCCCACCCCAAAGCCTGAAGCCGGTCCAAATAAATTTCCCGCCCATAAAAATTTAATTTTGATTTCACGTTTGTTACATTAATTTCATAGACCTGATCGCAACGATTGCCTATGCATGAGATTTACCTCAATTTTCTTTAATTTTTCACTCTAAAATTTGATGTAGTATGAACGTAAAACATTCAGATCAGCACTTTGGACGCGGATTCTAAATTGATTGCGTATATCGAGAAAAAGATTGTCAAGCTGACGCAGTTTCATGACCGTATTACGAAGGTGGATGTGTATCTGAAGCTGGATAATGTGGTACACAATATCAAGGACAAGATTGCGGAAATCAGGGTGATCATACCCCGTCACGAATTTTTTGTTAAGCAGTCATCTAAATCATTTGAGGAAAGTTTTGATGTAGCCATGGATTCCGTGATCAACCAGATCAAGCGGAAAAAGGAACGCCTGGCGGCTTAAAAAATCGATCAAAAAAAGCACACATGAATCCTCCGTTTACCGGGGGATTTTTTTTGCGGAGCATGCCTGTAAAAAAAATATTTACAAAATTTTGAGATTAAGCAATTTCTCTTACCTTTGCCTTCCCAAAAAATGGGCGTTTTGCGCTGCCCGTGATTGAGTTCTTGACATAACTGTATAGCTCGGTAGGCATCATCCGGTTTCATCCGGGAAGGGTTTCAGGCCGCAGCAGGGAGAGCAGTGATAATTTATGCCGAAGTAGCTCAGTTGGTAGAGCAACTGATTTGTAATCAGTAGGTCGGGGGTTCGATTCCCTTCTTCGGCTCATTTTCCTTAGGGAGAAGGGCAGTTTCCAGAGCGGCCAAATGGGGCGGACTGTAAATCCGCTGTCTTTCGACTTCGGTGGTTCGAATCCACCACTGCCCACAGTTCTTTGGATGTTTAAGGTTGAAAGTGCAGGGTTTAAGGTTGGTTTTTCATGCTAACCCTGGATCATGATCTTTGAACTTGACATAATCAGCGGAAGTAGCTCATTTGGTAGAGCGGTAGCCTTCCAAGCTTCAGGTAGCCGGTTCGAGCCCGGTCTTCCGCTCAATAACAGATCTATCCATAGTTGGGAGAATTGTTCTCATCGGCTATAGAAGCCGTGGTAGCTCAGGGGTAGAGCACTTCCTTGGTAGGGAAGGGGTCGTGAGTTCAATTCTCACCCATGGCTCAACATCATTGTCGGTTGACCGCCGACATAAACTGCGGTCAAATTTTACACAAACACAACTCTAAAAAGTACAAAAATGGCAAAAGAATCATTCAAAAGGGATAAACCCCACCTGAACGTTGGTACCATTGGTCACGTAGATCATGGTAAAACGACCCTCACCGCCGCCATAACCGATGTTTTGTCAAAAAAAGGTTTGGCGGAAAAGAAAAACTATGATGACATTGATGGTGCTCCTGAAGAAAAGGAAAGGGGTATCACGATCAATACCGCACACGTGGAATATGCGACCGCTACCCGTCACTACGCGCACGTAGATTGCCCGGGTCACGCTGACTACGTTAAGAACATGATTACCGGTGCCGCCCAGATGGATGGCGCGATCCTCGTGGTTGCCGCTACCGATGGTCCGATGCCGCAAACCAAAGAACACATCCTCCTGGCCCGCCAGGTAGGTGTTCCCCGTATCGTGGTATTCATGAACAAGGTTGACCTTGTTGATGATCCCGAACTGCTGGAACTGGTGGAAATGGAAATCCGCGAACTGCTGACTTCATACGGTTTCGACGGAGACAACACGCCCATCATCAAAGGTTCTGCCACTGGCGCCCTGGCCGGTGAAGAAAAATGGGTTGAAAAGATCAACGAACTGATGGATGCCGTTGACGCATACATCCCGCTGCCTCCGCGCCTGGTTGACCAGCCGTTCCTGATGAGTGTGGAAGACGTGTTCTCCATCACTGGTCGTGGTACCGTTGCTACCGGTCGTATCGAGCGTGGCCGTATCAAAGTGGGTGAAGCCATGGAGATCGTAGGTCTGCAGGAAAAACCACTGGCTACTACTTGTACCGGTGTGGAAATGTTCAAAAACTGTTGGACGTGAAGGTGAAGCTGGTGACAACGCCGGTCTGCTCCTCCGCGGTATTGAGAAAACCAGATCCGTCGCGGTATGGTTGTCCTTTGCAACCCGGTTCCATCACTCCGCACACCCAATTCAAATGCGAAGTTTACGTACTGAGCAAAGAAGAAGGTGGACGTCACACTCCGTTCTTCAATAATACCGTCCTCAGTTCTACTTCCGTACAACTGACGTAACCGTGGCGAATCGAACGCAGGAACTGAAATGGTTATGCCTGGTGATATTACCAGCCTGACCGTTACCCTGATCCAGCCGATCGCCAAGCGAAAAAGGTCTGAAATTCGCTATCCGCGAAGGTGGACGTACCGTAGGTGCCGGCTGGTTACGGAGAGATCATCAAGTAATTGATGTTATTCTTTGAAATATTTAAATAGTTAATTGGTCCCGCTTCTATGCGGGACTAATTAGCTATTTGGAACTACGGGCATGGTGCAATGGTAGCATACGGGTCTCCAAAACCTTTGATCTGGGTTCGAATCCTAGTGCCCGTGCTTATTAATGAATCGATTTGGAAATTTGGGAATGTGCTAATGTAAAATTATTCATCAGCAAATTGTCAAATTGTCAAGTCTCCAAATTGTAATTATGAACAAATTCTCGGTTTTCGTTAAAGAGTCCTATAAGGAACTCATGGAAAAAGTGACCTGGCCCAAATGGGACCAGCTGCAGCAGTCGACCATGATCGTACTGGGAGCAACGCTTTTCATCACGGCTGTTGTGGCCCTGATGGATTTCATTGCCAACGGGTCAATGAAATTTATTTACTCTTTATTTCAATAATTATGCAGGAAACTACACCAGTAGAAAAAGTTGAGAAGGAAAGCAAGTGGTATGTCTTGCGTGTGGTCAGCGGTAAGGAACGTAAGGTAAAGGAATACCTGGATAAGGATATCGTGCGCAATGGCTGGGATAAGATCATTAAACAAATATTCCTCCCTGTTGAGAAGGTTTATAAAGTGGTGAACGGAAAGAAAGTCATGCGGGAAAGGAACTTCTACCCGGGTTACATCATGATGGAGGTAGCCGATAATAAACTCAGCGACGACATCATCCAGCACGTCAGCAACATCAGCAACGTGATGCACTTTCTCACCGACGGAAAAGGATCTAAAGGAAATATCATCTCCCTGCGCAAATCCGAAGTCAATAAAATGCTCGGTAAAGTGGATGAGATGAGCGATATCGGAGGTGTTACACTCAGCGAACCTTTCATCATCGGAGAAACCATCAAGATCATCGATGGTCCGTTCAATGATTTCAACGGGGTGATCGAAGAGGTGAACGATGAGAAAAAGAAACTGAAGGTTCAGGTAAAGATCTTCGGCAGGGCCACCCCGGTGGAACTGAGTTATATGCAGGTAGAAAAAATATCCTGATCAGCGTACTTATACATAGTGAAGCCTCCCATCGGGAGGCTTTTTTTTATCAATGATGCTCATCTTCCCTTAAGTAAAAAAGCCCCTGAGGGGCTTCTTACTTCCAATAACTTGTTGTTTGTGCTCTTTTTTCGTGGTTGGGTGATAAGTCGTTTAGTTTGTATGACTCGCTTTTTGTTGCGGTGGTTTGGTTGCTCTTTCTGATGTAAAGATGCAAACTGGCTTGCGGTTCATTCAGGATAATTAGACCAATGCGCCAGAATGATCGGTGAACGGGCAAAAGATCCGATATGGCCTTTCACCACCGGATCCGGCTGTAGCTAGTGATGGCAGAAAAGTAAAAAAGCTCCTGAGGGGCCTCTTACTTCCACAATATGTTTGTTTTTCGCCTTTATTTCGTGGTTGGGTGGTAAAATCGTTTAATGTTTATATGGATCCGCTTTCTTTGTTGCAGGTTTGTCGCGTTGCTCTTTCTGAGGAAGATGTAACCGCTTGGTGGTTCATTCAGGATAATTAGACCAATGCGCGAAATGATCGATGAATGGGCAAAAGATCCGATATGGCTTTCACCCCGGGATCCGCAATAGACAGGTATGCCCGAAAAAGTAAAAAAGCCCCCGAGGGGCTTCTTACTTCCAATAACATGTTTGTTTTTCGCTCTTTTTCGCGGTTGGGTGGTAAGTCGTTTAGTTTGTATGACCGCTTTTTGTTGCGGTGGTTTGCTGCTCTTTCTGATGTAAAGATGCCAAATTGGGGCTGTATTTCAGGATATTTAGACCAATGGCTCCTCTTTTTTGTCGACGAAATGCACAAAATCATCGACCAAGCTCTTGCCAGAGGGAAAATGAGTGATGTTGAATTCCGGGAAGGTTTCTTCAGCCGGTACTGAACATCCGATGAGAATGCACTGCGGGTACAGAACAGGAAAGAGTGTACAGGATAGAAGAATCAGATCACATTGATCTGTTCCATGACCTCAGATTTGAGGTTTTGCTGATGGGGATGACTCTTCCATCGATCACAAGGTGTAATCCTGGATGTCTTTGATCTTTTTGCTGCTGATGATAAAGGATCGGTGGACCTTCATGAACGCGCTGTTGGTCATTTTACTTTCAATGGCTTTGAGTGTGCCGAGCGTGAGGTAATTTTTAGCTGCCGTAAAATATTTGACATAGTCGCCCATGCTTTCTATATACAGGATATCGTTCAGGTTGAGGCGGGTAAGCTTTCCGTCTGATTTGATGAAAATGTCTTCATTTTCTTTTTCTTTAACCGTTTTATTCAGCAACTCGGTGATCTTATTGACGGATTCCTGAAAACGTATGTAATTGATCGGTTTTTTCAGGTAGTCGGAAACGTTATACTGAAAGGCATCAAAGGCGTAATCCGTTTTGGATGTGGTAAGCACCACTTTAGGCATGTAGGTTAACACATCGAGTAGCTGGAATCCGGTACTTCCGGGCATTTCCACGTCGAGGAAAAGAATATCTGTCTCGTTCTGTTTCAGGAATTCCATGGCCTCATCCGTACCCTGGAAAATGCCGATCACATTCAGTCCCCCGTGTTTTTCGCAATATTTTTCGAGGAAGCCCCTGGCCATGGGTTCATCATCAACGATCACACAATTGTATTTCATAAGTTATGCCTTTAATCGTGAATATTCCTGTTCGATGACCGGCAGGAAATTTCGATAAATGTTTTTGAATTCGAGGTACAGCGGGCTGATATCCTGCATGGAACCGGCCTCCCTGCAATTTTTTTCCAGTTGTTCAGCCAACTCGGTGAGTTGGGTCAGTCCGACAAAACTGAAAACAGGTTTTATTTTATGAACTTTCTGACGGAATTCTTCCAATACGCCCAGTTGGAACCGGTTCTCCACTTCCTGCATCTGAGCAGGGGCGAGTTCGAGGAATTGCGCAAAAACCATTTCGGCGTGTTCCTTATCACCTTCAAACATGCTGTCCAGGAATGCCCTGTCTAGCCTTTCGTCGAATAAATAGCCATTGTGCGACATAGGTTTTACACAGTATTGGTATGTAGTAAATAACGTCAAACAAGGCGGGATAGTATGCGTAAACCCCTTCTGTTCCAGCGAAAAAAGATATTATTTATTTTATATATCACTCAATAATTCCGTCATTCCGTCGTTATACTCATGTCGCTCAATCCAATATCGATGAATGAAACCTCTCTCAATCGGTCCCGCAGCATTTATGCGGAATTGATGAATCACCTGGCCGAGCGGCCTCGTGAGATCACGCAATCACTTAAAGTCATTGCCGGCATGCTGCTGGTATTACTTAGCGGCGAGATCATTTTTTCCCTGCAAACGGGATCGATATTGGATGTGATGATCGTAGCAGCCTTACTGCTGTTGCATATCGGGTATGATTTTCTGGCGGTGCCCCGCAAAGGTCATGCCTTCCTTCCCCAGATATTGTATTTCATTACCTGTATACTGATCTGTTGGTCGTATATCAACAAGGGCACGTTCGACGGAAGTTATTTTTACCTGTTCCCTGCGGCGCTGGCTTATTTCAGTAATACCACCAAACATCCCAGCAGGAACCGTTTCCAGCATTTCTTTATCATCATCGGTCTGTTTTTTTCAGCCTTATTGTTGAATCAATTCTTGCCCGGCCGGCAGTTGGAAACAGACAAGATCAGCCTGCTCTGGATATTCCGTTTCGGGGTATCGGCCATTCTGAGCGGTTTAATGCTCCGGCATTTATTTTACCTGCAATCGTATGGTGTGGGTTTGCCGGTGATCAAACGGAATTATTATGATGCACTGTTTCAGTCGAACCAGGATGCCTTCATCATATACAACCAGGAGAACCATGAAGTGGTTGATTGTAACAAACGGTTATTGACGATGCTTGAATGGCCGGAAAATGAACCGGTGATTGGTATGGATATTTCCCGGATCATGATGCGGTATCTGTCGGGCGAGAGCCCCAACCTCGATACCATCATGAACGGACTTCCCGACAACTGGTATGGAGAAGCCGATTTCAAGACGCAGAAAAAGCAATTGCTTCATGCTTTTATCAAAAACGTGCAGTTCAACAGGGAAGATACCGGTTACTGCATCCTGACCATACGCGACATCACCGAAATGAAAATGGCAGAAACCGAATTGAGGAAATTCAGGCAGCAGGTGGAAAAAGCGGCCAGCGCCAAAGCGAGGTTCCTGAGCAGCATGAGCCATGAATTGCGCACGCCGCTGAATGGGATCATTGGCACTTCGAACATCATGTTATCGGAACCGGACCTGACCGACAACGTCAAGAAACATATCAATGTGTTGAAATATTCTTCCGAACACATTCTGGGCATCATCAACGATATCCTTGATTTCAGTAAGATCGATGCCGGAAAAATGGAACTCAAAAAACAGGCATTTAACCTCCGTGAATGTATGGACAACCTGGTGGCTTCTTTCGAGAACCAGTTCAAGGCAAAGGGCATTGCGCTGATCACGCAGTATGATGGCAATCTGGATAAAGTATTTATCTTATCGGATAAGGTCAAGCTGGGTCAGGTAATCGCCAACCTATTGTCGAATGCGCTGAAATTTACACTGGCCGGCAGGGTAGAGCTGCATATTTCCATTGTAAAATCCACCAGCAGGAAGATCACCGTATCATTTTCAGTCAGGGATACCGGAATTGGCATTGCGAAGGACAAACAAATGGATATTTTCCAGGGCTTCACACAGGTTCATGCCGAAAACCTGAAACGCGATTTTGGCGGAACCGGCCTCGGCTTATCGATCAGTGAAAAGCTCGTCAGTATGTTTGGCGGAGAGTTGCAGGTGGATAGTGAACTGGGCAGAGGCTCCAATTTCTATTTCACCATGTGTTTCCCCGTGGCAGATGCTATCGTTAAAAAAGAACTGGCGAACTCCATGGCTGAACAGGCAGCGGATATCCGGGGCATCAGGGTATTGATCGTGGAGGACAATGAGATCAATGCCAACATACTCAAGAACTTCCTGCATAAATGGGAAGTGAATGTCAAAGAGGCCACCCATGGCATACAGGCGCTGGAACTGTTGAAATACCATACTTTCGACCTGGTGATGATGGACCTGGAAATGCCGGAAATGGACGGGTATACAACCATTCGGAAGATCCGTGAATCCAACAGCGAACTCCCGGTAATCGCATTCACCGCTGCGCTCCTGGAAAATATGGATTCCTTTATTGCCGATAACGGCTTTAACGACTATATCCTGAAGCCATACAGGCCATCCGACCTAAAAATGAAAATGGCCAAATATGCCCCACACCGAAAGGTTGATTACTGATTGTGAATATAACTAACAGGTTGTCAATATATTGAATATGATCACCTGCAGGCCCCGCCCAAAAACCCTGCACCGGCATTGTAAAATCCCGGAAAATCCGCTCATTTTTGCGCACATATCAGGAAAATTCTCTTACCTTTGCCGCCCCAATTAGTTCTTTAGAGCTCATTCCCGCCTCTGGTGGGACAGGTTTGGGAGTCACGCGATAACGCGGGACGTTAACACCAAAAAACAATTTTATGGCAAAAGAAATCACCGGCTATGTCAAACTCCAGTGCAAAGGAGGACAAGCCAACCCGGCTCCCCCGATCGGACCGGCCCTCGGTTCCAAAGGGATCAACATCATGGAATTCTGCAAGCAGTTCAATGCCCGCACGCAGGATAAACCAGGAAAGGTTTTACCAGTGTTGATCACCGTTTATGCAGACAAATCATTCGATTTTATCATCAAGACTCCCCCCGCTGCTGTACAGCTGATGGATGCTGCCAAAATTTCCAAAGGCAGTAAGGAGCCTAACCGCGCCAAAGTGGGTAAGGTAACCTGGGCCCAGATCGAAGAGATCGCCAAGGATAAAATGGCCGACCTTAATGCCTTCACACTGAACAGTGCAATGAGCATGGTGGCCGGTACTGCCCGCAGCATGGGGCTGAATGTGGAAGGAAAAGCACCCTGGGAAAACAATTAATCGTCAACCTGTCTGAAAAGACTTTTAAATTTTTTTAATCATGATTACTAAAAAAAGGAAAATAGCAAACGCTAAGGTTGACGCTAATAAGGCCTACACGCTGAAAGAAGCATCTACTTTAGTTAAAGAAGTTAATACAACCAAATTCGACAGTTCCGTAGACGTTCACATCCGCCTGGGTGTGGATCCGAAAAAAGCCGACCAGGCTATCCGCGGAACCGTTTCTCTGCCGCACGGTACTGGTAAAACCAAACGCGTCCTGGTTCTTTGCACGCCTGATAAGGACGCAGAAGCCCAAGGTGCAGGTGCCGACCATGTTGGCCTGGATGAGTTCATCTCCAAGATCGAATCGGGCTGGACGGATATCGACGTTATCGTAGCCACACCATCCGTGATGCCGAAGATCGGTAAACTGGGTAAAGTGCTGGGTCCGCGTAACCTCATGCCGAACCCCAAGACCGGAACCGTTACCAATGACGTGGCCGGTGCCGTTACCGACCTGAAAGGTGGTAAGATCGCCTTCAAGGTTGATAAAGTGGGTATCATCCACGCATCGATCGGAAGGGTTAGCTTCCCGGCCGATAAGATCGCCGAAAATGTGCAGGAACTCATTAATGCCATCATCAAACTGAAACCATCCAGCGCCAAAGGCACTTACCTGAAAGGCGTGAGCATGGCCAGCACGATGAGCCCTGGTATTGCTGTAGACACCAAATCTTTTTTAAACTAAATGCAAATGACTCCGGATTCGTTCCTGGGTAAAAAATATTTGTTATGACAAAACAAGAGAAAAACGAAGTGATCGAAGTGCTGAAAGGCAAGTTCGCCCAGTACAACAACTTCTATGTCACTGATACGGAAAGCCTGACGGTTGCCGATGTCAGCAAACTCCGCCGCGTTTGCTTCAACAAGCAGGTAGAGATGAAAGTGGCCAAGAACACCCTGATCAAAAAGGCCCTCGAAAGCCTGGATGCGGAAAAATACGCCGGCGTGTACGACTCCCTTCACAAAGTAACTGCCCTGATGTTCAGCGAGAACCCCAAGGATCCCGCCCTGATCATCAGCAGCTTCCGTAAAGAAGGCAACACCGAAAGGCCTGTTTTGAAAGCAGCCTTCATTAACGGGGATGTATTTGTGGGAGACAACCAGCTGAAAGCCCTGACTCAGATCAAGACGAAGAATGAACTGATCGGAGAGGTTATCGGCCTGTTGCAATCACCGATACAGCGCGTATTGGGCGCCCTCGAAAACAAGGACAACGCGAAAGGGAAAGAAGCAGCAGCTCCGGTAGCTGAAGTGGCTGCCGAAGCACCCGTAGCTGAAGCTCCGGCCGCACCCGAAGCGCCAGCCGCTCCGGAAGCATCCGCTGATGCCGCCCCGGAAGCCCCGGCCGCTGAGTAATTTTGAATGTACTGTTCCAATGGATAAACCATCGGGCAGCCATTATAACACAGTAACAATTTTTTTAAACCACCCTCCGGATCCGCCAGGTGCGGAAATGAAGGGGGGAAAAATTAAACAAACATGGCAGACGTAAAATCATTAGCAGAAAGCCTGGTAGGCTTAACAGTAAAAGAAGTTCAGGAACTCGCTGAATTTTTGAAAACAGAATATGGTATCGAACCCGCAGCTGCTGCAGTAGTAGTAAGCGCTGGCGACGGTGGCGGAGCCGCTGCCGTTGAAGAGAAAACCTCTTTCAACGTGATCCTGAAGAGCGGTGGCGCCAATAAGCTGGCCGTTGTTAAAATCGTGAAAGAACTGACCGGCCTGGGACTGAAAGAAGCCAAGGACCTGGTAGACGGTGCTCCGAAGCCGGTTAAAGAAGGCGTTGACAAAGCAACCGCCGAAGACCTGAAGGCTAAACTGGCTGAAGCCGGTGCCGATGTGGAAATTGCCTAATTCAGGACAATTTGTATGATGATATGATCCTGCCGTCCCGCCCCAAAAGCGGGACGGCTTTTTTGTACCCCGGCCAACCGGAAAGGGGGGATTCCGGCGAAAGATGCCGGTTTAGCAAAAATCTTACCAATTTGAACAAATTAAAGGGTCTCCGGGCCAAAATCCGAAATCTTTTCATACCTTTGCCGTCCTTTAATTTCGGGTTAGTGGCACCAGCCTGTGTTCGCCTGTGCGGGTACTCCATCTGAAACCTTGTATTTAAAGGCCTTCGCACACTAAAACGTTTTAATCAACATATGTCTGCAACAAAATCACAACCTGCTAAAAGGGTCAATTTCGGTAAGATTGAACATTTAGCAGAGCAACCCGATTTGCTCGGAATCCAGATCCAGTCGTTCAAAGACTTTTTCCAGTTAGAGACAACGCCCGACAAACGTAATAACGAAGGGCTTTTCCGTGTATTTAAGGAGAATTTCCCGATCACGGATACGCGGAACATCTTCGTGCTGGAATTCCTGGATTATTTTGTTGACCCTCCCCGTTACACCATCGAAGAGTGTATCGAAAGGGGGCTGACCTATGCCGTTCCCCTCAAGGCCAAACTGCGCCTGAGCTGTAACGACGAAGAACACGTCGATTTCCAAACCATCGTGCAGGACGTGTTCCTGGGTAATATCCCCTACATGACTCCCCGCGGCACTTTTGTGATCAACGGCGCCGAGCGTGTGGTGGTTTCCCAATTGCACCGTTCTCCCGGGGTATTCTTCGGGCAGAGCGTTCACCCCAACGGAACCAAGATCTATTCCGCCCGCGTGATCCCCTTCAAAGGAGCCTGGATGGAATTTGCCACCGACATCAATAACGTGATGTTCGCGTATATCGACCGTAAGAAAAAATTCCCGGTAACCACGCTGCTGCGTTCCATCGGGTATGAAACCGATAAAGACATCCTGGAGCTCTTCGGCATGGCCGATGAAGTTAAGGCCTATAAGAAATCACTCTAAAAGCACCTCGGCAAACGACTGGCCGCCCGCGTTCTTCGTACCTGGGTGGAAGATTTCGTGGATGAGGATACGGGTGAAGTGGTGTCCATCGAACGTAACGAAGTGGTGCTCGAAAGGGATACCGTTCTCGATGAAGAGAATATGGCCATGATCCTGGAAATGGGCGCGAAAAGCGTTTTCATCCAGAAGGAAGAGGTGAGCGGCGATTACGCCATCATCTACAACACCCTGAACAAGGATACGTCTAATTCAGAACTGGAAGCCGTTCAGCATATCTACAAGCAACTCCGTGGCGCCGATGCGCCGGATGATGAAACCGCCCGCGGCATCATCGATAAATTATTCTTCAGCGATAAACGTTACGACCTCGGCGAAGTTGGCCGTTATAAGATCAACCGCCGCCTGGGCCTGAATTTCCCGCTGGACAAAAAAGTACTGACCAAAGACGATATCATCGCGATCATCAAATACCTCGTTCTGCTGACCAATGGCAAGAGCGAAGTGGATGATATCGACCACCTGAGCAACCGCCGTGTACGTACCGTGGGCGAACAACTGTACGCCCAATTCGGCGTGGGTCTGGCCCGTATGGCCCGTACCATCCGTGAAAGGATGAACGTACGCGACAACGAGGTGTTTACGCCTGTTGACCTGATCAACGCACGTACACTGTCTTCTGTGATCAACTCCTTCTTCGGAACATCACAGTTGTCTCAGTTCCTCGACCAAACCAACCCGTTGAGTGAGATCACGCACAAGCGCAGGATCTCCGCTCTCGGACCCGGTGGTTTGAGCCGCGAACGCGCCGGATTCGAAGTCCGTGACGTACACTATTCTCATTACGGCCGTCTGTGTACGATCGAAACGCCGGAAGGGCCGAACATCGGTCTGATCTCCACGCTGTGCGTACATGCCAAGATCAATGAGATGGGCTTTATCGAAACACCTTACCGCAAGGTTGACAATGGCAAGGTGGATATCAAGAAAATCACTTACCTCAGCGCCGAGGAAGAAGATACCGCCAAGATCGCCCAGGCGAATGTGGATATTGATGAAAAAGGAAACTTCGTGGAAGACATGATCAAGTCGCGCCAAACAGGCGACTTCCCGATCCTGGCCAAGAACGAAGTGGAATATATGGACGTTGCTCCGAACCAGATCGTGGGACTGAGCGCATCGTTGATCCCCTTCCTGGAGCATGATGATGCCAACCGTGCCCTGATGGGATCAAACATGCAACGCCAGGCTGTTCCGCTGCTGAAGCCAGAAGTGCCCATCGTGGGTACCGGCCTCGAAGCCAAAGCCGCCCGTGATGCAAGAATTCAGATCCATGCAACCGGCGACGGTGTGGTTGAATATGTAGACGCTAACGAGATCCATGTACGCTACAAACGCAGCGAGCAGGATAAACTCGTCAGCTTCGAAGACGACCTGACCATCTATAAACTGACCAAGTTCGTTCGCACGAACCAGGAAACCTGCATCAACCTGCGCCCGGCGGTCACCAAAGGGCAGAAAGTGGTTGACGGCGACTTCCTGACAGAAGGATATGCAACCAAAGATGGCGAACTGGCACTGGGTCGTAACCTGAAAGTGGCCTTCATGCCATGGAAGGGCTACAACTTCGAGGATGCCATTGTGATCAGCGAGAAAGTGGTGAAAGAAGATCTGTTCACGTCTATTCATATCAGTGAGTTTGAAACGGAAGTGCGCGACACCAAACTGGGTGAAGAGGAACTCACACCCGATATCCCTAACGTGAGCGAAGAAGCCACGAAAGACCTGGATCAGAACGGCATCATCCGTATCGGTGCAGCGATCAAAGAAGGCGATATCATCATCGGTAAGATCACCCCGAAAGGAGAGAGCGACCCGACGCCGGAAGAAAAACTGCTCCGTGCCATCTTCGGCGACAAAGCCGGTGATGCGAAGGATGCTTCACTGAAAGCCCCAAGCGGAACGGAAGGAGTGGTGATCGACAAAAAACTGTTCCAGCGCGCCAAAAAGGACAAGAATGCCAAAGTGCGTGAAAAAGCACAGCTGGAGAAGATCGAAAAGACGCACGAAAAGAACGAGGCCGATCTCAGGGAATTGCTGGTGAACAAACTGCAAACCTTGTTGAAAGACAAGACGAGCCAGGGTGTGACCAATAACTTCGGTGAGGTGCTGATCGGAAAAGGCGCCAAATTCAATCCTAAGAACCTGGCCGGTATCGACTACCAGAACGTAAACCCGCTGGGATGGAGTGGTGATGCGAAGACGGATGACCTGATCAATACATTACTGCATAACTACAATATCAAGTTCAACGAAGAACTCGGCCGTTACAAGCGTGAGAAGTTCAACATCTCTATCGGTGATGAGCTCCCCGCAGGCGTTCTGAAGCTGGCCAAGGTTTACCTCGCTGTGAAGCGCAAGCTTAAAGTGGGTGATAAAATGGCTGGTCGCCACGGTAACAAGGGTATCGTTGCCAAGATCGTACGCCAGGAAGACATGCCTTTCCTGGAAGACGGAACACCGGTGGATATCGTACTGAACCCACTGGGTGTACCTAGCCGTATGAACCTCGGCCAGATCTATGAAACAGCCCTTGGATGGGCCGGTGAAAAGCTCGGTGTGCGTTTTGCCACCCCGATCTTCGACGGTGCAACAGTGGATGAGATCGATGTGAACATCAATAACGCAGGCCTCCCTAAATTCGGTCATACCTTCCTGTTTGACGGTGAAACCGGCGAACGTTTCGACCAAAAGGCAACCGTGGGGATCATCTACATGATCAAACTGCACCATATGGTGGATGATAAGATGCACGCCCGTTCGATCGGACCGTACAGCCTGATCACCCAGCAACCTCTTGGCGGTAAAGCCCAGTTCGGTGGACAGCGTTTCGGTGAAATGGAAGTGTGGGCCCTCGAAGCCTATGGCGCTTCTAACATCCTGCAGGAACTGCTGACCCTTAAATCGGATGATATCATCGGAAGGGCGAAGACCTATGAGGCCATCGTCAAAGGGGATAATATACCACGGGCAGGCATACCCGAATCGTTCAATGTACTGGTACATGAACTGAGGGGATTGGGATTGGACCTGAAGTTTGAGTAAGAAGTAAAAATTTTAAAGTATAAATTCAAAACGTTTGTACACTTATTTGATTTTTTGTTTTGATTTTTCACTTTTTACTTTTCAAATGGTTTTTTAACATTAACAATTATCACTTTAAATATGGCATTCAAAAAAGAAAATCGTCCCAGAGCAACATTTTCTAAGATCACCATCAGCCTGGCTTCGCCCGACAGCATCCTGGAAAGGAGCTACGGAGAAGTGCTGAAGCCTGAAACCATTAACTACCGCACGTACAAGCCCGAACGCGACGGCCTGTTCTGCGAAAGGATCTTCGGTCCGGTGAAAGATTATGAGTGCGCCTGCGGAAAGTACAAGCGTATCCGTTATAAAGGCATCGTGTGCGACCGCTGCGGTGTGGAAGTAACGGAAAAGAAAGTACGCCGCGAAAGGATGGGACATATTAAACTGGTGGTGCCCGTCGTGCACATCTGGTATTTCAAATCACTGCCTAACAAGATCGGCTACCTGCTGGGCATGAGTTCCAAAAAACTCGAGACCATCATCTACTACGAACGTTTCGTGGTGATCCAGTCTGGTATCCGCGCCGATAAAGGACAGAACTATGGCGACCTGCTCACGGAAGAGGAATACCTCGATATCCTGGACTCGTTGCCGAAGGACAACCAGATGTTGCCTGACGAAGACCCGAACAAGTTTATCGCCAAAATGGGCGCCGAAGCGGTTCATGCCATGCTGGAAAGGATCAATCTCGACCAGCTGAGCTTTGATCTGAGGAATGCCGCCGCCAACGAAACATCACAACAGCGTAAGGCCGACGCCCTGAAGCGCCTGAGCGTGGTGGAAAGTTTCCGCGAAGCCAATGCCCGTATCGTCAACCGTCCCGAATGGATGGTGATGCAATATATTCCCGTCATCCCGCCAGAACTGAGGCCGCTCGTTCCGCTGGATGGTGGACGTTTCGCCTCTTCCGACCTGAACGACCTTTACCGTCGTGTGATCATCCGCAACAACCGCCTGAAGCGATTGCTCGAGATCAAGGCGCCTGAAGTGATCCTGCGTAACGAAAAACGTATGCTGCAGGAAGCCATCGATTCACTGTTCGATAACAGCCGTAAGTCGAATGCCGTGAAGGCAGAAGGCGGTCGCGCCCTGAAATCGCTGAGCGATGTGCTTAAAGGCAAACAAGGCCGCTTCCGTCAGAACCTGCTCGGTAAGCGTGTCGACTACTCCGGTCGTTCGGTTATCGTTGTTGGACCAGAACTGAAAATGCACGAATGCGGACTGCCGAAAGACATGGCCGCCGAACTCTTCAAACCATTCATCATCCGCAAGCTGATCGAAAGGGGTATCGTTAAAACGGTGAAGAGTGCACGCAAACTGGTAGACAAGAAAGAAGCCATCATCTGGGATATCCTGGAAAATATACTGAAAGGTCACCCGGTCATGTTAAACCGTGCCCCGACCCTGCACAGGCTGTCGATCCAGGCCTTCCAGCCAAAACTGATCGAAGGAAAGGCTATCCAGCTTCACCCGCTGGTAACCACGGCCTTCAACGCCGACTTCGATGGTGACCAGATGGCCGTTCACGTTCCGCTGAGCAATGCCGCCATCCTGAAGCCCAGTGCTGATGCTGTCTTCACACAACATCCTCAACCCGCAGAACGGTACCCCGATCACCCTGCCTTCACAGGACATGGTACTCGGTTTATACTATATCACCAAAGGCAAGAAATCGATGGGCGACCTGGTGGTGAAAGGCGAAGGAAAATCCTTCTACTCACCGGAAGAGGTCATCATTGCCTACAATGAAAAAATGATCGACCTGCACGCCAATATCAAAGTGAAGGTCGACGTACGCCAGGCCGATGGCACACTGGTCAGGAAACTCACCGAAACGACTGTTGGCCGCGTGATTTTCAACCAGTTTGTTCCGAAGGAAGTGGGCTTTATCAACGCATTGCTCACCAAAAAGGCGCTGCGTGAAATCATTGGCGACATCATCAAATGGACCAGCATACCCGCAACCGCCAAATTCCTGGATGATATCAAAACTCTCGGATACCGTATGGCCTTCCGCGGCGGTCTGTCGTTCAACATCAACGACCTGATCATCCCTGCGGTGAAAGCCGAACTGGTGGAAAATGCACAGTCTGAAGTGGCTGAAGTATGGGACAGCTACAATATGGGGCTGATCACCAATAACGAACGCTATAACCAGATCATCGATATCTGGAGCCGGGTTGATACCAAGGTAACGGAAACGCTTATCCGCGAACTGGCCATCGACAAACAGGGCTTCAACTCTGTATATATGATGCTTGATTCCGGCGCCCGTGGTAGCAAGCAGCAGATCAAGCAGCTGGCCGGCCTCAGGGGTCTGATGGCCAAACCCCGTAAGTCCGGTTCTTCCGGCAGCGAGATCATCGAAAACCCGATCCTCGCCAACTTTAAAGACGGACTGAGCGTATTGGAATACTTCATCTCCACACACGGTGCCCGTAAAGGTCTGGCCGATACCGCCCTCAAAACGGCGGATGCCGGTTACCTGACGCGTAGGCTGGTAGACGTTGCCCAGGATGTGGTCATTAACGAAGAAGATTGTGGAACGCTCCGTGGTATCGCCACTTCAGCGCTGAAAGACAATGAAGATATCATTGAACCGCTGAGTGACCGTATCGAAGGACGTACCTCTTTACATGATATATTCAACCCCGTAACCGATGAACTGATCATCCATGCAGGCGAAGAGATCTCTGCTGAAATGGCCAGGAAGATCGATGACGCCGGTATTGAAAGCGTAGAGATCCGTTCCGTACTGACTTGCGAAAGCAAGCGCGGTGTGTGCGTGAAATGCTATGGTAAGAACCTGGCCAGCGGTACTTTGGCACAACGTGGTGATGCCGTGGGTATCATCGCGGCCCAATCCATCGGTGAACCGGGTACACAGCTTACCCTGCGTACCTTCCACGTGGGTGGTGTTGCCGGATCTGCATCGGTAGAATCGTCACTGCATGCCAAATTCGATGGAACACTCCAGTTCGATGGCCTGCGTACGGTTACCACCGAATCGAATGACGGTAAGAAAATACAGGTTGTTATCGGACGTACGGGTGAGATCCGGAATATGGATCTTAAAGCAGACCGCCTGCTGAACACCATGCACATTCCGTATGGCGCCATCCTCAATGTAAAAGACGGACAGAAAGTGGCTAAAGGAGATGTGATTTGCACATGGGATCCGTTCAATAACGTAATCGTAGCCGAAGGCAACGGTACGGTCAAATTCGAATCGGTGATTGAGGGCGTCACTTACCGCGATGAGGCCGATGAACAAACAGGTCACCGCGAAAAAGTGGTTATCGAAACAAAAGATAAAACCAAGATCCCATCCATCATTGTGGAGGGTAAGGAAAAGAAATCATACAACCTGCCGGTTGGTTCACACATCGTTATCGAACAGGGTGATGATGTAAGGAGCGGACAGGTACTGGTTAAGATCCCGCGTATCCTCAGCAAACTGAAAGATATCACCGGTGGTCTGCCCCGTGTTACGGAACTTTTTGAAGCACGTAACCCGAGCAACCCGGCCATCGTTTGCGAGATCGACGGTGTGGTGGCATTCGGTGCCATCAAACGCGGTAACCGCGAGATCATTGTGGAAGCCAAAGACGGCGTGGTGCGTAAATACCTGGTGCCACTGAGCCGCCAGATCCTGGTGCAGGATGGCGACTTCGTGAAAGCGGGTGCCCCATTGTCCGACGGTCAGATCGCTCCGGCCGACATACTTTCTATCAAAGGACCATTTGCCGTTCAGGAATATGTGGTCAATGAGATCCAGGAAGTTTACCGTCTGCAGGGTGTGAAGATCAACGATAAACATATCGAAGTGATCGTTCGCCAGATGATGCGTAAAGTGACCATCGAGGATGCGGGCGATACACGTTTCCTCGAGGGAGATACGGAAGACAGGATCGACTTCAACATGGAAAACGATTATATCTACGACAAGAAAGTGATCACCGAACCAGGCGAAAGCTCCAAGCTGAAAGCCGGACAGATCGTAACGCTTCGTGATGTAAGGGAAGAAAATTCCATCCTTCGCAGGGCCGACAAGAAACTCGTGGAATACCGCGATGCACGCCCGGCAACCTCTTCACCGTTGCTCCTGGGTATCACCAAGGCTTCACTGGGTACGCACAGCTGGATCTCGGCCGCTTCGTTCCAGGAAACAACCAAGGTGCTTAGCTCAGCCGCCATCCAGGGTAAAACCGATGACATGCTCGGCCTGAAAGAGAACGTGATCACCGGACACCATATCCCGGCCGGTACCGGTCTTCGTGAATTCGAAAACATGATCGTCGGCAGCAAGGAAGAATACGAACTGCTGATGACCACGAAGGAAGCGATGAGTTTTGATGAAGAAGAATAATGGAAAGAACATTTTCATAGTAAGACCCCGGTTTAACCGGGGTCTTTTTTTAACCGTTAACCCTTTCACAATTATCCGTTTTTTATGATGGTTGAATATGCCTTTCTGAGTAAATTGCCGCCAATCTAAATGCTGATCATGAAACAATTTTCCATTGCATTGAATGTGCTGTTGCTCCTCGCTGTCGGATATCTTTATTACGTACATTTTTCCAGTTCCTCCACTGGCCAGGCAAAAGCCGCAGCCCTGCCCGCCGCCGCACATAAACCGGTATCAGGCGGACATGTAAACATCGCTTATGTTGACCTGGATTCACTCAATGAAAAAATCCATTTTATTCGCGATAAACGCAAAGAACTGGAATCAGAACAAAAGGCCATTGAAACCGAATGGGAAAACGGCTATCGTAATCTCGAAAATCAAAAGAACAATTTCCTGAAAAAAGGAAATGCCATCACGCAACAGGAGGCCGAGGTATTCCAGGAGTCACTGCTCAGGCAGCAACAACAGGTCGACGGCCGCAAACAATCCGCCAACCAAAAACTCGGTGAAAAAAGTTACAAATTCATGGATGATATGCAGAAACAACTGAAAGCATTCCTGAATGAATATAATGCCGACAGAAATTACCAGTATATCCTGACCACCGGAACAGGCCTCGATTACCTGGTATATAAAGACAGTTCCATGAATATTACGGACGACGTGGTCAATGGCATGAATGAGAAAATGAAAAAGGAGAAAAAGGACTAATCCGTTCAATTTATTTATCTTCAATCCCGTTACCAGTTAACGGGATTTTTATTTGCCAAAAACACGCTTCATGCCGGAAAACACGCACCAGTTCAAACCGACCCTCGGCCTCCTCGACGCAACCATGATCGTTGCCGGTTCGATGATCGGCTCGGGTATATTTATTGTTAGCGCAGATATTACCCGGCATGTGGGGAGTGCCGGATGGCTGATCGCCGTATGGGTCATAACAGGGCTCATGACCCTGACCGCCGCGATGAGTTACGGTGAACTCAGCGCGATGTATCCCAAGGCAGGCGGGCAATATGTTTACCTCAAGGAAGCCTTTAACCCGTTGGCCGGATTCCTGTATGGCTGGAGCTTTTTTGCGGTCATACAAACGGCAACCATCGCGGCAGTGGGGGTGGCATTTTCCAAATTCGCCGGTTACTTCTTTCCGGCACTCGATATCCGTGACGAAAATATCCTTTACCAGGTTGGCAGCTGGAAGATGTATCCCGCGCAGTTCGTTTCCATTGCTTTGATCATCCTGCTGACCTTTATCAATACCAAGGGTGTAAAAGGGGGGAAGTGGATCCAGACCATCTTTACCGTGGTGAAACTCGTATCCCTTTTCGGGCTGATACTGTTTGGCCTTTTACTGGCCGCCAAATCGGAGATTTGGGATGCAAACTGGACGGATGCATGTCATATGAAAACGATGGATGGGGCCGGAACATTTACCGGTATTTCCGGCGCTGCGATACTGGGAGCGATGGCTGCGGCCATGGTCGGTTCCATATTCAGCAGCGATGCCTGGAATAACGTCACGTTTATTGCAGGAGAGGTCAAAAACCCCAAAAAGAACATAGGCCTGAGCCTTTTCCTGGGCACCCTGATCGTTACCGTCATCTATGTGTCGGCAAACATTATGTACGTCAGTGTCATGCCCCTGCATGATATTGCCAATGCCAGGCAGGACAGGGTGGCCGTTGCAGCCAGCCAGGTGATCTTCGGTGAAACAGGAACCTATCTCATTGCGGTCATGATCATGATCTCAACCTTTGGTTGCAATAACGGATTGATCCTGGCAGGAGCCAGGGTTTACTATACCATGGCCAAAGACGGCTTGTTTTTCCGCAAAACGGGTGAACTCAACCAATACGATGTTCCTGAGTTTGCCTTGTGGATACAGTGTATCGTGGCTTCCATGCTCTGCCTGAGCGGGCAATATGGCAACCTGCTTGATATGATCTCATTTGTGGTGGTGATGTTTTATGCGCTTACCATCCTGGGAATCTTTATCCTGCGGAAAAAAAGACCTGACGCCGACAGGCCTTACAAAGCCTTTGGATATCCCATCCTTCCAGCATTATATATCCTGATGGCCGTGGCTTTCTGTATACTTCTGATCATTTATAAACCGGAATATACCTGGCCGGGACTCATCATTGTTCTGTCGGGGATACCTATTTATTATATTGCGCTCGCCAATCAAAAAAAGCCTGATCGATGAACAAAGACATGTCTTTTGATTCTTTATTCGATTCCTTTAACCGTTTGAAGATCGGTGTCATCGGTGATGTTATGTTAGATACGTACTGGTGGGGAAAGGTAGATCGTATTTCACCGGAAGCTCCGGTGCCGGTGGTGGCTGTAACCAAACGGGAGCAGCGTATCGGCGGTGCCGGTAATGTGGCCCTGAATATCCGCGCATTGGGGGCGAATGTGCATGTCATGAGTGTGCTGGGTGCCGATGACGATGGAAATCAGTTGTCCGCTCTGATGAAGAACGAACACATCGGGTCGGAATATATGGTTCATTCGGCAGACAGGCTCACCACCAATAAGATCAGGATCATCAGCCGTAACCAGCAAATGATGAGGCTTGATGCGGAGATCACCAGCTACCTATCGCCCGGTGACGAAAACCTGCTGCTCGATTCTTTCAACCGCTATCTCCATGAAGTCAAACCCGACCTGGTGATCCTGGAAGACTATAACAAAGGGGTGTTGACGGAAAAAGTGATATCCCATGTCATCGGATCCTGCCGAAACCTGGGTATCCCTACGGCAGTGGACCCCAAGCGGAAAAATTTCTTTGCGTATGCCCATGCAGACATATTCAAACCCAACCTTCACGAAGCGAAGGATGCTTTGAACCTGCTGTCGGTAGAGGTAACGGAAGACTCACTGTCTGGCATACACGCTTTATTGCATGAAAAGCTGGAGCACCGTGTGTCATTTATCACCCTGTCGGAAAAAGGGGTGTTTTACCAGGATGGTACCAGCAAGGCGCTCATTCCCACACATATCCGTTCCATAGCGGATGTCAGTGGGGCAGGCGATACGGTCATTGCGGTGGCTTCCGTGGTTTTTGCCGTGACAGGCAACGTACACCTGATGGCCGATGTGGCCAATATCGCCGGCGGCCTGGTATGCGAAGAAGTGGGCACCGTGGCGATCAACAAATCGCGCCTGCTGCAGGAATGCAAACATCTCCTGCAGTAAGGGATTCTCCGTTATTTACCCGATTAGTATGTATTGAACAGAAAGGGCCCTTTATTGACGCCTGTTCAATCTTTGCGCAAAAAGATTTGAAAACGTATGCGCTTAATTTGGATATTTTTGCCCGGTAAACAGATCATATGCAACCATTTTCCATAGTCATTCACGGAGGTGCGGGAACCATTCTTAAAGAGGACATGACGCCCGAACTCGAACGGGCCTATATTGACGGTCTCGACGATGCGGTTCAGGCAGGATATGCAGTGTTGGAACAGGGAGGCTCAGCTACGAATGCAGTCAAAGCGGCGGTGGTGGTACTGGAAGACAACCTCTTGTTCAATGCCGGCCGGGGTTCTGTATTCACCAAAAAAGGTGTTCAGGAGATGGATGCCGCGATCATGGATGGCAAGACGCTGGAAGCCGGGGCGGTAGCAGGCGTAAGAAACGTAAGGAACCCGATCGAACTGGCTGCCGAAGTGATGATCAATTCCAACCACGTTTTCCTGAGCGGTAAAGGGGCCAATGATTTTGCCATCAAACAGGGAGTCAAACTTGAACCGGATGAATATTTCTTTTCCCAGTTTCGCTACGACCAGTGGAAAGAGATACGCGATAGTGATAACTATTCACTCGATCATACCCACCAGGGACTGGAAGAACTGATGAAAGATAAAAAATTCGGTACTGTTGGTGCGGCGGCCTGCGATATGTACGGCAACCTGGCAGCATCCACAAGTACCGGGGGTATGACCAATAAAAAATATGGACGGATCGGTGATAGCCCGATCATTGGGGCCGGCACCTATGCCAATAACCAAACATGTGCCATAAGTTGTACCGGTCACGGGGAAATGTTCATCAGGGCGGTTGCCGCCTATGATGTAAGCTGCCTGATGGAATATAAAGGCATGAGCCTGCAGGAAGCCATGGCGGAAGTGGTTCACCATAAAATGACCCGCATACATGGCGAAGGTGGCATGATCGGTGTGGATGCCCGCGGCAATACGGCCATGTTATTCAACAGCGCCGGAATGTATCGGGCGATGAAACACAGTAACGGAGATTTTTCCATAGGCATATATAAAGATTAGCAGTCCGGCATGCTTTCTTCAGCCGGAATAACAGCATGACCAAATTTGCTATTATAGTGGCCGGGGGATCTGGAACCCGCATGAACAGTGCGGTTCCCAAGCAGTTTTTGCTGCTGAAAGACAAACCGGTTCTTTGCCATTCCATACAACGGTTCCTGGATAGTTACCAGGATATGCAGGTTATATTGGTGCTGCCTGAACAACACCTCGAAACAGGGCGTACCATGATGGATCTTTTTTTTCCCGGAAAAGACATACGCTTGACCACCGGTGGGGCCACCCGGTTTGATTCAGTCAAAAATGGACTGGCACTGGTTTCCGGTGATGCCGTGGTTTTTGTACACGATGGTGTTCGCTGCCTGGTCAGCACTTCGCTTATTCATCGCTGTTATGAATCGGCTGTGGAATTTGGATCGGCCATACCGGTTGTGCCCGCTAAAGACAGTATCCGCCTGGTAACGGCTGATGGTAATGTGCCTCTCGACAGGAACATGGTTAAACTGGTTCAAACGCCACAGGTTTTTCTCAGCCGCGTCCTGTTGCCCGCCTTTTCGGTTGCATATGAGGAAAGGTTTACCGATGAAGCAACCGTGGTGGAGGCTTCCGGCTTAGCCGTGCACCTGGTAGAAGGGGATGAGCGAAATATCAAGATCACCACACCGGCCGACCTGGAAACAGCGCTCGGTCTCCTCGATTCCTGACCATGCCATAACGGATAACAGTTCATGAACCAATTCATTAAAACCGTCCTGCAACGCCTGGGGATCTATCATCCGCTGCAGTCGCGATACAGGTCCATGGTCAGGTGGCGCCTGCGGCGCTCATACCGCAGGATATACAAACCTTTTGCCGGGGGCGGATATACCTGTAATGTCTGTGGTGCCAGATACAGCCGTTTTGTACCTGACCTGCCCACGTCCGAAAATAAAGCTGCGCTCGAAAAATACCAGGTTGTGGCGGGTTATGGTGAACATATCCTTTGCCCGAATTGCCTCTCCACGGCCAGGGAAAGGCTGGTGATCGCATGCCTTGATACATTCATACGACCACAGGGAAAAAATATACTCCACCTTTCCCCAGAGCCTAACGTATATGATTACCTGAAAAAAAAGGGCACTGTGGTCACGGCCGACCTGCACCCCGGTTTTTACAGGCATATCGATCCGGCAGTACGGCAGGAGGATATAACCGCACTTTCTTTTGCAGATGGTTCGTTCGACCTGCTGGTTGCCAATCACGTACTGGAGCATATCCCGGATGACCGTCGGGCAATGGCCGAATGTTTTCGCGTGCTGAAACCCGGAGGGCGGGCCGTATTACAGGTACCTTATTCCGTTTTGTTGCACGACACACTGGAATCCCCCAATATCCACGACCCCGATCTGCAGTCGGTGCTTTACGGGCAGGAAGATCATGTGAGGATTTATGCCCTGAAAGATTATATGTGCAGGCTGGAACAGGCCGGGTTTGAAGTTGCCATGGCAAAGGATCCCGAACGCATAGCCATGTTAGCATTTGCCACACAGCCTGGGGAAGAGTTTATCCTGGTCAGCAAACCGGGTATTATTTCAACCAGCGGATAGGCCAGGGCAGCCGGTTATACCAGGAATGGATAGGGTTGGTTCCCGTCGGCCATTTTTTCATAAAAATGCAATGCCGGGTTATCGGATCCTTCAAAGTCCAGCAAGAGGCCGCTTCCGGAAAACTCCCTGATCAGTTCATGAAAAAGATGGTAATTGGCCAGTAATTTTTTCCCCTCCTGGTTCAGGCTTGAAGCCATATTATAGAGCCTTTGGCCATCGCTGAGAAGAAGCACGAGGGCCAGCGTATCGGTTGTTCCACCCCTGACCACTTCGCGTATGATCACCCTGCCCTGCTCCTGGTATACACGGCACAGTTTTTCAAATTGTTCATATGCGTCATCAGTGAATGCAGGTAGTTTTTTCTGGTATAGATTTTTGTATAGGGAAACTGCCCTGCCGACATCAGTGGACGAACGGTATTCTATGTCGTTTTTAGAAGCCTTATTATAACGCTGCCGTATGTACGAATTGAATCCTTCGGCTCGTTCTTCGTATTTTTTTTGGAGCGACAGGATGAAATTATTTCGCGCGGTTGTTCTTAACCCCTCGATACCGCTGATACCCGAATTGGCATGGTTCAGCGTGATCTCTGCAAACCGTACAATGCCGGTCATCTTCAATATCATGGCGTGTGCAAGATCCAGGTCGATGGTTTCTTCTGAAAATATCCCCAGTTGCTGGATGAATGGCGGTTGATACAGGTAATCGATACCCCATTTTTTTTTCCTGCAAAGGGGCATGACAGCTCGGTAGTCGTCTGCGATCAGCGCTTCCCATCCCGGACTCATATGGTCCAAATAGACCGACTCGGCATAGATCAGTCGGTTGGCAGAACGGCTGATACAGTCATCCCACCGGCGTTTGTCAATTTGATGATATGTGCAGTGACGGATATCCAAATTAGAAAATGTTTTGTGGAAATAGTTTCCTGGATGATACGTTCTGTATATCGATGCTGAAGGAAATGTTCTTCAGGAACCTCTTCTCCGTGATGGTGGATTTAAAATAATCCTTGTACACCTTACTGTAAAGTACCGGCACATATATGTTCACCAAATCGTTAAGCAGGCTCAGCTGGAAACCGGCATCATACAGGAATCGTCCTGTTGCAGCGTTGTTTTTCCACGCTTCCGCATAAGTGCCAATGTCGGCAAATAATTTCAGGGGGATCTTCACCGGTAATACGGATAGCGGGTTGATTTGTTTGGGTATTGTGGTGCAGAGGTTGAGTGCTGCCAGCCAGTCGTCCGTCTTTCCGATCTTTTGGCTTAGCAGGTCGGAACGTACTTTGAATGCTCCATCCCTGACCATGATCTGTTGGTTTGCCAGGCCTTCATATTCATTCCTCCCGATAAAATAATTGGCATACTGGTAATCTTCATACCCATTTGGCCCGGTCAAATTGAGGTGATATCGATCGGTTTCAAACTGGGTAAGGAAAGTTTTGGCGCCTGTATAGATGAATTTTCCTGCAAACAGCCTTGTTTGTAACCCGCCCCCGCCGGGCTAATTGAAAAAGGCACCGGCTCAGCTGGCGGATAAAACCCTTTCCCCACTAACATCCATCATGGCCTGGTATGGGTACAGCGCACGGTTGTTCTCCAGTACTGCCCTGAATTGATTTAGATAACGTTTACGGGTAGGGTATGAAATAATGTCGAGTTGTTGTATCGTATCCCTGCTGAATGATAAGCCTGTTTCATTGATGAGATATGTTTTCCATTGCAGGCAAGCGCTGGAATGTGCTCCTGGATTTTTATTGCCCAGCCGAACCGGACCTGTATAAACCAGTTTGCCGACAGTTTGCGGTTTCGCGTACCGGTACTGTCGGTAAAGTCATCGGCGGTGAATCTGGCGCCGGATAATGGTCAATGTGGCGCCTGATCGCTTAAAATAATGATCATACGACAGTCGCCCTGCGGGCCATTGAACTTTTTTGAGCCGGTAGCATACAGCGGTGCCAGCAGGAATGGAAAACGGCTCAGGGGAGCGCATAATTATGCAGGAGGGCGCCCACCATGAAACGATCATACATACGGCTGCGGGCAATGAAAAGGTCGTTGTGTTTCTCAGCATCTTTCAGCCTTATGAAAGAAGTGGCCCCGAAGGTTTTTTCACGGGTTGTAATGAGCCGGTCGTGTTCAGTAGATAAAACAGGAATGAGAGGTCCTTACCGGTAAATGTTTCGGCAAAACTTCTTAAAATCATCGGGGAAAATAAATTGCCATAGCTTCCGAAATAGGCCTGCATCATGCTGTCGAACGTTCTCAGCCGAGTTTTTTTCCAGTAATTCCATCCATTGACCTGCCTTACGGTAAGGGATGACGCCGTAATTCACGTAGTGAAAAGAATCTGCGGTTGTTTCTATGGGTTGGTCTTTATGAATTGAAATGACGGAAGCCAGTACAAAATCTTCTAAATCATTCGGCATCCTTTTTTTAAAGAAAGAGGATGTGCGGGTGTTCAGGTAATGTACATTCGGATAATATTCTTTCCTGTAACGCATGTCATAGAAACTGTTCATGCCTTCATCCATCCAGGGGTGCTTTCTTTCATTGCTGGCGAGTATGCCATAAAACCAGTTATGGCCTGTTTCGTGATTGATGAGATGATCCAGTAGTGCTTCATTGCCGGGATGGCTGATCAGCGTGATGGTCGGGTATTCCATGCCACCCAGGTCATCTTTTCCCGGTCTTTCAACTACCGTCATCACTTCATAGGGATAATTCCCCAACCACTGGCTTTTTGTACTGATGGCCCTGCGCATATACGCGATACCGTTTTTCCATTTATCCCGGTTATTTTTATTGCAGTACAGGTAGAGGTCTATCGTTTTTGATGCGAGATGCATCGTATCATGCAATTGAATGAAATCACGGTCTGCAAACCAGGCGAAATCATGTATCCTGTCTTGTTTAAAATGCAGTGTTAGCAGGTTCCCCTGGCTGCTGCTGTCTGTCAAAATCCCTGTTGACGCAACGAGGTAACCGGAGGGTACGGTGACGCTGACATCGTATTTGCCAAAATCGGCATAAAACTCTCCCTGGTCAAGATAGGGTATGGGGTGCCAACCGAGCCGGTCGTACACGGCGGGTTTAGGGTACCATTGCGTGATCTGATAAGATTGGCCGATATGTCCTCCGCGCGAAATATTCTTCGGCAGTTGTACATGAAAGGCGGTGGATATTTTAACATCCCTGCCGGGTAGTAAGGGGTCGGGAAGTAAAAGCCTGACGATATCCTGGTGCTGCGGGTGATCTTCCTGTGTGGCGGGTAAACCATTCACGGAAAAGTTCAGGCTGTTGATATAGCCCCTGTCTGATTCTTTGGAAAAATAAAAATCCGTTTCGCCATTCTCGAGCAACTGATCGCTGAATGCCGTTTTATCGTTTTTGTATGCATTGGGCCAAAGGTGAAGCCAGATGAAACGGAGCGTATCGGGTGAATGATTGATATACTGAATGCTGATATGACCATCAAGCGTATGGGAACTGTCGTTCAGCCTGACGTTGATGTTGTAGTTTGTTTCGTGTTGCCAGTCATTGGCAGACTGGCCATAAACAGTCAGTCCGGAGATGATCGTAAGAAATAGTAATATTCTTTTTTTCAACTTGGCAGGTTTTATCAAAAATACAGATTACTGGGGCTTATTGCCCGGTAAAAATGCATGGCGGGAAAGGCAGGTGTGAATGTTGTGATGGCAGGTTTTGAGAACATGGGTTCCAGTATAGGGATAACCAGTGCCTGCCGGTTATTTTCCTTTCCCTGCCAGTATGATCTGGATGCTGTAAAACATGATCTTGAAATCGAGAGCGAGGGATACATTTTCTACGTACAGCAGGTCGAAGGGCATTCGTTGTACCATTTCTTCCACAGAGGAGGCGTAACCGAATTTGACCATGCCCCAACTGGTCAGTCCGGGTTTTACTTTGAACAGGTATTTATATTCCGGGTGTTGTATGACGATCTGGTCGATGTAGTACTTCCTTTCGGGTCGCGGGCCCACGAGGCTCATCTCACCCACCAGGATATTCCATAGTTGCGGGAGTTCATCGAGTCTCCATTTACGCATGGTCTTTCCCCAGCCGGTTATCCTTTTATCTTCTTCATGGCTTAGCCTGGGTCCTTCTTTTTCGGCATCCATCATCATCGACCTGAATTTATACATTGTGAATGGCCTGCCTTTGAAGCCGATCCTTTCCTGTTTAAAGATCACCGTTCCTTTGGAAGAAAGGGCTACTGTATCATGGTGGACAGCAGGAGCGGGAGAGGATGATGAGCCCGGTGAGCGACACCACGATATCACCGACCTCTTTGATATTTTGTTACAGTCGGGCAGCATGCCGGAATGAATATCGATCAGCGGCATGCCCAGCACGTTATTGGTATGCAGGGCCCCGGTGATGATATCCACCGTGTCGGGCATGATCTTGATATTCACTTCGCGATCGCTCAGTTGTTGCAGCACGTTAGTGATCAGCCCCCTTTCATTTTTATCGATGGCGATGATCACTTCTTCCACCTGTTCGCTGCTGATAAAATCGGGCAACGCATCCAGTCCGTTAAATGACTGCAGTATGTTATTCAGTGTGGAGGGTTGGCTGTCATTGATATTGAAGAAGGCGATGATCCTGAACCCGGAGTGTTCACGCGCATGCATGAAATCGTGGTAAAATTGTTCCGCCCTTTTTCCCGATCCGATGAGAACTGCGTTAAAAAATACTTTTTTCTGGCGCAGTTGTTTTTTGGCGATACCCAGGAAGAGCATCCGGGTGGTGATGGTCAGCGTCCAGAGCGGGATCAGCAGGCTGGCAAATTCGAGGTAATAATTGCGGTTATGTTCCTGCGGGTTTTTGAGGATGAATACAAACAGGAGTACCAGGCAACCGGAGAGAATGACCAGTGATGTGCGGATCATTTCTCCCAACCTTGATTTTTCGTACAGGGGTTTATACGTGCCTGTCAGGAAGTGCAGGAACAACCATCCGGCGGTATACAGGCCAAGGCCGAGATAGAAGCCCGGTGGCATGCTGAAGGGATAGGTATAAAATTGTGTCCGCAGGTAATAAAAACTGAGCCAGGTCACGAGGCAGATGAGGATATCGGCCAGAATATACCACCTGATATGTATCCTGTGTTGCTTCACGCTGTTTCCGGGAAAGCGGACTTTCCTCAGTGTTGTTGTTGGTTGATCTTATCGAGAATCAGATGGGCTACTTCCATTGCGGCGAAACCATCCATGACCGTAACGGGTGTATCTCCGTTATGAAGGATCGCATCTCGGAAGGCTTCCAGTTCCATTTTGATGGCATTTACATCCTGGATGGCCGGGTTGGCGATGGCGATGGTCTTTTTACCGTGGTTTGTTTCGATATCGAAACTGAACACGTTCTTATCACCCGGATGGTCGAGCCTGATCACATCTGCTTTCTTATCCAGGAAATCGATCCCGATATAGGCGTCTTTCTGAAAGAGGCGCATCTTTCTCATTTTTTTCATGGAGATGCGGCTGCTGGTGAGGTTCGCCACGCAACCGTTATCAAATTCGATACGGACGTTGGCAATATCCGGCGTATCGCTCATGACGGCCACGCCATTGGCGGAGATATAACTCACATTGCTTTTTACCAGGCTGAGGATGATATCGATATCGTGTATCATCAGGTCGAGGATCACGCTGACATCCGTTCCCCTGGGATTGAATTGCGCCAGGCGGTGCACTTCAATGAACATGGGGTTGAGGGCATATTCTTTCAGGGCGAGAAAGGCGGGGTTAAAACGTTCCACATGCCCCACCTGGAATTTTACATTCGATTCCTTGGCCAGTTTAACCAGGTTGCGGGCTTCTTCCATGGTATTGGCCAGCGGTTTTTCCACAAAAACGTGTTTGCCTTTGCGGAGGGCCAGTTCACACAGGTTGAAATGGTGAACGGTTGGTGCCACGATGTCCACCGCATCGCAGGCATCCATGAGTTTTTCCGGGTCATCAAAGCGGGGGATCTTATATTTTTCTTCTACGGCCCGGGCGTTATTGTCATCGGGATCAAAAAAACCAACGAGGGTTACCTGGTCGATTTCCTGCCAGTTATTGAGGTGGAATTTTCCGAGGTGACCGGTACCGAAAACGGCGATTTTTAGCATGCTTCCTGTGGTGTTTAGTGACTATCGTCAATGGTGTTCGTTGCTCATCTCTTCGGGGTTGGTTTCTTCCCAGAAACCCATTCGTCCGAATTTTTCTATCCTGTCTTTGATCCGTTGTTCTGCCGGTACCTGTTGCAGGGCCTTGATGTTGGGGATGAGGTAGTTTTTTACGATCTGTGCGGCCTCGTCGTAATCCCAGTGTGCACCGCCGAGTGGTTCGGGAATGACATCATCCACCAGTCCGAATTTAAGCATATCGGTACCGGTTAGGCGAAGTTGTTCGGCCGCTATTTCCTTTTTATCCCAGCTGCGCCAGAGGATGCTGCTGCAGCTTTCCGGCGAGATCACGGTGTACCAGGTATTTTCCATCATCACCACTTTATCGCCCACGCCTATGCCAAGGGCTCCGCCGCTGGCGCCTTCCCCGATGATCACGCAGATCACGGGAACCCGCAGGCTGAGCATTTTATAGATGTTGCGTGCGATGGCTTCGCCTTGTCCGCGTTCTTCGGCTTCCAGGCCCGGGTAGGCGCCGGGCGTATCGATGAGGGTGATGATCGGCGTCGAGTTGAATTTTTTCGGCCAGTTTCATGAGCCGGAGGGCTTTGCGGTACTTTCGGGGTTGGCCATTCCAAAGTTCCCGAGCTGGCGCGGTTTTGCATGGCGTCTTTTGCTGCCCGATGACCATGACGGTCATGTCGCCGAGTTGGGCGAAACTCGACCAGCCTTATCGTCTTTTACGTTCCTGTCGCCATGCAATTCCACGAAATTCGTGCACATCTTTTTCGATGTACTTGAGGGTATAGGTCTGTCGGGGTGGCGGCTTAGCTGAACCCGGTGCCAGTCAGGGTTTCAGTGAGGTGTTTTTTGGCCTCAACGATCTTTTGTTCGAGTTGGGCAATGGCCCCGCTCATATCGGTTTTGGATTTCTCCTGGGTTATTTTCAGCTGTTCGATCTGGTCATACAACTCCTTGATGGGCTTTTCAAAATCAAGGAATTGCCTGTTTTGTAGTTGTGGCATGCGTTCTTATTAAGATGTATGACAGTTAATATTGGAAAGATAGTCTGTAAAAATAGGGCATCGGATTTTTTTATAAAAATTTGGTTTTGAGATTTCAAAAATCCCTATCTTTGCCAACCTCAAAACAGGGATCACATCCTGTTAACGGGAATAAAGAAATTGAATTCAATATCATCCGCTTCCGGAGGGAAGGGAATGACATATAAAGGTTTTTATTAAAAATAGGGATCGGTAGTTTCTCGCCTCAGGCGAGATTAGAATGCGGCCTGGGAGATTAAGTGAAAATTGAAATGTGGTGAGGGATATGTTCTTTGTTTATATGTTAGAAAGCGAGGTTAATGGCGATTTCTATAAAGGAATGACGAGTGATGTGAGCAAACGTCTTGCTGAGCATAATGAAGGCAAAAGCAGGTTCACAAAGGCTTTGGTTCCATGGAAATTGGTTTATGTGCAGTTTTTTGCTACCCGGGGAGAGGCTCTGGCAGAAGAGAGAAGGCTTAAACGATGCAATAAGGTCTATTTACGTTGGTTAATTGATCAGCCCGTAAATAAGATAAAGCAGATTTGAATTCAATATCATCTGGTTCCAAAAGGAACAGAAAGTATTATAAGGGTTTTATAAAAAAAAGGATCGGTAGTTCAGTCGGTTAGAATGCTGCCCTGTCACGGCAGAGGTCGCGGGTTCGAGTCCCGTCCGGTCCGCATAAGCTCCAGCGTAATCTGGGGCTTTTTTTTATAGTTTTTTTCGTGAAACACGAACCAAGGCAGGGTGAAAAAAGCGTCACTGCAAGAGAAAAGCACCTATACTTCTTAAAACGAGATCTTCTAATATTGGGTTGTAATAAACCTGGCCAGGAATTTACCCGGACATCCTGAAAACCGGATAACAAAGTAAGGGCCATCTTATAATCTGTACAATATGAAAACTTGGATCGGCATTGCCATGGCATGCCTTATTTTTTCCTGTAAGAAAGAGCCGTTGAGGACGGAAAAACCCGCACTGTCATCTCTGGAAAAATCAAGCATGCTCCGGCAGGCTGTGGATGAAAGAAGGAATTGGCTGGCCACACATTCCACTTATCAAAGAGATGCTTTGAATGTAAAAGAGCAGGAAAAGGTTTTGCTCAGGATCAAAACGGCTGAAAACAACCTGTTGATCGAATCAGACCGGCCTATATTTCCCCTGCAGGAAATCATAGCCTATGATAAAGAAGGCGATACCTGGTCGTTTGGCTATATCCAGGCAAAAGAGGAAGATGGGGTGAGGTCTTCCAACGGCGCTTTTGGGAGGACGCTTCCCGGGATGACCATCTATGCCGGATATATGCTGTTCAATGATGGATGCTTCCACCACGGGACTTTCTATGTGAGCCCAACTACGGGTTACACCGTTTTCTGGCCCGACAATGGCTATAATAATAACGGATCGGGTTCCACTGGTTTTGAGGATTTTTGCCTCGATGATGAAACTTTTTCCGGATTGTGTTAATTTCAGGGGGCTGGTCGATGGCCGGCCCCTTTAAAATGATCGGTATGAAAGCAATAGTGACCATGGTTATCGCCCTGTTCTTTTTTCAGCAAGGGCTTACCGCACAGGTAATGGATGTGGAAAGTATCAAAAGGAACCCCAACAATACAATGCCGCCTAACCGCAGCGTTCCAAGGATTCTTCCGTGCTGATCATTTTTGATAATAAGTTGTACAATTCCTGGGATCCGGCCATATTTGGAAACTCATGAATACCACCTTGCTGGATACGGCCAGGTATGAGATGACCATCTATGGCAATTCAAAAAGTTCAACCCCGGTAAAGAATATCCTGGTCTTCCACGAAAAGCGAAAGCCATGAACATGATACTGATCTACGGTCAATTTGGCCTATCAGTTTTCGACATAAAAAAATCCAGAAATCAGAAGCCCCCTTCCTGACTGATGACGCAGGCTGGGAGCATATGGGATATTTTTAAAATTCCTTTTTCGTGAGGCAGGAACCTGGGCGTTGGTTTGCACCGGTCATTACCTGTGATGCGATCTCCGGCTTTGAAGGCTCGTCTTGTATTAAAGATGATCAGACCGTGCCTCGGCTGAAATGCATTATTTTCACAATAAACCTGGTTGAAGACGGACAAGGGTAAAACTCGTGGGTGGCTAATGGGCATTGATTGACCATGTAAGCGAAACCAATAAATGCCATGTTGGATACGGGCGTATCAATCACCGCCGCTTTACCATTGCTATTATTAATGATCATGCCTTAATACTGGTTTTGTCGGTTTATTGTAAAGTTGCAAAACATGTTGCGGTATCCATAAAAGCTGTCATTGGCTAACACGATTCTCCTATAAGCATGAAAAAACTAACTGTATCAATTGTCTTATTGCTGTTGCTGATCTTTCATCACGCTTCCGCTCAATTAAGCGATCAGCAGCAAATCGATTCTGCCAGGAAAATATCGGCAACACAGTTGAAAAATGATACGGCCTATATCCAGACCTGTTTTTTCATAGCGAGTAAGTTCACGTACATGAAAAAGTACGACAGCAGCCAGTTATGGTTAAATCAAATAGCGGCCAGGCTGCCTTTAAGAAAGCCCTCTTTTTTTAGTTTTTACTTTTCCATATTCCAGTCGGAAACCTATTATTACAACGGGTTGCTCATGCTCGACCTGCAGGAGAGTAAAAGGATCATGCGCATAGCGGAAGAATTGAACGACAGTATATTACTGGCGACTGCCAATAATTTCCTGGGGCTGGCTTACATGAACGTTGACAGTGTCAGGCAGGGCATTCCGTATTTCATCCGAGGTATCCGGTATGCGAGGCAGCCGCCTTATGATCCTAAATACTGGGCCAAATCAATGCCCCATCATTTACACGGAAATTTGTCGGAAGCCTATTACAAACTGGGTCTGTATGACAGCGCCGTGATCCATGCACGGCTGTCGAAAAAACTCGCGCAGGAATCCGGCATCATACGCGGGGTGGCTGTAGCCATGAATATGGAAGGCCTGATTTTGGAAAAGCAATCTTTTCTTGAGGAGGCTATTCAGGTTCAGAAGCAGGCGGTTCTCATTGGGATAAATAGCGGGGAAACCGATGTGGCGCTGGTGGCATATGGAGCGATTGCCACCTGTTTCAGCCGGCGATCAAATCGGGATTCCGCCATGGCATACCTGCAAAAGGGATTCGACCTGCTGAAAGATGAATCCCTGGTCAATACATATTTCGCCAACCAGTTTCTGCAGGCAGCCATGCCAATTTTTGACAGGTACGGTGAAGATAAATGGATGATCAGGGCTTTGAGATTGAAAATGGACCTGTCGCAAAAGTTGTCAAAGAACACCGATGCGCAGATAGGCATGATCGTTAGTGGCAGTGTGGCCAATGAAACAAGGGCCGCTTCGCTCGAACTGGCCGAAGCCAGGAGCAAGCAATCCTTATCCAATACCCGTTTCCTGATCGCCTTGCTGGCGCTGGCGAGTATGCTGGTGGTATTCTTCCTCAATCGCCGCTATCACAAACGTCAGCTAAGAGAAATAGAAATGCGGCAGAAGATCAGCCGCGACCTGCACGATGATATCGGTGCCACCCTCAGCAGCATCCAGATCTATGGCGAACTGGCCCATCAGTCGCTCGAAAAAAAGCCGGAACAGTCGAAAGATATGCTGGATCACATCACCGCACAAACGCGGGAACTCATGTCGAGGATGGGGGATGTGATCTGGAGCATGAAACCCGGTGCCGACGACAAGCATTCCCTCGTCAGCCGTCTGCGTAATTACGGCAATGAACTCCTCGCGCCGAAAGAGATCAGGTGTTCATTTGATATTGACGAAGAACTGGCGAAAAGGATCACGGATCCGCTCGCCAGGAAAAACCTCCTGCTCATCATCAAGGAGGCTATGAACAATATGGCCAAGTACAGCGGCGCCACGGAGGCTTCCATCACCCTGAAACAGGAATCGGATACCGTACATTTGACGATCAGTGATAATGGCCGGGGGTTTCCCTCAGATAGTTTGAAAGCGGGCAATGGTTTAGACAATATGCGGCTGAGGAGCAGGCAGTTGGGTGGTGATTGTACCATTCAGTCATTCCCGGGTAAAGGTGTACAGATCGAGTGCCGTTTTCCGGTAGCTATAATTAGCCATATGGCATAAATGCCGAATCCTTATTTTTATAAAGCATTCTTTTGGGTGTTCGGTATGATTAATTTGCTTTCAAGCGCTTAGTGAAAGTGTTTTCAATTTTCGTTTCGCCCAAAAAAGCTATATGGTTCATTCTAATCTTTAATGTAGGGATTCTTCAAGGGATGATGCTAATTACTTGAGTTCAATCATCAGGGAACTGAATTTGAGTTTACAGTAGCAGGTATGCTAAATCAAGGTACCATCCGCCATTGGGATGTAATCAATGGCGGGGCCCTTTTTGGTTACTTTTTGGGCAAGCAAAAAGTAACAAAGAATAGCGAATAGTCTAATTCCGACTTGTAAATTAATTATTGAGTTGTTAGCAACATAAGACATCAATTTCTTTTATTACTTTTCTGTTTATTAGCTATTTGCTTTAAACTATTAATAACTTCCAGTATGATCAGGATCGCGGTATATGACGACAACAAAGCCCGGCGGGAAAGCCTCCATGCGTTCATCCAGTTAACGCCTGACTTTGAATATGCCGGCGGGTTTGAAAACTGCGCCAGTATCCTGGATGATGTGGCGGTGACGCGCCCGGATGTGATATTGATGGATATTGAGATGCCAGGTGTGGACGGTATCAGCGGGGTCAGGATCGTCAAACAACATTTTCCGGATATTAAAGTGATCATGCAAACGGCATTTGATGATGACGACAAGGTATTTGCCGCCATCCAGGCCGGGGCCGAAGGATATATCTTAAAAACGGCCACCATCAGCCAGATCAAACAGAGCATTGATGAGGCCATGAACGGCGGCGCGATGATGAGTCCTTCCATCGCGCTGAAAGTGATGCGCTATTTTAATACACAGCCTCAGAAGCAGGAATACAATCTCTCACTCAAGGAAACCGAAGCCTTGAAACTGCTGGCCCAGGGCCTTAGTTATAAGATGATCGCCGACCAGATGGGGATCAGCTACTTCACGGTAAACAACCACGTCAAAAAGATCTACGAAAAACTGCAGGTGCATTCTGTGGGCGAGGCAGTGGCGCTGGCGCATAAGCAGCGGTTAGTATAAGTCACAGTATAGGCACTCCACTATTTTTTAGTTTTTTAATATTGACTTTTCACTTTCACAAGTATCCATGATTGATCCCCCAAGCCACTAACTCTCCCGTGGATTTGGTATTGGTTTTCCTCAACATACTTTGCCGGTGGTTGTCGATCGTTTTCACCGCGATGTTTAATTCTGTGGCCATTTGCTTGCTGCTTTTTCCGGTGGCGAGCAGGCGTAAAACGTCTATCTCCCTCGGGCTAATTGTCGGGGATGAACCTGATGGATCAGGAAATGTCCGGCCATTGGAGCAAATGAAATACTGGCAACAATTGTCTTTTTGATCCAGGATACTCATCAAGGGATTCCCGTCTTTTTTGATGGGAGATAAATCGGTCACCAGGGTTAGTCCGTAAGCGATGTTACCGTCGGCGTCGAAAATATGGTCGGCATACTGGATCATGACCCAGGCAAACTGCTGTGATGGGTTTCTCATTCTGATATATATGGTTGGGTGCATCTGGCATTTCCTTTCCGGTGGGAGTGCCAGGAAAAATTTGATCCAGTACTGGGTGAAGGAAAAGAGATGGGTAATGTCTTCTGGGTGGCATTGTGCAAACAGGATATCAGGTGTATGATTTACCAGGTCAGAGATGCTAATGCCGCATACTTTTTCGGGTGTACCCCCGGCCGCCAGGGTAATTCCTTTTGCTGTATCGGCGATAAACCAAAAGCCGGGTCCGGCAGACAGCTTATAATATTGGTTTATAATCGGCCCGAAATAGGAAAGAGGTTCAATGTGTTCCACGGATCTGTTTCCACCAAAATCAGTGGAAAAGTCTTCCCGGTTAACAGGCGTCAATGGTTTTTCTCTGTCTTTCATGTAGTAGGTATTTATCCCTATAGGTTGAGTATGGTGCAATAGATATTTTTAATCTTCCTCTGCACACATGGCTGGATGCATTTTTGCCGGCATAAAGAAACAACAATAAAGTATATCCGCTTATCACTAATATTAGCTATTGCAGGCTGACCCGGTCAAAATTACTTTTGGTTATGCCTCAGTGTGTCAGGCAACTTTAATCGCACATTCAATCTGAATAAATGAAAAGAATATTTACACTCATCGGACTTGTAATTTTTGTAGGCACCCAGGTATGGGCACAAACTGCCGGTGATTACAGAAGCGCGGTAGCGAATGGTATTTGGGCAGACGCTTCATCCTGGGAACGCTTCGATGGCACCAACTGGGTAACGGCAGTTAATGCCCCGAATAATCAGGATGGCGCGATTACGATTTTATCTGGGCATAGCATAACAATAAATGACAGTACCTATATTAATGAGCTGATTGTGAACGTGGGTGGTACGGTGACACAGGAAGGTTATGTAAAATATATGATAGGCAATAATGGTGAATTTATAACTGTTAACGGAGCATGGCTATGGAAAAGTGGGACAATCGATGGTTATGGTACAATTAACATTGGTTCTACGGGAAATTTTGACATCCTTACTGCAGCTAATCATGAGTTGAGAAATGATATCACAAATAATGGTGTCATCAATTGGGTTGATGGTAATATTGCCTGTTCCACAAGCATCCTGAATAATCAAGTGTTTAATGTAACAGTAAGTAATACGGAAAGATTAGATGATTTTACAGCAGGTGGGATTCAATCGTTTATTAATAACGGTACTTTTAATAAAAATGGCACAGGCACTTGTATTATTGGATTGGATGAATTTAATAATTCGGGAACGGTAACCTGCAATGAAGGTATATTCAGAAACGAGTCATCATTTACTAATACAGGGAGTATCATTTTTGCAGGGGGGACTTTATTAAACACAGATAATATTAAACATAATACCGGTTCTCTCATCAGTGGAACAGGTACTTTTAATAACGAAGGAAATCAATCAATAAATGCTGATCAGGCATTTCCGGTTGGCGTCACACTTAATCAAACAGCAGGAACGATTAACTTCTTGGCAGGTAAGATACTTACAATTAATGGTAATTGGAACTGGAATAGTGGTACTCTTTCCACAAATGCTCAAATCGTTATTGGTACTTCAGGCATTTTGAATTTGACAACTTCTGGTGCAAAGAACTTTGGAGATATTGGTTCTCCGGTTAATCCATTTAGTATAACTAATCAGGGTGTAATTGATTGGCAGGCTGGAACACTTAACTGGAATGTCTCGTATGTTGTCATAAACAATCATAATAGTATTGTTATTAGTGGTAATGATCATGATGCCAGTTTGCAAAGTGTAGTATTGAATAATTATGGTACTATAAGTAAAAGCAGTTCTGGTACAACGGTGCTTTCAAAATTATTTTTATTTAATAATGCTGGTACAATTAATTGTAACGCTGGGATAATTGAAGTACATAGTCCGGTAGTTAATACGGGATTGATTTCCTTTTCGGGTGGTACGTTCTTTAGTCAATCCAGTTTTGATCAGAATGCCGGAGGGCAGTTTAACGGTAACGGGCAGTATATTATTAACGATGGAGATCTGAATATTAATGCAGATCAGGATTGGCCGGCCGGCATCAGTTTTATACAGAATGACGGGGATGTTAACTTGCAAGGGCACACACTGAATATCCATGGAAATTATACAATTAATCGGGGCAACCTCATTGGTCCAGGCGAATTGATTATTGCAACGGGTGCAACGTTAAACCTGGAAACAGCGGGTTCAAAAAATATTCAATCAGGTGCTACCATCACCAATCAGGGTGAAACAAATTGGCTGGCCGGCACCTTGAACTGGGGCGCGGGGATTCAGACATTTAATAATACAGGCTTACTGAACCTTGGTTCCGCTCAGGTAACTAACGTCAATCTGAATACCGCTTCAAACCCGGGCTCCGCCGTGCTTCACAATAATGGCACCATCATGAAGTACACCCAAACGACCTCAAACCTGCTTGGCCTGACAATCAATAATGCTGGTAGCAGGATCATCAGGGGAGTGGGTGTGATCAACATAGAGAATTTGACTAATGACGGCATTTTAGATGTCGGACATCCAATTGGTTCACTTTCGATAAATGGAGGCCAGCCTTTTTCTTCCAATAGCACATTAAATATTGAGTTAGGGGAGCCGGGCAGGGTCGGGATATGATTACCTGTATCGTTCTATCGGGGCTGGTTTTGTGCTAAACGGAACTTTACATGTAACTCAAACCGGGATACTGCCAAATGGCTCCTATCGGATTATATCATCATCAAACTTGTCTGGAAATTTTTCATCAGTACAATTGCCCGAATATTGTACTCTTCAGGTGTCTGCCAATGCTGTTGATATAGTAAGAATGAATAATGATGAGCCGTGTGAGGCTGGAATCTTAACTCCCGGCCTGCCAGGTGAAAACACTTGCAGCAATCCGTTGCCCGGTAATTTGCAGCTCGCAACCAATAGCGGCAATAGTTTTTCCTGCAGTGGTTTTAGTATAACGTCCCCGGACTCATGGTACGGTTCGTTGCAACACAAGGCGGCCATATATTAAGGGTGGAAGGTTTGGACAATAGCGTTATATCCATTTATAACAGCAATGATTGCAATCTCGGTGCTCGTATAGCATGCGCTGATGTTTATAATCCTGCGGCAAAATATTTCACTGTCAAGCCTCATACCAGGTAGCACTTATTTTGTGCGGATCAATGGGCCCGTTAACTTGAATTTATCTGGGTTTTCCATTTGTTTACTTTTTCCACCGTCCAATAATGTGCCTTGTGGTGCCTTTAACGTGACCAGTTCGGCTCCGGCTCAATCAGTGTGTGGCTATCAGGCCACGGGTTATGGAATCAATGCGGTTAATTCGGGCGCCGGCTGCATAACCAGCAGTGTCCTTTGGTATAATTTCGCCACCCAAACCTCCCATTTCCTGAAAATGCACGGGGCGGATCGGGTGGCCCTGTTCAGTGCGGCATCCTGCAGTGAGCCAATGACCCAGTTGCTCTGCCATGGTGAGAGTTGCCTGGATAACATGAATCAGTTTTCCATGAATAACCTCGTGGTTGGCACAACGTATTACCTGGCTGTCGCGGGCAATGATTTTTATTTTTGCCTGTTGAGTGCAGACAACGATGAGCTCTTACCGCCACGGCGTTAGTAATTGTTCGCCTGTAACTGGCGATCTGGCCCCGGCAACTAATTCTGAATGCGTTTTGATCTGGAGATTCCATTTGTTACGAACCAGTGTGGGTTTCTGCTTACATACAGCAGCATTCAACCGAAAGACCGGTGGTCCACATTTACCGCCACTGCAGATTATGCCAGTTTTATTTTCAACAGGGCAGGTTCCGGTCCAATGGCTCACATGAAGCTGAATATTCAGTTATCAACTTTTAACAATGCCTGAATCCCACCGTCTGGACTGGCAGCAGGTACATTGAACGTTGGCACACCGCTGATCAGAACATTCCTCACCGTCATCGGCCAGACGTATTATGTCAGGCTCAGCAATGCGGAATACAACATTCCCGAAGGTGGAGGATTTAGTACGGAACTGCGTATGGGGAATTCTTCGGCATCACCCAGGATCCGTCCGGGCCTGTTTGCAGTGGTTCAACTGTTACGTTTACGGCAACCCCGGATAATGGTGGTTCCAATCCCCAGTATACATGGCGTCAACAGTGCTACCAAGGCACAGGGCTAACTTTCATCCGCTTCATTGCAGGATGACGACGTGGTCACTTGTTTGTTGACAAGTTCCAACTGCGTGGCGCCGCCCACTGTCAGTTCATCGGTCACCATGGAAGGTTCCCTATCCCCACCTGGTATCAGGATGCGGATGGCGATGGGTTTGGCAGCATTTCCAGCATCAACAACAACCTGTGATCAACCGCATGCCGGATATGTGCTGAGCAATACCGATTGTGATGATGCCGATGCATCTGTTTATCCGTTCTGTTAATCCCTGTCCTTTCCGCACCAGGCAGAATGGTAACTGGCCCAGCCTCACCTGGGAATCTTTGACGGTTGTAACTGTGACAGCGATCCCGTCTGCAACAGATAGCACGATCACCATCGATCATGAGATAACCATACCCGGGGTACAATAAATGCAAACCAGATCGTCATTCAAAACGGCGCCTGAATATCAATGGTACGCTGAACCTCGTGGATGCAACTGGTGATGACCGGTGAATCATTCAGGGTTCGGTATAACCATTAACAATGGAGGAAGATTGACCGGTGCCGGAACAGTAAGAAACAACAACAGGCTGATATTAATACAGTGGCGTGATAGTGCCTTTATAACTATGGCAGTTTCTATATGACTTATAATTTCTTTGTCGCAGTGCCTGTGGTTATCTTAATTTGACAGATGGCTTACCATCAATTGATCGAAAATTACGGTTCAATATTTATCGATGGCAATGACAGGCGTGTGACTTCAACTATCGCCAATGGTCAGTTCTATAATCACAGCGTTGCAGATGAATAATCATACACTATTTGATGAGCAGGTTTACCAATGATGGCGAATGTGTGCTGAATGTGACAGGCCAGTTCAGGCCAGTGTATCTGAAGCGCCTCAAAGTTCGGTTCATTCGGAGGTAAATTCACGTCAGCAGCAACAGCATGCAATACATCATGCAAACCAATGCTACAACCACTATGCTGCTGATTGCATCATCGATGCCAATATGCATTATTCTACGGCATACATGAAATATTCAGTACCAGTTATGGTTCTTATGATACCAGGGTGAGCACAACGGTTCAATGCAGTGGCGCAGATCAATTTTCCTGGTAATGTATATGTGGATGCCAGCGGAGACTTTGGGGGACCGGCTGTAAAGAAGATCAGCGGTAGCCTGATTTGGCCGGCCGGTACCGTCAGTGGCGGGAACCCTTGATTAATAGTACGGGTACAGCTCACTTAGGTGCAGGCCAGAATACCTTTAGGAACGTTGGCCGCTACACTTGTCAATAACGGTACGGTAAACTTTGCTACAGGTTATGGTGGATGTTGCGGAGAGATCGTTTTCACTATGACCAACGGTACGATTGAGAATAATGGCCAGTTTATTTTCCATCCAACGGGCGGGGAGGTATCCGTAATCAAACCTGAGCGGTGGTACATTTAATAATAATGCCGGTGGTACACTCATCAATAATGCAACGGCCGTTTCCGCATATGGGCGATAATGAAACATATTTGCGCAATACTGGTATTTACCAACAATGGAACGATTCTCGCGAATGGTAAATCACTTAATATATTCCCAGTCACCAACCCGGTGATCGGCGGAACGATCACGATTGCGGCCGGAAGCCAGGTTAAATTCGGTATCCCGTCCACCACTACCACCATTGCATCCAATGCGGTCATCAATGGCGCCGGAACATTGTATTTCTTTGATGGCAATCACCAGGTGAATACCACATCATATGATGTTGGTTCAACTTATATCGGGCAAACTTATTCTGCCGCCAATGTATATTTCAATGCTTCGAATGTGGCACTCAACTATTTGTTCATTTACTCAGGTGTTTTGGGAGGGCCGGCAACCAAACTGCTGAAAGATGATTTGGTATTCATTTCCGGTCAACTCACCGGTGGCTCCATTGAAAATACCGATACCAGCGTATGCTACTTTGGGGCGGGTAACCCCGGACTGGGCGCCATCAATACGTCATTCACCAACAATGGGTTGGTGGAAGTCAGCCCTTATTATGGCGGATGTTGTACAGAACCTGTCATCAATATGAGCGGTGGCAGTTTCACCAACAACGGTACTTTTAATGTCACTGGCAGTGGAGGTATACGGTATGTAGGTTTGAGTAACGGAACTTTTATTAATAATGCTGGTGGGGTGATTAATAGTAATGTAGGGGATGTGTCTTTTGGTGAGCCATCTTTCCGTATGCAGCCGGCCAATTTTACTAACCTGGGAACCATCAATGTGTTGCGGAACATCATGGAACTCGGCGCTTTTGCCGTCGGTGGTGTGATCAATGTATCACCCGGAACCCTGCTTCGTTCAACCGGTACAGTTACCTTTAACGGCAGCCTGATCAACAACAACGGAAACATCACGGTGCCCTTCGATTTCATCAATGCCGCAGCTAAAACCCTCAAGGGTAATGGCACATTCAGCAGTGATGTTGCATTGAACAATTCGGCCACCGTTGTTCCCGGTTCAAGCCCCGGCATACTAACGGTAGCGGGTAACTACACGCAGGGCGCCGCAGCATTGGATATCGAAATAGGCGGAACAACGCCGGGTACCGGTCACGACAGGCTGGTTGTAACCGGTGCGGCTTCCATCAGTGGAACATTAAATGCCACGGAAGTGAACGGCTTTAGCCCGCAGAGTTTTACCAGCATCGATATCCTCACGGCTTCATCCGTAACCGGCACATTCAGCCAGGTGAACCTGCCCCCATTATGGTCGGTACAATACGCACCCAACAAAGTAAGCCTGGTCAAATACCTTGAGTTTGTGTATTACAGAGACCAGGATGGCGATGGCTTCGGTAATGTTGCTGATACTATCAGGCGTTTTGCAACCACAGCGCCAACCGGTTATACAGCAGATAGTACAGATTGTAATGATGCCAATGCGGCTGTTAACCCTGCCGCCACTGAAGTTTGTGATGGCATTGATAACAATTGTGACGGAATTATTGATACAGTCGTTACATCAGGGATCGTTTGTGGTATGGCTACTTCCGAAGGTCAGTCATTTACCCTTACAGCCCCTCCTGGTAAGGTATTTACTTCTGTTGATTTTGCAAGCTACGGCACACCCAATGGCACCTGCGGTAATTTCACGTTGGGAAGCTGCCATGCAAGCAGTACACTGGAAATCGTGCAGGGACTGGTCATCGGACAAAACAGTGTTACGCTTACACAGAATTATCAAATATTTGGAGATCCATGTGTGGGTATAGTTAAAAGATTTTATGTACAGGCGAGGTATTCAGAAGTTATTCCTTTAGCACAAACCTATTATGCTGATACCGATGGAGATGGTTTTGGTAACCCGGCTGTGTCACAACTGGCCTGCAGCCAGCCTTCCGGTTATGTGCTGAACAATACGGATTGTAACGATAACAGTGCGGCTGTTTACCCCGGTGCCACAGAGGTTTGTGATGGATTGGACAACGACTGTGACGGTCAGATAGATCTGGTCATCAACAATACCGGACTGGTAGCCTATTATCCTTTCAGTGGCAATGCCAATGACGCAAGGGGTTCTTTGAACGGAACCGTTAATGGCGCTACTCTCACCACTGACCGTTTTGGTAATGCCAACAGCGCATATAGTTTCGACGGTGTTGATGATTTTATCGGATTAAACGGAAGCTTTAATGGGTATATTGAACTAACCATTAGTGCCTGGTATAAAATGACCGCTGCATCTCCTGACTTACAGGCTATCGTGTCAAGTGATCAATCAGGTAAGTTTGTTCATACGCAGATATCTTCTGCTGGCATCTCCAACTGTGCCGTTTATTATGATAACAATAATGCGCTGTTATTAAACATCCCACCGCCTGCACTGAACCAGTGGGTGCATATGGCTTTAGTGGTCAAAAGCGGCAATTCTAAACTATACATTAACGGAGTGGAATATTCGTCCAGTAATGCTGATTTCTCATTTATCAGTGGTTCCAATTTATTACGAATTGGTTCAGGCTATTTAAATGGGCGTTTTTTCAACGGCTCGATAGACGATATTAAAATCTATAATGTAGCATTAACGCCAACACAGATATTACAGGATTTTAATACTGTTCCGCTTTCTCAGGCTTATTATGCGGATGCCGACGGAGATGGTTTCGGAAATCCGGCTGTTTCTCAATCGGCCTGCAGCCAGCCAGCCGGTTTTGTGCTGAACAATACGGATTGCAACGATAACAGTGCGGCTGTTTATCCCGGTGCCACTGAAGTGTGTGATGGATTGGATAACGATTGTGACGGAAATATTGATGCCATAGTAACATTGGGTGTGGTTTGCGGAACCGCCGATGAGAATGCATCGGTTACTTTAACCGCTCCTGCAGGTAGAGTATTCACTGCAGTCAATTTTGCCAGTTATGGCACGCCCGACGGAACTTGCAATAATTTCAGCATTGGCAGCTGCCATGCTTCCAATAGCCTGTCTATTGTACAAGGGATGGTCATTGGTCAGAATAGTGTGAGCATCCCTGCATCCAATGGGTTGTTTGGAGACCCCTGTCCGGGAACATTTAAGAGGTTGTACATACAGGCCACTTATGGAGAGGTCGTTCCTTTAACACAAATCTATTATGCTGACACCGATGGCGATGGATTCGGAAATTCTTCGGTAACTACTACGTTTAGCTGCGGAAGCCAGGCGCCGGTAGGATACGTTTCTGACAATACCGATTGCAATGATGCCAATGCCAATATCTATCCCGGTGTTCAGCCAGGCACGGTAAGTGGAACCGCAACACTTTGCATCGGTACAACTGCCAGCTATAGCAGCACAGGAAATGCCGGGGGCTCATGGTCATCAGTCAATGAAGATATTGCCACGGTTGACCCTGTTACAGGGCTGGTTACCGCCATCAGTGCCGGAACAACCAGTATTATCTACACGATCAATACCTGCAGCGGTCCCCAAAGCGCTTCTCAAACGATCAACATTAATGCGACTCCCGTTGTGGACCCGGTATCGAATCAAATGGTCAATCATGGTTCGTCAACTACGGTCATCAACTTTTCGGGTACGGCTACCAGTTATACATGGGTCAATGACAATCCGTCTATCGGCCTCGCAGCCAGCGGCACTGGAATATCGGGGCTTTTACCGCTATCAACCCGGGCGTAACTGCAGCAACGGCAACTATTACGGTAACGCCAGTCAATACAAGCAATGGGGTATCCTGTACGGGAACTGCTATCAGTTTTACGATCACGGTGGCGCCGCCTGCCTTTAGTATGAACCCTGTTCCCAACCAGGTTGTTTGTGCACAAACACTCACCAGTCCGGTTGTGTTCAGCAGCAGTACGCCTGGTTTAACATATAACTGGACGAACAGCGAGCCATCCATTTCACTTGCCGCCAGCGGAACGGGAGATATACCCGCTTTTCTTGCGCAGAATCCGGGGATGACTGATATAACGGCTACGATCACCGTCACCCCATCCATTTCTGATGGCAACGGTGGCAGCATCAATGGTGTGCCCGTTAACTTCACCATCCGGGTGAATCACAGGCCGCAAATGACTGCCCTAAATGATCTGAGCGTTTGCCGCGAAAGCACTACGGATCCCATTGTTTTTGGCGGAGCTGCAACTTCCTTTGCCTGGACAAATGACAATACCGGTATCGGGCTGGGAGCCAGTGGTTCAGGTAATATACCGTCATTTACCGCAACCAATGTATTCCTGTCAACACCCATGATAGCTAATATCCAGGTCATTCCTTTCACAAACGATGGCATTGCCTGCCAGGGTACGAGTGAGTCATTTACCATCACGGTGAATCCTAAACCAGTGATGAGCAATGTAGCCAACCAAACTTATTGTGATGGCAACACGGCTTCAGTGGTTTTTTCAGGCATAGCTGTAACCGAATATAACTGGGTGTCAAGTAATATTCTTTTTGGCATCGATCCTTTTGGTAGCGGTAATTTAGGCCCCGCAGTTGTGGGTTTCAATACCAATGTGCCTGTAGTTACTTCTTTCACCGTAACGCCCCGTTACATCAATAATTTGTTTGTATGCGAAGGTGAACCCAAATCATTTACCATAACGGTAAACCCTACTCCGGGTTTGGATGCTGTGGCCGATCAACGGCTTTGTGAAGGTCAGTCAACCACCGATATCAACTTTACCAGTAATGTGGCTGGTGCCACATTTAGCTGGACCAACAGTGTGCCTGCTATTGGTCTTCCGGCCAGCGGATCAGGAAATATACCTTCCTTTGTTACCACCGGCAACGGGAATAGTAATCTTGTTGCCAGGGCAGAGGCCAATGGTTGCCTGGGAGGAATCAGGAATTTCAGCATCATCGTTGATCCTGCTCCGGTCATTGATCCCATCAGCGATGTAACAGTTTGCAATGGAAGTACAATACAAAATATATTGATCAGTTCTTCTTCGTTCACCTGGACCAATAGCAACCCGGGATCGGGTTGCCTGCCAGTGGAACTGGTGCAGGGTTATTGCCTTCATTTACTGCAATAAATAATGGAACAGTGCCGCTGTCAGCTACCATAACGATAATAGGTAATAGTAATAATCCCGGTTGTTTCAGTGCGCCGGTGAGCTTTACCATTACAGTCAATCCAACGCCTTCTGTTGATCCGGTGGCACACCAGTTCTTTTGTAATGAAAACCTCACGTCCGTCATTTCATTTACCGGACAACAGCCCGGCACCGTGTTTAACTGGACCAATAACAATACGTCGATCGGCCTGGCAGCCAGCGGAACGGGCGATATCCCTTCCTTTACTCCAGCCATTACCAGCATCAACCCGGTGGATGCAAACATTATCGTTGTGCCATCATACACAAACAACGGGGTAACCTGTTCAACGGCGGGAAGGGATTTTACCATTACGATCAAACCACTTCCGATCGTAAATGACGTTCCTAATAAAATTGTCTGTAACGGAGCAACATCTAATATTCAGTTTACTTCGTATAACGGACTGGCCAATTATTTCACCTGGACGAACAGTAATCCTTCGATCGGTATTCCGGCCAGCGGCACAGGTAACATAGCCGATTTCATAGCCATCAATAATGGTACAACACCTGTTACCGCTACCATTACGGTTACTCCTTACAGGAACCTGATTAATAATATTGATTGTGAAGGGCAGTCAAAAACCTTTACGATCACAGTGAACCCGACACCTACGGTCAATAATATTACCGAGCAGACTTTTTGTAATGGATCAACAACTAGTGAGATTGTATTGAGTGGTAATGTTCCTGGAACAAACTTTGTTTGGATAAATAGCAATAACTCTATTGGACTGGCATCAAATGGAAATGGAAATATTCCATCCTTTATAGCCACCAATCCAAATTCAACCGCCAGTATAGCTTCCATTTTGGTCACTCCGCAAACAGGTTCCGGTATAAATACCTGTACCGGGCCGCAGGTATCTTTCCTGATCAATGTGAGGCCAACCATTACACCGGTTGTTACAGCCAGTGGTCCGCTCACATTCTGTTCCAATAGCAATGTTACGTTAACCTCCGATCAGCCATCAGGCAACTTGTGGAGCAACGGGGCAACAACAAACAGCATTACCGTTAATGCAAGCGGAACATATACAGTCACTTCAACGGATATGTTTGGTTGTTCATCTTCGGTTTCCAATCCGGTAACGGTTACGGTTAACCCATTTCTTGCCCCGGCCGTTACCATTTCGGCATCCGCAACTGTTATTTGTGCAAACACACGTCCAACATTCACCGCATCATTAAGCAACCTGACTGCTGTTGCATACAATTGGAAGAAGAATGGGGTACTGGCTGCCATTACCAGCACATATGCACCGGCTTTGGTACAAAGTGGAGACATCATCATCTGCGAAGTCCTCGGAACAAATGGATGTACTAATGGCTCTGTCAATGTTGTGTCCAATGCCATACAATTGACCATACAGCCGTTGGCCAATGCGGGAACGATCAATGGGTTGTCGACTGTTGCTGCCGGATATAACTACCCGTACACCAGTAACGGAAATACGGGTGGCGTATGGGCAAGCAGCAATCCATCTGTTTTAACTATTGATCCGTCAACCGGTATCAGCACAACTTTGATCCCGGGTGTTACCACCATTACCTATACGCTTTTAACGGGTTGTGGTGCACCCCGTACGGCATCAAAACAGGTACAGGTGGTTGCGGTGACCAGCCCGATCGTGGGTTCTGATTATGTTTGTCCGCAAACGACAGCTATCAGTTATTCACTGGCACCTACGATACCTTCAGGTGGTACCTGGAGCATCAGTAATACGAGCCTGGCAACAATCACGGTACAATCGGGTACAGACAGGATCATTTCTTTTACGCCTGTACAAACCGGTTCCGTAACCATTTCCTATACCTTACCGGGAAATGTCGTGATAGATAAAATCGTACAGATCATGAATGTGCCTGTACTGGGCCCGATAACAGGCCCAAGAAATCTTTGCGAGTTCAGGGGTACGAATAATGTGTTCACAGATACTAAAGAGCCTGTTAATCCGATTACGGGATATCAATGGACAGTTCCATCGGCATTGACCATTGTTGGCGGTCAAGGAACAAGCAGCCTGTTGGTTAGGCTTAGTACAGGTTACGTGCCATCGGATATTTATCAACTGGTGGCTACTCCGGTTGGGTTTAATTGCCCGGTGTCTGCCGAAGCCATCACACTTTCTTCATCGGTACCTCAGACTCCTTTGCCCATCATAGCTTCTGCCAGTGATATTTGCCAGGTTATTGGAACAAATGTGCCTGTTACGTATACAATTCCTAAAGTAGCCGGTGCCGCATCTTATATATGGCAGGCTCAGCCGGGAACAACCATTACGCATCCAAATGGATTGGGTAAAAATGATACTACGGTACAGGTAACATTCAGCAATGCAGTTGCTACGGGAACCATATCGGTATCGGCTGTAAATGGTTGTGGAGCCAGTAATACCCGCGGATTCACGATCACTAGGGCCATTCCTGCTACGCCAGGACTCATAAGTGGCCCTAAAGCCATATGCGCTCATATTGCACCTGGCGGTACAGTGGCAACTTACACCGTGGCACAGCAACCTTCCGTGACTTCATATAACTGGTCGGTGCCCGCGGGCGCAATCGGGTTAGCAGGCCAAGGCACCAATTCCATCTCGTTTACCTATCCGGCAGATTACTCCGGCGGAACCATCAGTGTAGTGGCCATCAATGGCTGCGGAACCAGCACAACCCGCAGTTTATCTGTCAGCAGACTGAATCCATCCATGCCCAGTGTCATTGATGTGATCAATATTACCGATTGCCCCAACAGGCAGTATATTTATTCATTGAACTCCATGCCGGCTAATGCAACAAGTGTTCAATGGACAACCCCCGGTTTGATCTTAAGTGGACAGGGTACATCCAGTATCCGCGTATTGTATCCGCAGGGAGCTATTATTGGCACTGTTACGGCAACCGCTATCAGTAATTGCGGAAGCAGTTCTACCAGGAAGCTTGATGTTAAAATTCCGGCCTGTCCGCCAGAATTCGCTGGCTCTGCTGGAAATGCAGGTGCTAAGGGCCTGTCAGTTGATCTCAAACCTGTCCAATCCTTTACTGCTGAATTGTTTCCTAATCCGGCTATCAATGATTTCTTTATCCGTATCAACAGCCCTGACAAATATTCATCCGTGCAGATAAGGGTACTTGATGCACAGGGTAAAGAAATGAGCCGTATGAAGATCATGCCCGAGGAAACCATTTCAGCCGGACATCTTTTACAACCCGGTATTTATTTCATCGAGATGATTCAGGGCGTTAATCGACAAGTGCACAAACTCATCAAACAATAACAAAACAAGTGATGACATGAAAAGGTCCCCGGGAAACCGGGGGCTTTTTTTATTTGATAGCCGAATATGAAAGGATGGTCATTCATAATATGTTTGTCTGCCTGCTGATACAAGAAAAACTGGCGGGATATTAACGAGAGCTCCTCCTAATCATGCCTGTTTGCCGATATTTATTATCTGACCAGCATCACTCTTCATTCTGACCCCTGTCATTCAGCCAGGTCCCCGGGCAATGTAGCTTGTGCGTATAAAAGTTCGTATTATGCACATCGACATACATGATGCAACCAGCATCCGGGAGATACGGAAAGTATTCACCAATTTTTACCCTTATCTCGATATAAACTTTTACCGTTCTCCACATGAGATTTATGAACAGTCTAAACAGGAAGAGGCTTATTCCCCGGACAGCATTATCGGGGATATCAAAAAGACGCATCTGTCCGGACTAATCGATATACAGCCTTCCGAAAAAGTATCGGATCTCGAAAAGGAATTCAAGGAACGCTTTGGGTTGTCTATACAAATTCTATGTAAAGAACAGGATGACTGGAAGCAAACAACCGGTATGGATGATTTTACGCTAAAGGAACTGAATGAACTGGGGAGAAATTCATCGGATGAATTCATAGTCACGGATTATGATGAAACATTTGATGATGAAGAAAGGAACGACAAGCCCGTTATTGAATAATCCCATCACTGGAACGGATTATTGTTATGATAGAACAAAGAATAGACATAACACTTAACAATTATCGCCCAACAACCATCACCCAACACATATCACCCAACACATATCACCCAACACATATCACCCAACACATATCACCCAACACATATCACTCAACACCTATCACTTAACCCACAACACTCATCATTCAACACAAAAAAATGGACAAGATATTCCAACATAAAGTAGCTATCATCACCGGTGCCAGTTTCGGTATCGGTCGAGCTACGGCCATCGCCTTTGCACAGCGCGGGGCAAAATTGGTTTTGGCTGACTGGAAAGAGGATCCCGAACAACAAACCATGAAGCAGGTTAAGGCTCTTGGCGCAGATGCCATGTTTGTTCGATGCGATGTATCCAAAGCATCCGATGTTCAGAATCTCATGGACTCCTGTATTAAAACATATGGCCGATTAGACTATGCCTTCAATAATGCCGGAATCGAAGGAGCGCAGGCCATTACCCATGAATGTTCCGAAGAGAACTGGGATAATACCATTGCGGTAGACCTGAAAGGTATTTGGCTTTGTATGAAATATGAAATCCCTCAGATGTTGAAGCAACCCGGCTCTGCAATTGTCAATTGTTCTTCCGTTGCGGGACTGGTGGGTTTTGCCGGTTTGCCGGCTTATGTAGCTTCCAAACATGCGGTGCTGGGGCTTACCAAAACGGCCGCACTTGAATATGCCACACAAGGGCTAAGGGTAAATGCCGTGTGCCCCGGAGTGATACATACGGCCATGATCGACCGGATCACTGGTAATGATGAAAAAGTTGAAAAGCAATTCACTGAATTGGAACCGGTCGGCCGAATGGGCACGCCTCAGGAAATTGCCGAAGCGGTGGTTTGGCTTTGTTCCGGGGCTTCCTCATTTGCCACAGGGGTCGCATTGCCGGTGGATGGTGGTTTTGTAGCGAGGTGATCAACGAAAAGATCTGCTAGATTATACGAACAGTCATGGAAGAATAAGTACATAGTACTAAGTACTTAGTACTAAGCACTGAGTAGTAATTGCTCGTTATTTTCTAAAAGCTATTTCGATTTATTTGATATTTTTCAAAAATTTGGCAAAATCCTTGTTTTTTCTATTGTTTTCTTTATTTTAGTTGCCTGTCATGCATCAAACAGCAGTCATATCAGGATCGGTTATTACCACCACAACGACCCGTCAGGGTTGTACTGATACATATTAACCAAGGGCTTCGGCTGAAACTGTCAGCAGCGCGATCATATTGTTCATTTTCTCCTAAAATCAAGTGTACATGCAGGTTTTAAAATTCGGTGGCACATCCGTTGCCAATGCGGATAATATCCGTAAAGTCATTCAAATAGTCGGTAGGGCTTCTCAGCAAGAAAGATTGATCGTGGTTGTGTCGGCCCTGGGCGGCGTGACCGACCTGCTGCTCGATGCAGGTACGCTTGCTTCTGCCGGGCAGGAGGGCTTTCGGGAAAAATTGACCCTGGCTCACCACCGTCACCTGGAAACGGTCAGCCAACTGATACCCGGGGAAGGGCAGGAAACGCTGGAGAAACTGGTCAATCAGTCATTTTCAGAATTGCAGGACCTGTGCAACGGGATTTTTATGCTGGGTGAACTGACACCGCGTTCTAAAGACAGGCTCAGTCATTATGGCGAATGGTTGTCATCACAGATCATTACCGCCGCTACCCGGTCGGCCGGACTGCAGGCTTCATGGAAGGATACCAGGGAGATCATAAAGACCAATTCCAATTTCACTTATGCGGAAGTGGACTTCCAGGCCAGTAATCAACTGATCGCTGATTTTTTCCGCAACCAGACTGCTTATCCTTTTATCGTCCCGGGTTTTATAGCCAGTGACGCACAGGGGATCACCACTACATTAGGGCGTGGCGGATCAGACTATACGGCTGCCATCATCGCGGCGGCAGTGGATGCGGAAGTGCTTGAAATATGGACGGATGTAAGTGGCATGATGACCGCAGACCCCAGGATGGCCAGCAATGCGCGGATCATACCGCGGATATCCTACCAGGAAGCCATGGAACTTTCTCATTTCGGTGCCAAAGTGATCTATCCTCCCACCATACAACCGGTCATGCATAAACGCATTCCGGTATGGATCAAGAATACATTTGCGCCGGATGACCATGGTACCGAGATCAGCTCCGTGGAAAGCACCGGAACAGATCAGGCAGACAGTATCGTAACCGGCATATCCAGCATCGGTAATATTCACCTCATCAGCCTGGAAGGCAGCGGCATGGTCGGTATCCCCGGTTTCTCCAAACGCTTATTCGAATCTCTCAGCAATGAAAAGATCAATGTCATCCTGATCACCCAAAGCTCTTCAGAGCATTCCATCAGCGTAGCCATCGACGGCAACGCATCCTCCAGGGCCAAACAAGCTGTGGATGCGGCTTTTGCCAACGAGATCGCCCTGCAAAAAGTGGATTCGCTGAAAGTGGAGACAGACCTGGCCATCGTGGCACTCGTGGGAGAGAATATGCGCAATCACACAGGGGTAAGCGGGCATATGTTCAGCGCCATGGGACGAAATGGGATCAATATCCGGGCCATTGCACAGGGGTCGTCAGAAAAGAATATCTCCGCCGTAATCTCCGCCAGGGATGTAAGGAAAACGATCAACGTACTGCACGAAGAATTTTTTGAAACCACATTTAAACAGGTCAATGTCTTTTTAGCCGGTGCGGGTAATGTGGGCCGCAAACTGATCGGCCAGCTTCACCAGCAGTCAGGCTTCCTGTTGGAACAATTGCGCCTGCAGGTGAGGGTAGTGGGCATTTGCACCAGTAAGAAAATGGTGGTCAGGGAAGAAGGGATACTGCTGGGAGATTGGGAAGACCTCCTGCACCATGGGCAGGAAGCGGATATATCCGCTTTTGCTGCGGATATGCTGCACCGTAACCTGCGCAACTCCGTTTTTGTTGATATTACCGCAAGTGAATCCGTGGCCTCGGTATATGACCGCCTGCTGGAAAAAAGCATTGCCGTAGTGGCATGCAATAAAGTGGCCGCATCTTCCGGTTACCGGCATTACTGCAGGCTGAAAGACCTTGCCAGGGAATACAATGCGCCATTCCTGTTTGAAACAAATGTCGGCGCCGGTTTACCGGTCATTGGAACATTGAACGACCTCAGGCGCAGTGGCGACAGGATCCATAGAATGGAAGCCGTACTGAGCGGAACACTGAACTTCGTTTTTAATCATTACGATGGCAGCAGGCCGTTTGCCCAGGTGGTCAGGCAGGCGCAGGATGAAGGATACACCGAGCCCGATCCAAGATTGGACCTCGGCGGAACCGATGTGATGAGGAAGATCATGATTCTTGCCAGGGAAGCCGGTTACGAAATTGATATGGATCAGATCGCTAACGACAGTTTCATGCCCGCTTCCTGCATGCAGGGTTCCGTAGACGATTTTTACAGGGATATGGAAAAAAATGAAGGACATTTCAGGGCTTTGCTTGATAAGGCCATAGCAGCCGGTGCAAAACTGAAATTCGTAGCTTCCTTCCAGGATGGAAAGGCATCGGTCGGACTGCAGCACATTGACCCTGCACACGACTTCTTTCATTTATATGGGAAAGACAATATCGTTCTATTTTATACCGACAGGTACCGCGATCAGCCACTCGTGATCAAAGGCGCCGGTGCCGGTGCGGAAGTGACAGCCAGTGGGGTGTTTGCCGATATCATTCGTGCCATTAGATAATCAGGCAATGAGTTAATCAGATAATGAGAAAATGTAAAAACTATAATTCATGTTATTTTCCGTTTACTCATTTTCACATGTTCACATTGCCACATTTTCACAGTAATTAAAAGCATTCGTTCATGGAATCACGATCAGTTACAGTTTCATCACCCGCCACCATTGCCAACCTCGTATGTGGCTTTGACATTCTCGGCCTGGCATTACAGGAACCTTATGACCTGATGACCGTAAAACTGATCAGTGAACCGGTGATCCGGATCACCAATACCGACTCGTTCGGGTTACCAACAGATCCTGCACAAAATGTAGCCGGTGCCGTACTAAAGGCTGTGATGGAATCCTGTAAAAGGGATATTGGTTTTGAAGTGAGCATGGAGAAACGGATAAAACCCGGTAGCGGGATTGGCTCCAGTGCGGCCAGTGCGGCTGCGGCGGCAGTGGCCGCTAATCAACTCCTGGACGGTATCTTCTCCACACAGGAACTGATAAGCCTGGCCATGGAAGGGGAGAAACTGGCTTCCGGTTCGCGTCATGCCGATAATGTGGCCCCCTGTATCTTGGGCGGGATCACCCTGGTCAGGTCCACAGACCCCCTTGATGTCGTGCCGATAGCATATCCGGAGTTATGCGTCACCGTTATACATCCCCAGATCGAGGTCAGAACTTCCGATGCCCGTCAAGTGCTGAAATCCGAGGTTAGCCTGAAACAGGCCATACAGCAATGGGGCAATGTAGCCGGATTGGTGGCGGGTTTATTCAGAAAAGACTATGACCTGATCGGTCGATCCCTGGAGGATGTGATCATTGAACCACAACGAAGCATCCTGATCCCCGGGCTTCCCGAAGTGAAAAAAGCCTGTAAGGCAACCCGGGCGCTGGGTGGCGGTATCTCCGGCTCCGGCCCATCTTTGTTTATGTTGAGCCGCGATGTTGCCGCGGCCAGGGAAGTGGAATCGGCCATGAAAGCCGTTTACGATCAATTGAACATCGGCTACAACAGCTACGTGACCGGCATCAGCAGCCAGGGAGTTTCTGTTGTTACAGGCTGATCGAACGATGGGGGGTATTTTACATATTTTAAATAATTATCTGTTTAATGCTACAAATCATCGGTTTGTAAAATCCTCTCCGGTTAAAAAACTTACTCATCAGAACCCCTCATTGGGCGGTATTCATTACCTTTGCGCCTCATTTAAAAATTATTCAACAATGAAATCAATTACAATCGAAGGACAACTGAGGACCGAAAGCGGAAAAAAAGCCACCCGCCAACTTCGCTCTCAGGACATGGTGCCAGGTGTAATTTATGGTGGTAAAAAAGAAATCAATTTTGCTGCTCCCGCCCCTGCATTCAAAGGTATCGTGTACACGCCAGAATTTATGGTGGCCAATGTACTGGTAGAAGGTCAGTCTTACCGCTGCATCCTGAAGGACCTGCAATTTGACAAAGTGACCGATCAATTGACTCACGTGGATTTCCTGGAGCTGGTGGAAGACAAAAAAGTGATCGCAACCCTGCCGCTTCATTATATCGGAACCCCAGCGGGTGTGAAAGCCGGTGGTAAACTGGTTACCAAGATGAAAGCGATCAAGGTTAAAACCTTGCCTAAATACCTGAAAGAACATATTGACGTTGACCTCAGCGAACTTGAACTGAATGGTAACCTCCGCGTGGAGAACATCGTGGCTGAAAACATGGAAATCCTGAACTCACCCAGGATCCCCATCGCTTCTGTAACCATGACGCGCCAGCTGAAGCAGGAAGAAGCTGCTGCTGCAACGGCTCCAAAAGCTGCTGCATCTGCTCCGAAAGCTGCTGCTCCCGCCGCCGCACCGAAGAAATAAACCGGTCAACAGATAATACTGATAATAAAGGGTTGTCACTGTTCACTCAGTACGACCCTTTTTCATTTCTGTCAGCCTGCTTCCGGTAAACTTATTTACATTTGCAATCCTCTTAAATTTATCAATATGGGAATGGACAGAAATACCGTGATCGGATTTATCCTGATTGGGATTTTACTGATCGGTATGTTTTATATGAATAGCAGGAGCCGCCTGGCTTATGAAGCGGAACAAAAAAGGCTCGCGGATTCCATTGCGGCAACCCAGCCTAAAAAAGATACCCTCGCGGCCCGTATCGATTCCCTGAAAGTGGATTCCGTGAAAACGGTCACCCAAACAGGTTCATTTGCCACATCCAACACGCAGGAAGAACTGGTAACGGTAGAAAATAACGTTATGCGTGTCACATTCTCCAGCAAAGGCGCCCAACCGAGGCAGGTGATGCTGAAGCAATTCAAAAAAGCCGACGGCACACCGGTCATTCTGCAGGCAGGGAGTTTTAACCGCATATCCTATACCGTTAATACCGGAACCAATTTGACGGCAGAAACAGCGGATATCCTGTTTTCTAATAATGGTGTCAAAGAGAACCCCGATAAAAGCAAGTCCATCCGCTTCAGCGCAACCGACTCAACCGGTAAACTCATCGCACATGAATACACGATCAGGCCTGATGATTATATGATTGATGTGAGTATTGTTCTCAAAGGCGCCGACCGACTGGTGTCTAACCGCAAACTGAATCTTCTCTGGCAATCAAAGCCACGCAGGTTGAGCATAACAACGAATATGAACTCACCCAAAGCCATATCTGCTATGTGAAAGGGGAGATTACGATTTTGAATACGTTGGAAAGGGAGATGAAAAGAGTTTCAGCAAATCGGTAGACTGGATCAGTGTCAAACAACAATTCTTTGCTTCAACGTTGATCGCCAAAAATAAAATGCAGGATGCATCGACCAAATGGAGTATCCCGTCGGACAGTAACCAGCATTTCCTGCTGCGTGCCGTTACAACGGCCAGGCTGGATGTGCCCGGTAATGACGTTACAATACCACTGCAATTGTATTATGGCCCCAGCGATTATAATATCCTGAAGAAATACCATAACCAGATGGAGAATATTGTGCCTTATGGAAGCGGTATTTTTGCCTTTGTCAAATATATCAACCGGCATTTCCTATTACCGGTTTTCGATTACCTGCGCCAGCATATTGCCAGCATGGGTATCGTGATCCTGTTGCTGACGCTGCTAATCAGGCTTATCACATCGCCCATTTTATACAAGAGTTACCTGAGCGGTGCCAAGATGAAGGTACTCAAGCCGGAAGTGGATGCGCTCAAGGAAAAGTACAAAGACGATCAGCAGGCCTTTGGAATGGAGCAGATGAAATTATGGCGCAGCGCCGGCGTAAACCCATTGGGTGGCTGTTTGCCCGCCTTGCTGCAGATACCTATCTTCATGTCGCTGTATTATTTTTTCCAGTCAAATATCGACCTGCGTGACAAATCTTTCCTATGGGCCAGCGATTTGTCGGCTTACGACGTTATTGCCCGCCTGCCTTTTAAAGTGCCGTTCTATGGAGATCACGTCAGCCTGTTCACACTAACGGCAGTGGTTACCAGCTTATTGATCTCCCTGTACAGCATGAATAATATGCAGGATAACAGTAACCCGCTGATGAAGTATATGCCGTACATCTTCCCGGTGGTGCTCCTGGGCGTGTTCAATAACCTTCCGTCCGCCCTTACCTGGTATTACACTGTTTCCAATTTCATCACGCTGGTGCTTCAATTTGTCATACAGAATTATATTATCGACCATGATAAGATCCTCGCTAAAATGGAAGAAAATAAAAAGCGTCCGGTGAAGAAATCAAAAATGCAGGAACGCATAGAAGCGATGCAGGAAACCCAGAAGAAAATGCAGGAATTAAAAAATAAGGGGACAAAAAAATGATCCCGTTAAGGATATGCTAAAAAGCCCGCCTACTACCATGGCGGGTTTTTTATTGGCTTCTGTAATCAATGAATTGGCATGCCTTTATCCTATCTTTATTCCAGCAAATGCAATTCTATGGCATCCGTAATAAGAACATACGCACTGGTTTCAATGCTCTTTATCCTTTCAATGACAGTTTATGGTCAGGTCAGGTTGAATGAGGCCACCCTGTCGTACCAGATCGCCATACAAAATCCGGATGGTGGAGCGATGGGCTCGGCCACGCTTACCGTGTACGTCAAGGGTAACCTGAGCCGTACCGATATGGTCAGCAGCCTGGGAAAAGAATCGGCCATATTCGATCAGAAACTGGGAAAAGGGGTCATTTTGAAAGAATACAGCGGCCAGAAGCTGATGATCACCATGACCCAGGAGAACTGGAACAAAAAGAACCAGGTTTTTCATGACCTGATGTTTACTTCCTCCGCCAAACCCGAGCAGGCAATAGCAGGATTCCAGTGCCGCAGCGCGGAAGCCAGGACTAAAGACGGGAAACTGGTAACGGTTTGTTTCCTGCCCGACAAACAACTGAACAATACACAATACAATAATGCATTCTCTCACCTGGGCGGTATCCCGGTGCAATACGAACTGGAATCTGGAAAGCTCACGTTCAGGTATACATTGAATACGTTGTCCGACGAACCGGTGCCGGCCGCATTATTTGAGTTTCCGAAAAGCGGTTACCGTGTAATGAATTTTGAAGAAAGCCAGCAACTTAAAAAGATCGGTAATTGAACGAATAAGCAGAAAAATAAAAAACCGCTGATGAAGCGGTTTTTTTAATGAGGTTTGATGATCAGTTTCATGCCTGTATAGCCCTGTTTGACCTCGGGCACCAGCATTTTCTGCTTATATGGAAGGATGTAGATCGTGTTTCCTTTCTGGTAGGTAACAAGTGAAGAGGCTACCAGGGATTGGTTATCTTTTCTTTCACCCAGCAATAAACTTCCTTTGTACTTCAGGCCATTTTCGGCATTGAAGAGCAGGTTGCTTTTGAAAGGATTCGTGGGAATGTTCAGCATCACGCGCGCTTTGGATTTCTTGCGGATGCCCCTGTCGGCAAATGACACAAGCATGCCTCCGGCCAGAAAACCGAAAATCAATATGCTTTTTTTGAACTGGTTCATTTTTGTGGTCATTTACCTGGAACAAATATAATAAAAATTTTCAGGGAATTTTCATGTTAAGAGATGTGAAATCCGGAAAAAATTTGATGAGCGGTATTTTTCCGGAAAGATGGCAAAAAAATGGACTATTTATCCTTTTTTGTTTAAATTACATAAACCTATCGAAAATGAGTAAAAATCCATACCGACAAGACCGCGAAGAACTCAAGGAGCTCCTCAGGCAGTTTGCCAACCTGGTTGCCGGTCGCCATCATGGTTTCATCGAAGAAGACGGTTTTGAGCGCATCATCGACCATTTTGATGAAAAGGAGGATTATGCCCAGGCCCTCGAAGCGGCCAATGCCGGCGTTGACCAGTTTCCCTATTCGTCGGCTTTGCTCATCAGGAAGGCAGATATACTGATCACCACCCGCAAATACCAGGAAGCCCTGCAGATACTGGAACAGGCTGAATTACTGGATAGTACCGACTCTGACCTCTATATCCTGAAAACAGACGCTTACCTGGCGCTCGATAAACAGGAAATGGCAGCCAGCCTCCTGGAGGCCGCCATAGAAAATTTTGAAGGGGAAGAGAAAATCGACCTGCTTTTTGAGTTGGCCGATGTGTATGATGATTACGAGAATTTTGAAAAAGTTTTTGACTGTCTCAAAGTTATCCTGGAACAGGACCCCACCAACGAAGAGGCGTTGTACAAGATCTGTTTCTGGACAGATTTTACCGGCAGGAACGAAGAGAGCATTAAGCTGCATCAGCAGATCATTGAAGAACAGCCATTCAGCGAACTGGCCTGGTTTAACCTGGGTGCCGCCTACCAGGGGCTTAAACTATACGAGAAATCCATCGATGCTTACCAATATGCCGTAGCCATCGATGAAAAATTCGATTACGCATACCGGAATATGGGGGATGCCTATATACGGTTACGGAAATACCGAGATGCGATCGAGGTGTTGGAGAAAGTGCTGGAACTGTCGCACCCCGAAGCCGTCATCTACGAAGCGATCGGTCATTGTTATGATAAACTGGGTCAGTTTGCCCAGGCCCGTTTCAATTATAAGAAAGCCAGTCACCTGAACCCGGAAGACAGCCAGATGTATTACAAAGTGGCCTGTACCTACATGAATGAAGGTTCCTGGAACCATGCCATCAAATCGCTGGAATCGGCCCTTCGCATTCACCTCATGCAACCGGAATATAACCTGGCGATCGGGCGCTGTTACATGGCACTCGATAAACTGGATGAAGCCATCACATACCTGGGTAACGTGATACGCGTACGCCCCCGTCATACCAATGGCTGGATCGAATTCCTGCACTGCCTTCACCTGGCGGGCATGTTTGAAGAAGGGGTGGAATATGCCGCGCTGGCTTTTCAGCAGACCGATTCCAAACCCGTCTTTCTTTATTTCAGCAGCCTCTTCCTTTTTGAAACAGGAAAGACCAAGGAAGCGATGCTGCAATTGGAAAAAGCGATGAACATAAATCCAAAATTCATCAAGCAGATCATCGAGATCAAACCGGAACTCTTGCAAAACCAACAGGTGGTGGAGATCATAGCCCGGCATAAAAAGAAAAAGTCTCGTTGATATGACATGCCTCAGTATTGTCTGATCTTTCGTCTGCATTGAATATATTTGCAGCCGTAAATAATCAGTCAATGAATTTCAATCTCACACAGATACCGGAACGTTCGGTGAAACCACGCAAGCATGGCATCACCATGGTCATGGACAAAGGCCTCAGCATTGAAGAGGTTAAGAATTTCATGAGTATTGCCCAGCCCCATGTAGACGTGGTCAAATTGGGTTTTGGCACTTTCGTTACGCCCAACCTGCGTGAGAAGCTGGACGTTTACCGATCTTAGACATGCCGTGTATTTTGGAGGAACTCTTTTGAGGCATTCCTGATCCGGAACCAGTTTGACGATTATATCAGTGTTTGTAAAGACTATGGCGTAAGTTATATGGAAGTGAGTGATGGTTCCATCACCATACCACACGCGGAAAAATGCGGGTACATTGAAAAGCTGACAAAATACGGCGTGGTATTGAGCGAAGTGGGCAGCAAAGATGCGGCACACATCATCCCACCATACAAATGGATCGAACTCATGAAGGCTGAACTCAGTGCTGGCTCCACCTATGTGATCGCCGAGGCCAGGAAGCGGGTAATGTGGGTATCTACCGGGGCACAGGAGAGGTCAGGGAAGGCCTGGTTCAGGAAATACTTACACAGATTCCGGAGGAAAAAATCCTGTGGGAAGCGCCGCAAAAGGCCCAGCAATTGTACTTCCTGGAGCTCATCGGGTGCAATGTCAACCCTGGTAATATCGCGCCTGCGGAAGTGCTTCCACCGGAGGCCATGCGCATCGGGCCGTGGCGACACGTTCAATCTTTACCTGAACAAATAAATGGAACCGGGGGAGATCATATTCGGTTTGATGGACATCCTCTCGGGCATTCATTCTCTAGCAATATTTACCCAAAAAATTGAACAGGAAGGGTTACGGGTTACTCTTTTGAACTCTTCCCGCTTCAGAATATCCAGAATTTCCTTCCCTGCTCAGAATCACCCATCCATCCGGGGCCTCGCGGTAACCATTCCTTACAAAGAACAGGTGATCCCTTATCTTGACAGGCTCGATGCGGTTGCCGCAGAAGCCGGGGCCGTCAACTGTATCCGTGTGAGCGGCAATGATCTGACCGGTTTCAACACAGATATCACCGGGTTCCGGCGTTCACTGGAGCCTTTGTTACAGCCCTGGCACAGTCAGGCGCTGGTACTGGGCACCGGCGGGGCTTCAAAGCCGTACAATATGTACTCCGTCAACTGCATATTCCGTTCCTGGTGGTCAGCCGTTACCCAACTAACGAGAAAGGATATACGACCTACGGGGCGCTGGATGAAGAAGTGCTCGTTTCCCACAAACTGATCGTCAATTGCACACCGCTGGGCATGATACCGGACGTCGATACTTGTCCGGATATTCCATATTCTATGCTAACCCCCGAACACCTGTTATACGACCTGGTATATAAACCACCGAAGACCCTGTTCCTCCAAAAAGGAGAGGCGATGGGCGCAGTGGTCACCACGGGGTAGGAAATGCTCATCATACAGGCGGAAGCCAATTGGGCGATATGGATGGAGGGTCTTTAGGCGCCCAGTAATGAGCGGAGCGCATCAGGTACGGGCATTACTTTTCTCAGCGCATAATCATAACACAGCAGGCCCGTTTTGGCCCTGGCAATCGTGATCGTTTGCCCCTCCCTGTTAGTTTCAACAAGATAATAGAGATCGAACGAAACACGGCTGATGCCTGAAGCTGAAATACTGATGTGGAGAACATCTCCGTAAAATGATTCCTTAACGTATTCTACTGCGAGGTCGCCCTGTATCAGGCTGGCGCCGGCCACGTCCAGCTCTGTAAAACCGTGTTGTCTGAGCCAGGCCACGCGGGCCTCGTGCAGTAAACTGACCAGCGAGTCGTTGCCCAGGTGGTTGCCGTAATTGATATCCGTGATCCTAACGGGAACGGTTATCACAGCAATCGCGGGGGCCGGTATGTCTATTTTAATCCTTGCCATAATATTGTTTCAAAAAATCTGCCAGCAGGGCGGTGGCTTTTTTACGGTGGCTGAATTTGTTTTTCTCTTCGAGGCTCATCTCAGCAAAAGTACGGTCGCTGCCATCCGGGATGAAAACCGGGTCGTATCCAAAGCCGCTGTTTCCGGAAGCTTCCAGCGTGATCTCCCCCTCGCAGGTTCCTTCAAACTGGTATTCACGGCCATCGAGTAAAAGTGAAATGACGGTTCGAAACCGGGCCCGCCGGTCGGTTTTATCCTGCATATTGGTCAGCAACAGGCCGACATTTTTAGCGAAGTCCTGTTCAGGTCCCGCATAACGGGCACTTTTGACACCCGGAGCACCATGAAGGGCCCAGACTTCAAGCCCAGTATCCTCGCTGAAGCAATTACGCCCCGTAAGTTGGTTGATGACCATCGATTTCTCGCGGGCGTTTTCTTCCAGGGTATGGTGAGGTTCCGGGATATCAATATCGATACCGGCTTCGCGCAAGCTGATAATATCATACCGGTTATTCAAAATGGCCCTGATCTCCTGAACCTTATGGGCATTATTCGTGGCAAATATGAGTGTTTGCATGATGGGTTGATTAAAGTGAAAACATTTTCCGGAGCGCATTCCAAAGTGACCTTTTCTCTTCCTGGTTCCCTGCCAGCACGGCAAATGAGGGCGACATCAGGTATTGCTGGTTATTGAACGACTGAAGCTGGTAATGAGGGAAATGGATGGGTAACCCGATATCGGTGGGCATGATTCCAAAACCGATGATCTGTACGGGGCTAAAATGCTGGGTCAGGATCTTATAATCCAGGGGTTCTTTACCTGCCAGATTCACCAGCGCAATGTCTTGCATGCCCAGTTGGCAGGCTTTCAATATGCCCAATAAAAAACCCAGGTTTTCATCATGAATATGGGCTGTTCCCTCCTCCCTGGTGAGTACCAGGATCTGACGCTCATTCTTTCCCAGGCTCGAAATAGTAGCCGTGTTTAATGATTGTTGGATAATTTGTTCATTATCTAAGTCTACAAGGGTATTCTTATACAATTCCTGCATGAGGATGGGGCTCAGTTGAAAATTCTCAAAACTCATAAAACGGGGTTTTGCTGGCTTCTTTTTTTCGTTTCTTTGTGCTAAATTTAGTTATTATGATTGCAGCCGCCGATTTTAATATAACCAGGGTTGAAACCAGCAAGTTACAAGATATTAACCTGGAGAATATCCCTTTTGGCCGGTATTTCACCGATCATATGTTAGAGGTTGATTATGAGGATGGTGAATGGAAGACTCCCGAGATCAAACCTTATCAGCCACTGTTGCTGGCCCCTTCCACTGCGGCCCTGCATTATGGCCAGGCCATTTTTGAAGGCATCAAGGCATATAAAAATCCGAATAATGAAGCTTATATCTTCAGGCCGATAGACAATTTCCGTCGTTTCAATGTTTCGGCTGAAAGGATGCAAATGCCCCAGGTTCCGGAAGAGATCTTCATGGAGGGCATGCGCCTGTTGATCGAATTGGATAAAAGCTGGATCCCCAACAAGCCCGATCATTCGCTGTATATACGCCCCTTTATGTTCAGCAGTGATGAATTGATCGGTGTGCGCCCAAGTGAGAAGTATAAATTCATGATCATCCTGAGCCCGACTGGCCCTTATTACAACACACCGATGAGGATCTATGTGGAAGAACAATATGTTCGCGCCGTTCCCGGTGGAGTGGGGTATGCAAAAGCGGCCGGAAACTATGGCGCTGCCATGTATGCCACTGCGGAAGCTAAAAAGAAGGGATATGACCAGGTACTCTGGACGGACGCTTTTGAACACAAATATGTGCAGGAATGCGGTACGATGAACGTATTTTTCATCATCGGTGATACGGCCATCACACCCGACCTGGAGGCAGGTACCATACTTGCTGGTGTAACGCGCGACAGCGTGATCACCGTATTGAAAGAATTGGGCTTTAAAGTGGAGGAAAGGCCGCTCAGCATCAATGATGTCATTGATGCCTACAAAGCAGGGTTACTGTATGAAGTATTCGGAACCGGCACCGCCGCTACCATTTCATATATTAAAGAATTGAGATACAAGGACTTTGAAATGAAATTCAATGTCGATAACTGGCAAACCGCTCCGGAGATCCGGAAAAGGCTTGATCATATTCGATATGGGTTGAGCCCGGATAAGTACGGATGGATGTACAAGATCTGAACCGGAAGCAGTGAAAAATAAATGAAAAAACCGCCTCCTTTGGCGGTTTTTTGTTACACCCTGTCAGGGTTTATAACCCTGACAGGGTGTAACTTGAAAAAAAAACGAAATTTTGGTATTTAATTTTTCGTTTTTAATTGAATATGGCTACCTTTGCCGTCCAAAATTAAAAAAGGTTCAAGAATGCCTACGATCCAACAATTAGTCAGAAAAGGGAGAGAAGTTATCAAATCTAAGAGCAAATCCAGGGCCCTGGACAGTTGTCCGCAGCGCCGTGGTGTTTGTACCAGGGTGTATACCACTACGCCTAAAAAACCAAACTCCGCCCTGCGTAAAGTAGCCAAGGTCCGCCTGACAAACAAGATCGAGGTGATCGCCTACATCCCGGGTGAAGGTCATAACCTGCAAGAGCACTCCATCGTGCTGATCCGTGGCGGAAGGGTTAAAGATCTGCCGGGTGTTCGTTACCATATCGTTCGCGGAAGCCTCGATACTGCCGGTGTGAAAGACCGTAAACAAAGCCGCAGTAAATACGGTACGAAGAAAGAAAAGGCCAAAAAATAATTCAACCAAGCACTACATTTAATTTCAATAAGCGATGCGTAAATCACAACCTAAAAAGATTCCCTTAGCGCCGGATCCAAAGTTCAACGATAAACTGGTGACCCGTTTTGTGAATAACCTGATGTGGGAAGGTAAGAAAAGCGGTGCCTATACCATTTTCTACACTGCCCTCGAGAAAGTAGCCAAACAAACCGGAGAAGACGGATATGAGGTTTGGAAAAAAGCCCTGTCGAACATCACGCCGGGTGTGGAAGTTCGCAGCCGCCGTATCGGTGGTGCCACTTTCCAGATCCCGACGGAAGTTCGTCCGGACAGGAAGGTTTCTCTCAGCATCAAGTGGATGGTACGCTACAGCCGCGAAAGGAACGGACGTTCCATGGCCGATAAACTGGCTAATGAAATCGTAGCTGCGAGCAAAGGTGAAGGGGCCGCTTTCAAGAAAAAAGAAGATACCCATCGTATGGCTGAAGCGAACAAAGCTTTTGCTCACTTCAGGGTATAACCTATATTATTGCATTCTGTATAAAGCCCCGGAATACCGGGGCTTTTATTTTACCGGGCTATCCCCAGGGCAGTCAAAACAGTTTGGAATGATGAAAAAAAGGTGTACCTTTGCGGCGCTAAAAGCTTCGGCAAAATTTGTTGGCGCCGGACTATTTAGCATAATATGAGAGCATAATCATCATACCGATCCCCGAATAGTGCATCAAATGGCTGTTCATCTGCGGGGAAGTCGTGCTCAACATCAACCTATTTATTGATTTCTTTACATGACTGATCAGCCGGGCCGAAGCCTGGAAAATTAATAAACACAACATTCATCATTCAACATCTATAATTCAACAAAATGGCAGATTTACGTTATCAACGCAACTTTGGTATTGCCGCCCACATTGATGCCGGTAAAACCACCACAACTGAGCGTATCCTGTATTACACCGGTGTAAACCATAAGATCGGTGAAGTACACGAAGGCGCCGCCACCATGGACTGGATGGCCCAGGAGCAGGAGAGGGGTATCACCATCACTTCTGCTGCCACTACGTGTTTCTGGAACTTTCCTACCAACCAGGGTCAGAAAGTTGCCGAAACCAAACAATTTAAATTCAACATCATCGATACTCCGGGTCACGTGGACTTTACCGTAGAGGTGGAACGTTCACTGCGTGTACTCGATGGTCTGCTGGCTCTGTTTTGCGCCGTATCAGGCGTGGAGCCACAGTCTGAAACCGTATGGCGCCAGGCTAACCGCTATCGCGTACCGCGTATCGGTTTCGTTAATAAAATGGACCGTAGCGGTGCCGACTTCCTGAATGTTGTTAAGCAGGTTAAGGAAATGCTGGGTGCCAAAGCCGTTCCCCTGCAGTTGCCGATCGGTGCTGAAGATAATTTCAAGGGTGTGGTTGACCTCATCACCATGAAAGGTATCATCTGGGATGATGCCACACAAGGTATGACATACCAGGAAGTGCCCATCCCGGCCGATATGGTCGATGAAGTGAATGAATGGAGGCAGCATCTGGTGGAAGCCGTTGCTGAATATGATGACAAACTGCTGGAAAAATTCTTCGATGATCCCAACAGCATCACAGAACAGGAAATGCATGAAGCCATCCGTAAAGCGGTGATCGATATTTCCATCATCCCGATGATGTGCGGTTCTTCATTTAAAAACAAAGGTGTGCAAACAGCACTGGATGCCATCTGCCGTTACCTGCCCGGTCCGCTGGATATCGAAGCGGTAACCGGTACCAACCCGGATAATGGCGAAGAGATCACTCGTTCTGCAGATCCGAAGCAACCATTTGCAGCCCTGGCGTTCAAGATCATGACGGATCCTTTCGTGGGTCGCCTCGCATTCTTCCGCGCCTATTCAGGTCACCTGGATGCAGGTTCATATGTACTGAATACCCGTACCGGTAAAAAAGAACGTATCAGCCGTATCATGCAGATGCACGCCAACAAACAAAACCCGATCGATTTCATCGAAGCCGGTGATATCGGTGCAGGTGTAGGTTTCAAGGATATCAAAACCGGTGATACGCTTTGTTCAGAAGATCATCCGATCGTGCTGGAAGCCATGACATTCCCTGAACCCGTTATCTCTATCGCCGTTGAGCCAAAAACACAGGCCGACGTTGATAAAATGGGTATGGCCATCGCTAAATTGGTGGAAGAAGATCCCACCCTGCGTGTGAAAACCGATGAAGAAACCGGCCAGACCATCCTGAGTGGTATGGGTGAGCTTCACCTGGAGATCATCGTAGACCGTATGAAGCGCGAATTCAAAGTTGAAATTAACCAGGGCGCTCCGCAGGTTGCCTATAAAGAAGCATTCCAGAACACGATCGAACACCGCGAAACGCTGAAAAAGCAAACCGGTGGTCGTGGTAAGTTTGCCGATATCATTTTCGAGATCGGGCCTGCTGATGAGGATTTCCTGAAAGAAAACGATGGTAAGACCACTTACCAGTTCGTCAACTCACTGTTCGGCGGATCCATTCCTAAGGAATTTGTTCCGGCGATCCAAAAAGGTTTCGAAAGTGCCATGCATACAGGCGTACTCGCCGGTTACCCAATGGATAACCTGAAAGTAAATGTAAAAGACGGTAGTTTCCACGCGGTTGACTCTGATGCCATGTCGTTCGAACTTTGCGCCAAGCAAGGATTCCGCGAAGCAGGCCGTAAAGCGAAGCCTGTACTGCTCGAACCGATCATGAAGGTGGAAGTGCTGACGCCAGACCAATACATGGGTGACGTAACAGGTGACCTTAACCGTCGTCGTGGTATGCTCGAAGGTATGGATAGCAAGCATGGCGTTCAGGTGATCAAGGCCAAAGTGCCCCTGAGCGAAATGTTCGGATACGTGACACAGTTACGTTCTCTGTCCAGCGGCCGCGCCACTTCAACCATGGAGTTCAGCCATTATTCTCCGGCTCCGAACAACATCGCTGAAGAAGTGATCGCCAAGTCGAAAGGTAAAGTGAAAGTGGATGATTAATCTTCATCCGAACCGATAAACAAAAGCCCCGCTCGAATGAACGGGGCTTTTTGTTATGTATGGCTTTCAGATCAGGCTACCGGCCTCTCCTCATCCAGTATACTCAACTGCAAGCCCGTCTTCCTGATATCGAGTGCCACTTTGTACATGAAATCCAGTTGATCGGTGATGGAGTGATCTGGTTGTATTGCCAACAGGTTGTCATCATTCCGGGTAATCGGTTCAGTCGGCCATTCCTTTTTTTCCAGTTGCATCCATACTTCCGACATGGCCGATCGGATCCTTTTCAACCTGGACAGCATGATGCGGTTGCCCGATCTTCCCCAGTGTTCCGTTCCAGGCGCCAGGCTGGTGATATTGGAAGCCATCAGTTGGTTCAATGCCATGAATTCATACAGTGACCTGATATGGGTTTGTTTGCTTTTGGGTTCCGACAACATCCGGTGAAAGGCGGCGGATAGGTTTGAATTGCTTACGAAAAGCTCTTTCCTGGCGAGGCGGTAATCCATGGTGGATGGCGGCTGGCCTGAGTAAATGGCCAGGAGTTTATCGATATATGAAAGTGTGCCGCTGGTTACGGCGGACAAGAGCTGTTGCAGTTGCCTCGATTCCCAGTTCGGGAAGAGGTAATAGTTGGCGGCAAATCCGAGCATGAATGCAATGGCGGTATCCAGCATTCTTTCACCGACCAGTTCGGTAAAACCCATGTCAAGCAGGTGCAGCATGATGATCAGGTACGGAGTGATGAATATCACCATCAGCATATAATTCAACCTTTGGTAGGTATACGTGGCGATCATGCATAATACAACCAGTCCGAATAAAACATACGTGTTCCTGATATAATACAATATAAAGAATGCGATGATGCCCCCGGCCGCTGTACCAATGATCCTTTCACGGTTCCTTTGCCTGGTCAGGCTGAACCCTGGTTTTAGTATAATGATCACCGTTAGAATGATCCAGTAACTGTGCGGGCCCGAATGGAATATGAGTGATATGATATAAGCCGCCACGCAGGTGATCATCATGCGGAGGGCATGACGGAAGGACGATGATTTCAGCGTCAGGTTATTGCGGAGGATCACAGGGTCAATATCCTGGTGCGATACGAAACGGAACAGGTCTTTTTCAGCGGGCGTATGCAGGTGATGGCCCGGTTTGGATGAGAAATAAGCCAGAAGCCCATCGGTCATTTCGCCGATCTGGCGGAGGTTGACCAGGATTTTTTTTAAAACCAGGTGACTGCCGCTATCTTCTAATGCGTCAACCTTCGCTTTCAGTATGTCCAGATCGCTCAGCCAGTCATAATTCTTGTGGTAGTCTTTATTCGACTGGATGGCAAGACCAATATGATCGATTTCGGCGGCCATTTTTTTGATGATAACGGACACGTCATCCAGCAGGCCGGTTTTCCCAAACCTTTCCCGGAGCTGTTTGTAATCGTACCAGGTGGCGCCGACCCTTTCAAAAAGATCTACCGATTGTATAAAGGTGATCAGCAATAACCGGCCTGTACGGCTGGGCTCTTTTGTGGCTTCGCGGTTTTTAAAGATCAGTTCCCGGGCAATTTCCTGTTTTTCGTTTATGGATACCTGTTGGGTCAGCAGTTGTTTGTATATGTCTTCCTGGTTGCTGTTGGTTTCATACATCGCCGATTTGAGGGAGAGGTAAGTGGCCGTTTCATGCAGGCATTCGCCCAGTGCCCGTTGGGCTGGTCTAAACGGGGCGAGTTGATTGAATAGCATCGCAATGGCCATGTACCAGGCGCCTCCGAGCATGACCAAAAGGCTGTCCGTCAGGTCTGCAGTCCAGGGAACGGTATCTTTCATCCGGATGATCATGATCAGCAATGCGGCCGTTCCTACCGAAGAAGCCCTGTTTCCAAATACCCCGATCATCGAAAAGAAAAAACTGGCCTCCATGATCAGCAAGCCCATGCCAATGATTTGTTCATTGACAAGACCTGTCAGGAAAGACATGATGCCAACAAAGCCGATACTGTACAACATCCCGTTCCTTTTATCTTTCACCGGTCCGGGGATATCGCATATGCTGATGCAAAAGGCTCCGGAGGCGATGGTGATGCCAATGTCGAGCCTGCCGAGGTAGAGAAACAGGATGACGGGTAAGATGATCTCCAGGGTCATGCGTATCCCGTCAGCCAGGTATTGACTGAACAGGAAGTAACGTATCTGCCTGTCATTGATGATCATGTTCGATTATACAAATTACCGGTATTTATTTTTGACCTTCCCATTCATGATAAAATTGCTGAAGGAAAGATTCCATAAAGAGGTGGCGTTCTTCTGCCAGTGACTTGCCTGTGGGGGTATTCATCCTGTCTTTCAGGAGTAACAGTTTTTCGTAAAAATGGTTGATGGTCGGGCCGGTGTTTTTTCTATACGCTTCGGTATCCATGTGCAGCACAGGTGGTTTGCCCGGGTTGTATATCTCCCGGTTTTTGAACCCTCCAAAGTGGAAGGCACGTGCAATGCCAATGGCGCCCAGGGCATCAAGCCTGTCTGCATCCTGCACAACAGACAGTTCCGCAGAATGGAATGATTTCACTGAATGCCCGCCTTTGAAGGAGATATGCCTGACGATATTCACCACATGATCAATCACCTCTTCACCGATGTTATGCGATTCGAGGTATGCCCTGGTTTTGGCCGGACCAATATCCTCATTGCCGTCATGGAATTTGGCATCGGCAATGTCATGCAGCAGGGCGCCCAGTTGAACGATGAAAGGATCTGCGGGTTCTGATTGTAACAGGTTCCTGGCATTCTTCCACACACGTTGTATGTGAAACCAGTCGTGCCCCGCTTCCGCACCTTGTAATTCAAGTTGAACAAAAGTTGCCGTTTCTTCTATGATTCGTTGCTGTGATTCTGTCATTTGCCTATGAATGATTTGTTGAATAAATTAGTGATCAGTCTGGGTTGTTTTTTTTGCAAATGGCTGGGTTGTGTCTTTGCCCTGTACATACCGATGAATGCGGTGCGTGAGATATGCGGATAAAACGATGGAGCCGATGACAACATAACCCAGCGTCTGGTAATGCCTGATATATCCCTGTGGCTCCTGGAAAACGATCAGGCCTGCAATGAATGCGGAAATCCCTCCCGAGATCTGCTGTACGGCCGCATTGACACTCATGAACGCACCCCGGTCCTGCAGCTCGGGTACAGATGTGTTCAGGGCTGTGGATGAGATCCCCCTCGACAATATCCCCATGAAAAGAAAAATATTGATGATGATGACAAGGTGTATGGGGGTAACTCCCAGGTTCGTATAGACGAAGACCATCAATGTGGTGATGACCGACCCTATCAGGAATGTACGGTACCTGCCATATATGTCACTGAACTTTCCAATAGCGGGGCCCAGCATGATCGAGAAGAGGCCGGTGACACTGTATACTACCGGCAATTGCTCCATGGTCAGGCCAATGTTGTGAATGGCAAATGCGCTGCTGAAGGGCATCAGCATAAAACCGCCCGTGGCCAGTAAAGTGGTGGCGGAAAAGGCCAGCAAATAATTTTTTCGGGTAACGGTTTGTGCCAGGTGAAGGAAGGGATGTTTTTCAGACCGGTAGGCAAGATGGGAAGAAACCGGTTGCATGTAAAAAAACAGCGCAATACCGATCGGGATACCCAGCCCCACGATCATCCAGAAAGGAGCATGCCATCCAAAATGGTTGGCCAGAACAAGCCCCACGGGTATGCCCATGATCTGGCTTGCGGCAAAGCCCATTTGGATAAACCCCATAACACGGCCCCTGACCTCGGCCCTGAACAGATCAGTGATAATGGCCAGGTTGATGGAACTCAGCACGCCCCCAAACAATCCGGTGATGATCCGGGCTATCAGCAGGAAATGGTAACTGGGAGCAATCGCACATAAAACGGTTCCCGCTATGAACCCGCAATAGAAAAACAATAACAGTTTTTTCCTGTCAAACTTGTCGGCAAAACCTGCTGCAAGAATACCGGAAATGCCCGCACTGAAAGCATAGGCGGAAACGACCAGTCCGAAACGCGATGGCTCAATATGTAACTCGTCTAGTAAGATGGCACCCAGCGGGGATAATACCATAAAATCCAGCACAACGGTAAATTGCAGGATCGTCAGAATGCTGATGATAAAGACCTGGTACCTGGTGAATAATCGTTTGCCTGCTTCCTGTTGCATGTTTCTGAAATGACCGTCATCTACGCCGGTAAATAGCACTTGTCTTTTTACCGTTTTTGGAGTTGTAAAGTACGTTTTATGAACAGATCGTTCCGGCAAAATTGTACACAAGCGGGATATTAGGCCGAACCGTTCATCAAATTAATTTTTCATATATCATGATAAAATAACATCTTTGTTTCCTTCAATTCTACGAATATGATTTTCTGATTGCAGTTCAGTTTTCCTGAACAGATACATTGAGGTCCCGTCCGGGACTCACTTCCTTATTTATCATATTAATCAGATATCATGATCAATCAATCTTCTATATACATTCGTCTGTCCCGTTTTTTTTCCCTGGTCCGTGAATCACTGAACGGTAAGGAACAGGATTATACCAATGGCAGTATCCGTAGGGCCGTGATCCTGCTGGCCATACCCATGATGCTGGAGATGTGCATGGAAAGTGTTTTTGCGGTGGTGGATATTTTCTTTGTCAGCCACCTGGGAAAGCATGCCACCAGCATTGTGGGACTCACGGAGTCTATGATCACCATTGTGTATTCGCTCGCCATTGGCATCAGTATGGCTGCAACGGCCATGGTATCGCGCAGGGTGGGAGAGAAAAACCCGGAAGCTGCCAGCCGCGCCGGCATGCAGTCTGTCATTTTTGCCGTCATACTGACTGTTGTGGTCAGCATCCCCGGGTTCATTTTTGCGGGGGAATTGCTGAAACTCATGGGAGCGGAACCCGAGGCGGTGAAAGAAGGAGTGGTTTATACCCGTATCATAATTGGGGGCAGCCTTGTTATCATGCTGCTTTTCTTGTTGAATGGCATATTCCGGGGAGCGGGGGATGCTATGATGGCCATGAAAAGTTTATGGCTGGCCAATGCCTGTAACATCATATTATGTCCCTTGCTGATTCGGGGTTGGGGGCCTGTTCCGGCCTTTGGTTTAATGGGAGCAGCCATGGCTACCACGATTGGCAGGGGGATTGGGGTTTTATACCAGTGCTACCATCTCTTCAACGGTCAGCGGATGGTTCGGTTTATATGGAAACATTTGCGGCCCGATTGGCATATGATCCGTTCTTTGGTGGATATTGCCTGGCCGGCCACATTGCAGTTCCTGATCGGTTCCGGTAGCTGGATCATCCTGGCAAGCCTGGTTGTTTCAACGGGGCAGAGTGTGGCATCGGCAGGTTACCAGATCGCCATCAGGCTGATGATCTTCTTCCTGCTTCCTGCGTGGGGTATGAGCAATGCCGCCGCAACACTGGTGGGTCAAAACCTGGGGGCCGGAAGCCCGGAACGGGCGGAACAATCGGTCGGCGTCACCGCCAGGTACAATGTCATTTTCATGATATTGGTTTCCTTATTCCTGATTCTCACGGTACCCTGGCTTGTGTCTTTTTTTACCAAAGACCCAGATGTAGCCGGTTATGCGATCCATGCACTCCGTATCATGAGTGCCGGGTATGTATTTTATGGAATCGGGATGGTGATGACCAATGCACTGAATGGCGCCGGTGACACCCGTACGCCCACGGTCATCAATTTGTTTGGTTTCTGGGGGATGCAGATTCCACTGGCCTGGATACTGGCCGTGTATGCCGGCCTGGGGCCGTTGGGTGTTTTTATTGCCATACCGGTGGCGGAAACGGCTATTTCTATTGCCGCCTGGCTGGTTTTCAGAAGGGGAAAGTGGAAACTTAAGAAGATCTGATCCTGATTACCGGTTACGTATAAACGAAATAATGGCATTCGTTAATTCTTCGCTGACCGGTAAATCGGGGTTGTTATAGGTTTTCAGGTTATCTGCCCTTGAACCTGTAACGTTTTTTAGTACATGGTTCATATGGTCTATCAATAGTAAACTGGCATTCTTGTTGGCAGCGGCCAGTTTTTGCGCATCATCGGTATTGACCTGGATATCTTCCCTGCCCTGCAGGAGGAGTACAGGGATCTTTAATTTGGCTATTTCTACCGAAGGGTCATATCGGAACCAGCTGATCAGGTAAGGTTGCACACTCGGCCTGAACAGGGAAATGAGCAAGGGGGGCACTGTTTTTACCAATAGGCCGTTTTCCAGGCTGTCCAGCCGGGGATATGCATCCTGCTTAATGGTTTCCGGTTGATCTGCCAGTTGCCTGCGGATCGTTTTTGCAGCAGGTTCACCGGGCCCCGCAATGGAAATGAACCGGTCGGCTTTTGCCGCGGATAACATGCCGATTAAAGATCCTTCGCTATGTCCAATGATACAGATACCAGAGAAACGGGTATCTTTTTTCAGCGTATCAACCCATGCGCTTGCATCATGCACGTAATCGCTGAAGCGGAGGTCTGCTTCATTTTTTCCCGCATCGGTACTGGCGGCAATGCCCCTTTTGTCGTAACGAAGTGAGGCAATGCCTGCCCGGGCCAGAGCATGCGATAATTGCAACAGGCTGTTGTTTTTCATGTAAGGGTTGTTGCCATTCCTGTCTGTCGGACCGGATCCTGCAATGATCAGTGCGACGGGGTAACTGCCCTTGGCCAGGGGAAGGCAAAGCGTGCCCTGAATATTGCCGCTTGATGTTTGCAACGTCATGCCTGATTCGGTGAATGTGCCCGGCGTGTCGGCCTGTGCCTGGCACATGGGGGCGTAAAAAAGGGATAACAGCAGCAGTAACCTTATCTGGATCATCGTATGCTTTTTTATCAGCTATAAAAGTAACGCTATTTCATGTGCGGATGAACGCGGTAACCTGTAATTTTACGGATGGCACGATATTGGCTGCTAAACCCAAAACGCTGACATGAGAATATTTCCCTTTCTTTTACCTTTATTCATTACCGTTAGTTTACATGCGCAAAAGAAATCGCTTGATATGGACCATGAAAACTTTTTCCGGTTCGGGGGCAAGGCGGGTGTGAATATCAACAAGGTCAACGGCGTTTCTTTCAGTAGATCTTTTAGTTATAATTTTCAGCTGGGCGGTTTTGTTCAGTTTAATTTTTCCAACAGATTCGGCATTCAGCCTGAAGTGAATTTCGTTCAATCGTCGGCAGAGGTGAGTTCCGATGGCACTGTCATTTACGACGACCTGCTGGGCGGGGGAAGCCAGAAGAAAGTATCCATGAATGCACTGGAGATCCCGTTATTGCTCAACATCAACCTGGGGCCGAGTAAAAGGGTGAAATTGCAACTGGGGCCTGCGTACAGCGGCTTGCTGAGCCAGAAAATAGACAGTCTTGTCCAGGGTATACGCATCTATAAAAAATCGGAATGGAGCGCTTTGGGCGGTATCTGGTTCCAGCTTCCTCTGTTCAATCTAGGCTTTCGTTTCAAACAGGGGCTGTCTGATATCAATGGAATCGATAACAGGCAAACATGGAAGAACCAGGCTTTCCAGGTTTTTGCCGGGTTAACATTCTGATGATATTCTTTCCACATGGATGTGTTTTTCACAAGGCAGTATTTTACGGACGGGATAATATTGTGAAAACGTATCCGCATGCATCACATAGACCCTCTTCAACTGATCCTGGTTGATATTGAAACCGTTCCGGCCTATCCACGATTTGAAAGCCTGCCCGATGAATGGAAGAATTTATGGATAGCGAGGATCAGGCACCAGTTACCCGAAGGGCAGGGGCCGGCTGATCTTTATCCTGTAAGGGCTGGGGTCATGGCGGAATTCTCCCGCATCATTTGCATCAGTATCGGATATTTTATACGCGACAGGAACCTTTTCCTGAAACTCATGTCATTTTCACAGGCGGATGAGAGCGCTTTGCTACAGGCATTCATAAGCAGGATGGATCTGATCCAACAACACCAGAAAGGCTGGGCATTTGCCGGTCATAATATCCGGGAATTTGATATCCCCTTTATCTGCCGGCGCCTATTGGCCAACCGCATGTCCATACCCGGATACCTTAACTTCCAGCACATGAAGCCCTGGGAAACCCATATCGTCGACAGTTTCCAGTACTGGCGTTTCGGCGATTATAAACATTTTACCTCTTTGGATCTCCTGGCCGCCGTATTGCAGGTTCCTTCATCGAAAGGAGACATGGATGGCAGTATGGTTGGCCCGGTCTACTGGGAAGAAGGCACAGACCTTCATCGTGCCGGCAATCTGGAGCGGATCGTCCGCTATTGTGAGAAAGATGTGGTCACAACGGGGAATGTCATCCTCAGGCTGGCAGGTATGCCTATCCTGCATCCGGATGATATTTTAGATTAGAACGAATGGCCGGGGAAGGGCTGATCAGATCTTCTTCACCATAAGCACATACACGGGAAAGTGATCACTGTAACCGTAGTTGTAGGTGATGCCATCCCAGGTCCTTTTGCTGTATCCCCGCCATTTGCCGGTTTTCTGAACCATGAATTCGCGGTTGAAGATGACTGATTTGTAATAATGGTATCCTTGCTGTTCCTTATTCAGCCAGGCACCGGAGAAGATCACCTGGTCGAATAATGACCAGGCATCCTGGTATGGAGTGGTGCCAATGCCTTTTTTATACATGTCAACCCAGGGGTTAAATATGCCATCCTGTTTCACCTCATTCATGTCTCCTTTCGATCCTATGACCTTGGTCAGGCTTGGGCTTACAGGGTCATCATTGAGGTCACCCATCAGGATCACCTTGGTGGCGGGGTTGATGGCCATCAGGGAATCGATCCTTTTTTTAGCGACACCCGCGGCGGCGGCCCTCGCAGGGATCGATCTTTCCTCACCGCCCGAGCGGGAAGGCCAGTGATTCACAAATACGTGTACGGTATCGCCATCCATGATACCTTTTACATACAGGATATCACGCGTGAAAAAAGATTCTTTAGATCCACCGGGCAGCTGTACAAAGAGGGGAGCGCTGTGAAGTACCGTAAAATATTTGGGGTTATACAGCAGGGCAACGTCTACGCCACGCAGATCCGGGGAATCATAATGAACGATCTTCCATTTTCTTTCTTTCAGTTTTGGCATCTTGATCAGGTCGTTCAAAACCGTATCGTTTTCTATTTCGGCAACTCCCAAAATTCCGAGGCCATCCGGGTTTATCTCCGTTCCCATCATGGATAAAACCGTGGATAACCTGTCGAGCTTATCCCAATAGATCCGGGAATTATAATGCCGGTCACTTTCCGGCAAAAATTCCTCATCACTGATATTGGGATTATTCACGGTGTCATATAAGTTCTCCAGGTTGTAAAAACCGATAACGGAAACTTTATATTTATTCTGTTGAGCAATACTTAAGATGCTGATTATCAGCAGTGGTAATGTAACGATGATCTTTTTCATAATTATAATTGCGCCCAAAGGTAATCAGTACACCGTTAAGTGATTGTAAAGTTGCCGAAAAAGGCTTAATTTTTTATTTATATTCACAGACTAACTGTACTTTTGCGCCTCATAATGAATGAATATGATTAAAAAATCGTTGCATGCATCCGGCCTGTTTTTGCTGATGATGTTGCTCTCTCAGGTTTCCATCGGCCAGGTCAAGGAAAAGAATAACGGTTCCGACACCACTTCTCTCGAAGAATTGAAAGATCAAACCCTGGATAATATTCCGGTTGTAACACTGGATGAGAATGACGCCACAGATAACAGTGCCCAGAACATTTCCTCTCAATTGACCGCAGGCAGGGACCCCTTTCTGAATGCCGCCACTTTTAAATTCAGCGCTGTCCGTTATCGTATCCGCGGATATGACGCCGATTTCTTCAGCACATACATGAACGGTATGCCCATGGAAAACCTGGATAACGGGTTTACGCCATTTGGATTATGGGGAGGTTTGAACGATGTGCTCAGGAACCGCGACTATGCCCATGGCCTCCGCCCAACCCCGTATGCCTTTGGTGACCTGGGCGGGCTCACGTACCTGGATACACGCGCTTCTTATCAGCGTAAACAGACCAGCATCAATTACGCCATTTCAAACAGGAACTATGTTCACCGTATGATGGTGACACATTCCACCGGCCTGAATAAAAAAGGATGGGCGTTCAGCTTCTCCGGCTCACGCCGTTGGGCCAATGAAGGATTTTCTGATGGTACCTATTACGACGGATGGTCTTTCTATACCGGTGTAGATAAACGCTTCAACGATAAGCACCTGCTTTCTTTCGTGGCCTTTGCAACACCTACCGAAAATGGCCGCCAGGGTTCATCCGTGGCAGAAATGCGTGATATCGCGGGAGACAATTTCTACAATCCTTTCTGGGGCTACCAGAATGGTAAAAAAAGGAACTCCAGCATCGCCAAATCATTCCAGCCCTTCGGTATCCTGACACATGACTGGAAGATCAGCGACAAGATGAATATTGTAACCGCCGCCACTTTCGGTTACGGAAAAAGGAGCACAACCGGACTCGACTGGTACAATGTGGCCGATCCACGCCCAGACTATTACCGTTACCTGCCCAGCTACCAGGAAGACCCCAATATCAGGCAGGAAGTGCTGGATCAAATGCGTAACGACATCAACCTGCGCCAGATAAACTGGGATAAACTCTACACGACCAACTACAATTCCTTCGATGTGGTGAACAACGTGAACGGCATCGCCGGTAACACTGTTGCGGGCAGGCGTTCACGTTATATCGTGGAAGAAAGGGTGATAAACACCAAACGCTACGGTTTCAATTCTACCATGAATGCCGCCCTTCGGGAAAATGTAAGCCTGACAGCCGGCGCTTCATTCCAGTCTCAAACCAACAGGTATTATAAGGAAGTGAATGACCTGCTGGGAGGTGATTTCTATGTAAACGTGAACCAGTTCGCGGAACGTGATTTCCCCACAAGCCAGGATGCAGCCCAGAACGACCTGAACACTCCTAACCGTATCCTGCATGTCGGTGACAAGTTTGGCTACGATTATGATATCAATATCCGGAAGGCTTCCGCTTTTGTTCAGACAAGCGTGAAGTTCCGCAAGATCGACTTCTTCGTAGGTGTGGAACATTCTTATACGCGTTTCTGGAGGGTAGGTCAATACCGCACAGGTATCTTCCCTGAAAACTCATATGGTAAATCAAAGACCTACGACTTCTATAATTATGCTGCCAAAGGCGGGATCACTTATAAGATCAATGGCCGTAACTATGTATATGTGAACGGAAGTTACATGACCCGTGCGCCTTTCTTTGAAAATGCATTCATCGCACCGCGTACACGCGACTTTGTTCAGGACGACCTGAAATCAGAACGCATCACCTCAGTGGAAGGCGGTTATGTAATGAACGCCCCGCGTATCAAACTGCGCGCCAATGCATACTATACCGTTATGCGCAATCAGATGAATGTGCTGACCTTCTATCATGACGATTACAGGAACTTTGTAAACTACGCCATCTCCGGAATCGGTCGTGTACACACCGGTGCTGAGTTCGGTGCAGAAGCCAAGATATACAAAGGCCTGAGCATCACTGCCGCCGCTGCCTGGGGCCGTTATCTCTACAACAGCCGCCAACGCGCTACTGTAACCGTGGATAACAGCGCCACAGAACTGGAAAAAGGCACCCTGATCTATTCAGAGAATTTCCGCGTGCCTACGCCGCAGGAAGCATATACCGTCGGTCTTGATTACCGTTCTCCGAAATTCTGGTTCATTAATGTGAACGTTAACTTCTTCGATCACATGTATATGGACTTCAACCCGATCCGCCGCACCGCCGCCGCCGTGAACGGGGTAGATCCTAATTCTCAACTCTGGCATGACATCATCGATCAGACGAAGTTGCCTTCACAATATACCGTTGATGCATTTGCCGGTTATTCCTGGCTGATGAACAGGCGTTTTAAATCAATGAAAAAAAGGACTTTCCTTGTCTTTAACCTGGGTGTAAACAACCTGCTCGACAACAGGGAAGTTGTTTCAGGAGGCTTTGAACAATTACGTTTTGATTTTGCCGAAAAGAACACACAAAAATTCCAGAACCGTAATTTCTACGCATACGGCATCAATTTCTTTGCCAGCGTCGGACTGCGCTTCTAATCAATAAAGCATCAATAACAGAATATAAACTCGTTTATAATAAAACAAAAATCATGAACACAATGTCTAAATGGATGACGGCTGTTGTACTGATCGTTGGCATGGCCGCTCTTAACGCCTGTAAAAAAACATTTGACAACCCGCCCGGCCCCTCCGATCCGGACCTGGTTGCCAATATGAGTATCGCCGACCTCAAAGCATTGCATTCAATTCCCAGGAACTATGATATCATCACACAGGATATCATTATTTCGGGTATCGTAGTGGCCAACGACAAAAGCGGCAACTTCTACAAGCAATTGTTCATCCAGGATACTACCGGCGCCATTCAACTGTTGGTGGATGCCACCAGCCTTTACGGCAGCTACCCGGTAGGACGCCGCGTTTTCGTTCGTTGCAACGGTCTTTGCATCAGCGATTATAACAATACCATCCAGCTTGGCGTAAAAGCGACGGTT